>JBIQKA010000054.1:0-3680 GCA_044507075.1 Myxococcales bacterium
CAGCTCGACCGCTTCATGATCGCGACCCCGAACCTGCAGCGCGCGAAGATCGTGATCGCTGGCCGCTACATCGGCACGGAGCAGACCGTCCTCGATGCCGTGCAAGCGCTCGCGAGCGCCCAGGGGGCGAGCGCCCACTTTCGAACGCACTCGGGGGTGCGCGTAGCCAACTGGGCCAACCCTGATGTCACGCCTCGGGTGATCGCGCTCGTCGGCCCCGCGCACTTCACGATTTGCCGCGAGGAAGACCTGCCGCGCGTGCTGGCGTTTGCTGCCACGCGCGCGCAGAAGGGACGCCAGAGCGGCGAGGGAAAGCAGGACGAAGCCCAAGAGCACCCGGCCGACGCGTTGCTCTCCATGGAACCCGACGAGGGTTTGTCCGTGGAGGTCGAAGGGGCGGAGCAGTTCGTGCGGCGGGCGACGCGCGGGGTGCCCACCAAGCTGCGCTTGTCGGCGCGGGAGTTGCCGGGACCGCGCGTGGAGCTGCGTGGGCGCCTGGTATTCGCGGACGCCGAAAAAGCGGTCGCCGGGGCGGCTTTCTGGGACAAGCTGCGCGAGGCCTACGGCCGCAATGTGCTGGTGTCGATGCTCGGCTTGGCCGAACCACTCAAGCAGGGGACCATCGTCCAGGAGGGCGCCGAGGTGACCTTGACCGTGGGGCTCAGCCTCGAGCAAACCCGGCTCATCCTGGGTTACTTGCGCGAGCTGGTGCGACCGCCGTCTGCCCCCAACACCACCAGCGCGCCGACTGTGGCGCCGCCCTTACCTGCCCCCTGACTCCCCTCGCCCCGCCTCGGACCGACTCGACGCGGCGGCTTAAACAAAAAACGCCGTCCCTTTCGAGACGGCGTCACGTGCCGGCAGGAGCCTGGCGTGGGCTCAGCTCAGACCATGTCCTTGAGCTTCTTGAGCGCGGTCGCGCGGATCTTGCGCGAAGCGGGCTTCGCCGGGAAGGTCACTTCCTGGCCGGTGAAGGGGTTGATGCCCTTGCGCTTGGCCTTGGCAGGGATGTTGCGGATCTTGAGCTTGAGGAGGTCCGGCACCACGAACTCGCCGGGGCCCTTCTTGCCGAGCTCGCGCTTGATCAGCTCGCTCAATGCGCCGAACACGCTCGCCACTTCCTTCTTGGAAAGGCCGGTCTTCTCCGCCAAGGAGCCGATGACCTGGCTCTTGCTCAACTTCTTGCCGCCCGCTGCCGCCGGTGCCTTCTTGCTCGCCATTGCTTCCTCCTACGGAGGCCATCACCACGCTGGTCATGGGCCCCTGAACTCGTCCTTGCCCCTGGTTTTTGGGCATTTCGACGTCCCGCATCACGCGGTTCGCCGCATCTATGCATCCGCTGTTCAGCATCGCAATAGGTTTTCCGCCAAGACCCCTGAAAAAACCGTGCGAAACGCCCGGCCAGGGTGCTCCGCGACCGTTTTGAGCCGCGGTTTGGACGATCGCCTCAGATCGTTCTTGGGCGCTTTTTGTACGGCGTTCCGCGCGATGTTCCGCGGACGCGCGCGCGCCATGCCCGTCGACGGGAAATCCACAGCTTGCCCACAGGCCGCTCGGCGCTCCTGTGGAGGGGCCCGCAAGTTTGCTTCACAACCCCTCCAAACTGCAGCATTTACGCCCAAAAGATCACCTATTTGGGCGGCGGCGCGGAGATCTCGGGTGAAGCAAAGTCGAGCCATTTGCGGAGCTTGTCCACAGCTCGAGGTGTCACGTTCGGCCCCGCTTCTTGGTCGCTGCGATCAGCATGTCGGCCCTGGCGTTCATGCGTCGCTCTTCGGCGACGGTTCGATGGTCGTAGCCGAGCAGGTGGAGCAGACCGTGGGCGAGCAACCAGGTCACCTCCTCCCACAGCGTGCGTCCGAGCTCCTCGGCCTGCCGGGCCGCGGTATCCAGGGAGATCACGACGTCCCCAAGGGCCTTGGATCCAGGCACAGGTTTGCCCTCGCGTAGCGCGAAGGCGAGCACGTCCGTGGGCTTGTTCTTGCGCCGATGCTCGCGATTGAGCGCGTGGATGGTGCGGTCGTCGCAGAGCAGGATGGAGAGCTCCGCGTCGCCTAGCTGAAGCGCCTCGAGCATGCGCTCCGCTCGGCGCTTGATGGAAGCCGACGGGATCAGCCTGGAGGGCACATCGACACGACTCACGAGGACCGGCACGGGCACGAGTGTGAGCGGCACGCGCTGTTCGTCAAACCCGCCCGTGTGCGGCCGCGCAGGGGAACGAAGGCCGCCCCCGGGAACGCGACGATCGGTGGCCAGTTTGGCGGGCATCGGGCAAGCTCGCCTTCGAATGTTCAAGAAAGTCTTGATCGCGAACCGCGGCGAGATAGCCGCTCGGGTGGCCCGCACTTGCAAGAGGCTGGGCATGGAGACGGTGGCCATCTACAGCGAGGTGGATGCCGACGGGGTGCACTGTCAGGCCTGCGACGAATCGGTGCTGATCGGCCCCGCCGACGCGCGCAGCTCGTATCTGAACATTCCCGCCATTTTGGCCGCCGCCAAGGCCACCGGCGCCGATGTGATCCACCCAGGGTACGGCATGTTGAGCGAGAGCCCCGCGTTCGCGCAGGCCGCGCGCGAGGCCGACGTGAGCTTCGTGGGCCTTCCCCCAGAGCTGATGTTGAAGCTGCTCGATCGGGTGCAATCGCGGGAGATCGCCATCACCGCCGGGGTGCGCGTGATCGACGGAAGCGAGCGGGCCGTGGAGAACGCCGAAGACGCGGTGCCGTTCGCGGAGCTCCTCGGCTACCCCCTGGCGGTGAAGGCCGTGCGTGGCGGCGGTGGACTTGGGCCCACGCTGGTGCGCGAGCCGGGTGAGCTCGCAGGTGTCATCGAGCGCGTGCAGGCCCGCGCCCAGCAGCTGTTCGGGGATGGACGCGTATACCTCGAGAAGGCATTGAGCCGACCGCGGCACGTGGAGGTGCAAGTGGTCGCCGATGCGCACGGAGAGCTCGTGATCGTGGGTGACCGCGAGTGCAGCATCCAGCGTGCCGGCCTGCGTCTGCTCGACGAGTCTCCAGCGCCCGCCCTGCTCGGGAGCGAGCACGCCGAGCGAGTGCGAGAGGCCGTGTGGGATGGGGCGCTGCGGTTCGCGAAAGAAGCGGGCTTCGTGGGTGCGGGGGCGGTGGAGTTCCTGATCGACGCGCGGGGCGAGGCGTACTTCCTCGAGATGCGCCCGCGCCTGCAGGTGGCCCACGGGATCAGCGAGATGTGCGCCAATATCGACCTGGTCGAAGCGCAGATGGTGATCGCCCATGGCGGCCCTATCCCCGCCGAGATCAAGCGGGCCATCCCGTCGGGTCACGCCATGGAAGTGCGCATCACCGCCGAGCAGGTGAACCGCAACTTCGCTCCTGCGACCGGCACGGTGTCCGAGGTACGCTGGCCCAACGCTTCGCCGGGGCGCCTGCGGATCGAGGCGAGCATCCAACCGGGATCAAAGGTGACCACCGACTACGACACGATGGTCGCCAAGGTGATCACGTTCGCTCCCACGCGCCATGCGGCGTTGCTCTTGTTGGACCGCGTGTTGGCGGAATCTGCGATCGTGCCCCTGCCCACGAACAGCCCGTTCTTGCGGCGCATTCTGGGCCACGAAGGCTTCCGCGCGGGCCAGTACGACATCACCTTCGTGGATCAGCTACTCAAGAAGTAGCTGATACCACGGGCGTCGCGAGACCCAA
>JBIQKA010000054.1:3780-33020 GCA_044507075.1 Myxococcales bacterium
TTCGTGGATCAGCTACTCAAGAAGTAGCTGATACCACGGGCGTCGCGAGACCCAAACTCTCGCGAGAGCGTGGATCAGCTACTCAAGAAGTAGCTGATACCACGGGCGTCGCGAGACCCAAACTCTCGCGAGAGCGTGGATCAGCTACTCAAGAAGTAGCTGATACCACGGGCGTCGCGAGACCCAAGCTCTCGCGAGAGCGCTCAGCGGCGAACAGTGCTGAGGCCCGCGTACTCGGCGCTCTTGCCGAGCTGCTCCTCGATGCGCAGGAGCTGATTGTATTTGGCAATGCGCTCGGAGCGGGAGGCCGAGCCGGTCTTGATCTGGCCGACGCCAGTGGAGACCGCGAGATCGGCGATGAAGGTGTCCTCGGTCTCGCCGCTGCGGTGACTCATCATGGAGGCGTAGCCGTTGAGCGCGCCCAGGCGAATGGTCTGCAGGGTCTCCGTGATCGAGCCGATCTGGTTGACCTTGATCAGGATGGCGTTGGCCACCTTCTTCTCGATGCCCATCTCCACGCGCTTCACGTTGGTCACGAACAGGTCGTCCCCCACGAGCTGGGTCTTGCTGCCGATCGCCGCGGTGAGCAGGCCCCAGCCTTCCCAGTCGTTTTCGTCGCAGCCGTCTTCGATGGAGATGATCGGGTACTTGGCCACCAGCTTCTTGTAGGTCTCCACGAGCTCGGCCTTGGTGTGCTCCTTCTTGTCGAAGGTGTACTTGCCCGTCTTCTCGTCGAAGAACTCGCTCGCAGCGCAGTCGAGCGCCAGGTAGATGTCCTTGCCCGGCTGGTAACCAGCGGCCTCGATCGCCTTCATGATGATGGCGATCGCGTCTTCATTGCTCTTCAGGCGTGGTGCGAAGCCGCCCTCGTCGCCGACGCCCGTGGAGAGGTTCTCCGCGGCGAGCAGCTTCTTGAGCTGGTGGAAGGTCTCGGCGCCCGCGCGCAGGGCTTCGCGGAAGCTCGGTAGGCCTGCCGGAACGATCATGAACTCCTGCACCTCGAGGCCGCTGTCCGCGTGGGCGCCACCGTTGATGATGTTCATGAAGGGCGTGGGCAAGACGCGCGCCTGGGCGCCACCCAGATAGCGCCACAGCGGAAGGCCCACGGCTTCGGCGGCCGCGCGCGCCACGGCCATCGAGCAGCCGAGGATGGCGTTGGCGCCGAGGCGCTGCTTGTTGTCGGTGCCGTCGAGCTCGAGCAGCGCGGCGTCCACGGCCCCCTGATCGATGGCGTCCAGGCCGAGCAGCGCGGGCGCGATCTCCTTGCTGACGTTCTCGACCGCCTTGAGCACACCCTTGCCCAAGTACCGCGACTTGTCTCCGTCGCGGAGCTCATAGGCCTCGTACTCGCCGGTGGAAGCACCCGAAGGAACTGCGGCGCGACCTGAGGCGCCGTCGGCCAGCTGAACCTCGACCTCCACGGTGGGGTTGCCTCGAGAATCCAGGATTTCGCGACCAAATATGCCGACGATCTCGGTCATTGCTGCTCTCCTAAGCCCTTGTTTCGGGTCCGCGATCTAGCAGGCTCGTTCTGGGCCTGCAAAAGCGCAGCGCCCGGGCACCTCTGGAAGTCGCTAGAATGAAACGGGTGAGCCCCTCCGAGCGCGTGTTGTACGCCGTCGCGGCTTCCCTCCTGATGCATGGAGCGGCAGCGTGGGTGCTCCCCGAGCGGGACGCTCCAGGACCGGTAGCGCGTGATGGCCACGCCCTCGCGTTCGACGTCGAGGTCCCGTTCGAGCCCGCGCGCGGGCTCGGGGGCGCGCTGCCCATGATGGCCCCGCGCGCTGCGCAGCCGCCCGAACCTGGGGGGCGTCCCACACAAGGCGCCCTCGACACGGCAGAGAGCCCGGCGCGTGGCGGTACGGGTGCCGCCCCCGAGGAGGCGCTCTTGCTGTTTCCGTTCTTGAGCGACGTTCGGCTGCAGGACACGCATTTCAACCACCTCGAGGTGAGCCAAACGCAGCGCATCCACACCGCAGCCACGCGCAGCTCCTTCGAGGCCAGGCGGGCGACGCCCAACGCGAGGGACGCGGTCTTCCTCGCCACGAGCGACTTCGCCGCGGGTCACCGCGAGCGCCGCACGCCCTCGCCGGTCGATGCGCGCAGCGGCAGCGCCCTCGGAGACACGGCGAGCGAGCGGGGCGGCGAGTCGAACGCGCCTGTCTCCGAGGGAGAGGTCCGCCATGGCCACGTGACTGCCCAGGCGGCGCCCGCAAGCGGCGCGGCGCGAGACCAGACGGACAAGGGGATCGCCGGTGGACGTGGGGTGCGGGCGTCCGCCCGAGCGAGGGTCGCCTTCGCGCGTCCCAACGTGGACCGCGGACCCGCGGCCACGCCCGCCGTTCTGCAAGGGCGTGTGCACGACGACACGGACGCCGAGCTGCTCGCCGCGCGCCTCGAGCGGTCGTTGGTGGACGCGAGCACGCAACGCAGCCAGCGACGCGCGGAGGGCCTCGGTGGAGACGCGCTGGGGTCGCTGGGCGTTGCCCCGAGCGGCGAAGGGCGCGGGGCGAAGGCGAGCCCCTATCTGCCGGGCCCGGGCCGCGCGGGCATCCTGGACACCCGCGACGGTCGCTACGTGCATTGGTTCACGCAGCAGCGCGCGCGTGTGCAGGATCGCCTGGTCTTTCCAGAAGCCCGCGCGCTCGCCAAGGATCAGGGCTCGAGCCTGTACCGCGTGCAGATCCATCGGGATGGCCGCCTGCTGGGCCCCCCCAGGCTCCTGCGCTCGAGCGGCTACAGCGACTTCGACCAGGCGGCGCGGGTGGCCATCGAGCAGGCTGCTCCTTTCGCGCCGCTGCCGTCGGCGCTGGCCCCCGAACAGGACCGGCTGACCGTGGTGATCCCGGTGATGTTCGAAAACCCCATGGTGCAGTGAGCAGCGCGCGGGGAGTGGGTCTTCAACGCAGCGTGGTCGGGCCCTCGTAGAGCGCGACCGGATCCACGCCGCTCATGTGCTGGAGCAAGAAAATCCGCGCCAAGAACGGCTTGAAGGCTTCGGGCACGGCCTGGGCCAGGTCCGCCCCGGCGTTGTCGCGCGCTTGCAGCACGTAGTCCAGCAAGCGCGTGGGCCGCTTCGGCCGGATCACGACCGGCGCGTCCTCGTCGAGCCCCGAGAGCGCGCGCGCGCGCGCCAGCGCGGAGCCGAAGCCGCCGAGTTGATCCACGAGGCCGACCTCCTTGGCGGCATCGCCGCTGTACACACGCCCGCGCGCCAGCGCGTCGACCTCTTCGACCGGCATGCGGCGCCCCTCGGCCACGCGCGAGAGGAACTGGCGATACCAGATGCGCAGCTTCTCCGTGAGCGCGACGCGCTCCTCGCCGGTGAACGCGCGGAAAATGCTGTCGGCGCCAGCGTGCGCGCCGCGCTTTTCGGACTCGATGCCGACCCCGAAGCGCGCGGCCAGCGGCGCGACGTCCACCTTCCCGTAGAAGACGCCGATCGAGCCCGTGATTGTGGAGGGCGACGCCCAGATCTCGTCGGCTGCTGCCGCGGCGTAGTAGCCGCCGCTCGCGGCGACATCGCCCATCGACGCAACCACGGGCTTCTTGGCCCGCGCGCGCTTCACCGCGCGCCAGATCTGGTCGGAGGCCATCACCGCGCCTCCGGGGCTGTCGATGCGCAGCACGATGGCGCGAATGCGCGGGTCGTCGGTGAAGCGATCGAGGGTCTCGACGATGGTGCGCCCGCCGCTCAAGTGCACGTTCAAGAAGGGAACATCCACGTTCTCGCCGTCGACAATGGTCCCGTCGATGACCACCACGCCGATCTGCCCGGTGGGCCCGAACGCAGGATCGCGCGCGCGCTCTCCCTGCTTCAGCACGTGCGTGCGCGGCCCGAACAGGTCCTTTACTTCGCCGTCGACGTCCCGCCGGTCAACCTCCGCCGAGACCAGCCGCTCGCGCAGCGCCTCGGAGGAAAGGAAGGGACCGCGATCGATCATCGCGCGCACGTCATGCTCGTCGCGCGCGAGATCCCTGGACAGGTCGTGCACCAGCCTGCGGTAGGCGTCGTCGATGATCGCCCGGCGTTGCTCGCGTGCCGGCTCCGAGGACTCGGCGTTCGTGTATTGCTCGGGCGCGCTCTTGTAGCGGCCGATGCGCACGAAGTCGGCGCGCACCCCCAGATCGCGCAGCAACTCCCCGAAGTACAGCGACTCTCCGGAGACGCCCATCAGGCGCACCATCCCGGCGGGATCCATGCTGAGACGGTCGGCGCCCGCGCACAGGTAGTACTCGCTGCCGGTGGCCATCTCGAGGTGGCAGTAGGTTCGCTTGCCGGCTCGCTGGAGCGCCTGGAGCATGAGCCGCACCTCCTGCGCCGTCGCGAGCCCCGCGCCCGTGCTCGACGGAGCGAGGACCACGCCTTCGATGCGGGGATCGTGGAGCGCAGAGTCGAGCGCCAAGAGCGTGCTCAGTACGCCCCGGGGGCCGAGGCTGTCCATCGGGACACGCGCCACGTAACGCACGCCTGGGACGCCCTTGCGAGGCCGCGCGTGCACGTCGGCGAGGAGGGACCAGCCGACTTTGCCCGCCTCCTTCGAGGTGTGAATCCCGGGCGCCACGGACAGCTCCCCCCAGCGCACGTCGAGGCCCGCCGTGATGGTCCACACCTCGCGCGAATCGACCTCGCTCAGCTCTGCCGCAGCGCCCAGCCGCCCCACGTAGGGCACCGGGACCTGGGCGGCCATGCGCACCCCCATGTCGCGCTCTTCGTCCACCAGCCCCGCGAGCTCGACCATCAGGCGGTCGTCGCCCAAGGGCCGCACGGCCATGGCGAGCAGCGCCGAGCGCCGCAAGGCGAGCTGACCTATCCGAGGGTTGCGCGCGAGATCACGCCCGATGACGCTCAAGCCCAGGGTCGGCGAGGGGCGGAAGGTCAGGCCCACGTCGGCCGTGTTCAGGTTCGGGCCGTCGTCACGCGGAGAGCGAAAGCGAAAGCTCGTACCGAGCGACCAGCGCATCCCCAGGTTGGCCGCCGCGCCGATCACAAAGCCATTGGTCGAGGCGAGCCCGGGGGTATTCGCGCGCATGAACTCCAAGCCCCCACCCAGCGAGAGCTTGCGCCCGAGGGCCCCCGCCAGCCACGCCGCGTCGGTGCGGTCTGGGTAGGCGGTCTCGCCCCGGGCGGACACGTGACTGTACGTGAACGAGGCCCCCTGCAGGGCGCCCAGCGCCGCGGGGTTGATGGCGGTCGCTGCGGCGTTGTCCGGACTCACAATGGATACCGGGTAGGCGACCGAGGAGGTGAGTGGTGTACGCACCTGCGCCGACACCGTTGCCGAGCACCACACGAGTGCGGCGACCAAGGAGCATGCGAGACGATTCATGGGCGCCTAAGCCATATCACGGCGAGTGCGCGGGAACGGGACGAAACCCCCGTCTTCGTGGCATTCTTCGAGCCCTATTGCCTTGTCCTCGCCCGTGCCCCCTCGCCCTACCCATCACGCGCTTCGCGCCGCCGATCGTCGTGTCACGCGGCTCGTCCGGCTCGGTGCGCGCCGCGCGTCCGGGAGGGCCTCGCTTCGGATGGTGATTGGGCAGCTTCGGTCCTGGCTCATGGGGAGCGTCCTGGTCGCGCTGTGCCAACTTGCGCCCACCGCGACCTCGGCACAGGTGTCCGCCGAGAGCCGCACCGCGACGGCGAGTCAGGCTCCGGCCAAGGCGCTCGAACACTACAACCGGGGTCGCGCCCACTATCTGGCAGGACGCTACCGCCAGGCGCTCCAGGAGCTCGAGGTGGCCGTCAACCTGGATCCCACCTCACCCAACCTCGTCTACAACGTGGCGCGCGTCTACGAGCTGCTCGGAGACATCGATCAGGCGATCGCGTTCTATCGACGCTACCGAGACATGCTGCCAGCCAAGGAACAGGCCGAGCGCGAGCGCACCGTGACCACGCTGCAACGGCTCGAGGGCGCCCGCGCGCACGCGGCGGCAAACCCGCCGCCCAAGCCCGTGGTCATCGAGCGCAAGCGCGGCGTGGCCGACGGAGTGTTCTGGGGCGTGGCCAGCATGAGCGCGCTGACGCTCGCGGGCGGCGGCGCCACGGGAGCGCTCGCTCTCAAGATGGAGCGCGACGCGGAACGATTTCGACTCGGCGTCGACGGCGGCCCCCATGGCCGGGATCTCTTGGTGCAGCGGGCGGACCGCCTGGCCCTTGCGAGCGACGTGCTGTTGATCAGCGGCGCCTCCCTGGGCATCGCGGCGATCCTACTCTACGCGCTGCGGGAGCGGCCCCTCCGCGAGCCCACCGCGGGTGCGCGCCTGGATCTCAGCGTGCAAGCGTGGTCGGGGGGCGGCCTGTTCTCGCTGCGAGGTCCGCTATGAGCCGCGGGCCCCGACGCTGGCTCGCTCTCGCATGTTTGTGCGCGGCGTTCTGGGTGGGCTGCTCGCTCTTGGTCGATCCGGAGAACGCGTCGCCTCGCTGCGTCCTCGCGGAGAACTCGCCCGACCCCTGTCCGAGCGGGCAGGTATGCACGGCCGGGCGCTGCAAGCCGCGCGGCTGTGGCAAGGTCGAGTTCTGCGGCGATGGCATCGACGACGACTGCGACGGAAAGATCGACGAGCGCATCGACGACGAGGAAGAGATCTGCGGCGACGGCCTAGACAACGACTGCGACGGGAACATCGACGAGCGCCCCGATCTCAACAAAGGCGAGATCTGCGGCAACGGCATTGACGACGACTGCGACGGGAACATCGACGAGGGCCACGATCAAGACGGAGACAACGCGCTCTGGTGTGGCAACGCGGGCGCGGCTGGCGGCGGCGACACCCGCGACTGCGACGACTTCGATCCCACGGTTTTTCCTGGCAACGACGAGCTCTGCGACGGGCGCGACAACGACTGCGACGGGCGCGTCGACGAGACCACCGGCCAGCCGCTGTGCCCCGCGGGCGAAGCGTGCATCGGCCAGCGCTGCACCACGGCGGAGTGCACGCCCGGCGGCGACGAATGTGGCCCGGGCATGCGCTGCGACAGCGCCACGCTCCATTGCGTCGCGGACGGCTGCACCCCGGGCAGCTGCCCTGCGCCCCAACACTGTGACCAGTTGAGCGGCGAATGCCGGACCACGCGGCGCCGCAACGGCGATCCCTGCGTGCTCAACGACGACTGCGCCTCCGGTTCGTGCGCCGAAGCGGTCGCCCTCAAGCTGCGCTCGCAAGCCCCACGCCTGTGCGTCGCGGCCTGCTGCTCGGACGCCGACTGCGGCGACGGTGAACGCTGCTACGTGCCCGGGACGGGCGCCCGCGCGTGCTTGCCCGCCGCCCTCGCGCCGCGGCCGATCTGGAATTTCGCCCCCTGCCTGGTCGACGAGCAATGCCAGGGCCTCGATGCCTGCGTGCTCGTGCCCAATCAAATCTTGCCGGCGCCGGCCGAGCCCGAGCGCAACGATCTGACCGCGCCGAGTTGCCGCGCCGGGAACATCGGCCTGGAGCTGGGCGCCAACTGCGGGGGCGATGGTCTGTGCGCATCGGGGGCGTGCGTCTCGGGGCCCGGCCTGTTCTCCCTGAATGTCTGCTCCCAAACCTGTGGCACCTCCGCCGATTGCGACGCGCTGGAGTTGGCGGCCGACGGTTTCTACACCTCGCGGCCAGTGAGCTACTGCCGCTTCGTGACCCGGGGCCCCGGCAACGACTACCTGCCCATCTGCGTGTTCCCACAGAATTCCGGGTCGGGCGGGTTCGGCAGCCCCTGCGCGAACGGAGCGGCTTGCCAGGAAGGCGCCTGCGTCGGCGCCGCGGGGGAGCGTCCAGGCATGTGCTCGGTGGCCTGCTGCCGAGACAGCGATTGTCCGCCCCTGGAATCGGGGCCCACCCGCTGCCGCCCGGTGGCCTTCGGCGAGCACTTCGAGATGCGCTGCATGCCGTAGGGACCGCGGCCGCAACAGGGTCCCCCGGGAGTTCGGGGCACTGCTACACTCGGCTCGTCCGCATGCTCATCTGCCCAAAGTGCCGGACTACCTACTCGTCGTCCTTGGTGGGGGTCTGCTACCGCGACGGCGAGAAGCTGGTGAGCCACGACGAGTTCGTGGTGGCCGAGGCCGATCCGCTGCGCGGGCGCTTGGTGGCAGGCAAGTACCGTGTGGCCGATCGCATTGGCCAGGGCGGCATGGGCACGGTGTACCGCGCCGTACAGATCGGCCTGAACCGTCACGTCGCCGTGAAGATCCTCAAGCGGGAGCTCGCGTTCGACCCGGACACGGTGGCGCGCTTTCAACGCGAAGCCAACGCGCTGAGCCTGCTCACCCACCCCAACACGGTCCGCGTGTACGACTTCGGCCAGACCGAAGACGGCCTCCTGTTTCTGGTGATGGAGCTGCT
Organism: Myxococcales bacterium; assembly: GCA_044507075.1. GTDB lineage: Bacteria > Myxococcota_A > Polyangia > Polyangiales > DASUME01 > DASUME01. The sequence continues at coordinate 12,109 of JBIQKA010000054.1, forward strand.
CGAGGGCGAGCTGATCTCGAACAAGCTCAACCGCGAAGGCGTGATGGACGTGCTCGAGAGCGTGCGGACGACGCAGCAGATCCTGCGCTCGTTGAGCGAGGCCCACGAGCACAACATCGTCCATCGCGACTTGAAGCCGGACAACATCCTGGTCACGCGCACCGTGGGCCAAGCCGACTCGCTGGTGAAGGTGCTCGACTTCGGCATCGCCAAGATCGCCGGCCCCGATCGCGCTATCGATCAGTTCGAGACCCAGGCGGGCACCGTGTTCGGAACGCCGCGCTACATGTCGCCCGAGCAGGCACAGGGCGGGGTCCTCGACCATCGCAGCGACCTCTACAGCGTCGGCACCCTGCTCTACTTGATGCTCACCGGTCGTGCGCCCTTCGTGGACGATGACGCCGTCGTGGTGATGGCCAAGCACATCCGTGAGATCCCCGACAGCCCGCGCACCGCCGCGCCAGACCGTCCGATCCCGAAGAGCCTGGACGACGTGGTGACGCGCAGCCTGCAGAAGGATCCTGCGCTGCGTTATGAGAGCGCCCGCGCGTTCGAAGCCGCGCTCGAGGCCTGCGTGCCGGAGGTGCTCGCGTTGCGCACGGGCCGTGGACGCATCATGCGGCGTCTTCTTCCGATCGCGGCCGCCGCGGCCACGGCCACGCTCGTGGTGCTTGCCTATGCCGGCTACCACCGGGCGACCTCCACCGCGCAGGAGCACAGGGCGACCCCGCTCGTGGTCCCCAAACCCGAACTCGCAATCGCGCCGACTCCAATTGTCGTGCGCGAGAACGACGACGAAGAGGTGCTGGTAGAGGGCCCCGGCCCTGCCAACGTGGCGATCCGCAGCGATCCAGAGGGGGCCACGGTGTTCCGAGACGGCGAGCGGCTCGGAGAGACTCCGCTCGACCTGTTGGTGCAGCCCGATCAGGAGCTCGTCCGCGTGGAGCTGCGCAAGCCGGGCTTTCAGCCGCTCGCCGCCGAGCTCACGGCGCGCGACGGAGAGCGGCTGCTCACGCTCGCCAAGGAGCAAGCGGCTTCTCCGCCTCCCAGGCCGGCCCCCCTGCCCCGCCACAACACGCGCGCGACACAGGGGAGCGCGCGCAAGGGCCAACCGGCACGCACGACCAGCGAAGCCAAGGAAGCGCCCAGCTCCGAGCCCAGCGCGGCCGGCTCGCCTGGTGCGACGCCGGCCACGCCCTACGAGCGCTTCGAGTAAGGCGCGCTCGTAGCAAGCCTCAGCGCAGCGTGACCACCGTGACTCGCTCGCCGCCCTCCTCGTGCGTGCCGGCCCGGACGCTCTCGACGTAGGGCGACGGGCGCGCGAGAAAGTCGCGCACGGCATCTTTAAGGGCGCCCGTGCCGAGCCCGTGCTCGATGAAGGCCAGCCGCTCGTCGCTGCCATACAGGCGATCCAAGAACCCTTCGAGCAGCGTGAGCGCGTCGTCGACCCGCATGCCGCGCAGGTCCAGGCTGTTGTCCGCGCTGCGCGGGCTCGAGCGGGCTGGGGCGGCGGCCATCTTGCCGCGCTCCTGGGCCCGCTCCGGCGCTTGCTTCTCCACCACCTCGCGCAGCTCGCTGATGTCGACCCACAGCCGCATGGCCCCGGCCGCCACGCGCACACGCCCCTTCTGCGGGCCCTCCACGACCTCGACCTCGTTGCGCAGCCGCGGCACGTAGACCTTCTTGCCCGGCGCGAGGGCGTCGGCCGAGAGCGCGCTGGTGGTGGGCTCGGGCGTCGGGGCCGTCAGCGCGGCTTGTGCAGGCTCCTGAACCTTGCTGGCGAGCTCGCCGAGGCGCTGCCCCAACTCGCGTACCGCATCGGGCTGGAGCCGCTCACGCTTCAGCTCCTTCTTGACGCGCTCCAGCTCGTGCCGAGCGTCACGCAACTGATCGAGCGCGCGCTGCGCCTCTTGGGCGAGCACCTTCTTGTCGCGCGCCTTCTGCTTCTCGAGCTCCGCCTCCGCGGCACGCCGCGCTTGACTGGCCTGGCGCAACTCCTCGTCCAGCTGCTGCAAGCGCGCGTCGACCTCGGCCAGGCGCGCGTCGAGCCGGCCGACCAGACGATCGAAGTGCTTGCTCTGCTCCGGCACGATCTCCTGCGCCCGCGCGATGACCCCCGGCGACAAGCCGAACCGGGCCGCCACCCGCAGGGCGCTGGACGCACCGGGCACGTCCAGGCGCAGCTTGAACGTGGGCGCCATGCGCGCCACATCGAAGCCCACGGAGGCGTTGCGCATGCGCGCATCGGCGGTGGCGCTGGCCTTGAGCGGCTCGTAATGCGTGGTCACCGCGACCGCAGCGCCGAGATCGCACAATCGCTCGACGATGGCACACGCGAGCGCCGCGCCCTCCTCGGGATCGGTGCTGCCCGCGAGTTCGTCGAGCAACACGAGGCTACCCATCCCAGCCACCTCGAGGATCTCGCGCATGTGATGGATGTGGGCCGAAAAAGTGCTCAGGCTCTTGCTCAGGCTCTGCTCATCTCCGATATCGCTCAGCACCGCGTCGAAGAAGCCACACTCGCTGCCCTCGGCCGCCGGCAAGAACAGGCCCGCGCGCACCATGAGCGCCGACAACCCAAGCAGCTTCAGCGCCACCGTCTTGCCGCCCGCGTTGGGCCCGGAGATGACGAGCGCGCGGCCGCCTTCGGCCACCACGTCGTTGGCCACAACCGAGACGCCATCGAGCACCAAGACCGGGTGCCGAGCGGCGCGCAGATGAATGCGCGGGCGGTCCACCAACACGGGCTTGGTGAGCTGAAGCCGCTGCGAGAGACGCGCGCTCGCCGCGCGCAGGTCCGCGTGCAAGAGAGCTTCGTAGGCGGCGCGCACGCTGGCCAGCTCGTCACGAACGGCGCCCGAGAGGATCCCGAGCACGCGCAGCTCTTCGCGCTCCTGCTCCGCCTCGGCGAGCTTCAGGCGGTTGCCCGAGAGCACCAGGGAGCGCGGCTCCACGAAGATGGTCGCCCCGCTCGCGCTCGTGCCGTGCACGATGCCATGCACACGCTCGTGGGCGTCGCTGCGTACGGGGAGCACGTAGCGCCCGTCGCGTAGCGTGTAGAAGCGATCCGAGAGCAGCTCGGCCTGCTTGTGCACGAGCTCCTCGAGGCGCGCGATAAGCCCCCCCCGCAGGTTGCGGGTCTCGGTCCGCAGGCGGCGCAGCTCACCGCTCGCGTGATCCGCCAGGGTACCGTCGATGTCAAAGGCGTCGTCGAGCGTCGCCGTCAGCCGGTCGAGGCTCGGATCGATGGGACAGGCCGCGTAGAGCGCGGGCACGCTGGCGCGACGCGCCGAGAGGAACTTGCGCAGCACGCGGGCCGCGGAGAGCGTCTGCCGCACGTCGTTGAGCGCGCCGGCATCGAGATCGCCCTGACGCGAGAGGCGCAGCAACGGCTGACCGATGTCCCGGATCCCATCGAGCGGCAGCGGCTCGTTGGTGCGCAAGAGGTCGATGGCCTCCCCCGTCTCGGCGAGCGCCCGCGCGGTGGCCTCGCGCGTACGCGCAAGCGGCAGGCGCGCCCCCCCCTCGAACGCCGCCCGACGCTCATGGGCCAGCGCCTCTTCCAGCCGGTGCCATTCGAGGTCGGTCAGCGTCTTTTCGAGCAACGCGTCCGGGTCCGCGGGCTCAAGGACGGTACGGAGCTCATCCGACATGATGACGCCCCCATGGAGAAACGCGCGCGCGCTCAGCGGCCGCGTCGGGGTGCGAATGCGTCTGGCAGTTTGAGTTCGTCATCGCCGCTGCTGCTCGAGCCCGCCGAAGAAGAAGAGGACGAGGCAGCGCGCCTACGTAGCACCAGTTTCACGGGCGTGGGATCTTCAGTGACCTTCACGTCCGTCTTGGCGGTCCGATAGCCGGACTTGGTCGCCTCCACCGTCACCAGACTGTCCCGCAGAACGCTGAAGCTGCAAGGCGTCGGTTCGCAGGCGGGCTTGCCGTCCACGCTGATCGTGGCCCCCACCGGCTCGGTCGAGAAGTTCACCAGGATCTTGGTGGGCGCGGGGGGCGCGGGTTCTGGCGTGGGAACGGGCGCGCTCGGCGCAGCAGCCGGAGGAACCGGGACAGCAGGCGTGGCCGCCGGATCGGCAGCGACCGCCGCCGTTTGCGCAGACGCCTGTGACTCCTGTGGTTTGCCCCGCAGCGTGAAGGCGGCCCCCGCTCCGATCACAACCAGGGCTACCGCGGCCCCCACGAACATGAACTTCGCCCCCCCGTGCGCGGCGTCCTTGCGCGGAAACTCGGTGGCCTCGGACGGCACGAGCAGCCGCGCCGACTGCCGCTCCCCTTGGACCTTCTCCGCGTAACCATGGTGGGTGACCGTGCCCGGAGGCGGGCTCATCGAGGGCACGGAGCTGGGCGCGCGGTTCAGCACGTTCGTGAGATCGACGATCAGCTCTTCCATGTTCTGGTAGCGCTCGTCGGCGTTCTTGGCCAACGCCTTGAACACGATGCGGTCCAGCTCGGGCGGGACGTTGCAGTTGGGGTTCTGCACGTGCAGGGGCTGGGGCGTCTCGAACATGTGCTGGGTGAGGATGCCCATGAACGTGTCGCCCACGAAGGGAACCTTGCCCGTGAGCAACTCGTACATGATCACGCCCATCGCGTAGACGTCCACGCGGTGGTCGAGCTTCTTCCCGCTCGCCTGCTCCGGGGACATATACTCGGGGGTGCCGAAGATCATGCCGGTCTTGGTGAGCTTGCGGCCAGGCTGACCGTCGGTCTCGATGTCGCTCATCTTGGCGATACCGAAGTCGACGATCTTCACGAAGTCCTCGCCCGTGTCGCGGCTCACCAGGAAGATGTTCTCGGGCTTCATGTCACGGTGGACGATGCCCTTACTGTGCGCAGCGCCGAGCGCGCGCGCGCATTGCAGACTCAGCGTGACGGTCCGCCGCGCGGAGAGCGGCCCCTTGGCCTCGAGCTCATGGGCCAGGTCGTGCCCGTTGAGCAGCTCCATCACGAAGTAGCTGGCGCCCGCGGGCGTCTCGCCGAAATCCGAGATGTCGATGATGTGCTCGTGGCCGATGCGCGAGGCGCTCTTGGCCTCTTGCCGAAAGCGCTCCACCACGTCCTGACGACTCGAGAAGTCCTCGCGCAGGACCTTCAGCCCCACACGCTTCTCGATCACGACGTGCTCCGCCTCGTAGACGATGCCCATGCCGCCTTCGCCGATCTTGCGGATGATGCGGTAGCGGCCTCCGAGCAGCTGGCCGAGCAACGGATCGCTCACGGAGGCACGGGAACCCTGATGGCTCTCGGCCTTGGGTTCGAGGCGGGCGCCGTCGTTGGGGCAGAAGACCTCGCCCCCTTCGTACTCGAGCGCGCACTGAGGACAAACTGTAGTCTGAGCCGCCACCGGCTGCGGAAGGTATCACTGGTGTCCAGGAGGGGTCAATCGACGGTCCCGGAACCTGACAGGGAAACGCCGTCCGTGTAGACCCAACGAACCGCGTCTTTGGGGCCCACATGGCGGGACCCGTACGCGCTCGCGCATACGCGCGGTCGGGCTCACGCGAGCCAGTGAGGTAGGAATCAATGCGTCGTTTCGCCGTGATTTTCGGACTGAGTTTGGCTGCCGGAGCTTGCGTGCCCAAGAACGGTCGACTGGAGATCAACCGCTTTCAGCACGAGGAGTACCCGTACGCCGTGTTCTACCTGCCGGATGGCGATCCGGTGAAGCCGCTGGGCGGTGACTGGCGAGTTTCCAACTTTTCGGTGGAGCCCGGCAATCGTTACGCTGCCAAGAAGGGGCCCGAGTACATCACGGAGCGCCGCTACGACACGACGGGCGACGGACAGCCCGACAAGACCCAGTACGAATCCTTCTACGATCTCCTGCTCGACCACGCGCAGCAGGATGCGTCGATGTGGGTCCGCACCGTGCCGATCCCGCCCGAGGACAAGGACAAGGCGCTCTCCGTGCTCGCCGACCGCTACCTGGAGGCGGTGGGAAGCGCGGGGAAGGTGCTGGTGCCGTTCGGGGTCGAAGCCCCCACGAGCACGGTCGACAAGCGCTTCGCCACGCGGGTCTTCCATTCCGAGACCTGCACCGTGTCGAAACGTGAGGCTTACCGGGTCGACTTCGAAGTGGCGGACGTCGACCCGCTTCAGGTCTCCTCCGCGCAAGCGCGGTGGCAGCGCGGGGCCGTCGTGCTCGTGCGCACGGGCTACGGACATCGCGTGACCTCCGCCTCCGGGTACGTGGACTATCCGGCTTTGATGGCGCTCGGGCTCTCCGCTCGCCCCCAGGACTTCGCAGCGCTCGCGCCCGACTTCGAGCGCCTGCTCAAGCAGACCGTGCTGGGTGATGTGGGCCAGGGCCTTTCGATGAACGGAGAGACCACCTGCCAGCTCACCGCGCCCACGGCCGGCGGCGAGACACCCGCTGCCAGCCCCGAGCTGCCGGAGCTCAACGAGGCGGCGCAGGTGCCGCTCGCTCCCGAGGCCATGCCGGCCCCGGAGGACGCTCCCTGAACGCGCATTCGTTGAAGCCCGCACAGCACCTTGCTAGCGTCCGCCCATGCCGCGCATCCAGGTGCTTGATGGTGCGCTCGCGGACCAGATCGCAGCAGGCGAGGTCGTCGAGCGGCCCGCGAGTGTGATCAAGGAGCTGCTCGAGAACGCCCTCGATGCCGGCGCGCGGAACATCACCGTGGAGGTTGAAGAGGGGGGCGCGCGGCTGATGCGCGTCAGCGACGACGGCTGCGGCATGGACCGGGAGGACGCGGGCAAGTGCGTGCTCCGTCACGCGACCAGCAAGATCCGCTCGCAGCGCGATCTGGAGGCGATCCTCACGCTGGGCTTCCGGGGCGAGGCCCTTCCCTCCATCGCCTCCGTCTCGCGGCTCAAGCTGCGCACCCGCACCCAGGAGAGCGTGGAGGGTTACGAAGTCTTCGTGGACGGCGGAGTCGCGCCCGTCATCAGCCCGGTGGGCTGCGCCGTGGGCACCACGGTGGAGGTGCGCGATCTCTTCTTCAACGTCCCCGCGCGCAAGAAGTTCCTGAAGGCTTCGGCGGCCGAGAGCGCGCAGATCGGCGAGGTCTGCCTGCGCGCCGTGCTCCCGCGGGCGGATCTGCGGCTGGTCCTGGTGCGCGACGGCAAGCGCGTCCGCGAGTATCTCCCGAGCGCGGATTGGGCCGGCCGCGCGGCCGTCACGATCGCAGGCAAGCAGGTGCGGATCGAGGGCGAACGCCGCGGCGTCCGCGTCCGCGCCCTGCTCGGTGCGCCCGAGGAGGCGCGCTCGGGCGCGGGGGCGCTGCACGTGTTCGTGAATGGCCGCCCGGTGCGCGAACGGCAACTCGCGCGCAGCGTGGCGTTTGCCTACGGGAGCGTGATGCCCCCGGGCCGCTACCCGGTGGGCGTCGTGCACCTCGAGCTCGATCCGAGCGAGGTCGACGTGAACGTGCATCCGCAGAAGGCGGAGGTGCGCTTTCAGCGCGGTCGCGAGATCATGGACGCGCTCACCCACGTGCTCGCGAGTGGCCTCGGGACCTCCGCCTTCAAGGGCCCCGCCGCCCGCAGCCCCGCGTTCTGGAGCGAACGCCTGCCGATGGGCCCCTTGGCGGGCGAGCCCGCAAGCGACAGCCCCGCGCAAGATCCCTGGGGGCTTTCGAGCACGCCCGAGTCGGCCCCTCCAAGGCCGCAGCCCTACTCGCTGGGCGCCCCCTCGACCGCGCTGGCGCGCGACCTCGAGCTGCCGCCCACCGAGCACGCGCTGATCGACTCCCCCGTGCTGCGCGCCCTCTCGCAGTCGAAGCGACTCTACATCCTGGCCGAGAGCGAACGCGGGCTTTGCGTCGTGGACCAGCACGCCGCCGACGAGCGCATCCACTATGACCGCTTGCGTCGGCAGCACGCCCAGGGCGAGGTCCGGCAGCAGCGGCTGCTCTTGCCGGAGAAGGTGGACCTGAGCGAGCGCGAAGCCCAGCTCATCGAGAACCACGCCGAGGCCATCGCGCGCGCGGGCATCGAGGTGTCTTTGATCGGCCCCAGCACCGCCGCGGTTTACGGCGTGCCGGCGCTGCTCCGGCGTGTCTCGCCCGAGCGCCTGCTGCGCGATCTGCTGGCCGAGCTCACGCGCACAGGCGAGCGCAACTTCGGTGATGCCATTGACATGGCCCTCGCGACCATGGCGTGCCACGGCGCCATCCGCGCGGGCGACCCGCTCTCCTTGCCCGAGTGCCAGGCCCTGCTCGACGCGCTCACCAAGATCGACGACTTCGCCGGACACTGCCCGCACGGGCGCCCGATCGTGTTCGAGATCCCGTTCGACGAGCTGGCACGCAAGGTCGGCCGATGAACCCGCCCGATCAGCCCCTGCTCGTGATCACGGGCCCGACGGCCAGCGGCAAGACCTCGCTCGCCCTCGAGCTCGCTCGATTGTTCGACGGCGAGCTGATCGGCGCAGACAGCGTCCAGGTCTACCGCGGCTTCGATATCGGCTCCTCCAAGCCCACGCGCGAGGAGCTCGGTGACATCCCCCACCACCTGCTCGACGTGAGCGCCCCCGAGCACCCACTCGACGCGGTGGACTTCGCTGAGCTGGCGGACAAGGCCATCGCGACGGTGCGCGCCCGCGGCCGCGTGCCCATCGTGGTCGGCGGCTCCGGCCTCTGGCTGCGCGCCCTTCTGCGTGGCCTCGTCCAGCTGCCAGCCGTCGATCCAGCGCTTCGAAGGCGGCTCGATGCCGAAGCCGACGCGCTCGGCGCGCCCGCGCTGCACGCGCGGCTCACAAAGGTCGATCCACAAGCCGCGGCCGACATCCACGTCAACGATCGGGTGCGCATCGTGCGTGCGCTCGAGGTCTACGAGCAGACGGGCACGCCGCTCGGCAAGCTGCGCGCCGAGCACGCGCTGGGGGCGCCTCGCTACCGGGCCCTGCGCATCGTGCTCGAGGTCCCGCCGGAGGAGCTCACCCGCCGCATCGAGGCGCGCACCGCGCAGATGCTCGCGCGCGGGCTGATCGACGAGGTGCGCGCGTTGCTCGCGCGCCACGGGCGCGAGGTACGCCCGCTGGGTGCGGTGGGCTACCGCGAGGTGGTGGAGCACCTGTGCGACGGGGTCTCGCTCGAGGAGACCGCGCGCAAGATCAATCAATCGACGCGCGTCTACGCGCGGCGCCAGCGCACCTGGCTCAACAACGAGCCCGGCGAGATCTGGCATGCCACGCGCGAGGAGGTCGTCTCGGCGGCCGGCCTCGAACGCCTGAAGAGCTTCTTGTCGGGAGGCGCATGAGCCTCTCTCCCGCCTCCCCTAGCCCGGGCTCGCCTTCCGTGCTCAAGGCGCACGGCCCGCTCGCCCTCAAGCTCGCCGTCACCGTCTTTGCGTTCTGGTTGCTGTTGCGGCAGGTGGCGCTCGCGGAGCTTTGGCGAGCCGCGCAGCAGCTCTCGCCGCTCTCCCTCCTGCTCGGCTTTCTTCTGGTGTTCACCAACCTCGCGCTCGCGGCCGTGCGCTGGCGCCTCCTCCTTCGCGCCTACGGCGCGCAACAGTTGCCTCCCACGGCTCCGCTCCTGCGCATCCATTTGATCGGCTCCTTCTACAATACCTACTTTCCGGGCGCGGTCGGGGGTGACGTACTGCGCGGCGTGGCGACCCGCGGCGCGTTCGATGAGCAGGGGACCACCCGCAGCGTGGCGGTGGTGTTCTTGGATCGCGTGCTCGGGCTGTGGGGGCTCTTGGCGCTCACCGTGATCTCCACGTCGTTATTCGCCGCCGACCGCTTTGGACAAGGCGTGCTCGGCATGGGGCTCGCCCTGCTCGTGGCCCTCGCGCTCGGCCTGTTCGCGCTCGGCCGCGGCCCCACCCTCGCCCGCTTCGCTCCGGCGCTGCTCGCCCGCTTGCTGGCGCAGCTGCCGCCTCTGGCCCAGGTCAAGCCGTTCCTGGTGGCCGTGCCGCTCGCCGTCGCGAGCCACGCGCTGGTCGCCTGTTGCGGCCATGTGCTGGTCCAGGCGGCCGCCCCCGAGGTGCGCCTGAGCGACTCCTTTGTGGCGATGCCCCTCGCGGCCGCCGCCGCCTTCTTCCCGTTCACCGTGGCGGGCGCGGGCGCGCGGGACCTGGCGATGGTCACCCTCTACGTCGCGCTCGGCTACCCGCGCGAGATCGCGCTCGCGGGCTCCCTCGCGTTCCTCCTGATCACGCTCGTCACGGCCGGGCTCGGCGGCATCCTGCAGCTCTTGGCCCCCCTGGAGATCAAGGATCGCAGCTGAGCCGAGCCCACTCCGTCCGCCTTCTTCCCCCCGAGGCGCAGCGCCGCGCGCGCGTGCGCCCGCCGTCGCGCACCACGCGGCGCGCGTGCCTGAGCCATCTCGGGTTATGCTGGCCCCATGCGCAACCGGAGCCACGGCAGTGGCGCGTTTCAGCCGGAGCAGTTCGCCCGCGTGGGGCCCGACTGCGTGTTCGAGACGGGCGTGCTCGTCTTTCACCCGGAGAACATCTACCTGGGGAAGAATGTCTACGTGGGCCATTACACGATCTTGAAGGGCTACTACCGCAATCAGCTCGAGATCGGCGATGAAACGTGGATCGGCCAGCAGTGCTTCCTGCACGCAGCCGGGGGCCTGTTCGTCGGAAGTCAGGTGGGGATCGGCCCCGGCGTGAAGGTCCTCACCTCCCACCACACCGAGGCCGGACGCGACGTCCCCATCTACAATGCTCCCGTGGCGTTTCGCGAGGTGGTGATCGAAGACGGATCGGACATCGGCGCCAACGCCGTGATCTTGCCCGGCGTGCGCATCGGTAAGGGCGCCCAGATCGGCGCAGGGGCGGTGGTCACGCGCGACGTCCCTGCGTTCACGGTGGCCGCCGGTTCACCCGCGAAAGTCACGAGGGCGAGGCCGTGAGCGCCACCGACCTCCGCTCGCGCACCGAACCGCCCAGCTCGGCGCCCAGCCTCGGCATCGTCATTTTCGCCTACAACGAGAGCGAGAACGTGCGCCCCATTCTGGAGGAGCTCTCGCGCTGGCTCGACGCGCACGAGCCCGACAGCGAGCTCATCTTCGTGGACGATGGCTCCAAGGACGACACCCTGGAGGTGGCGCGCAGCGTGCTGTCGGCGCCCGGCACGCGCCGGCGCGCCGTGTGCCTGCGCCATGAGGTCAACCGCGGGATCGGCGCGGCGCTCAAGACCGGCGTCGCCGCCTGCTCCGCCGAGTGGGTCACGTTCCTGCCGGCCGACGGCCAGATCGAACCCCAGGCAATCGGCACCTTGCGTCAGGCAGCGGCCGGGGGAGATGTGGACGTCGTGTTCTCCATCTACGAGGACCGCAACGATGGACTCGATCGCAAGCTGCTCTCGTTCGGGGTCCGAGCGTTGATCACGCTGATCCACGGCGTGCGGGTACAGAGTGATGGCCCCTACCTGTTCAAGCGCGAGCTGTTCGATCCGGAGCAGCTGAAACCAGACACCTTCTTCTTGAACTTCGAGTTCCCCATCCGCGCCCAGGCCGCCGGCCTGCCCACGCGCACTGTAGCCATTCGGTGCCGTCCGCGGCGAGCAGGGTTCTCCAAGTCCACCGGCCTAAAGCGTGTGCTCGGGGTGGCGCGCGACTTGCTCGAACTGCGCGTGCGCAGGACGCGCGGCGCGTAGCCCGGGACCGTCTCCAGCCGGTTGGTTGCGCGCGGACGTTTTTTGCGGTTCCCTCCTGCCATGGACCGCGAAGAAGCCATGAGCGACGAAGAACTCGACGAACTCGAGGCGCTGCTGTCCGAGCTTGAGGAGTGCCTCTCCGAAGGTGACGTCGAGGGCGCGCGCGCCGCGCTCGAGGCCGCCGAGGAGATGGCGGGCCCCGATGATCCCGACGTGGGGTATGGGCGCGCCTTGATCATGCTGGAGACCGGCGATACCGAGGGCGCCGTCTCCGAGCTCAAGCGCGTGCTCGAGGCCGATCCGGACTTCGCCGACGCGCACCACACCCTGGGCCTGGCGCTCGAAGAACTCGGCGACGAGCCCGGCATGGTGCACCACTTCATGCGCACCCGCGTGCTCGACGCCAAGCTCGACAAAGATCACGACGTGGGCAAGCCGGAGGAGCTCGAGCTCATCGAGCGTGTCGCGCGCGAGACCATCGAGTCGCTGCCGGAGGAGTTCGCCAAGCGCCTCGCGAACGTCCCCATCATCCTGGAGCACCGGCCGAGCCGCAGTTTGGTGGAGACCGGCTTCGACCCCCGCGCGTTTGGGCTGTTCGAGGGCCCCGAGCACGGACGAGACGACATCCCTGCGCCCACCCGCGTGGTCTTGTTCACGAGCAACCTCCTGGCGAGCTTCGCTGACGAAGACCTCGAAGAGCAGGTGGAGATCACCGTGCTGCACGAGGTCGGCCACTACTTCGGCCTCGATGAAGACGACATGACCCGCCTCGGCCTCGACTAAAGAGCGCTCGGGTGGACGTCATTTTCCCTTCTTGAGTCGATCCCGCAGCGTGGATCGCGGGATAGAGAGCGCCCGCGAGACCGCCGACAGGTTGCCCTGGTACTGCGTCATCGCGTTCTCGATGCTCTCGGCATCGATCGCCGAGCGGCTCGAGAATTCCCCCGAGATGCGCTCGATGGCGCGCTCGATGTCCGGGGCGCTGAGCTCCGGCGCGGCGCTGAGCGCGGCCGCGGCGCACACCACGTTGCGAAGCTCCCGCGCATTTCCTGGCCAGCCGTGGGCGAGCAGCCGCGCTTTGGCCTCCTGACTCAACCGCCTGCTCCCGAGCTCCCCCTCGCAGAGACCCAGGAAGTGCTCCGCCAAGGGCAGGATGTCCTCAGGCCGATCGCGCAGCGCGGACAGCCGCAGGACGAGCCTCGCCAGGCGATAGTAGAGATCCTGTCGGAAAGACCCCTCCTGCACCATCTGGGCGAGATTTCTGTGGGTGGCGCAGATCAAGCGCACCTTGACCTCGATGCCCTGCTCCGAGCCCACGCGCCGGATCTGCCAGGTCTCGAGGACACGCAGGAGGCGCGCCTGGAGATCGAGCGGGAGCTCACCGATCTCGTCGAGCAACAGCGTGCCGCCATCGGCCTGCTCAAACACCCCGCGCCGCAACCCGACCGCCCCCGTGAAGGCCCCCTTCTCGTGCCCGAACAGCTCGCTCTCGATCAGCTCTCGGGGCAGCCCACCGGCGTTCAGCGCCACGAAGGGTCCGCTGCGACCGCTGCGCCGATGCACCGTGGCCGCGATCTCCTCCTTGCCGGCGCCGCTCGGCCCCAGGAGCAAGACCGGCCACGGCAGTCGCGCAAAGTGCTCGGCCTCCGCGAGCACGTCCTGCATGGCCTGGGAGACCGCGATCGGCCGCCGATCGACGCCGACGCGCGGGGTGTCCTCGGAGGAGGCCACGACGCGCAAGTCCGTGCGCCCCACCCGCAACAAAGCCCCCGCCGAGACGCGCGCCCGGGTGACGCGCACGCCCTGCACGAACGTGCCATTGGTGCTCCCGAGGTCGCGCACCACCAGGCCGCGCCCATCGGGCTCCAGTCGACAATGTTGGGAGCTCACGGCCGGGTCCGACAGCACCAACTCGTTGCAGCGGCCAGAGCCCACCCGGACCGGCTTGTCCGAGACCACGATCCTTCGCGCATCGCCGCCGCGCCCGACCAGCACGGTAAAGCGGGTGACCGGCTCCTCCTCCTGACCGAGCGAGAGCGTGGGCCGTGCCCGCTCCGGGTCGGCCTCCGCGCCCGGGCCTGCGACAGCCTGGGTGCGCAAGAGCCTGTGACGCGCGCCCAGGGCCAGCGGTGTGTCGTAGGCGAGCACCCGGCCTTCGAGCTTGGGCCGCGCCAGGTCGAACACCCAGACCGTCCCACCGCGCGCCTGAAGTAGGAGGGCCCGCGGTGGGACCGTGGGGTCCTCGACGACCAAGTCACACTGGAGAGCACTGCCGATTTCGATCGCCTCGGCCCGCAGCGGCAGCTCACGCAGGAGGAGGTCATCCCGAAGGAGAAGGAGCTTGTTTGTGTTCACGCCCACGCCTATCGGCCAGAGGTCGCGGGAGTTGCCGGGAAATCGTCTGGAATCGGACTCGCCGGGGAGCGCCAGCAGGCGCTCGGCGAGCGCTCAGCTGACGGTGATCGAGCAGGTCGCTGCGCCGCTGACCCTCACGTTGTCCGATTCCAGAGCCTTCGGGGCCACCCAGGCGACCGTGCTCTTGCGGCTATGGCTGCGCTTGCTCCGCTGGCGGGCGGCCTTGTAGGCGACCCAGAGCGCCAGGAGGGGAAGTCCCCCCGGCATAATCATCGCGACCACCCAAGCGGTCGTCGTAAGCATCCGCCTCAATTTTTCTTCTCGCTCCGACACGTCTTGAATCCAAAAGCAACTTTTGAACCAACTCGTTGAGCCGCCCCCGCATTCCCGACGATCCCGTTTTTCTCGCAAGAAGCGCGTTCAGATCGCGGGGCGCGCTGGCGTTACAGCGTTCGTGCGTCCGAATCACCATGACATCCGTGTCCTTTCGCCCACGGGAGCTGTGACAACGAGCAACACGGCTTGAAAGCCAAGATACGCCCCACTAAGTTCCGCCGCGTGGAAGGCCCTCTCAAACGCACGCCCTTGTTCGATGCCCATCGCACCCTCGGAGGCCGCATCGTGCCCTTCGCCGGTTGGGAGCTGCCGGTGCAGTACGCGGGCGTCGTCGAGGAGCACCGCGCCGTCCGCGAGCGCGCCGGCCTGTTCGACGTTTCCCACATGGGAGAGCTGTTTTTCCGGGGGCCAGGCGCCCAGGCGCTGCTCGATAGTCTCGTCACCAACGACGTCGGCAAGCTGCCGATCGGCAAGGCGCTCTACGCCTGCGGTTGCAACGAGCAGGGGACCATCCTGGACGACTTGATCGTCTATCACGTGGCGCCCGAGGAGTTCCTGGTGGTGTGTAACGCCGGGAACCTCGACAAGATGTCGGCACACTTTGGCAAACACGTGCAGGGCCGCTGCTCCTACCGCGACGAGAGCGCCGAGACCGTGCTGCTCGCGCTGCAGGGCCCCAAGGCCCCCGAAGTGCTCGCGCAGGCCGGGGGCAGCCCGGAGCTCTTGAGCTTGCCCCGTTTCGGAGTGGCGCGCGGCAAGGTGGGTCCCTTCGAGCCCCTGGTGGCGCGCACGGGCTACACGGGCGAGGACGGCTTCGAGCTGTTCCTACCGAGCGCCCAGGGTGTCGCGCTCTGGGACCGCCTGCTCGAGGCCGGCAAGGACGTCGGCATCCAGCCGGTCGGCCTCGGCGCGCGCGACACGCTGCGCCTCGAGGCGGCGCTCCGCCTCTACGGCAACGACCTGGACGAGACCACCGACCCCTGGGAGACCGGGCTCGGTTGGACGGTCAAGCTGGAGGGCCGAGAGTTCTTGGGGCGCAGCGCGCTCGTGGAACGCAAGCAGCGTGGCCCCTCCAGGAAGCTAGTCGGCATCGAGATGGTCGGCCGCGGCATCGCGCGCCACGGTTACCCCGTGGTGGATCCGGCCTCCACCGGGATCGTCATCGGCCAAGTCACGAGCGGCTCCCCCGCGCCCAGCCTGGGCCGCAACATCGGCCTCGCGTTCGTGCCTCCCGAGCGTGCCGCCGTGGGCAGCCAGCTCGCGGTGGACATTCGCGGCAAGGCCATCGAGGCCAAGGTCGTCCCGCTTCCGTTCTACAAGCGCGCCTGAAGCGCGCCTTTGCTTTGCTCGCGGGCGGAACCGCCCGCTTCGACCGTCAGCCTCCCAACGTCGCGCAGCCCGCAAGAAAGAGCCCAGCCATGAGTGAGATTCCGAAGGACCTCCGATACACCCAAGACCACGAGTGGGCGCGCCGCGCTGGCGATCTGGTGGAGGTCGGCATCACGGCCTACGCCGTGGAGCAGCTGGGAGATGTCACGCTGGTCGACCTGCCCGAGCCGGGCACCCAGCTGGTCGCCCACAAGCGCTTCGGAGATATCGAGTCCGTGAAGACGGTCAGCGAGCTCTTTGCGCCCATCGCCGGCGAGGTCGTCGAGATCAACGAGGCGCTCAAGGACCGGCCCGAGCTCATCAACGACAGCGCCTACGAGCAGGGCTGGATGCTGCGCCTGCGCCCGAGCGATCCCGCCGAGGTCGACGCCCTGATGGACGCCGCCGCCTACACCGAGTATCTCGGCACCCTCGATCACTAACCCGGTTTCCATCTCTCGCCTGCGCTAAGCCGCCGGCCGGCGCAGTACGCGCCTCAGGAGCCCATGCGTTACCTGCCGCACACCGAACAAGAGATCCGCGGAATGCTCGAGCGCATCGGGGTCTCGGACATCGACGCGCTGTTCGCGCCCATCCCTGAAGACTATCGCCTCGAGCGCCCGCTCGCGCTCGAGCCCGCGCTCGATGAAGCGCAGCTGATGGGCCACATGGAGGCGCTCGCCGACCGCAACGACGCGGCCCGCAAGCTGTCCTTCCTCGGCGCCGGCATCTACGACCACCATATCCCGCCCGCGGTCGACCAGCTGCTCTTGCGCAGCGAGTTCTACACGGCCTACACGCCCTACCAGGCCGAGTACTCCCAGGGCACGCTGCAGGCCATCTTCGAGTTTCAAACCCTGGTCTGCCAACTGTTTGGGCTCGAGGTCGCCAACGCCTCCATGTACGACGGCGCCAGCGCAGCGGCTGAAGCGGCGCTGATGGCCCGCCGAGGCACGCGCAAGACCAAGGTCCTGGTGTCGGACGGCCTGCATCCCGAGTACGCGGAGACCATCCGCACGTACCTGGCCGGCATGGGCGAAGAGCAGGCCATCGTGCGCATCCCGCTCGGCCCCGACGGGCGCACGGACGCGGCGAGCCTGGCGCAGGCCGTCGACGACGACACCGCTTGTCTGATCGTCGGCTACCCGAACTTCTTCGGCGTGGTGGAGGACCTCGGCAAGCTCCGCGAGCTCACGGCCCAGAAGGGCGCGCAGCTCGTCACCGCCACGGCGGAGACCTACGCGCTCAGCCTGCTCAAGCCGCCGGGTGAGTTCGGCGTGGACATCGCCGTCGGCGAAGGTCAGCCGCTCGCCGTACCGCCCCAGCTCGGGGGGCCCGGTGTGGGCCTGTTCGCCTGCCGCGCCGCCAACGTCAACAAGATGCCCGGCCGGCTGTGCGGCGAGACGGTGGATCAGCAGGGCCTGCGTGGCTTCGTGCTCACCCTGAGCACGCGCGAGCAGCACATCCGCCGCGAGCGCGCCACCAGCAACATCTGCACGAACCACGGACTCATCGCCCTGGCCTTCGCCATCCGCGTGAGCATGCTCGGGCGCGCGGGCTTCCGCGCCGCGGGCGAGCTGTGCATGAAGCGCGCGGAATACCTCAAGAGCGAGATCCGGAAGATGCCCGGCTTCTCCCTCCCCTACTCCGCCCCGACCTTCAACGAGTTCGTGGTGCAGTTCGAGCGCGGCTCGGCCGTCCCGCTGCTCAAGGAGCTCGAGGGGCGCGGCATCCTGGGTGGCGTCTGGCTCGGCCGCTTCGACCGCGCCCGAGACAACCAGTTCTTGGTGGCCGTCACCGAACGGCACTCGCGCGCGCACCTCGACCGGTTCTTGACAGCGCTGGGCGAAGCCTAGGGCTCCGCCCAGCGACCCGCTCTTCGCGCCCTCGGTGTGTCATCGACTGGGCTCTGCGAAGCTTGGGGCCGCCTACCGGGTCGACCCATGCAGGCTCATGTAGGCCATCGCCCTACCCATCTTTGGCGAAATTCGGAGCTCGCTGCTAGTCTGGAGTCCGTATGTTCTTCAATAGGAACGACGGGCCTGGCGGGCGCGAAAAGCGCGTTCTACCGCTGCTTCCCCTGCGCGACATCATCGTATTCCCCCACATGGTCGTGCCTCTTTTCGTGGGTCGCGAGAAGTCGATCAACGCGCTCGAAGAGGCGATGAGCGGCGACAAGGAGGTCCTGCTCGCCGCCCAGCGCAAAGCCAAGACCAACGATCCCATGCCCCAGGACATCTTCGAGATGGGCACCGTGGGCACCATCATCCAGCTCCTGCGTCTGCCGGACGGCACGGTGAAGGTCCTGGTCGAAGGCAAGCACCGCGCGCGCATCGAGCGCTTCGTCCCCAACGAAGAGTTTTTCCTGTGTGAGATCGACACGGTCGACGAGGTCTCGCAGTCCTCCATCGAGGTCGAAGCGCTGATGCGCTCGGTGCAGTCCACCTTCGAGAGCTACGTCAAGCTCAACAAGCGCATCCCGCCCGAAATGCTGATGACGGTGCAGACCATCGACGACGCCGCGCGGCTCGCCGACACCATCGTGGTGCACCTCTCCTCCATCAAGCTGAACGATCGTCAGGAGATCCTCGAGACCACCGATCCGGTGAAGCGCCTCGATCGTCTCTACGAGCTCATGAACGCCGAGATCGAGATCCTCCAGGTGGAGAAGAAGATCCGCTCGCGCGTCAAGAAGCAGATGGAGAAGACGCAGAAGGAGTACTACCTCAACGAGCAGATGCAGGCGATCCAGAAGGAGCTCGGCGAGCGCGACGAGTTCAAGAATGAGATCCAGGAGCTCGAGGAGAAGATCAAGACCAAGAAGCTGAGCAAGGAAGCCGGCCTCAAGGTCAAAAAGGAGCTGAAGAAGCTCAAGATGATGCAGCCCATGAGCGCGGAGGCCACGGTCGTCCGCAACTACATCGACTGGGTGCTCGGGCTGCCCTGGTACGACAAGACCGAAGAGAACTACGACCTCCAGGAGGCCGAGCAGGTCCTCAATGAGGATCACTACGGGCTGAGCAAGATCAAGGAGCGCATCCTCGAGTATCTCGCGGTGCAAGCGCTCGTGAAGAAGCTCAAGGGCCCGGTGCTGTGTCTCGTGGGTCCCCCCGGCGTCGGCAAGACCTCGCTCGCCAAGAGCATCGCGCGCTCCACGGGCCGCAAGTTCGTGCGCCTGTCGCTCGGTGGCGTGCGCGACGAGGCGGAGATCCGCGGTCACCGCCGCACCTATATCGGCGCCCTGCCCGGCCGCATCATCCAGTCGCTGCGCAAGGCCGGCAGCAATAACCCCGTGTTCCTGCTCGACGAGATCGACAAGATGTCGAGCGACTTCCGCGGCGACCCCGCGGCGGCGTTGCTGGAGGTGCTCGATCCAGAGCAGAACGGCACCTTCAACGACCACTACCTCGACCTCGACTACGACCTGAGCGACGTCATGTTCGTCACCACGGCGAACTCGCTCTCGGGCATCCCGCTGCCCTTGCGCGACCGTATGGAGATCATCCAGCTCAGCGGCTACACGGAGTTCGAGAAGCTCAACATCGCGGTGAAGTACCTGGTTCCCCGGCAGCTCGAGGAGGCGGGCCTCAAGGACTACGACATCGAGATCACCGAGAACGCCATCCGCACCATCGTGCACCACTACACCCAGGAGAGCGGCGTGCGTAACCTCGAGCGCGAGATCGGCAGCGTGTGCCGCAAGATCGCGCGCGAGGTGGTGAAGCTCGGCGACGCCGCCAAGGACGAGAAGATCCGCGTGGCGGCCAAGGCGATCCCCAAGTACCTCGGCGCGCCCAAGTTCACCGCGAACAAGGCCGGCGAGAAGGACGAGATCGGCCTCACCAACGGCCTCGCCTACATGACCTACGGCGGCGCCATCCTCGAGTGCGAGGTCACCGTGGTGGCCGGCAAGGGCAAGCTCGTGATCACCGGCCTGCTCGAGAAGGGCATGCAGGAGTCTGCGCAGGCCGCCGTGAGCTACATCCGCTCGCGCCAGAAGCTACTCGGGCTCGAGGAAGACTTCTACCAGAAGGTCGACATCCACATTCACTTCCCCGAGTTCGTGCCGAAGGACGGCCCGAGCGCGGGCATCACCATGGCCACCAGCATCGCCAGCGCGCTGATGAAGATCCCCGTGCGCAAGAACGTGGCGATGACCGGCGAGATCACCCTGCGTGGTCGCGTGAAGCCCATCGGCGGGCTCAAGGAGAAGATGCTCGGCGCCCACCGCGCCGGCATCGACACCGTGCTCATCCCCAAGGAGAACCGAAAGGACCTGCGCGACATCCCGCGCCGCGTGCTCAAGGCCACGCGCGTCGTGATGGTGGAGCACATGGACCAGGTGCTCCGCGAGGCCCTCGCGCTCAGCGACGCCGACGAGTTCTTCGGTCACCGCGAGCGCCCGCTCGAGTACGTGGGCGGCCTCTTGGTGGATCCGAACCAACCCGAGAGCACGAGCGACGAGGCGCCGATGGTGCCCGCCCCCACGGTCGACCCCCCGGGCGCGCAGCAGTGACCCCGTGGAGCGTCCCCGCGCTTTACGCGTGAGGTGGCAACGAACGCTGCTCGCATCCCTGCTGGTGTGGGCGGCGTTTTTCGTGGCTGGGGAGGCGCGCGCACAGGACCCAGCCGACAACCCGGCCTATTGCGCGGCGCAGCCAGGCGCGCCCAATCTGCTGCCTGTCGCTTCGGCCGAATGTCTGACGCAGCGTCAGCGGGCGCTCAATCAGAACATCCGCGACCTCACGGTGGCCGGGCGGGTGCCGAACTACAGGGCGCGCGTGTGGGCCAGCCACGTGTTGGTAGTCTTGGGCGCCGCCGCCGGGGGCATCGGCTTCATCGTGATCCTGGAAGGCACCAGGCTCGGCCATGGCTCGGGGGACCCCAATCTGCGCATGAAGGGCATCGCCATCATGGGCGGCGGGATAGGACTCATCGCCGGGGGTGGAGCGCTCCTTCTTGCGACCACCCGACGCAACGCAAACCGGGAGCAGATTGACCAGGTCCAGCGCGAGATCGGTGACATCCGCGTGCGTCGGCGCGAGCTCAGGAGCCTGCGGATGCACCCCTACGTGTCACTTCGTGGCGTGGGGCTGAGCGTCACGTTCTGAGGGCGCGGCGCGACGGTTCCCCGATTTGCCAGCTGAGGTCCGAGCGGGTACAAACCCGCTTCGTTGACCACTGGGGCGGGTAGCTCAGTGGCAGAGCGCCGCCCTTACAAGGCGGACGTCGCAGGTTCGACCCCTGTCCCGCCCACTAAATGATTTCA
>JBIQKA010000245.1:0-4781 GCA_044507075.1 Myxococcales bacterium
ACGGAGACGAACGGGAGTACGCTGACGAGCGCGCTCGCGCTTGTCACATCGTGCTCAAACCACGCGCGGCAGCGCTTACCTATTGCTTCTCGTAGACTTCGAATCGAGTTGAACTGCCCTGATTCCAGTAAAGAACGAGCCGACCGTTCTCGGAAATGAAGGACAGCTTTTCCGGGGAGCCGTCACCGTACGTTTCGCTTACCCAAGACAGCTCAGCTCCCGACGCGGTAACAGTGGCGTTCTCGCACGACGTCGAGGATTCGGTTTCTCCTGATTCAGAGTCTGATTCAGGAGTAACCACCGAGCCAAACTTGGCCCAGCTCGAACCACAAACTTCGATGACGCCGTCTATTCGCTGGGACCCAGGGCCTATGCCGGAACAACCGTAATCCCCCCTTCGAGTGAGCACATAGTGCCCATCCTCGACCTTCCCGCCGGTTGCCGTTGGGGGTGCGCCCGAGATGCATTCGGACTCGACGTTGCCGGGCAGGGCGCGATCGAAGCACGCGCACGCTCCGCCTTCGCCGTCCCGGTCTTCTTTCGAGTCACCACCGTCGCTCGCTTTCGAGTCACCATCGTCGCTCGCGGCATCCGAGCCGCAGCCACTCCACAGCAAAAGCGGCCCGAACGCCGTGAGATGAGACCACAGGATCCAAGGATGAACTCTGCGCTTGATCAACGTCACTCCTCCCGCTCGAAGGGCGAATCGAAGAAGATCGTCGTCGCTCGCAACCACGCGTGTCCATGTGGAATTCGCTGAGCGCATGGCGCGAGGGGGGCAGAAGCAACACCAGCAAGCCCGCCAGCTTCCCCCGCGAGTTGCTTTGAACGTGGCGCCCTGCGGCGTGGGCATGGAGGGACCCGTCGGTGCGATCCTGGCCACGATCCGCATGTGTCTTGATGTGCGCTGCCCCTGACACTTGGTACGAGACCACCATACGGACTGGAAAACAGCGAATCCGGCTGGATTCGAAGATAGTCCGAGCGCGTCGGCGTCGTTGCGGAGGTGTCTCTTACCCTTGTACAAAGGGTCCATGCGCGTGTCTCTCCGATCCCAGATCGCGTGGGCGCTGCCGTTCGCCTTGAGCCTGCACGCGGGCTGCGTGGGCTCGTTCGACAGCCCCTCGGGAGCGCTCGAGGGCGAATGGGGCGCCGACGGGAAACCGGGCGGCTCGAACGCTCCCCTGGAGTGCACGGAGCGCAGCGTGGGCCCTGCCCCCCTGCAGCATCTCACGCGCGTCGAGTACGTCCGCACGCTGCGCGATCTGGTCAATGTGGAGGTCTCGCTCTCCGATCTCCCAGGTGACGACGACACCCACGGCTACGAAATGGGCACCACCGTGTCTTCGCTCTTGGTGGAGTCCTACGCGCGCGGCGCCGAGAAGATCGCCTCTCAGGTGGCGCTCACGCAGTTGCTCGGCTGTGATCCTGCTTCGGGTGTCGGTGTGGATGGCGCTACCGGTGAGCAAAAAGAGGATGAGTGCGCCCGCGCGTTCATCGCGCGCTTCGCGCGCCGCGCCTACCGCAGGCCGCTCGTCGAGGAGGATCGCAACGGCCTGTTCGCCGTATTTGACGCGGGCCGCGATGCGCTCGGCTTCGAGGGTGGCGTAAGGTTGGTGGTCGAGGCCGTCCTGCAGTCGCCGAGCTTTCTGTACCACGTGCACGACGCGGGAAGCGCCGATCAGAACGGCCTCCGAGAGCTCACACCCGCCGCGCTCGCCGACCGACTCTCCTATTTGGTTTGGGGATCGATGCCCGACGACGCCCTACTCGATCACGTGGAGGCGAAGGACCTCAGCGACCAGACCGTGCTCGAGTCCGAGGCCAGGCGCATGTTGCAGGCGCGTCCAGACGCCGCCCGCCTAGGCTTCCTCAACTTCGCGCGCCAGTGGCTCGGCCTCGACAAGCTCGACACGCTCACCCGCGATTCTACGCGCTACCCGCAGTTTTCTCCGCAAGTGGCGCGCGATCTGCGCAGCTCGCTCGAGCGTCAGCTCGAAGAAGCGTTCAACAGCGATGGCCTCTCGGCGCTCCTGGACGCCGACAGCGCGTTCGTCAACGCCAACATCGCACCGCTGTTCGGCGCGACCGCCCAGGGCGACACCCTGGTGGAGGTCACCCTCGACCCCGCACAGCGCCGCGGACTTCTCACGCATCCAGGCCTCTTGGCCGCGCTCTCCAAGCCGAACCAGAGCGACCCCGTAATCCGAGGCAAGTTCGTGCGCGAGCGCTTCATGTGCCAGCAGCTCGCTCCACCGCCACCCAACGTGGCCACGACGCCTCCAGACCCCGCGCCCGGCAGCACCACGCGCGAGCGCTTCGCCGAGCACTCCCTGAATGACACCTGCGCTGGTTGTCACAGGCTGATGGATCCGATCGGCTTCGGACTCGAACACTACGACGCGCTCGGTGCGTATCGCATGGTCGACGAGGGAGTTCCCGTGGACGCCAGCGGTGAGATCATGTTCAGCGCCGATCTGGACGGCAAGTTCAACGGAGGCGTGGAGCTCGCCGGAAAACTCGCCGAGAGCGCCTCCGTGCGAGACTGTATTGCGACCCAGTTCTTCCGCTACGCGGTCGGTCGCACGGAGACCAAGAAGGACGCGTGTTCACTGCAAAAGGCGCGCGACGAATTCGCGGCGACTGGCGGCGATTTCAAGGAGTTGCTGGTGAAGCTGGTGAAGACGGACGCCTTCCGTTATCGGGAGGACCCATGAGGAGGCACTCATGACGCTGTCTCGTCGACGCTTCTTGGAGACGCTAGGGGCAGGCAGCATCGCGCTCTCGTGCCTCAAGACCAGCCGGCTGATGGCGCAGAACGCGCCCTTGCCCAAGCGATTGATCGTCATCTTCACGCCCAACGGCACGATCCCCGAGGCCTGGGGCGCGGACGGCGACCGCACCAATTTCACGTTGCGTCCCATCTTGGCCGATCTGGCGCCCCACAAGGATCAGCTCGTGGTCCTGCAGGGCGTCGACATGCTGTCGGCGTACTCCGGTCCCGGAGACGGACATCAGCAGGGCATGGGCCACTTGCTGACCGGCGTGGAGCTCTTGCCAGGCGACATCAAGGGGGGCTGCGAGGATTGCCCCGCTGCCAGTTTCCCGAGCGACATCTCGGTGGACCAGGCGATCGCCAATCATCTCGGCAACGACACGCGCTTTCGCTCGCTGGAGCTCGGCGTCCTCGTGAGCGGCGGCGAAAACACCTGGAACCGCATGTCCTCACGCGGTCCAGGTCAGCCGCTGCCGCCCGAGAGTGATCCCTCCCGGGTGTTCGACCGCGTGTTCGCCGACCTGTCCGCAGATCCCTTCGGCCTGGCGCAGAAGCGTGCGCTCAAGAAGAGCGTGCTCGACTACGTCTACCGCGACTTCACCGCCGTCAAGAACCGCGTGAGCAGCGAGGAGCGGCAGCGCATCGAGCTGCACGAGACCACCCTGCGCGACATCGAGCGAAGACTCCAGAACCCGGGCACCATCGGCGTCACCTGCCGCGCCCCGGATCGACCCGAGAAGCTGGACGTCCGCAGCCACGACAACGCTCCGGCGCTGGGCAAGCTGCAGATGGATCTGATGGTGATGGCCCTGGCCTGTGACCTCACGCGCGTGGCCAGCTTGATGTGGACCAACTCCGTCGGACAGCTCAGCTTTCCCTGGCTCGGCATCAACGACCGTCAGCACGATCTCTCGCACGAGGGCGACAGCAACCTCATCGCGCGAGACAAGCTGGTCAAGATGAACACCTGGTACTCCCAGCAGTTCAAGTACCTCCTGGACCGCCTCGCCGAGACCCCCGAGGGCGATGGCTTCCTGATCGACAACACGCTGGTGTTGTGGGGCAACGAGCTAGGCGTCGGCAACAGCCACACGCGCAACAACGTGCCGTTCTTGCTCGCGGGCGGTCCGATCCGAAAAGGGCAGTTTCTCACCTTCGACAAGCGCCCCCACAACGATCTCTTGCTCAGCGTTTGCCACGCGCTTGGCCTCTCGCGCAGCACCTTCGGCGACGTGCGCTTCAACACCGGTCCGATCAGCGAAATTCTCCGGTAGCCATCGCAGGAGCGCCGACCCGTCTCTCTTGGTTGACGAGTTACTATGATCGTAGTAGTGTGATTGGCATGGCCAAGACCACCAGCTTCGTGCTTGGCGAAGAGCTGAATGAGTTCATTCAACAGCAGGTCGAGAGCGGCGCCTTCGCGTCCGCGAGCGAAGTCGTGCGCGAAGCCCTGACCGAACTCGCAGAGCGAACGCGGCGTGAGCAGGAGTTCTACGCGGCGCTCGATCAGGGGCTCGGGAGCAAGCGGGCCAAGCCTGGTGTCTTTGCGCGTGTGCGCGCCGGGCGCAACGCGGGCAAGTGAAGGTTCACTACACCGAGGCAGCCGAGCGCGATCTCGAGGAGATCGCCATCTACACCGCGATCACCTGGGGCGGCCAGCAGCGCGATTGGTATCTCGACATGCTCGAGCACGTGTGTGAGCGCCTCATCCCCGTGAACCTGTCGCTCGGGCTCGCCAGAGAAGTGCCGCAACGACCCGGCGTGCTTCGGTGGCGCGCTGAGCGCCACTACGTGTACTTCAGGAGCGTCCCGGATGGGATCGAGATCGTTCGCATATTGCACCAGCGGCAGGTTCCAGAGCACCATCTGTAAATGATGCGCGCGCTGGGAGCCCTTCCTCGGCGAGGCTTCCTATTTTCTCCGAGCGTGAGCTAGCCGCTCGATGTTGACTCGGGCGTACGGCGGCGCATGTTCCGACCGTTCCGCGAGATAAGGTCGCGAGCCA
>JBIQKA010000246.1:0-4781 GCA_044507075.1 Myxococcales bacterium
GACGCGAGTCTCGGAGGGAGCGACGGTGGAGATCGCGCGTTCGACAGCGGAACGACGACTAGGGGCGCAGGCGACGGTGGTGGTGGTGAGGACGGCGGTCACGTGTCCTGCGAGGAGACGGCCACGTGCGGGGAGTTGGACAGCGGAGCCCTCTCGGACGCTGGTAACCCAGACGCAGCCGAACCCGACGCCAGCGGCCCTTCGTGCTCCGGTGGGTTGGTCATGTGCGGGAGCACGTGCGCTGATCTCGACACCGACTCCGATCACTGCGGGAGCTGCAACCACGGTTGCTACGGCGCCGCGTGCAGCGAGGGGGCGTGTCAGGCCGAGTTGGTGCTCACCAGCGCGGACAGCTTCGCCATGGCCGTGGGCGCGCAGCATCTCTTCTTCACCACGATCTCGAGCGACGTCGTCAAGCGCTCGGAAAAGACGCCCGGGAGTAGCGCGACGGAGATCTTCGATGTGTCCGAGGACCTCGGATACGACACGAGCGTCAAACCCATCGTCGCCGACGCCAACGATGTCTTCGTGGGTACCCTCCACGGGGTCAGGCGCGCGCCGATCGCGGGCCCGGCTTCCACGCAGTTCAACCCCAGCAGGAGCGACACCATGTTGAAGATGAACGCGACGTACGTGGCGTTCGTCTTCGACGACACGGTCAACAAGCTGCACAGGGTGGTGCGCATCAACCGCTCGGGCAATGAGCTCCCGGCGACCCTGCATTCGATGCCGATCGGCGTCGCTGCGCTCTCCATCGCCAGCGACACCCACTGGGCCAAGCTCAACGGCAACGGCACGGCCACCATCCAGCACCGCGTCGGGCCGGATGCGGTCGACGTGAGCACCGCGCAGCCCGAACTCGAGGGCCTGTACCAGATCGATTCGCGCATCTACTGGTCCGTGAGGATTCGGGGCGAAGAGGACCTGTTCGTGGTCCGCAGCGCCGCGCTCGATGGAAC
This sequence comes from Myxococcales bacterium, assembly GCA_044507075.1. GTDB lineage: Bacteria > Myxococcota_A > Polyangia > Polyangiales > DASUME01 > DASUME01. Next base: position 960 of record JBIQKA010000246.1, read on the forward strand.
CGGGGGCAAGGATCTCGTCACCCGGCCTTTCTACGCCAAGGCGCAGCACTTCCTCGCCGATGCCGACGGCCTCTATTGGGTCGATTTGACGGACCAAGGGATCCTGCTCATGCGCGCGGACCTGGACGGCAAGAACGTGCGCGAGTTCGCGAGCACGGCGGGCAAAGTGGGGCTCTTGCGCACGCTCGCGAGCGACGCGACGCACCTCTACTGGCTGCGCCAGCCCAGTGGGCAGGTGTACCGCGTGGCCAAGTAGGCCGGCACCGCCTCAGACAGGCTGGAGCGCGATCACGACCTTTTCGCCGTCGATCGAGTCCGCTTTCTTGTGCGCCCAGTCCGGGGCCGCGCTCTCGCGCACGCGCTCCACTTCCACGGCCAAGGTCTCGTGGGCGATCAACTCGCTCAAAGTCTCGCTCTCGGCCACTTCGCCGAGTACGCCATCGCAAGCCAGCACCAGGCGGATGCGCTGGCTCACGTCGAGCTCCGCCTGTTTGCGCAGGTTCTGGATGCGGTTGACCAGCTCGCGCGCGATGCCCTCCGCGTGCAGCTCCGGGGTGATCTTGGTATCGAGCAACACGGTGATCCCGTTCTGGCTCTCCACCGCGCCACCGCCCGCGCTCTCGCGCGTGAGCAGGATGTCCTCCTTGCTCAGCGTCTCGCCCTCGAGCTCGAGCTTGCCTTCGCGCTCGAGCCGCGCAAAGTCCGCGGGCGAAAGGGCGGCGAGCCCGGCCTGTACCGCCTTGAGCTTCGGCCCCAGGCGCTTGCCGAGCGTGCGGAAGTTGGGCTTCGCGCTGATCTTGCAGAGCGAGGAGTCGTCGTCCAGGACGGCCACTTCCTTGATGTTGAGCTCGCCCGTGATCGCGTCTAGGAACTGCGCCACGGCCTCGCGCACCTCGGGGTGCGTGCTGGCCACGGTGACCTTGCCGAGCGGGCGGCGCACACCGATCTTCTCGCGCTCGCGGATCACGAGGCCCAGGCCCACCACGTCGCGCGCCGCTTGCATGCGGGCTTCGAGCCCCAGATCGAGCAGCGAAGCATCCGCGTTCGGGAAGCGGGTGAGGTGCACGCTCGAGCCGGCTTCGGCCAGGCCCGTGTCCACCATCAAGCGCTGGTAGAGGTACTCGCAGAAAAACGGCATCACGGGCGCCATCGCGCGCGCCACGGTGACGATCACCCGGAACAGCGTGGCGTAGGCCTCCCGCTTGTCCCTGTCGCCTTCCTTGCTCTCGCCGGCCTTGCGCCAGTAGCGGCGACGACCGCGTCGGATGTACCAGTTGTTGAGCTCATCCGAGAGGCGGATGAACGCGGGCACGAGGTTACTGAGCTCGTAGTCCTCGTACTCCTTTTGCATCTCTTTGAGGAAGTGCTGCACGCGCGAGAGGATCCAGCGATCCAGGTCGCCGCTCGGGTGCACCTCGAGATCGGCCTGCGTGGGCGACCAGCCATCGGCGATCGCGTAGGTGGCGAGGAAGTTGTAGGCGTTGAACAGCGGCAGCACCACGAGGCGCACGGTGTCCTTCACCGCCTCGCCGCTGGTGTCGTTGGCGTCCTTGCCGAAGCGCATGGGCTCGGCGCGCACCACGGCGCTGTTGATCAGATAGGCGCGCAGCGCGTCGGCGCCGAAGTTCTGGATCACGTCGTTGGGATCCGGATAGTTCTTCAAACGCTTGGACATCTTCTTGCCGTCGGCGGCGAGGATGAGCCCGTTCACGATCACGTTCTTGAAGGCGGGCCTTCCGAACAGCGCCGTCGAGAGCACGTGCAGCGTATAGAACCAGCCGCGCGTCTGATCGAGACCCTCCGCGATGAAGTCCGCGGGCAGGTTCTGCTCGACATAGCTCTTCTTGTCGGCGTCGAACGGGTAATGGTTCTGCGCGTAGGGCATGCTGCCCGACTCGAACCAACAGTCGAACACCTCTTCCAGGCGCCGCATGCGGCCCTTTTCGCGCTTGCGCGAGGGGAACGTGATGTCGTCGACCGACTCGCGGTGCAGATCCTTGATCGAGCCCTTGGGCAAGCCCGCGAGCTCCTCGAGCTCCGCGGCGGAGCCCACGCACACCATGTCGCTCGGGTCCTCCTCGTTGCGCCACACCGGGATGGGCGTGCCCCAGAAGCGGTTGCGGCTGAGGTTCCAGTCGCGGGCGGCCTCGAGCCAGTTGCCGAAGCGGCCCGCGCCCACGTGGTCGGGCACCCAGTGGATCTGGGTGTTGTTCTTGACCAGCTCTTCCTTGATGGCCTCCACCTTCATGAACCAGGTGGAGAGCGCCATGTAGAGCAGCGGCTGATCCGTGCGGTAACAGTGCGGGACCGCGTGCACCAGGGTGTCCTGGTCCACGAGCTTCCCCTCTTCCTTGAGCTTGTGGATGATGTGCTTGTCCGCGTCCTTGGCGAACTGGCCTTTGAAGTCCCACACGCGCTCGTCGAAGATGCCGGTGAGGTCCATCGGACGGATCACGGGCAGCCCTTCCTTCAAGCCCACCTGATAGTCGTCCTCACCGAACGCGGGAGCCTGGTGAACGATGCCGGTACCGCTGTCGGTGGTGACGTACTCGGCGCCCACCACGCGGAAGCACCAACGCGACCCGTCTTCCTTGAATTTGTTCTTCTCGAAGTAGGGCAGGAGCGGCACGTACGGGCGACCGACGAGCTCCTTGCCCTTCAAGCGCGCGAGCTCGGTGGTCTCACCGACGCGCTTGCGCTCCTGGTAGTCCTTCAGGCGCCCGGGCTCGAGATAGGCGATCTCGCCCGTCTCGTTCACGCGCACCTTCACGTATTCGACCTCGGGGTGCACGGCGAGCGCGAGGTTGCTCGGCAGCGTCCAGGGAGTGGTCGTCCACGCCCACAGGAACGCTTCCTCGTCCTCCAGCTTGAAGCGGATGGTGACGCTCGGATCCTGGCGCCGCTTGTGGCCGTCCTTCTTGGTCACCGGGTCGCGCTCCTGGGGACCCTGCGCCACTTCGAAGTTCGAGAGCGGCGTGCCCAGCGCCGGGCTCACGGGCTGGATGCGGAAGCCCTCGTAGATGAGGCCCTTGTCCCAGAGCTGCTTGAAGACCCACCACACGGTCTCCATGAAGCTCGGATCCATCGTCTTGTAGTCGTTCTCGAAGTCGACCCAGCGCCCCATGCGCTTGACGGTGCGCTCCCACTCCTTGGTGAAGCGCAGGACCCCTGCGCGGCAGGCCGCGTTGAACTTGGGCACGCCGTAGGTCTCGATCTCGTGCTTGCTGTGCAAGCCGAGCTCGTTCTCGATCAGGCTCTCGATGGGCAGGCCGTGGCAGTCCCAGCCGAACCGGCGCTCCACGTCGCGGCCCTGCATGGCCCAGTAGCGCGGCACGATGTCCTTGATGGTGCCGGCCAAGAGGTGGCCGTAGTGCGGGAGGCCGGTGGCGAAGGGCGGGCCGTCGTAGAACACGAAGGCCTTCTGACCCGAAGGCGTCAGGCTCTTTTGCTCGGTCTTCTGGCGCTCCCAGAGCCCAAGGATTTCCTCTTCGATCTTCGGTAGTTGGAAGTCGGTGAGCGGGGCTTTCAAGGACGAGTTGGGGCGCTTTTCGGAGGGGGCAGACACGGGGCCGAAGATACCCTCTGCGGGCGCTTGGTGCATCCGTGGGTGCCCTCGGGCCCGCGGGCCCGCGGTCGAGACGTCCTCTCTTCTCCGACGTCCTCCGCTCAGCGTTCTCCTTGGTCTGGGCGTCCCTTCGGCGGGGGGAGGTCTCTTGGTGCTGGCTTGCCTCTTTGTCGCGACCAGGGCGGTGGCGGTGGGGCGTTTGGTCGGTGGCGGTGAGGAGAGCGAAGCTGGTTCAGACACCCACGCGACAAAGATGC
>JBIQKA010000247.1:0-4779 GCA_044507075.1 Myxococcales bacterium
AGATGTTCCTGGAAGAGGCGCGCATCGCCTCCTCCATCAACCATCCCAACGTCTGTCGCGTGCTCGACTTCGGTCAGGCCGAGGGCACTTACTACCTGGCCATGGAGTACATCCGCGGCGAGACCTGGGCGACTGCGCTCGAGCGCTTGACCGCCCAGCGCGAGAGCCGCGTGCGCCTGCAGGCCCTGAGCTCGTACGTCATCGCGCAGGCCTGCGAGGGCCTGCACGCCGTGCACGAGGCGGTCGATCCCAACGGACTTCCGCTGCAGATCGTGCACCGGGACATCTCCCCCCAGAACCTGTTCATCGCCTATGACGGCAGCGTGCGCGTGCTGGACTTCGGCATCGCCTCCGCCGCGGCGCCGCCAGGCGGGCAGACCTCCACCACCCAGGTGATCAAGGGCCGCTACGCGTACATGGCGCCCGAGCAGGCGCGTGGCGAGCAGGTGGACCGGCGCGCGGACATCTGGTCCTTGGGCGTGTGCCTGCGCGAGGCGTTGAGCGGTGAGCGGCTGTTCGAGCGCGACACGCAGGTGGCCACCATCATGGCGGTCACCAAGGACGACCTGCCGCAGTGGCCCAAGCACGTGCCCCTGTTGCTACGTGAGATCTGCGACAAGGCCCTCGAGCGCGATCTCGAGCAGCGCTACCAGACGGCGCGTGAGCTCGGCAGCGCCCTGGCGCGCGTCGCGGCCAGCGAGGCAGAGCCCGCCGGCGGCGCCGAGGTCGGCCGCTGGATGCGCCTGTTGTTTCCCGAGCAAATCGCGCAGAAGCGCGCCGAGCTCAAGGAGCTCGCGGGCGGCGAGGACACCAACACCGGCACCTTCACGTCGATCGTCCCGCGCGCGCTCACGGGCGCGCACGCGGCGGCCGAAGCGCAGCCCACGCCTGCGCGCGGCAACCCGCGCCTGCGCAAGCTCGGCCGGCGCGCGAGCACCTGGCTGACGGCGAGCGGGTTGGCCGTCGGTGCGGCCTACCTCGCGTTCTGGCTGACGCCGCAGACGCTGCCCGAGCAGGCCGCGACCAGCGCGACCGCCGCGGCCTCGGCGAAGGCGACGCCAAAGTCTGCCGAGCCACAGCCGGCGGCCGAAGCCCCGCTGGCCGCCGCGCCGGTCGAACCAGCCTCGGTCGCAGCCACGGCCGTTGAGCCCGCTGCCCCCGCGGAGGCGCCCGCTGCGCCGCCCAAGGCGGACGAACCGGCCAAGATCGCGGAGAAGGCGACCACGGGCGGCGACGAATCCAAGCCCGCCACGGCCGAGGAAGAAAGGCGAAAGCGACGCCGCGCGCGCGAAGAGAGCGCCGCGGCCGAGGCCGCCGAGAAGCCGAGCAAGAGCAGCGACGACAAGGTCGAGAAAAAGGCCAGTGCAAAGGCCCCCGAGGCCGAGGCCGCGAAGCCCAAGCCCGCGGAAACCGCGGCCGCGCCCAACAACGCGCCGGGCACGCTCCTCGTCGCGGCCGCCAGCGGTTGGGCCGAGGTCTCCCTCGACGGCAAGGCCCTCGGCACCACGCCGTTCAAGGTCTCGATCCCGGCTGGCAGTCACCGCCTCGACGTGCGCTTCTTTGGGACGGGCAGTCCGCAACCCATGAACGTGGTCGTGCAGCCGGGCGCCGTCACGAAGCTCAGGCTCTCGCAATAGGCGCGCACATGGGGCGCGCCTATTGCGCTCGAACGACGCCCGTCAACGCCCGCACGTTGGCTTCTCGTAGAGGAGACCGACCTCCTCCGCGGTCAGCGACTCGGCGAACAGCGCGACGTCGTCGAGCAGACCATGGAACGGGAAATTGGGCACCTCTGCGGTCACGTTGCCGAGCTGCACGAGGTTCGCGTCGATCGCTTGCCCGCCCGTGACCACCACGAAGTTCCAGTCATCGTCGAGCGTCGCGCCCGGCACACCGTTGACGTACGTGATGGCGCCGGGCCAGCCCGTGGCCGCGATGCGCATCTGGGCGTCCACGAACTCCACCTTGGCGTCGGTGCTCACGCTGAGGATATTGCGCGGATGCGCGTAGTCCGCGTAGTGGATCTGCACGGAGACGAAGTCGACGGATGCCGACAGGTTGAGGAGCCCTCCGAGCCGCACGCGTACGCGGAAGTTCGGATCCGAGAAGTCTTGGGCTTGCCAGGTGCGGCCCCAGAGCTTGTCCGCGCCACCATAGCTGCTCACGTTGTTCGAGCCGAGCAACGCCACACCGCCGTAGCCTGCGTCGGTGTGAGAGCTCCCCCCATCCCACGAGAGATCGATGTTGAGGCCCTGGATCACGCCAAAGCTCGACGACTTCAACGAGACCGTGATGCCCACCACGTCCGCGTCCGCCGGGAGCTGTGCCGGAATGTGAAAGCCGCCCCAGTGCTGATTCTTGCTGCCGAGCAGCGTGAGATTCGCGGTGGCGTTGCCGCCGCCTTCGCTGAAGGCCTTCTCGGGTGAGCTCCAGTCGTTGTTCGGGCCCGCAGTGGAGGGGAACATGGTGCCGGTGGCGTTCGTGATCACCGCGCCGCTTTCGGGCTTGGCCCAGAACGCGAGGCTGCGCACGTCGCTCCCCGCGGCGCCCACCTGGACATGGTCGTCGACGCCGTCGAAGCTCAGCGCTCCGTCCACCTGACCCAAGGTCCAGGGCTCGCCGTCAAAGTTCAACAGCGTACCCTGAGGAGCTCGACCGACGCGCTCGCTCGCCGTGACGCCTGCGGCCTCGTCGAGCGCCCACAGGGCAAGGGGAGCGGGCGGTGCCTCCACGTTGCAGCCGCAGGCATCATCGCTCTGATCGATACAGACGACCTCGGACTCGCACGCGCTGTCACCTTCGGGACAAGCGAGCATGGGAGATGACCAGGCGTCCGCATCATCGTCTTCATCATCGCCTTCAGGATCGAACGGATCCGTCGCGTCGTCCGCCGCGTCCAACAGTGGCTCGTCGAGCAGCGTCATGCCCAAGCGCCCGCACCCCGCGTGCAGCAAGGAACCTGCGAGCGCGAGGAGTGGGACCAGACGCAGAGCTGGAGCCGCCGAGAGCACGTCACTGTGATCGTATTTAAACCTCGGCCGTATTGCGCCAAGAAATCTGGCCGAATTGGCCAGATTTGAGGCAGCAGGTGGGCTTGCACATACGATCACACCCCTGAGCGCAGCTCGACGCTCGCGGCCACTCGTGAAAATGGGTCGCCCTGAACGGCGGCTGCTCGTGAGCCGCCCCACCTGCGCGCTCGCACCCTCTCACGAAATGACCTGCCCCAGCACCCATGGCTGGACAATCACGCACTGAAAGCGCGTCCCTCGCTCGGCGGCCGAGAATGTGCGCGCGTCCTGGTCGTGCGCGCGGCGCAGCGCCCCCCCGGCGAGCCACGCCTCGATCGCGCGCCGATCGTCCCGCGCGATGGCTTCGGCCACGTCGAGCAGGTCGAGTCCCGCCTCGATCAACAGGAGGGCGCCGCGCGCAAACTGCGGGACCAGATCGGACCACGACACGGCCATCACTTCGCCGCGCAACTTCGCCCGCACCGGGTTCTCGGAGTCGCTCGTCATGGGGCCCCTCTTGACCCGCGGCGGAAAGATCCGCAAGTCCGGGCGCCGGCCGCTCGGGCGGGCGTGGCACAAAGCGTGCGTGGTCGAGCCCGATGGAAGCGCGCATGGACCCCGACGCAGACGACGTAGGAGCCGAAACCGAGCGCGCCCTTCCGCCCGGTAGCCGCCTCGGCAACGACCTGACGATCACCGGAATCCTTGGCGAAGGCGGCACGGCCATCGTGTACAGCGCCCACCATCGGGTGCTCGAACGGGAGGTGGCGGTCAAGGTCTCCGTGGGCGACGCGAAGGGATCACGGTCGCGCCTCGTGCGTGAGGCAAAAATGTGCGCCTCAGTGCGCGATCGGCACATCCCGCGCATCTACGAGCTCGGGTACCTCGACGACCAAAGCCCCTTCTTGGTCATGGAGAAGGTCGCAGGGGAGATGCTCACGCAGATGCTCGCGCGCTACCGGTTGCCCGTGCTGCTCGCGTGCGAGATCGCGCGCGAGCTGCTCGAGACGCTCGATGCCATCCACGCTGCAGGCCTGCTTCACCGCGACGTGAAGCCGAGCAACATGATGATCGACATGTGCCCCTCCGCGCCGGTGCTGCTGCGGCTCCTGGACTTCGGGGTCGGCAAGTTCCTGCGCGCCGACGAGGCCGAGCTCCCCGAGCTCACCTGCAAGGGAGAACTGCTCGGAACCCCGCTCTACATGGCGCCCGAGCAGGTGCTGACGACGCCGGTGGATGAACGGGTCGACGTGTACGCCGCCGGGGTGCTGCTCTACGAGATGCTGGCGGGTCGCACGCCCTTTCAGGGAAGCAGCATCGGCGAGGTGTTCGCGGCCGTCCTGCGCGACGACATCCCGCGCCTGCGCACGTTGCGCCCCGAGCTGCCGACCTCGCTCGAGCAAGTGGTGCACCGAGCGCTGGCGCGCCAGCGCGACGAGCGCTTCCCGAGCGCGCGTACCATGCGAACCGCGCTGCTCTCCGCGATTCAGGACGTGCTCGCGCTCGAGCCCCTGCCCGCCTTCGCGGGGGCGGAGCGGAGCGTCGAGGGCGTGGCGAACGATCTGGCGACCGTCCAGATGCCCTTCGAAGCCCACGCGGGCGAGGACTTCGCGCTCGACGCAGAGCCTCGGAGATGGCTCGCCTGGGACGAGGACACCGCGCGCGCGAGCGGGGAGCAGGTCAAGGCCGGCGATGGCGGCGGAGCGAAGACGATCACTTCTTCGCAGACGTTGCCGATCGCGGGCAGGCAAGGGAGGTAAGCGGCGCG
>JBIQKA010000055.1:0-32747 GCA_044507075.1 Myxococcales bacterium
GCGAGAGGCCGCTACTCCACTCCTGCTCGTGGACCAGCATGGCGGCCATGACTTGTTCGATGTCCGCGGTGGTCCGCGCGTGCACGTAGGTCTGATGCCGCTCGAGCTGCTTGCGCGGCAGCATCTCCTCGTCGATCAGCACCTGGTTTGGGCGTCGCGCGGTCGCCAGGCGGACGAAGTCCCGGTCTCGAATGCGGGCGTAATCGCCGAGAAACGCGTCCGGCAGACTGACGTAGTACCACTGATAGTCGTAGAGCGTGCCCGGACGCGAGACGGCGACCGCCGCGTGGTCTGCCCCGACCAACTGCTTAATCAGCGGCAACGCCCGTGGCAGGGAGACTGCGAGATCGAGCGAGCTCTGAAGAGCCGCACTGACCTCGAGCATCTTTTCGTACTCATCCTCAGTCAACTAACGTCGTCCGCTTTAAAGATAGGGAGATCGGAATCCCGTCGTCAACCCTAGGTGCTCCACTTTCTCGAGCAGACGGCCGCAGCAGCCCTCGAAAGCACCTTGCGGGCCGAGTCGGATTTAATCCCAATCGCGGCCGCCTCCGCCGCCGCTTCGCACCGAACCGTAGATGCGCTCGAAGTCGAAGGCCTGAGCGGCGCCCTCGATCTCCATCTGGAGCGCGCACGACCCTGAAATTACGAATTGAGTCCGAGCCATTGTTTCGGACGACTCGCTACGCCGGTAACGGCTGGAACTGCGGCGACTCGCTTCAAGATCAGCGCATCACCATCGCGCAGGGACGGGGCATCGAGGGCGGGGAACTGCTTTCGGACAACTACCGCATCGGGTTCACCGACACCGGGGAACTCACCAACCTCGGGGCATTCGACAGCGACGAGGGGGTGGAGCCCACGGAGGCCGGCAGCGACGACCGTCTGCTGCGCGGCTTGGTCGTGGACAACCGTGGCCACGGCATCTTCAGCTACAGCGGGAGCTCAGGGGGGGCTTGACGTTCGTGTTCGACCTCGCCTCGCGCATGGGCGACGAACTCGATCCGACCCACCTGGACCGCAGCATCGCGGGCCAGGCCACGCTGCTGAATGAGCCACGCGGCCTCTCCGTGAGCCGCGAACTCGTGTTCGTGGCCGACCCGGGCGCTGGCGACATCAAGGTCTTCGGCACGCTCGCCGGCGGCAACGTGGCTCCCTACTTCGTGATCGACGATCTGGGCGGGGCCGCGGCGGTCGAGGACGTGCTGTTCGTGCCGCGTGGCAATGTGCTCTACGCAGCGGCGAGCGACGGGCGCGTGCTCGCCTACGACGACGTGCTCACCAACCGCGGTGCGGGGGGGCCCACCCGCACGCTCAGCTTCGGCGCGACCCATGCCACCGCCCTGGCTGGCGGCTATCCGACCCTGTTCGTGGCGGACATGGGCGAGCCAGGTGTCGCCGACGGAGCGATCTACCGGCTGGACGACATCGTGCTCTCCCAATGTGACCGCTCGAGCGCACCCTCTGTCCGGGGCAAGGCGCGTCTTCTGCGCGCATGGCACGCCCCCGCGCGGCGCGAAGAATGGTGGTACTTCGCTCCCGGACGCCCCATGAGCCGCGCTGTCTGAGCGATACCCAAGTCCGCTCGAGGAGCGAGTTCGCGGCCCCCCGGCCTCAGTCGCCCCATGCGATACAACCGCGAAGCAAAGCCCATGGCGACCGCGCGCAGAAGACGCGCCTTGCCCCGGACAGAGGGAGGGCATCGGCGGAGGTCACTGGGAGAGCGCGAGAGAGCGGAGGGGGCGCGGGCGCAGATCTGTGAGCTTGCCAACCTTGGGCCGAGCTGGCGCCGGAGATCGCCGGAGGCACGCGATGGAGGGGATATTTTTTTCTCGAATAGCGTACAAGAAAATGGACAACATGGACCTGCCAACCTGGAGAGATGTGATGAGCAAGCCCAAAGAAGAAGCCAATGCCCCTGAGGCCACGAACGACGAGCTCGGCGCTGAGGAGCTCGAGGGCGTGAGTGGCGGTGCCTTGTTGTTGCCGGCCGTCCAGAAGGTACGCGATTTCGCGGCCGCCACCGGTCCGGTAGAAGCCGCCGTCGACGTCTACCTCAAGGTCGACGGGATCAAGTGAGAACGGCCTTCGACGCTCCATCGGAGGTTCGCGGCTACGAGCGCTCCTGAGCCGCCTCGACGCGCTTGTGCAGCGCTGGTGAAGGCCTGAGTTGCCCGTGCGGCTCAAGCGCAATCCGCGCCCAGTAGTAATCGTCGGAGGCACGCGATGGAGGGGATGTTCCGCCTCGAATAGCGTACAAAGAGGGTGGTCCTGCCAATCTGGAGAGATGCGATGAGCAAGCCCAAAGACGAAGCCAACGCCCCTGAGACCACGAACGAAGAGCTCAGCGCTGAGGAGCTCGAGGGCGTGAGTGGCGGTGGCTTGTTGTTGCCGGCCGTCCAGAAGGTGCGCGACTTCGCGGGCGCCATCAGTCCGGTAGAAACCGCCGCCATCGACCTCCCCATCAAGCTCCAACCGTTCAAGTAAGAACGGGCCTTCGATGTCGAAGCACACCGCGCACGCTCGCTCCCTGCACGCGCTCGTGGGCGAAGCCTTTCAGGCATGGCTGCCGCCGTTCTTCGAGCTTCCGCTCGCGACCGAGCGCCGGGCCGATTGCGAAGGCTGCAGCATGTGTGCGCGTCCGGGGGGGCCTGCGCCGGTGAGCGCGGGCACCCTGTTCCGGCCCGACACCAAGTGCTGCACCTACCAGCCGGCGCTCGCGAGCTTCGTGGTCGGTGCGCTGCTTTCGGACATGCGCCCGGAGCTCCAAGAGGGGCAGCGGCGTGTCCGCGCGCGCATCGCTGCTCAACACGGCGTCTCCCCGCGTGGCGTGGCGGGCCCACTTGGCTTTTGGCTGCAGTACCGCAACGCCCCCACGGCCTTCGGCCGCTCCACCAAGCCGCCGTTCGGCCCCTTGGGACAGGGGGATCGAGTTCGCAGATGTGGAGTTATGGTGCGGATGGCTGGGGACTTCGGGGCAAACACCGTTTGTAGGGACTATGGCCCTGGCGGACTTCGAACACCTGAGCCACCAGGTCTCACTCACGCCCGAAGACCTCGCGAATCACCTCTTCTGCGAGCGCCCTGTGATCGAGTGCGTCGTCGCCGTGAAGGACGATGTGCCCGCGGCCTTCGCGCTGTTCTTCACCAGCTTCTCCACCTTCTTGGGCAAGCCCGGGCTCTACCTCGAGGACCTCTACGTCCAGCCCGCGTATCGCGGCCAGGGCCTCGGCAAGCAACTGCTCGTCCACCTCGCGCAGATCGCCGTCGCGCGCGGCTACGGTCGCTTCGAGTGGAGCGTGCTCGACTGGAACACCAACGCGATCGAGTTCTACGAAAAGATGGGCGCGACCGTGATGCCGGACTGGCGCATCTGCCGGGTGACGGGAGAGGCGCTGGCGGCATTGGGGAAGGGCCCGGTCTTGGCTGGGGCTCGTGGGGCAGGTGACGGCTGATAGCGCGGCCGGCCGGGAGCGTTTTGGGTGCTCGGGAGCGGGAGGACGTGATTGCGGGACAAAGGGCCCGCATTTCGGCCGCTGAGGCCGCAAACCGTACCTGGATTACATGGGCTTCAGTCTGGACTCCGGCCGGCGTATGATCCCGACGTCTTCGGCGCCCTCCCTCCCGCCCCCACACTAGGCCGACACGGATCCATGAAGCACATTCGCCAGTTCAGCTCGTTCTCCGAAGCCTCCAACTTTCTGTGGTCCATCGCCGACCTCTTGCGCGGCGACTACAAGCAGCACGACTTCGGCAAGGTGATCTTGCCCTTCACGGTGCTGCGCCGCCTCGACTGCGTGCTGGCCGACACCAAGGACAAGGTCCTCGCCCGCCACGAAAAGCTCAAGGGCTCCGACATCAAGAACATGGGCCCGGTGCTCAACCGCATCACCGGCACCGCCTTTCACAACGTCTCCAAGCTCGACTTCGCGCGCCTGCTGGACGACCCCAACAACATCGCCAAGAACCTGACCGCCTACATCAAGGGCTTCAGCGAAGAGGTGCGCGAGATCTTCATCGAGCGCTTCAAGATCCAGGAGCCGCCGCTCGGCCCGCCAGGCCCTCCGGCGAGTTCGCTGAAACAAGGTTTCGACAACCGGCGGGGGAGGGAGGACCGTTTGTTCAGCCTATCCGCCCGCCATGGAGGCTCACATGGCGTTCCTGCGGCGTGGCTACGAAGCCGGGCACTTCCTGGTCTCGGGTCGCAAGATTCCGCGGGATGGCGGCATCATCTTGGCAATCGCCAAGGAGCGCGCGGAGGTCGAAGCGCTCGTGCGGGAGGACCCGTTCGTGGCGCTCGGGCTCGCCGAGGCGCGCATCATCGAGTTTCGAGCGAGTCAACGAGCGCCGGATGTTCAAGCACGAATCCACGCCGAACCCGGCGTGTTCGGGTCCACGCGCGGCAAGGGAAAGCAGCGATCGTAGCGGCAGCCATGGCCGACGGGCCGGCGCCAACCTCGCGCCCGGTGATGCCGCGAGCCCGGCGCCACGGTCGAGCACATGGGGTTCACGTACCTCACGGATCGAAGCATCGCCGCCCCGGAGAAGCCACCGACATGTCGGACACGCGTGCACCGAAATCGTGCGTGAAGGCGCCCATCGTGGAGTCGGCAGGAAGTGTCCGCGTATCTTGCAAGCTCGAGCGACCAAGCTGTATCAAGGCCGGACGCAGACAAGGGTTAGCCGATGAGTGAACGGAAAGCATCGACCGACACGCGCGCGCTCGCGCTGCTCTTGGTCATCACAGCCATGGCGTTCGGTTGCAAGGACGAGGCGGGCGCTGCCGCAAGCGACGACGGCGCGACGGACGCGGGCATGACGGGTAGCGGCGGTGCGGCCGGGTCCGACGCTACGGCGGGCAGCGGCGGCGACGATGGCGGCGTCACCGACGGCGGCGACCACGCGGGCGCAGCGGACAGCGGGAGCACGCGCGAGTGCCAATCAGGCGCGTCACGGTCGGTCGCCTGCGGCGCGGGCAGAAAGGGCCAGAAAGCACAGCGCTGTGTGAACGGCGCGTGGAGCGACGAGGGCGCATGCGTGCTGCCCGCGTGCCAAGACGACGACGAGCGTCAGGTGGACTGCGGCTTGAACGGCGCGGGTGAGCGCACGGAGATCTGCTCCGAGGGCGAGTGGGTCGAGCACGGCGCCTGCGACGATCCCGACGAGTGCATGAATGGCGCGAGCGAGAACGTGCCCTGCGGAGAGCAAGGCGAAGGCATGCAGGAGCAGTCGTGCATAAACGGTTCGTGGCAGGCCACCTCCGGCTGCGTGCCGACAGGCTGGACGTGCGCGGTGGATCGCTACGGCGCGGGCGACGGTTGTGACTGCGGTTGCGGCGAGATCGACTTGGATTGTGCGGGCTCCGGCGCCGGCCTCTGCGACAACTGCGACGAAGACTCGTGCGCCGAGGGCGAGTGCGCGTTGATCGACGACGAAGATATCGGTAGTTGCATCGACATCCCCGCAGAGTGGACGTGCTCGCCGCTCGCGTACATGGATGTCCTCTGCGACTGCGGCTGCGGCGTTGTCGACCCGTCGTGCGCCGACAACACGATCGACTCGTGCGATTCGTGCAGCGCAGAGTCGTGCGCCGACGAGCTTTGTCTGCAGGTCGATCCCGACGACAACGCCTCTTGCCTCGACGTGCCCGAGGGCTGGACGTGCCTCGCTGCCGACTACGACGCGAACGATGGCTGCGATTGCGGCTGCGGTTTGCTGGATCCCGATTGCGGTGGTGATACGAGCGTCGGGGCTTGCCACGCGTGCGGTTACGGCTCGTGTGGCGGCGACGAGTGCCAATGGCTCGATCCCGAGGACAACACGAAGTGCACCGAGCTCGCGGGCTGGACGTGCGATCCGTTGTACTACGACGCCAAAGATGGTTGCGACTGCGCTTGCGGCGTGCGGGACCCCGACTGCGAGTTGCCCGGTGCCCCCGTCTACGGCTGCGAGCCCGGTCAGACCTGTTCGAGCGAGGGCCAGTGCACTGGCACGTAACCCGTGCCGGCGCCCGAAGCGAACGCGCGGGTTCATGCTAGAGCTGCCTAGCGCATGCCTCGAAGCTCGGTGTCAAAGACCACGATCGCCATGTGCCGGCGTCTCGATCGAGCGCTGCCAGAGTTGCGCTTTCCGGAAGGCGTAGATGTACGCACGTTTCAAGCGAACGACGCGCCCGCCGTGCACGCGCTCCTCGTCGAGGCATATCGGCACGGCGGCGGATCGGTCGCGGCGTATGCGAGCTGGCAGCGCGACTTCACCGGCGACGTCGAATTCTCGGCCGAGAGCTGTTTCCTCGCGTTCGCGGGCGAGCAGCTCGTGGGCGTGGCCTTGTGTTGGGACAGCGGGTTCGCAAAGGACATCGTCGTAGCGGAGGAATTCCGGCGTCGAGGCATCGCCTCGGCGCTGCTGTCGCGCGTACTCCACCACTTCGTGGGGCTCGGGCTCACCGTTGTTCGCTTGAAGGTGGAAGCGGGCAATCCGAGCGGGGCAGAGCGCGTGTACCAGCGGCTGGGCTTCGAGCGGGAGTGATGGCGCGGGGCGGCGCGAGAGCGCCAATGTGGCCCCGCGGCGGAAAACCGCTAAGCCCGGAAGAACGCGCCATGCCCTCCTGTCGGGCTATGCGAGGCGACACTCGCGAAAGCCTGCGGGATGGCGAGACCGACCATCCCACACGCCGCGTGTTCGTGTCGTCAGGCAGCGGGGACGGGACAGCAGCGCGTCAGTCGCCGTACTCCGCGGCGAGGCTATAGACGCCGGGGACCGGCCGCGCGATCGCCGCCGCGCTCTTCGCATAGGCCGCCGCGTCTGGAGCTCGAGCGCGGCGCGAGCGGTATGTCGGCCCGTGGCTCCCTGAGCCCCTGCCCGCCGCCGCGCCGTGGGCAGGACCAGGGGACAGCGACATCCCCGCCGCCGTCGACGAGTCCGTGTCGATGGCGCTGCTCGTCGTCCTCGAAGCCATGACCCCGGCCGAACGTGTCGCGTTCGTGCTGCACGACGTGTTCGGCTACGCCTTCGCGGACGTCGCCGAGATGGTTGGGCGCTCCCCGCAGGCGTGCCGACAGCTCGCCTCGTCGGCGCGGCGGCGCGTTCGAGAGGCGCGAGCTGGCGCGCGACGCGACGCAGCCCACGGCGCCGTGGTATCGGCGTTCAAGGCCGCATGGGACACCGGCGACGTCGCGGCCCTTGTCGCGCTGCTGGATCCGTCGGCCGTCGTCACCACCGACGGCGGCGGCCTCGTGAGCGCGGCGCTCGAGCCCATCGCTGGCGCCGAGGCGGTCGCGCGCCTTCTGCTTGGAGCGCGCGACCGACAGCCGGGGCTAGCGCTCGAAGCGGCGCTCGTGAACGGCCAGCCGGGCCTCGTCGCGCTCGCCGGTGGTACGACCGTCGCCGTGATTGCGGTCGACGTCGTCGGCGATGTGGTGCGGAACCTTTGGGTGATGCGCAATCCCGAGAAGCTGCGCGGGTGGAACTGAGGCGCGCGAGGTCACCTGTGCGGCTCGAGAGCTGGTGTGTCACGTGGTTCTTGCGTACACCATCGCGCATGGCCTCTCCTCAAAGCCGCCCCACCTGGTCACTGGATCGCGTTCTCGCCCGGCTCGCGCTGCAGCCGGGCGTGCCCCCCACTCGCGAGCGGCTCGCACAGGTGTATCGCGCCTGGTCACGCGGTGTGCCGTTCACGAACCTCGATAAGCTCGCCGCCGTGCGCGCGGGCGCGCCGCTGCCATCCCTGGAGCCGGATGAGATCTTCGCGCGCTTTTTGGAAACGGGCGCTTGCGGCACCTGCTTCACGCACGCCGTGGCGTTTCGCGCTCTCTTGGGGGCGCTCGGCTTCGAGGCGCAGAACTATGCCGGGCACACCACGGGGACCGATGGTGTCGTCGGCCAGCACGCCACCACCATCGTGAGCTTGAAAGGCGGGCTCTGGCTCGTGGATACCGCGCTGCCTCACGGAGAGCCGTTGCCACTGCACCGCGATCGCTCCACGCGCATAGCCGGTGTGATGACACCCATGGAGGCACATCCTCACGGCGAGCTGTGGCGCTTGGAGTGCCTCATTCTTCACAACGGAGATCGCCGCACGGTGCATCTCGAAGAGGAGCTGCGCGACACCGCGCATGCTGCCGAGCGCTGGCGGCGCACGCTCGATGAAGTGGAGAGCCCATTCAACAAGTTGCCCGTCGCTCGCCTGGAGCTCGCCGACAAGTGCTTGACGCTGGCGGGGAGAAAGCTGTTCACGGTCGGGTTCGACGGTCAGGTGGAAGTGGAGTCTGCTGGATCGGAGACGCTCGAGCGCTTCGGTATCGACCCGACCCACTACGCAGCGCTCTGGCAGAAGAAAGCCGCGACAACCTGAACCCCTCGCGCGGTGTCATGTAACCGAGCGGCTTAGTGGCATGGGCGGATGTGCGCTGCTCTGATGCTCGAAGAGCACGATGGTTGGCGTGAGCGGGCGAGGGGCGGAGGCTACGCGAAGATGCTCTCGAGTGTGGTCGCCATGACGAACCGCTCCGCCCAGACGTCGAGTTCGGCCACGGAGGCGTTTCGGACGCGCTCCTCGAGCGAGGGCGGCAGCGCACCATACTTCAACGTCAACTGCTTGAGCAGGAGCATTGCGCGCCCGCGCGCTTCGCCCTCGGCGCGCCCGCGCGCTTCGCCCTCTGCTCTACCCTGCGCCATGAGCCGTTCTGCTGTCGTGGTCATGAGTGCTTCCTCCTTTTCCGGGCTCACGCGCCCCCGCAAGATGGCCCGCACGCGGTCAGGCGCGACGTCTGCGACGAAATAAGTGTAGCGCACGACCACAGCGAGGTCTTCGGTGCCGTGCTGCGCGTGATGCTGCAGAAGAATCTCTCCGAAGGAACCGTGTCGGGGGAGCGTCAAAGCGCCGCCCTCGGAAGACCGGTGCTCGACCCGAGCCTGTCGGACTTAGGCGTTGCAGTGGATTTCCGGCTTCGCGGCAACCGTACGTTGGTTGGTCGTGTTCAGATTTCAAGCCTCGCGCCGAGGCACCGAGGTAGTTCGCGTGCCCGCCCCCAGGCGCCTCGGCGGAAGTCGCTACCGCGACCGAGCCCTCGAAGCGCTCCGAGCGCGGTACCTGGACGAGTTTACGGCGTGTCCTTGGCCGACATCGCGGCCCGCGCAGCCCGCGCGGCCGCGGCGGCGAAACCTCAGCACCTAGCGCTGCTGAGGGTGAAACCATGCGCAAGGCCAAGGCGAAGACGACCAACGCGATGAAGCTGCTGGAGAGGCTTGCCGGGGGGCCGCTCACCTTGGGTCGCGCGATCGAATCGGTTCGGAAGAGCGAAGAGCTGTCGCAGGAAGAGTGTGCGAAAAAACTCGGCGTTTCGAAGTCCCACCTGTGTGACGTGGAGAAGGGCCGCAAGACGGTGAGTCCCGAACGGGCAGCCAAGTGGGCACGTATTCTCGGCTACCCCGAGTCCGTGCTCGTACGACTGGCCCTCCAGGGCGAGCTGGACGCGGCCGGGCTGAAGTACAAGGTCGAGATCAAGGCTGCGTGACCAGCACCCTTCGCCGAACGCGGACCCGTAGAGAGGGCTTTCGGCGCCTCAACGCCCTCACCGAAGGGCGGCTCAACTACCGGGAGCCCGCCGGGCGCGACCCGTCGCTGCTCGACAAGCTCGATGCCTGGGAGAACCGCTGGTTCCCCATCGCCAACGCGTCCCTCCGCGCGCGCTTCCCTTCCGTGCAGGAGAGCGATGCGGAGAGCGAGGAGATCGAAGCGGAGGCGGAGATCGGCGCGGTCTGACGGCTGAGGCCGAGAGCGCTCGATTGATGAGCCCGTCCCCTACGGGTTGGCGGTCACCCTCTCGATGCCGGGTGTCGTGGAGCTCTACGAGCAGGTGCGGCAGCGGCTCGGCATTGCGGTGCGCCCGACGGCTTGAAGCTGATGTGGTCTGAAGCGGATTCCGGCGCAACCGCCCCCGCCCGAGCCGGGCGGCCTCACGATGGTCGCGATCGGTCCGTCGGCAACGTCTCTTGCCCGCTCAAGGTGTTTCCCGCACGCCGACAGAGCTGCCTTCAGGATCTCGCCGTCCACGCCCTCATGCACGCGGACGACGCTGCAGTCGCAGCTGAGCCGCCGTGACGTTTCCGCGGAAACGCGCGGGCCGCCCTCGAGGTGGCTGCGAAGACCTGTGCCATCCTCAGGGAGCGCGTCGTGGTCCACGTGGACGATGACCTGGTAGCGCTCGCCGGCGGGCATGGCGGATAAGCGGAACAAACGCTCCCTGCCCTCCCCCGGGGCGACATAAGTCCCGTTCAGCGAACTCGCCGAAGGGCCCGGCGGGCCGAGCGGCGGGCTCGAAGGCCTCCGCAACGTTGTCGCGGGCGGTAGCACCATCGCGACCCTGTTCGCGCCAGAGAAGAGACAGACCGATCTGGCACGCTACCTAGATCGAAAGGAGGGCTTGCCGGCACTGCTCGAGGCCACCAAAGGCGTCGTGCAAGTGGCCGCGGGCGGCAGCGCGCTCGGTGCAATCGTGGTGGGCGCGGGTACGACGGTGGCCACCGTCTCGCTGAGCGCCTGGGTCGGCGTCGGCCTGCTGGCCATTTCGATGCTCGACGTGCTGATCTACCTGGACACGGGTGGCGCGAGCCCGACGCAGGCATTCGAAGACGGTGTGCGAAGAGCTCGGGCAACGCAGTTCGCGCTGCAAGATGACCGCATTCCCATGCCCGGCGACACGGTGACCATCGCCACGTCGGCTGGCAGTGCCCGGCAGCGCGCTTCGTGCCTGCTCGCGCGACGTTTGGGGTTGGTGCATCACGTGGTGCGCGCCTGAGTGTTCACTTCGGCGAGTACACGCATCGGAAGCCGATTTGAGCACTGCCACCCACCCCATACTGTCGAAAGGTGGCCATCGCCCAGTCCTCCCAGCCGGCCGACCAGGCTGCGCCGCGCACGATGTGACAGTTACCCCAGCGCGTGAAGGGGTGGTCGGGCCCCTGTGGGTCGACATCGGGCTTCGGATCGTGCTCGCCGCACGGATCCGATACCCATTCCTTCACGCTGCCCGTCATGTCGTCGAGTCCGAAGAAGCTGCGCCCTTTCGGATAGCTGCCCACGTCCACAACCTCGGCGGTCCCGAACTCGAAGGGCCAGCGCCAGTGCGCCTTGGTGGGAGGCTCGTTGCCCCACGGATAGAGGCGCCCGTCGGTCCCACGCGCCGCAAACTCCCACTCTGCCTCCGTGGGCAAGCGTCCTCCCCGCCACTTGCAGAACGCCACAGCGTGCTCCCAGTCGAGTAGGTCCTTGGGATGGTTGTTCAGGCTTGCGGGAAGCGGTAGCGCATCGGGGCGTCGATAACACCCTCCTGCATCCTGACATTGCTCGAAGGCACGCTGCGTGACCTCGGTGCGGTCCATGCAATACGCCTGCGTCAGCGTCACTTGTCGCGGCTTGAGCTGGTAGGGAGCGCCCGTGACTTCCTTCAACGTCCCCATCTCGAACGTGCCTGCGGGGATCAACACGGTGCCTGGAGGGCACTGCGTGCGCTTGCAGGCCGAAGCCGCCAACGCAGAGAAGAAAAGGAGCCACACCGTGTAGCGCACGCAGAGCATTCTATACGAGGACGCTCCATGTGCCCCTTGCTCCATCAACCGACGCCCCCCACAGTCATTCAGGGTGAAGGAAAGGCACCGCGCCGCTCCCTTCACCCCGACTGCCCCTGGCGGGCGCATGCGTCGCGGGCCACGGTCTCGCCTGCCCCCGGCGGATAAGCGGAACAAACGCTCCCTGCCCTCCCCCGGGGCGACATAAGTCCCGTTCAGCGAACTCGCCGAAGGGCCCGGCGGGCCGAGCGGCGGCAGCGGACCAGATGACTGGCTGGATGCCTCGATCCAAGTGCGATAGAGACCAGCTGACCGCTTCAGCTCCTGCAGAAGCACTTTCATCGGCTTGGCTGCATCGAACGCATACTTCTTAAACCTGGAGAAAACCTCCCGGGCCACCACTTCTTCACCGGTCCTGGCAATAAGCCACTGATTCAAGAAAACCGATGCCCTTGGATGGCGCGCACGTCCAGCGCTGATCTCGACCTCCCAGAATCCGGTCTCGAACTCCCGCCAATAGGCGTCGTAAGTGCG
Organism: Myxococcales bacterium; assembly: GCA_044507075.1. GTDB lineage: Bacteria > Myxococcota_A > Polyangia > Polyangiales > DASUME01 > DASUME01. The sequence continues at coordinate 12,103 of JBIQKA010000055.1, forward strand.
CTCTACGTCCTCGCCCTCCTCAACCACCTTCTGAAACACGAAGTTCTTGATCAGGTCGGCGGCGGTGAGCTGAGAGCCGCGCGCGTTCAAGGTCTCGAAGATCTCCTGCGCGTTCTCGTCCGCCGTCAGATCGATGACCACCACCTGAAGCTGTTCTCGTACAACCTTCTCCAAAGCGGCCGCCCTAGAAAGGACCTCTGTTTCGCCACCCTCCTGAAGCCAGGCACGCGCGAGCTCTGCAAAGCAGCGGTGTGCCTTCACGAGACGAGCACCACCATCCAGCGCGTCATAGTCGACAGGAGGGACCGCTCCCATGACATCGTTGAACGCGGGCCTATCGCGGTTCGTGGGCCAGACTTTGAAGCGGTCCTCCGCGCGCTCACAGAATGCTTCGTCGTTCGTGACCAATGACTCCAGCCGCTTGGCTTGCTGCCTCGCGTCCACGGCCAAGAATTCCGCATGCAGGGCGTCGAGTAAGATCTGCAGAGTCGTGAGGCGCTGCTGCCCGTCGATGACCGTGCGCTCCTGGAGAGAGCCGGTAGATTTCTGAACTTGTTGAAGCACCACCGCCCCGAGGAAATGGGGTTGTTGTCGGTGCGCAGGTTCGCGCAGGCCGCGCATTGCGAGCCTCACGACATCCTCCCAAAGCGGCTCCCACTGCTGCTCACGACTCCAAACATAGGGTCGCTGGAACAGAGGAACGATCAAACGCTGTGGCTGCATGAAGATCGCCTGAGGCGTTCTCACCTGTGTTTCCAAAGTCTTACCTCATACGATGGTTGACCGGCCGATGCGCTCTGTTCGCATCATCCGGCGAAGATCTCCTTCGACGCGCTCGGCTCAGCTCACGCGCTGTCCCGGCGCACAACTCAGTGGTATCCCCCACCCAACTCACGAGTAACCGCTCCCGCGCTCGCGTCGTCGCCACGTACAAGAGATTTCTCTCGTGCTCCAGGTACGTCTTGCGGTCCGCAGGGTCCTTCAGCTTGGCGAGCCCGTAGGCCGACGGAATGTTCTTCGCGTCGCAGCCGATCACCGCCACGGCGCGGAACTCCAAGCCCTTGGCACGATGCATGGTGCCCACGTTGGTCGCGCCATCTGCGGCTGCGCGGCCGTCCTCCAAGAACGCTGGCGCGCTGCCTATGCGCTGCAGCGCAGGAAGGGCGCGCTCTTTGAGCAGCGCCTCGCTGCGCGCAAAGATCGCCACCTGCTGCAGGGAGATGCCGTCGGCGCGCAACGTCTCGAGCCAGCTCGCGAGCCCGGCGACCTCCTCTTCCACGCTCGCGTGGCCGACGAGCTGCGGCTCCGGTCCAGTCAGGTGAGAGACGGTGCCCCTCTCGAGCTGCTCTCCATCGGAGTCCTGCAGACTCTTGGGTAAGAGCTTGTCGGCCTGGCGGCGGATCTGCGCCGTCGTGCGGTAGTTCACCTTGAGCCGAAAGCTGCGCCCTCGGACGTCCAAGCCCAGCGCGGCCCAGCTGAAGCGCGCTTTGTAGATGCGCTGGCCTTCGTCGCCGCACAGGAAAATGTGTTGCTGGCGCTCGGAGCGAGGGCGCGGATCAGCCGCAGCTCGGCGGGGCCGAAGTCTTGCGCTTCGTCGACCACCACGTGCTGGTAGGGGGGCGCGTCGGCACGGAGCGCTTCGATGGCCTGGGCCATGAGGCCGCTCCAGGTGACCTGCCCCTGCGCCTCCATGTGCTTGAGCGCCGCGTCAAAGACACGCCAGAGCGCCGCGCGACGCTTGAGTCCGAGTGGCGTGCCCCGACCGGTTCGGGTGGCCTCGCGGTACGCCTCGAAGGTTTGAAGCCCCTGGGCATCCACCACGGCCCAGAACTCTTCTCGCGCGAACGTTGGGTCCTCGCCATGGGCTAAAGCAGCCTGTTCAAGCACGCGGTCGAGGACCTCGGTCTCCGCGAAGGCCAGGGGCTTGCCGCCGCGTTGCTTGTTGCGCAGCCCGAGAGCCACCTTGTGCAAGTGCGTGATGTCGATGCGGGCGAGGACCTCTTGGTCGCCCTGGGCCAAGAGCGCGACCTGGCGAGCCAGGTGGTTCGCCAGCGTCTTGGAGAAGGTGGTGAGGAGCACTTTTCCGGTGGCCGCGCGCGCCACGCGCACTGCGCGGTGCACGGCGACGACCGTCTTGCCGGTGCCCGCGCCGCCATACACGCGCGCAGGGCCCTTGTAGTCGTTGTCGGCGTAGCGTCGCTGGTCCGGATGCAAGAACACGAGCCATTGATCCCAGGGCGCCGCCAGGGCGCGGCTGAGTTCGTCGCGGCTCTCCATGACCCGAAAGTGCCGCTTGGAGTCCGGGTGCTCGTAGGGGTCCTCGGGCGGTGCCGTGGTCGGGCGGGGCACCGGCTTGCCCTCAGCCAGCTCCAGCAGGCGCTCGCTGACCTCGCTAGGGAGGTTCACGGCAAGGTCCAGAAAGGCCGTTTCGCCTACGGTGCGCACGGCGTCCAGCCACTGCGGCGGCACGCCCAAAGCCAAGAGGTAGTCGGGAGCATACTTGGCGAAGATCGGCGGCTCCTCCTCGCGCACCACCTGGCGCACGACCTCCTGGACGCGCTCCTCCACTTCCACGAACTGAATGGCCCCCGTGGTGGGGTGCACGTCGAGCACGCGGCGCTCGGCCCAGGCGTAGGCGGCGTCGTGATGGTCGGCGTAGCAGAGCATCAGGCTGCTCGCGCCGTCACGGTGGATGATCAGCCGCAGGTCACGGTTGACGCGCGCCGAGCTGAAGCGCTTGTCCTTGGCCCCCTCGAGCTTGTGAAATTGAAAGCCGGGGTTAGCCGGGTTGAGCTGGAACTCGAAGGCCGCTTGCTTGACCAGCTTCTGCGATTCCCCGTCGAGCCTCTCCAAGCTGCGCAGAAACGTGTCGGCGATCATGAACCTCATGGCTTCACTTCCAAGCTCGCGGCCACGCGCGCCGCGATGGTCGTCCAATCGGCGCCTGGGCTCACGTACACCACGGTTCCGTCGACCCCCTCGATAGGCCGTTCCGCGGCGACCAGAGAAAGGCGCCTGTCTCCTTGTCCCCAATGCATCAAGGAAGTCTCGTCACAGGTGATCCCGTCGACGGTCAGCTCGGCTGCGTAGTCATCCGGGCCTGGAACGCCTGCCTCGATGAGGGCCGCGATCAGCTCGCGCCAGGCTGCATCCAGGTACTGTTCGGCGTCGGACCAGCCTTCGGGCATCACGCGCGCTCGCACCTCGTATCGCTCGGGGAGCGGACACGGCTGGAGCTTTCCTTCACGAATCAGATGGCGCCACTGCTGCGCGAGCCGGCTGGAGAAGGCTGCGTCGTCGATCAGGACGCCGGCTTCGATGTTGCGGTGCTGTCCCAAGTAGGTGAAGTTCGCGCTGGTGAGCAGCGACCAGCGGTCGTCCACCACGATGCACTTGGCGTGCAGCTTCGCCAGGTCGCCCGGCTTGGCCGTGCGTGGATCGAAGTAGAAGTCGGGAACAGGATGGCCGAAGCACCAGTTCTTGCGCACGAAGCCCACCGCGCAGCGCTGAGCGTTGGCCAAGGGGTTCGGGTCGAGGCGGTACTCGTCGCCCACGTCCATGCAGAACGTCACCTTGACCTTACGTTCCAGCATGGCGGTGTGCAGCGGCTGCAGGATCTCGCGGCCATCGCTGAAGTAGCAGCCGCCGATGATCACCTCGCGCGTCGCGCGGGCAAACAGCTCACGCACCACCACCGTGGTGTCTCGGGCTGTACCCTGCTCTGGATCAGGTCCCGTCCACACCAGGTCGAGCCGCGCCGCCGAAAGCTCCCTGCGCTCGGCGATGACGGCACGCAACACGGCGCTGACCGCTGGCTGCTCGAGCCCTTCGAGCAGCGCTAGCTTGTCCACGAAGCTGTCGAGCCCCACCGAGAGCAGGCGCGTCTTCCTGATTGGGCAGCGCAGGTCCCCCGACTCCACCACGCTCAAGAGGTGCTCGAGCTGCGCGAGGGAGAACGCGCGCAGATCGCTCACGGCCGCACCTTGAAGAAGGCGAGCTCCGGGTCCTTGCCGAGCGTGGGCACCACGAGCGCACGGTCCAAGAAGCGGTTGAAGCGCTCGCAGGAGCACTCCGCCACGAACAGGCAGCCGTGGCAGGCAGCCCCCTCCAAAAAGCGCTCGGAGCGGTCGCCCTGCGGAGAGTGGTGCGCGCACACGGGGTCGCTCGAACAGAGCTGGGCCGCGTCGTGGGCGCGACGCAGGTGCTGCACCAGGCGCGCTCCCTGCTCCACCAAGCCGCCCAGGGTGCCCTCGGCCCCGGTGGAGCCCGTGGAGAGCAGAATCGCGGAGAGCGGGATGGGGTCATCGAGCTCACTGCAGTAGGTGTCGGGAGCGCGTAGCCCGCTGGTCCTGCAAGCACGGCGGGGTGCTCGCGGCGGAGTTGATGGCGATGATTGGAGCTGCTCACGGGGACCGAGTCGCCGAGCCGAATACGCCGCACGTGTTGTGCCAACTACGCGAGATTGCTAGCGCCCCGTGCGGCGTGGCCCCTGCACTCGGACGAGCATCTCTCACGTTCAGGAGCCTGGTATGCTGTCGTCTATGGGCCCCGCATCGAAACCCGCCACCTACGCAGACTTGCTGGCGTTGCCAGAGGACGTGCGCGCGGAAGTGCTGGGCGGCGAAATCGCGATGTCGCCTGCTCCGCTGCCGAGGCACGCCAACGTGCAGGGCGCGCTGCGCCGCTTTGTGGGCGGACCGTTCCACGATGATCATGGCCGGGGCGGACCAGGCGGTTGGTGGATCTTCGCGGAGGTCGACGTGGCGCTCGGCCCTCACGACATCGTGCGGCCCGACCTCGCAGGCTGGCAACGGGAGCGCCTGCCACGCCCTGGCAACGTGCGCCCCATCGAGCTGCGGCCGGACTGGGTGTGCGAGATCTTGTCGCCCAGCACGGCCGCGCGCGACCGGGTCAAAAAGCGACATCTCTACGCGCGGGCTCAGGTGCCTCACTACTGGCTTGTCGACCCCGATGCGCGTGTGCTCGAGGCCTTGACCTTGCGCGATGGCAGCTGGGTCGAAGTGGGTGTGTACGACGACACCGCGGTGGCGCGCATCGCTCCCTTCGAAGCCGTCGAACTCGAACTGAGCCGGCTGTTTCTCCCGCGCGATGCAGACGAGTGATGCTGCGCCTTATGGGCAGACGTCCGAGGCTCGGCTCCAGTAACGCCCGGGGCGGAAGGCATCCGCCAGATTGCGCGCGGTAGGCCAGCCTGCATCTGCGATGAAGTGCGCCGCGATGTCGGTGCAGGCCTGGACCGACAACATCAGGTTGAAGGCGACCAGGTCCAGCGCGTCGCGATCCGCCTTGAGCGCTTCGACGCTTTCTGGCGTATGTGTGCGGACCCGCTCAACGCGGTCTTCCAACTCGGCTAGTTTGAGCGCGAGCAGGTCACGACTGACCATGGCCAAACCCTTGGTTGACGACGCGCTTCAGATACGCGTCGCGCATCTTTGCGTGCGCCGGTCTGTCGGTTTCGAGGAGCGCGAGGGTACGCGAGAGCCACGAGCCGTAGGCCCCGGGGTAAGCTTCGTGAAGCCGTTTGCCATCGCGCAGCACCTCTTCGAGCAGAGCGATGCTCGCTTCGCTGGGGGCCACGGAGACCACGTCTACAGGCACGGCTAGAGCGTGCGCGAGCTCGCCGGCAAGCTGCGCGAGGTCGACGCTTGGGTCGGCTTCCACGCCGAGGTCCAGGTCCGAGCCTGCGTGGGCTTGGCCGCGCGCCTGCGAACCAAACAGAAGTACCAAGCGAATTCCGGGGTAACCAGCGAGCAGCCTGGTAAGCCGCTCAAGGAAGGCTGCGTCGGAGGCTGCGCACTGCACCAACGAAGCCTATCATGGTTCGGGCGGGCCGTGCGGCGCGCGCTCCCCAGGGCCCTCGTCATCGGTTCGAGCATCGCCCAGGTATGTTCGGGAACCCACGGCTCGCGGTACGCGGCAGCCTGCCTCGGCAGATAGAAGCGCTCGGCAGACTTCGGCGCGCAGTTCTCGTGATCGTCGGCTCAAAACGAGCAGCACCAGCAGGTGTCAAAGAGCTCGAACAGGGCGACATCCTCGGCCGAGGCACGCTTGTAGGCCGCAAGCATCGGCTTGCCGACGCGGTTCTTTGCTGCACAGCTTGGTGACCGCGCCCCCGTCAGGGATCGAAGCGGTAGGCCTCTCCCAACCGGCGCACGCGCCCGCCCGTCGGCGAGGTGAAGTGCGTACCGATGAGCAAAGCGTCACGGTCAGCGCACTGCGCGAGCGCATCACGCCGTGTGCTCTCGGCCAGGCCGGGGTCCACGTCTGCCCGGCCTCCCCATCCGGGGAAAGCGAGCTGACAGGGATGGGGCACGATGTCGCCGCTGATCAGCGCCTCTTCACCCTCGGAACGAATCCAGACGCTCGCATGGCCGGGTGTGTGTCCAGGCGTCTTCACCAGCGTGACCTCGTGGCAGATCACGTGCGGCAAGTCGATGAGGTCGACCTGTCCGGCCTCGAACACGGGCGCGAGGGCGTCGGCCATCATGGCGTTTGCCTCCGCCATATCGGTGCGGCTCTGCCAGTAGGCAAACTCGGCGCGGCTCAGCAAATAGCGTGCGTTGGGAAAGGTCGGCTCGAACCTGCCCTCCACCAGGCGGGTGTTCCAGCCCACGTGATCGGCATGCAGGTGCGTGCAGAGCACCGTGTCGAACTGCCGTAGGTCGTAGCCCAACGCGGTGAGATCATCGAGGAATGCGGTCTGCTGTTGATTCCACTGCGGCACATCGCGCCCCTGACGGTCGTTGCCGATGCAGGTGTCCACGATGATGAGGCGATCGGGCGTCTCCACGACGAGCGCGTGAACGCTGAAGCGCAGCCGGCCGCGCGTGCCCAGATGCTCCTGCGCGAGCCAAGGAATGCTCGCGATGGCTTCTTGTGACGGCTCCGAGAGCAGCTGCTCCGGCAGACATTGGTACTCCCCCTCGAGCACCTTCGTAATCCGCACCTTACCCACCTGCCACGCGTTCATGCCCGTCTAATACCCCGCGAACCGCACACGCTCTCCTAGAAACGGGCGAACGGACGCGGGCGGCAGGCCAGTCGTCGGCAAGCACCCACGCGACCCTGTTGTCGACCCCGATGCGCGTGTGCTCGAGGCCTTGACCTTGCGCGATGGTAGCTGGGTCGAAGTGGGCGTGTACGACGACACCGCGGTGGCGCGCATCTCTCCCTTCGAAGCCGTTGAACTCGAACTGAGCCGGCTGTTTCTCCCGCGCGATGCAGACGAGTGATGCTGCGCCTGGTGGGCGTACATAGCTGGCGCGCCAACATACACGTGGACCTTGGTGGTGATGCTCCGACAGCGTGCGACGAATGCGGAACGGCCGTGTATAGCTGGGTCGCGTCGCGCGCCCTTCGTTGGGTAGAATCGACCCCCATGTTCATCCAACGCTCGGCCCTTGTCTGGAGCCTGCTCTACGCCTCTGCCTGCGGGGACTCGTCCAACCACGCCGAGGCGAACGAAGGTGAAACGGAGGGCGGAGTCGCCCTGGATGGCGGTTTCGTGGACGGCGCGCTCGAAGACGGGTCCGCGGTCAGCGACGGCGGCACCAGCTCGGATGCGGAAAGCGAGTTCGATGGCGGAGATGCGCTCGACGGTGGCCCCGAAGCAGGCGCTGCGCACGACGGAGGAGACGACTCCGATACAGGGGTCCTCCCGAACATGCCCCGACCAGACATGGAGAACACGGGCTTCCTCGCCTATGGTCAGCTTCGGCTGGCGTTCAAGGATCCGGTCGACGCCAGCGGAATGAGCGTCACGCTTTCGCCCGCACGCCCTGCCGATCTGCTGGCGACCGATGTACAGCAAGCTGGGGCGAACGCCGTGATCGTATCGCTCAACACCTATCACCTTCCCCTGGACTACACGGTCACGTTGAATGGGCCAGACTACGCTCTGGACATCGTGATCCCAGGTGAAGGCAACGGGAGCCGCACGGCCTTTGCGACGAGGCAAAGGGGGGTCGGTGACCTGCGCACTTGGCGAGCGGAGGCAGCGAACGCCACGTCCGGCCGCGAGGCGGGTGACAGCATTTGTCAGGCCGAGGCCGTGGCCGCCGGCCTGAAGGGCACGTTTCGGGCGCTCCTCAGCGCGGACGAAGGCGACGAACTGTACGACGCAGCCTGTCGCGCACTCGACAGGACGGGGACCTGGGCAGATCACTGTGGGCTTGCGGCTCCGCCGAGCGACTCGGCGCCGATCCTCGATCAAGATGGCCTGCCGCTCGTGAACGGCGCGACAGGGATCGCGCGCGCCGAGTGGCTGGTGCCCATGCGTCACTACGCCGATGGCGAGCGCAATGGCACGAACATCCATGCCTGGACAGGAAGTACCGAGGACGGTCGGACCACGAGCGCGGACTGCTTGGGTTTCTTGAGCGCGAGTCCCGACGACCGCGGTGCCGCGTCCGCGCTGGTCAACAGCTACTTGTTAAACTCCCAGTACCGACTCAACTGCGCGTCCTCTCTGCAGCTCTTGTGCGTGCAGACCGGCTCGGGGTTCTTCTCCGAGGCCACGCTTCACAGGCGCACGGGCAAGGCCGTGTTCATCACGCCCTCTGAGATGCCGTCCTCCGGCGCGGGATCGCTGCTCGAGCGCGCCGACGCCTTCTGCCAGGAAATTGCTGAGACAGCAGGCTACCCGGCCCACGAGAACTTCGTAGCCTGGCTGACCGACGACACCGATCACGCGCCATGCAGGCTCGCGGCGAGCGGTGGCACACAGGGGGACGACCAATGTGGGCTCGAGGCGTGGCCTGCGACGCGCTGGGTGCGTCCGGACGGCTACATCGTCGCCGAGGGCGTCACGGAGCTGCTCTCAGGCCGTCTCCGAGCTCCCATCTTGCTCAGGCCCGATGGCTCTCGCGGCGGGAACGCAGACCACGTGCTCACCAACACGAAGAATGATGGCTCTCCCGCCGCGACTCTCTGCGCCTCTGGACACGTGGGAAGCGCCTCCGCCTGGAGCAGCTACATCGGGCTCTGCTCGTCCCGCTTGCTGATCTGCTTCGAGCGCTGACGCGTCGCTCGTGGGCGCGTCAGTTCCACCCGCGCAGCTTCTCGGGATTGCGCATCACCCACAGGTTCCGCACCCCATCGCCCACGACGTCGACCGCAATCACGGCCACGGTCGTACCCGCGGCGCGCGCGACGAGGCCCGGCTGACCGTTCACGAGCGCCGCTTCGAGCGCTAGCCCCGGCTGTCGGTCGCGCGCTCCCAGCAAGAAGCGCGCGACCGCCTCGGCACCGGCGATGGGATCGAGCGCCGCGCTCACGAGGCCGCCGCCGTCGGTGGTGACGACGGCCGACGGATCCAGCAGCGCGATGAGAGCCGCGACGTCGCCGGTGTCCCATGCGGCCTTGAACGCCGACACCACGGCGCCGTGATTGGCGTCGCGCCGAGCATCCGCGCGCGCGGCTCCCACGCGCCGCCGCGCCGACGAGGCGAGCTGACGGCACGCCTGCGGGGAGCGCCCGATCATCTCGGCGACGTCCGCGAAGGAGTAACCGAACACGTCGTGCAGCACGAACGCGACACGTTCGGCCGGGGTCATCGCTTCGAGGACGACGAGCAACGCCATCGACACGGACTCGTCGACGGCCGCAGGGCCCTCGCTGTCCTCCGGCACGGCCCATGGCGCGGCGGCGGGCAAGGGCTCAGGGAGCCACGGGCCGACGTACCGCTCGCGCCGCGCCCGAGCCGAGCCGAGCATGTCGAGGCAGACGCGGGTGGCCGCCTTGACGAGCCAGGCCACGGGCTGCGCGATGGCGCGCCGCTCCTCCTCGGAGAGGCGATACCAGCGCACATAGGTCTCCTGCACGGCGTCCTCGGCGTCTGCGGTCGAGCCCAGCATGCGGTAGCCGAGCTTCAGCAGTAGCCTCCTCTCGTGGGCGAGAGCACCGATCTGCGTGGGGTCGAGTTCCGGCACAGCGCCTCCTTCGAGGATACGACGACGCGCGGGCGCGAAATGTGAGGTCGCGCTCGGCGAGCTGACGTTCCGGCCTCCTGCGTCGTCATGGGGGTGTGGGGGTCGTCCCCATGCCACGCAAGGAGGAAGGTTACGATGCCGGACAAGAGCGTTGTTTTCATCAACGTGCTCGAAGTGGAGCCCGCGCGCCAGCACGAGCTGGTCGAGCTTCTGAAGGAAGGTACCGAGAAAGTGATCCGCGCTCGCAGCGGATAAGCGGAACAAACGCTCCCTGCCCTCCCCCGGGGCGACATAAGTCCCGTTCAGCGAACTCGCCGAAGGGCCCGGCGGGCCGAGCGGCGGTGTTCCGATGGGGACAGGCCAAAGGGTGCTCAGCGACGACACGAGTGCCGTGTTCGCCTTGATGAACGTGCCCTACGAGGCCATCGCGCTCATCGCACCGGTAGGCAACCATCGAGGTGAGCAGGGCGGCGACGGCAACAACAACGGCGGCGGCGTGCTGGCCTGATCGGAGAGTCCATGCGTTACCCCGCTTATCTACCCATTTCACTACGCTGCAAGCCGCCGTTCGGCCCCTTGGGACAGGGGGATCGAGTTCGCAGATGTGGAGTTATGGTGCGGATGGCTGGGGACTTCGGGGCAAACACCGTTTGTAGGGACTATGGCCTAGCCGGGGTCCGAAATATTGAACGTCAGTTCGTAGGTGCCCGTGCCGTAGGGGCCATTTGCGCCCCCATTGCCGTCCATGATCACGACCGTGTACGTCCCATTCTCGCTCAACGATAACTCCACCGCGGCCACGTCGTAACCGGATGCCGATCTCACCTGCGCACCACTCGGACCATACACCCGAAGCTGCGGGTAGAACGCGCCCTGCGCGAGGTCCTCAACTCGCAGCCGCACGGTATCGCCTTCGTAGCCAGCAAACGTATAGGTGTCGATATCGCCGAGCTCGATGGTCTCACTCCGCGCGCTCCCCGAGATCAACTCCGTGTGTTCGTTCGCGCCCGGTACTCGCGCAAAATACAGGTCGTAGGCGCCGGTGGCGTTGGGGCCGGGGACACCCCCATTCCCGTCCATGATCGCAACCGTATAGGTCCCACTCTCGCTCAACGAAAACTCCACCGCGGATACGTCGTAACCCGCCGCCGACCTCACCAGTGCGCCACTCGGACCATACACCTTGAGCACTGGCTCGAATGAGCCCAGGGCGAGGTCTGCGACCCTCAGCAGTACGGAGTCGCCTGCGTTGCCCGTGAGCGTGTAGGTGTCGATATCGCCGAGTTCAATGGTCTCAGTCCGCTTGGAGTCCGAGGTCAACTCCCCGTGCTCGCTCACACCCGGCATCCGCGCAAAGTACAGGTCGTAGGTGCCCGTGGCGTTGGGTCCGGGGACACCCCCATTGCCATCCATGATCGCAACCGTATAGGTCCCACTTTCCGTCAACGACAGGTCCAGCGCGGAGACATCGTAGCCGGCCACCGTTCTCACCAGCGCGCCACTCGGACCATATACCCTGAGTGCCGGTGTGAAGCGGCTCCGTGCGATGTTTGCGACGCGCACATGCACGGTCTCGCCTGCGCTCCCGGAGAACGTGTAGGTATCGACGTCGCCGAGGTCGATTGTCTCTGTCCTTTTCGCGCCCGAGACCAACTCCCCGTGCTCGTTCGCACCCGGTACGCGAACAAAATACAGGTCGTAGGTGCCCGTGGCGTTGGGGCCGGGGACCCCCCCATTCCCGTCCATGATCGCGACCGTATAGGTTCCACTCTCACTCAACGACAGCGCCACAGCGGACACGTCGTAAGCAGCCTCGGACTCCAGCTGCGCACCACTCGGCCCGTACACCTTGAGTACCGGCGTGAACCGACCGCCCGTGACGTTCGCGACTCGCACATGCACGGTGTCGCCCGCGTTCCCGGAGAATGTATAGGTATCGATATCGCCGAGCTCAATGGTCTCAGTCCGCTTGGAGTCCGAGACCAACTCCCCGTGCTCACTCGCCAAAGGCACTAACGCGACATAGAGCGCATAGCTCGGCCCGCTACCCGAGCCCGCGTTGGTAAGTTCGATCCGATGGCGCCCACCGCTGGCGAGAGTCGCACTGATCGAGGCGACGTCGTAGCCCGAGCCCTGCGTGATGAGACTACCATCCGGCGCGTACAAGGCGATGCGTGGGGTAAAGCCGCTTGTGATGCTGTCCACAGCGCGAATGGTCACCACCTGACCAGCCTCCGCCAAGAACTCGAAGCTAGCACTGCCACCGTCCAGGACGCCCATGATCTCGCCGCTACCCGGTGAAAACTGCCCGCTGCTGCTGCCACCGCTCGCCGGCGGCAGCACCTCGAGAGATTCGTTCACACTGGGTGCATCCAGCGCTCCTTCGGCCAAGCTGTCGTCACCTGTGGAGCCAACGTCGAGGATGCATTCCTCCAGCCAATCCGAGCTCACGCCTGCGGCCACGCAGACCTCGCGCGCATGCTCGTACTGGCTCTGCGTCAGACCTGCGACTGTGGCGTAGTGGCTTGGGAAGGAGCGATCGGTGAAGGTCTCGGTGGTCTCGCCCGGCTCATAGTGAAATAGAGAGCTGTCCTGGGTCACCCGCCAGCTCTCGACGAACGAACCGTAGAATTGCTTGAACGGGGCCGGCTGCGGCAACACGAGACCGCCGCGCGCGACCAGGTCCCCCCGCGCCTGTCCATCAAAGTTGCCAAGCAGTCCATCGACCTTACCCGTGCGCGTAGGCGGCAAGTACACGCCTACGTTCAGATGAGACCTCACGACCTCGATGCGCGCCTGTGAGCCATCGGGCCAAAGCAACGTATAGACGCCGCCACGTCGATACACGCTGCCGCCACCGGACAGCACGCGGCTACCATCACTCATGGCCACTGGGGCATCGTTTACGTACAGCGAGCCGTCCAATGTCACGCTGACGCGGTCGCTGCCGAGCTTGGCGGCCGCTGCAGAGATAACCGCAACGCTGCGACTCTGCATCCACGGCATGGTGCGTATCTGAACCTCGAGCTCATCCTCAAGACTCTTGACGAACACCAGCTCGCCCACCGGCTGCACGTCGTACTTCAGGCCGTCGAACGTAACTAGGTGCGGGTCGCCCCAACCAAACGCCCGAAAAATCCTGTCCAGCAAGCCGAGCCGGTCGAGAATCAACCACGCCCCCACAGCCACTTCTGGGCACGCCGAGACCACCCCCAAGAATCCCGGCACGGTGTACGCAGTCGTCGCCGACAAAAAACATGTGGCCACATTCACAGCCGTCTTCAGGTAAAGCTGGATGTCATCGGTCTCGTCAAACGGAATGACATCCAAAGCGCACCCCACGATGGCAGTGACGATCGGTTTGTGGAATGTCCCCGAGATGCACCGAGCGATGGGCGCCAATTTTTCGTAGGCTTGGAGCCCGAAACGCAAGTACGCGAGCTGGAAGTCCACGAAGTCTTTCATAGTAAAAGGCTTCGCAACCTGCGGCATGTCCGGCAACATCATCAACGGCTTCACGTCCTCCGGGGTCACCGCATGCGGTGGCGGCGGCTCGCGAGGCGGGTCTCCGTGAGGCGTGTCGGTGCGGACAGTAACCAATCCGTCGTCGATGGCCGAGTAGTCGACGGTGATGTGGGCCTCTGGCCTTTGCACCTCACTCAGCCTCCCCTGTTCGTCGAAGTTGTAGCGGTACCCTTTGTCACCACGGACGACGGCGATGCCGCTGACGCGCGTGGGAAAACCGTCGGCATCTTTCTCTGCAAGGAATGCGAGCGAAGTTCCTCGGCCATCGTGTGCCACCAGGAAGATCGGGTTATCGGGCGCGAGCACGAACATCGCCCCATAGCCCTGGAAAGTCTTGAACGGGTCGCCCGGGTCAGAACCCATATCGCCAGGTTCGGGAGAAACGTGGTCCCCGCCTTGTTGCTGGCCGTCGTCACCATTTCCCCGCGAGCCACCATGGCCGGGGGGGGGACCTGGCAAGCCGCCGCCAGCGCCCGAACTCGTACCGTCACCGGTGACGATAACGGCGCCATCCGCAGAAACAAAATCATGGCCGCTCGCCTCACACTTCGCCTGCAGCTCTCGCTCACTCGCAGCGGGTCCGTAGAACCACTCCACCGAGTACTGGCTGGCAGCCTCCGGAGCCGTCGCGTCCGCGATCAAGCAGGCGCCCGCCTTGCCTTTCTCCGCACAACGCTCGTGGCGAACCATTCCACCCGCGCTCACGCATTCTTGTTCGAGCGCTGAATCCAGCTCGCCCTCCTTCACATAGTGCTCGACACAACCGGCGAGCCCCGCATCCCCTCCTGACCCGTTCTCGCAAGCGAACACGAAAGAGCCGCCGAGCGAGCTCAGGTCGCGCGGAGCTTCGGGACTCGAGGCCGCGGCACGCTGTACCGGGCTGTCACCACAGCCGACACTGAACACCAGAGAGAAGAGGCCTAAAAAGACGAAGGTCTGGCGCGTGTTCATAGGGGTCACGAGTCCTCGATGGAGAATGCCAAGCACTCCGTCAGACCTCAGGTGCATGAGGTCCACAGCCGTGCCTTGGGAGGATTCAGGGTCATTGGCAGCGTTTCCGTCGGCCGGCAACCCCAAAGCGCATGCGGTTCGCCACGCTCGGCAGGGTGATGGAGGGCGCGCCAGCACCGGGCAGAGGCCGCCCGAGCCCGACATTTCACGGGCGGCGGGGTCCAGACCACTTCCATCGCCCAGGCGTGCCCCCTGGACTCAGAACAGGAGAGCGGGCGGCAGACGCGCCGGCGCAGGCCGCCGTTCGGCCCCTTGGGACAGGGGGATCGAGTTCGCAGATGTGGAGTTATGGTGCGGATGGCTGGGGACTTCGGGGCAAACACCGTTTGTAGGGACTATGGCCCAAGGGCCTCCTCGCGCCAACGTGAAAGGTCGGCCTCCTGCACGCCTTCCCGGCGCAAAAACTCGCCAAGGTGCGCGTCATCAAGCCTCGATGCTTCGTTCAGTATGCGCAGCTTGTCTTGGGGACTCAGGTCTTCGGGGCGGCGTGGCGGTTTCGACATCGCGCCAAGCTTAGAGGCTCCTTGCAGCCAGCGGTACACAGCCCCGTTCGATAGCCCGCGCTCACGTCCCAGTGCATACGGGCCCGGCCCACCGGGACGAAGCGCCTCGCGCAAAAACTGTTCTCGATACGCGTCCGAATTTTTTTGTTGCCGCATGCCTTACAAAACCAAGCTCTCCCCCCATCGTCCTGCTGGTGACCTCCGACAACTATCCTGGCGGATAAGCGGAACAAACGCTCCCTGCCCTCCCCCGGGGCGACATAAGTCCCGTTCAGCGAACTCGCCGAAGGGCCCGGCGGGCCGAGCGGCGGACCTCGAGCGCTTCGCCTACCTGTGCAAGCTCGATCTCGACCTCGACCTGCCCAAGCGCTACTTCGAGATCCTGATCACGCGCATGGAGGCGGAGCCGCGCCTCGGGACATGCTCCGGCAAGCCTTACTTTCCGGGCGGCGACAACCCCCGGAAGTCCTGGGACGGCGAGCTGGTCAGCGAAGACTGCGGCGACGAGATGTCGGTCGGGATGACCAAGTTCTACCGCGTCTCGTGCTTCCGGCAGATCGGCGGCTTCGTGCAGCAGGTGATGTGGGACGGCATCGACTGCCACCGCTGCCGCATGCTGGGCTGGATCGCCTGTAGCTGGGACGAGAGCGACCTGCGCTTCCTCCACCTGCGCCCGATGGGCTCGAGCCAGCAGGGCATCCTGACCGGCCGCAAGCGCCACGGCTTCGGCCAGTACTTCATGGGCACGTCGCCGCTGTACATGCTGGCGAGCTCCGTGTTCCGCATGTCGAAGCCGCCCTACGTGATAGGCGGCCTCGCCATGCTCTGGGGCTACCTGGACAGCATGCTCAAGCGCTCGCCGCGCTTCGACGACGCCGAATTCCGCCGGTTCTTGGTCGAGTACCAGCGGGCGTGCCTGCTGCACGGCAAGAAGCGCGCGACCGAGCGGCTGAACGAGCGCCAGAGCGCGCGCTTTCAGCCGCCGGAGTAGGCCCCTCAATCTCCCTTGGCCGGCGCCGCGGCGAGCACGCGATCGAGCTCGGCGATCAGGTCCTCGGCGATGCGGCGGTTGGCCTCCGCGGAGAAGTGCCCGTCGCCGATGAAGTTGCGCACGTTGCTGGCCGGCGCCGCCGCGCGGCTCGACACGAAGGCGATGCCCTCCGCCCGCAGCGTCTCCGTGAAGACCTCCTCGAGGTGCCCCTCGTAGCGGCTGTCCTCGAACAGGACCACCAGCGGGATGCGGCCGTCCTCGCGCGCCATCTGCGCGTGGCGCTTGATCAGCGCGCGCGCCGTCTCGAACAGGCCGTCGCGATCGAGGAAGCCCCGCGCGCCGTGGTAGCGCGCCGTGAAGTCGGTCTGGTGCGAGTGGCCGACGGCGCGCCGGACGAGGCGCCCGAGCAGCGAGTAGTCGAGCACGTCCTGATCGAACACCAGCGGGTTGAAGCCCGCGTCGTTCTCCGCCAGCGCCGCGCGGAACGAGGCGAACGCCGCGTCGTCGCGCAACACGCGGCGCAGCCCCGCCAGGTCGTCGAACGGCGGCGCGATCGCCTGGAGCTGGCCGTCGACCACGTGATAGCGCGGGTAAGTGAAGGGCGGCGGCGCCTCGAAGGCCCAGGTGATCGGCGTCATGGTCACGAGCAGCGGCAGCGCCGAGGCCAAGACGCCGACCATGACGATCGGCGCCTGGTGCGCGTGCCGATCGAGCTCGGCCAACTTGACCGAGTGGGACAGCGGCGCGCCCGGACCGCCGAGCACGCGCGCCTCGAAGCGCGGGTCGAGCTTCATGACCTCTTCGAGCGCGTTGTGGGTGAACGACTGGCCGTAGGCGGCGACGAGGATCTTCCCGGGCGCGCTCGGCGCCTTGGGGCCCTCGAACTTGCCCGTGTCGCCGAGCCACCCCGCGCGCGCGATCGGGGCGCTGGTGGCGTCGTCGGACGTGACCATCGTGCGCAGCTTGCCCTCCACCGAGCGTCCGTACTCGAAGTAAGCTTGCAGACGCTTGGGCTCGACCGTCGGCGGCGGCGCGCGAAACACGGTGCCCGCGGCGACGTCGAACACCGCCATCCACAGCGCGAACCAGAGCAGCGAGCGCGCGATGCCGCCCCACGTGGCGCGCGGCTCGCTCACGCTCGCCTGCGCGTCGTGCTCCTCGGCTGACGCCGCCCGGGCCGCGTCGCGCGGCGCCAGCGCCTCAGAACTGGAAGTAGATGAACTGTTGAGATTCATTCGACGTCCCCATCAGGATCAGCACGACCAACGTGGCGTAGAGGAGCCCGCGCGCGACCGGCCACATACGTCGGTAGTAGAGCGGCGACTTCTGCGTGAACTGCAGCAGCTCGAGCGCCACCAGCACGCCGACGCCGAGCAGCGCGCTCAAGGTCGGCGTCTTCATCGAGTACTGCAGGTCGAAGGCGAACAGGCGGCCCGTCATCGTCACGACCTGCGCGAACGACTGCGCGCGGAACAGGAGCCAGCCGTAGCACACGAACACGAAGAAGAAGGCCATGCGCGGCAGGCGCTGCAGCAAGGAGCCCCGGAACGGCGCCGCGCCCGGCCCCACCACCGCGCGGTGCACCGCGAGCAGCACGCCCTGGTAGGTCCCCCACAGCACGAAGTTCCACGCCGCGCCGTGCCACAGGCCGCCGATCACCATGGTGAGGGTCAGGTTGCGGTAGGTCTTGTACTCGCTGCCGCGGTTGCCGCCCAGCGGGATGTAGAGGTAGTCGCGCAGCCAGCTCGACAAGCTGATGTGCCAGCGCCGCCAGAATTCGCTCGGGTTCACGGAGAAGTACGGGAGATCGAAGTTCTTCAGCAGGTCGATGCCGAAGAACAGCGACACGCCGCTCGCGATGTCGGAGTAGCCGGAGAAGTCGCAGTAGATCTGGAACGCGAAGGCCACGGACGCCACGGCCACGTCGATCGAGCTGACGTGCCCGGTGCTGTCGAAGACCGACGCGACCGACCCCGCGAGGCCGTCGGCGATGGCGATCTTCTTGAAGAGGCCGAGCGAGATCAGGAAGCAGCCGCGCACCACGTCGTCGAGCGTGACCTTGCGCTCGCCGAGCAGGCGCGGCACCAGGTGGGACGCGCGCTCGATCGGGCCGGCGACGAGCGGCGGGAAGTACGAGACGAAGAGCGAGAAGTCCCGCAGGTCCTCCACCGGCTTCATGCGCCGCCAGTAGACGTCACAGACGTAGCTCAGCGTCTGGAACGTGTAGAACGAGATGCCGATCGGCAGGACGATCTCGAGGTGCAGGGACGACGTGTCGATCCCGGCGCGCCCGAGCAGCGCGCCGGCGCTGTCGACGAAGAAGTTGTAGTACTTGAACACCGCGAGCATGCCGAGCTGGCCGAACAAGCTCACGCGCAGGAAGAGCAGGCGGCGGCGGTCCTCCGGCAGCGCGGCGAGGCGCGGGTAGAGCAGGTGCGCGATCGCCACCCCGAGCACGCTCATGCCGAGCACGCGCAGGCCGAAGGGGTTGAGCGCCGCCGACCAGGTCACCGACAGCGGGCTCCAGTGCACCGCGCTCCAGTCGAAGACCAGGAACACCAGCGCGAAGCCGAGCAGGTGCGCCGTGGGCTGCAGGCGCTGGTAGCGCGTCATGCGGCCGTTGCCGATCATCAGGCCGGTGCAGAAGTCGAGCACCGTGGACAGGCTGATCAGGTAGAGGAAGCGGATGTCCCAGCAGCCGTAGAAGACGTAGCCGGCGATCAGCAGCACCATCTTCTGCCAGGACTTGGGGACCGCGTAGTAGAGGATCAGGACGATCGGCAGGAACGCCGCGAACGCGAGGGAGTTGAAGATCATGGATCGGCCGGGCAGACCATAGCAGCGATGGCGCCCGCGCGACCACTCCTCCGCCCCGCTCATTCACGGGAGCGTGCGGCGGCCCACGGAACGCGGCGGCGGCGGCCACAGCGCGGGCGGGTTCGGAGAGGGCGCGGACGGCCCACGGTAGCGTCGAGGAGCAGACACAATTACGCTCCTGTCCATGCCTACCCCCTTCGACACCGCCCTGACTTCGCGTCCGCGCCCCCGCGCGCGCGGGCTGCGCGCCTGCTGGCTCCCTGTGTTCGTCCTCCTCGGCTGCGGCAGCAACCCGCCGGCGCCCGCGGCTCAGGGCGGCGGGATCGTCCCTCCCCCCCACGAGCTCACGTCGGACGCCGCGACGGCTACGGGATCGGACGCCGCAGCGTCCATGGGGCCGCACCCCGGCGAGGACGGCGGCCAGAACGAGCCCTCGGGGCCCTGCGTCGACGCGAAGCTGCTGTGGTTCGAGGACTTCGAGACCTCCGACTACGCGCGCTGGAGCTCCCAGGGCTACAACGACGCGTGGGGCAACCGCTGTCAGAACACGGCGCGCTCCAGCGAAGAGCGGCGGAGCGGCGCGCACTCGCAGCGCTCCGAGGTCGTCTGCCCCTACCCGAACGAAGGCAACGTGCACCGCGGCTACGGCGGGCTCCAATTCGACGGCGACCGGGTCCTCCCCGCGTACACGAACCGCGGCGCCGGCCTCGACGCGCCGCACGGCGTGGTGAACACCTTCTGGGTCTACCTCGACACGGACACCGTGTTCGAGAACGGCCGGTGGCTCAGCCTGTGGACCGTGAACAGCGCTTGCGACTGGTCCGACGAGGTCCTCACGCTCGGCCTCGAAGACGCCTCGAGCTACCTCGCGTCCGCGCACTACTGGTCCGGCGCGGGAGGAACCCGCGAGTACACGGCGCAGGCCGCCGCCCTGCCGCGGCGCGCCTGGACGCGCATCACGGTCTATGTGAACTACTACACAGGAGAGCTGCACGTCTGGCAGAACGGGCAGCCCAGCTCGCACACTACCTTCGATCGGTCGGCGCGCACGCTCTGCCAGTGGCACTGGGGCCTGTACGCGAGCGGCGACAACGACGCGATCGTGCTCTACGAGGACGACAACGCCCTGTGGAAGCTGGGCGAGCCGTGGACCGACTTCGAGCGCGAGCCGTACCTGGGCGAGCACGTCGCCGTCTGCGCTCCGTGAGCGGCGCCCGCCCCCGCGCGCTCAGGCGACGTGCGCGCGGGCGCCCTCGCGGCTCGGCAAGCCGAAGTGCTTGGAGATCTTCTCGGCCGTGAGGTCGCCGACCGCGCGCTCGTCGAGCGAGCGGATCCACGCGAGCGCGCTGCCGAGATCGGCGAAGCACCTCTGCGGCCGCTTGATCTTCGAGAAGATGAAGAAGGCGGTCATGAACGCGCGCAGGATCGTGACGCCGATGCCGCTCCCGGTGACCACCATGACGTTGGTGATGAGCTGCTCCTCGACGCCGCGCAGGATCGACGCGGCCTTCAGCTTGACGTCGTCGGGGACCTTGTCGGTCACCGTGGAGCCCGACATGTAGCTGACGGTCACCAAGCGGCCGTGCTCCTGGGCGACCTTCTTGAAGGCGGCCTCCGTGGCCTTGAGCGACTCCAGGTCGCTCACCTGCGAGAAGTGGCTGAAGACGACGCAGCCCGCGCGCACGAGGTGGAGCCTGGGCGGCGGATAAGCGGAACAAACGCTCCCTGCCCTCCCCCGGGGCGACATAAGTCCCGTTCAGCGAACTCGCCGAAGGGCCCGGCGGGCCGAGCGGCGGGGCACGAAGCGCGCCCCAGGAGGAAGACGGTAGATGGGTCAGCCAGCACGTG
>JBIQKA010000056.1:0-3489 GCA_044507075.1 Myxococcales bacterium
GCCCCGGAATGGTCCGAAACCCGACGGGATCTTGCTGAGCAGAACGGAGGGAGCACGCGCTCCCTCGCTAGTGGAACGCTCCGAGTACGCGGTCGCTCTGACCTTTGCAACAAGACCGGAGCGCCGGCTGACGCCGGGGGAGGAATGGCACAACATGCACAATCCGAGAAATCCCAGCCCCTCACCGGAGGTCAGCCTGAGCTGATCCACGACCCGTGATCTGGTGAGGCCACGCGCCTCACTGTGCTGGTTCACTCGAGGGGCCGGCGACGAGAAGGGCGGCGACCGCAAGGTCTGCCGCCCTTCGCTTTTCTTGGGGCGGCCTGATGGCGCGCGCCGCGGCCCGACTGCAGGCGGCGCAGCACAGGCTCGCGCCTGGTGACGATCTCACTCCACCTTGATCACGCCGCCGATCATTTTCTGCATCGCGCAGCCGTACTTTAGGGTCCCGCTCTTGGTCGGCGTGAAGGTCACCGTGACCTGGGTATTGAGGGGCAGTTTGGTGTTGATCCCGTGCTCGTCGATCACGATCTCGGTGGCACAGGTGCCATCCACCTTGCGCGTGATGAGCAGAGTCACAGGTTCGCCCTTCTTCACGCGCACGTTTTGGGGCACGAAACCTTCCTCGGTTACGCTCATCTCCACGCGATTCTGCAGAGGGCCGTCGAACACGGGAGGCTTCGCGTTCCTGTCCTCGGCGCCCGCCGAGCAGGCGCCGCTTGCGAGCATGAGAGAGGCGAGCGCGGCGGCTAGCACGTAGTTCATTCGCGACATGGGGCCCAAGCGTAGCAGGGCCGCCAGAGAATGGCGTGTCGCCCGCGTCTACGCCGTTGCCCGCTTTGGACTTCACGGCGAATTTCCGCCAAAACATGGCGCCTACCCAAGGTTCGAGTGGCAACGCGCCTGGCCGCTTCGCCGCAGCTCACGTCCAGCGTTTGCGGCGCGGAATTCGTGGGCAACCGTGGTAGGAAAAGTCCCATGCATCCTTCTGGTTCGAGCCCCCACGAGCCGCGAGAAGTCGGCAGTGCGTTCAAGGATGTCGACGTGCACACCCACGTGCGCGAGCCGGAGGGCGCCCGCCTGGAGCGCGCCGCGCGCGTGCTGATCGAGGCCATCCGCGCCCTCTCTCAAGCCCGCAGTACCGCCGTGATCGCCCGCGTGGTGAGGCGCGCTGGCACCGCGCTGGTCGAGTCCGACCGAACCGTGTACGTCATCCGCGAAGACGACGCGTTAATTTCCGTCGAAGAGGAGGCGCAGAGCAAGCGCTTCTCGCGCACAGGTGTGTTCGGTCACGCGTTGCGCACCAAAGAGCAGCTTGCGATCGCCGACGTGCTCGGTGATCCACGTGTCTCCGACGACGACCTTCGGGAGTTGTCCGTGCGCAGCATGGTGCTCACCCCCTTGCGCGCCAACGCCGTGAGCGCGCTGATTGCGAGCTTTTGGAGTCGGCCGAGCCACCCCACGCCCGAACATCTCGCGCTGCTGCAGGACCTCGCCGACGCCACCTCCATGGCCGCCGAGAACGTCGAGCTCTCGGCCGAGATCGAGCGCCGTGTGGAGCGGCGCACCCTGGAGTTGCGCGACGCCAACCGCGATCTCGAGGCCTTCTCCTACAGCGTCGCCCACGACCTGCGGGCGCCGCTCTCCGCGATGCTGGTCACGCGTTCGATCCTCGAGCGCAGCTACGGTCCGGCGCTGGACAGCCAGGGCGTGAAGCTCCTGCGTGAGATCGAGCGCTCGGGCAAGCGCATGGGCGAGCTCATCGGGGGCCTCTTGCAGTTCGCGCGCTGCGCGCGGGTCGAGCTGGCCAAGGAGATCGTCGACGTCACGAGCGTCGCGGCCTCGGTCGTGATGGCGTTGCGGCAGCAGAACCTCTCGCGGCACGTTCAGGTGCGGATCGAACCGGGCATGAAGGCCAACGCCGACCCCATGCTCATGGAGGTCGTGATCGCCAACCTGCTCAACAACGCGTTCAAGTTCACCAAGGACCAGCAGCACGCCGAGATTTACGTCGGCGTCTTGCAGGAGAGCGGACGCTCGGTGTTCTTCGTGCGCGACAATGGCGCCGGGTTCGATATGGCCTCCGCCTCCGAGCTCTTCGTGCCGTTCAAGCGGCTCCACCCTGCCCATCGCTTCGATGGGCACGGCGTCGGGCTCGCCACGGTTTCGCGCATCGTGGACAAGCACGGCGGACGCGTGTGGGGGGAGTCCGCGCCCGGCCATGGCGCGACCTTCTACTTCAGCTTGCCGTCTGTGGGCTGATCGCCTGGCGAAGGGCTCGCTCGCCGCGGGAGCGGTGCGGGATGCGTGCTCCCCGCGCTGGGGCTGGAACGTGGTTGGGGGACGCGTCGTGGGCCGAACGCATCGACCAAGCTCTTGGGGATCACTCGGTTCTTGGCGACCACCACCGTGCAGCCATCGGGCACGCTCTGGGTGACCACGCAGTTGGCGCCCACCTTGACCTCGTTTCCCAGGCGGATCTCGCCGATGATGCGCGCGCCCGCGTAGATGTCCACGTCGTCACCGAGCTCGGGGAACACCGCCGAGTTGGCGTTCATGCCCAGGGTGACCTCGTGGAAGATCAGGCAGTTTCTTCCAATTCGGCAGTGGCCGATGATGATGTTGCGCGGATGGACCAGCACGAGCCCAGGGCCGATCTCCGCGCGCGCTGAGATGTCGATCTGGTAGAGGACGTGGAAGAACTGGTTGAGCAGCTTGTGGGGCGCGAGCATGAAGAACCTGAGCGGTCCGTTCAGTGATCTCGCCAGCCGGCCCAGGCGATAGGACGCGGTGGCCCAAAAGCCCACCTCCGTATACCAGGGGCGGGGATAACGAGACGCGTCGGCTCGTACGGCTTCGAAGGTGCTCGGGAGTTGTGCGGCGAGCTGCTGTAGGGGAGTCATCCGGTGAAGCCTCCATCCACGACGAGGGTCTGGCCGGTCATGTAGCTGGGCGCCTCGCGCGCCAGAAAGCCGACCACGGTGGCGATCTCTTCGGCCGTGCCCAGCCGGCGCATGGGCACGCAGCTCAGCGCCTTTTCGCGCTGCTCCTCGGTTTGGTGCGCGAGCATGTCCGTGTCGGTGTAACCAGGCGCCACCGCGTTGACGGGGATGCTCCAGCCCGCGAGCTCCTTCGATAGGGACCGCGTGAAACCGATGATGCCCGCCTTCGCGGTGGCGTAGTTGGTTTGCCCCGGGATGCCGACGATTCCAGAGACCGAGGTGACGTTCACGATCCGTCCTGCGCGCTGCTTCATCATCTGCTTGGAGGCGACGCGGGTGGTGCCGAACAGCCCGTTCAAGCTGGTCTCGAGCACGGCGAACCAATCCTGCTCGCTCATCATCGGGAGCAAGCGGTCCTGTGTGATGGCCGCGTTGTTCACCAGCAGATCGAGCTGACCTCGCTCCGCGATCGTCTCCTGTACGAAGGCGCTGCTCGCCCGCACGTCGCGCGCGTCCACGCGCCGCGCCCTCACCTCGCATCCGCGCG
>JBIQKA010000056.1:3589-32681 GCA_044507075.1 Myxococcales bacterium
CTCGCCCGCACGTCGCGCGCGTCCACGCGCCGCGCCCTCACCTCGCATCCGCGCGCCCGCGCCTCGCGCGCGACGTGCTCGGCGCGCTCCTCGTTGCTCACGTAGCTGAAGTGCACGTCAAACCCCATGCTCGACAGCTTCATCACGATGGCGCGCCCGATTCCACGCGAGCCACCCGTCACGATCGCGACGGGCGCGCGCTGACCGCGCTTGGGCTCAGAGGCGGGGACGCGTCTGTTGACGTCTTGCTCGTCATTCATCGCCACCTGTCTTCCTGGTGTGATCATGTTAGCCGATCTTCGAGCCGCTACATGCAGCTCGCCCTGCGCGGAAATGCGTGCAAGCTTCCGAAACGCGCGCCGCGTCGATGCGCGCGGTGAAGCTGCTCCCATGTCTGGGATGAGGGCGCGCAGATCAGGCGTAGCGTTCGAGCGCAGCTCGCGTGAGGACAAGTAAGAACTGGAGTGGTCCGATGGATCGTCTGGTAAATCGTCAGTGGCTACTTGCGCAAAGGCCCAGGGGGGTGCCGGACGTGGAGGACTTCACCTGGCACGAAGGGCGCGTGGTTCGTCCCGGTCGGGGGGAGCTGTTGGTGCGGAATCTGTGTCTGGCCTGCGAGCCGACGCAGCTCGGGTGGGCCGCGGGCGAGACCTATCTGCCGGCGGTTGGCATCGGGGAGGTGATGCGATCGCTGGGCGCAGGCGAGGTGATCGCCTCGAATGTTCCGGCCTTCCCGGTGGGCGCGCGCGTGCAGGGACTCTTGGGCTGGCAGGAGTACGCCACGCTGCGCCCGGACGGACCTTATCCGCTGCTGTCCTTGCTCCCGGGGGCCCCGCTCGAGAGTTCACTCTCCATCCTGGGGAACACCGGCATGACTGCGTACTTTGGGCTGCTCGAGGTCGGGAAGCCAAAGCCGGGTGAGACCGTGGTCGTCTCTGCAGCGGCGGGCGCCACGGGTTCGACGGCAGGTCAGATCGCCAAGATCCTCGGCTGCCAGGTCGTGGGCATCGCAGGTGGCGCCGAGAAGTGTCGCTTCTTGGTGGAGCAGCTGGGATTTGACGCCGCCATCGACTACAAGCGCGAAAACCTGATGTCGCGGCTGCGCCAGACCTGCCCGCGAGGGGTGGACGTGTACTTCGACAACGTCGGCGGGCGCACTCTGGACGCCGTGCTGCTCCATCTCGCGCGCTACGGCCGCATCGTGCTGTGCGGCGCCATCTCCAGTTACGCCGATCCCGTAGCCATGACGGGGCCGCGCAACTATCTGCGCTTGCTGCGGCAGCGTGGACGCATGGAAGGCTTCATCGTGCTCGACTACCTGGGCCGTGCCGGAGAAGCGATGGCGGCGCTGCGCGGCTGGCTGGAGAGCGGCCAGCTGAAGGACCGCGTAGACGTGTTGAACGGACTCGAACAGGCTCCGCGCGCGCTGCGTCGGCTCTTCACGGGAGAGAATCAGGGCAAGCAGTTGGTCCGGCTCGTGGACTGAGCCCGCCCTACTCGGCGAGCGGAACGAAGACCGAAAAGCGCGTCCCGCAGTCGCGCTTGCTCGTCATCTGAATCACGCCGCCCACTTCTTCCACGATGCGACGCGAGATGGCGAGGCCGAGCCCGGTTCCGCCGTCGGCCTTGGTCGTGAAGAAAGGGTCGAACACCTTCTCCAGATCGGATTCGGCGATTCCGCAGCCGTTGTCCTCGACATCGAGCCGCGCCTGGCGTCCCTCCCTGCGCAGCGTGATGTCGACCCGGTTTTCCGCGCGTGGACGCTCGGGCAGGGACTGCAGCGCGTTCACCAGCAGGTTCAGCACCACCTGGCCGAGCTTGGTGCGGGAGCCGCGCACCGGGGGCAGCAGCTCGAGGTCGCACTTGACCTCGGCGCGCATGCGCAGCTCGCCGCGCAGGCTGGCCAGGGTCAACCGGATGACGTCGTTGAAGTCGGCGTGGTTCTCGGTGTCTCGCCGACGCTGGCTGAGCTCGACGCCACGTGTGATGTCCGTGATGCGCTGCACGCCTTCGCGGGTGTCGGCCAAGAGCAGCGTCAACTGCCGCAGAGTCTCCGCGATGGGCGACGACGAGGGCAACGCGTTCAACATGGACGTGACCTCCTCCCGCATGAGCGAGAGGTTGGTGGCCACGGCGGTGATCGGGTTGCGCAGCTCGTGCGCGATGCCCGCCGCGACCACGCCGAGCGCGTAGACCCGCTCGGTCTCGCGCAGGCGGAGCTCCAGCGCCTTCACGCGTTGGCTCGTGCGGTATACTTGGAGGGCTTCGGCCAGGTTGGCCCGCAGCTCTTCCATGACCCAGGGTTTGCGCAAGAAGCGCTGGACTTGGCCGCGGTTGATGGCGGCCGTCGCGTCGTGGAAGTCCGAGTAGGCGGTGATCAGGATCCGGATTACGTCGGGCCACTCGGTCCGCGCCTGTTCGAGCACCTCGACGCCGCTCATCCCGGGCATGCGTTGGTCCGCGATCAGCAGCGCGAACTCTTGGCGAGCCATCAGCGCGAGCGCTTCGGGGCCGCTGCTCGCCGTGACGATCTTGAAGTCCCGCCCGCAGGCCGCTTGAAAGACGACCAGGTTGGACTCGTCGTCGTCCACGTAGAGGATGGCTTCTGTCATCGGTGCCCGCGCATTGTAGACCAAACCCCCAAGGTTCCATCCGATTCGTGGCCGTGAGCGCCTCGCATTATTAAAGGGCTTTCTGCTGATCGCTCTCCGCGGCGGCGGTCGCGGCCAGCTCGATCACGAATTCGGCGCCGCCCCCTGCGCGCCGACGCAGGCTGAGGCGCCCCCCGTGGTCCTCCACGATCCGGCGAGACAGGTAAAGACCGAGCCCCGTGCCTTGACCCACGGGCCGGGTGGTGACGAAGGGGTCGAACACGTGCTGCGCGATCTCCTCGGGCACGCCCGGGCCATCGTCGGCAATTGTAACGAAGGTGCGATCCCCCGATTGTTCTACGGCCACCCAGATGTTCTGTGGCCCGGCGCGCACCGCGTTGTCGAGCAGGTTCAAGAAGACTTGGTTGAGCTCGCGGACCATCCCCATGACCCGGGGTGTTGTGGCGTAGGAGCGATGAATGTTGATGGCGTGCGTGCGGTACTCGAGCAGGTCGAGGCTCGACTCGAGGCCTGAGACCAGGTCGCACTCGGAGGGCCCATCGCCGTCGGCGGGTCGCACGTGCTCGTCCAGGGAGGACACGATCTCGACGATGCGACGCGCTCCCTCGTCGATGATGGCCAGCAGCTTCTTCGACATGCCCTCCGGCGCGGTGTCGGCCAGCACCCGCCCGGCGTTGATGATCGCGTTCACGGGGTTTCGGACCTCGTGGGCGACACCGGCTGCCAGCGTCCCCGCCAGGGCGAGGCGTGAGTGATCGGCGAGCTGCAGGGCCAAGCTGCGCAAATTGAGATGCGCGTGCACCCGCGCCAGGAGCACACGAGCGTGGAAGGGTTTGGGGACGAAGTCGTCGGCGCCCGCGCCGTATCCCTCCACCGCGGCGTCCGCGCCTGAGCGGGCCGTGAGCATTAGCACGGGGGTCTGCTTCAGTTGGGGGTCCTTCTTGATCTCCCTGCACAGATCCACGCCGCTCATGCCCGGCATCATGACGTCCGTGAGCACCAGGTCGGGCCGATCGATGCGTGTGCGCTCCAGGGCTTTGACGCCGTCACTGGTGGCGATCACCTCGAAGTGACGGCCGAGGATGTCGACCAAGAACTCGCGCAGGTCCTCCTGGTCTTCGGCGATCAGGATTCGCGAGCGGCGTCCGCGCTGCAGCGGCATCGGCGGCAGCGAGTCGAACGCCTCCCGCGCGCTCGCGCCGATCGTGTCGTCGCTTGCGCCTGCGTCCTGCCAGCGCCGACTCGGGTGCCCCGTCACCTGCGCCTGACGGCGTTCGATGGCCTCGGGCCGGATGTGATCGCGCCCAGTCTGGAGGGTCATGCGGAAGATGGAGCCGCGCTCGGGGGCAGGGTGGAAGGTGAGGGTGCCGCCGTGGAGCTGCACGAGCTCACGCGCGAGGGCGAGCCCGATGCCAGCGCCGCCCTGGCGCCTTCGGGCCGAGCCTTCCACCTGATAGAAGCGCTCGAAGATCTTCCCACGCTCCTGCTCCGGGATGCCGGAGCCGTTGTCTTCCACCTCGACCGCCGGGCGACCTTCGTGCGTGCGCACGCGAACCGTGATCAGCCCCGGCGACTGGGTGAACTTGATCGCGTTGCTCACCACGTTGGTCAAGACGATCTCGAGGCGATGGTTGTCTCCCCAGGTGTCGGATGGGACCGCCGAGCACTCGAAGCGCAGGTTGAGCCCGCGCGCCTGGGCCGTGGGCAGGGCGGCGTCGACCACCTTGCGGGCGAGATCGCTCAGATCCAATGGCGTAATCACCAGGCGAAGGCCGCCCGCGTCGAGGCGCGCGAGGTCGAGGAGATCGTCGATCAGCCGCAGCAAGCGTTCGGCGTTGCGGTGGATGACTTCGAGCGTATGTCGCGCCGGCCCGGCCCGGGTGCTCGCGAGCAGTTCGTCTACCGGCGCCAGGATCAGCGTGAGCGGCGTGCGAAGCTCGTGGGAGATGTTCGCAAAGAACTCGCTCTTCAGGCGGTCGAGCTCGCTCAGGCGATCGACGGCCTCGGCGAGCTCACGCGTGGCGCGCTGCAGGCCGACGGCCGACTCCATCTCGCGGTAGGCGAGGCCGTAGCGGATGGCCGCCGATGCCACGGCGATCACGGTGGTCATGAACAGGAAGTAGAGGTTGTTGAAGAACAGGCGCGAGTCGAGCTGGTTCGCCATGGCTTGCAGAACGGCGGGCAAGAGCCACAGCAGCACGATGCTGCCGGAGACCACCAGCGCCTGCCACCAGCGCCAGGTGTAGAGGACGCCGATCGCCAGGATGCACAGGCTGAGGCCCGCGTAGTAAGGTGAGTTCGCGCCGTCGAGCTGGAGGATCATCAGCTCGATACCCGTGCCGCAGATAAGGGGCGGACCCGCGCCGAGCAAGATCACGTGGCGGCTCGCCCCCGGCAGGTACGCCACGCCGAGCATGAGCAGCGCGACCAGCGCCGAGCCCAGGCGGATCCAAAGAAACTGCGAGGCGTGTTCGGGCTGTGTGATCCAATCGAGCGGCACGCCCGCCGGCATCAAGAGCGCGCTCAGCAGGTAGCCGAGGCGAGCGCCGGATAAGTTGACCTCGAGGAGGCGAGACTCCACCGCCTCATTTACTGCGGCCTGGTCTAACGCTGGACTGACAGAAATAGATTGATGCCCAGGGGCTCGGACGTGACCTCCACCTGCTCTGGCCGGGGAGTGAGCCTGTTTCCGCATTCGAGCAGTTCCTCGCGGGATCGATGGATCAAGAACCAGTCCAGAGTGTACTCCATGAACCAACGACTAGGGTTGTGGGCTGCGACGTTGCCCACCAGTAGGCGGCCGCTCGGGGCCAGGGCGTCGTAGAGCGCCGCGAGCAACGCGGAGAAGGTGCGCCCGTTCAGGTAGTCAAACAGGCCCGCGCTGTAGATGAGGTCGCGTTGACCGAGCACCTTCCCGAGCTGCCGCTCGAGCAAGAGCCGGCGCACGCTCTCCCGGATGTACTGAACGCGGGCTCCCGTGCGGGTCGCGAGCGGCCCGAGGGTTCGTTCGCAGTACTTGATGGCCTGCTCTTCCTGGTCGATCAGGGCGATCTCGATGCGTTCGCCCAGCTCCGGCCGCTCCTCTAGGAGCGCCAGAATCTCCCGGGCGGGCCCGCAGCCGATGCTGGCGATCCGGACGCGTTCGCGCGGGCTACTCTCCACGGCGCCGCGGATGATCTTGCCCAGGAACTCGATGCGGTTGATGTTCGCCTGGGCCGCGCCCTCTTGCGCCGCGTACAGGTTGAGCACCTTGGCGAACAGCGTGGGCCCCTCCGCGTGGTCGCGGTAGAGCATGTTCATGATCTCGTAGTCCCCCGCGTAGCCGGCGGGCTTCTCGTAGGAGCGCCGCAGCAGGGGAGACTCGCAGATGAACGGCATCAGGTGCTTGCGCAGAAACGCGCGATGCTCGACGTGCAGCTCGGGCGGCAGGTCCGCGACCAGACGGCCGAGCGCGGCCGCGCCCTGATTCATGTGTTCGATCACGACGGGGGCGGCGACCTGGAGGTACTCGGCCAGGTTCTGGTTGCGTGTCAGCTGATCCAGGTTGGCGAGCGCCGCCTCCTCCTGGTCGAGGAAGTCTTTGATGGTTTCGAGGTAGTTATGAACCTCCGCCACCCACGCTTTGAACTCTGGTGAAACGAGCTCGAAACGCATGCTCTGCGTGGCAGTCTGCAGACGCTCCGCGAATCCGTAACGCTCGCCCCGACGGTAGATCTCCGCGAGATCGAGGCCCGGCCCTTGGAGCTCGACCCCGACCACGATCTCCGCCGCACGTTCGACCACGTGGCGGACGATCGCGGTACCTGAGAAGAGGGGCGTTTCTCCGGCGCGCACCTCCAGATGGTCGATGCGGTCGCCGACCAGCGCGACCACGGGGGGCAAGATCAGGGCAAGTCCGTAGACCGAGAGGTCCTCGGCGCGCGCCTCGAAGGAACCGAGTGTGGAGTGCCACCCACGCACGGTGATCTTGGCTTTGTTGAGCTCTTCGACGCCCACGCGACGCGCTCGAAACCTACGGGTCCCAGGGAGCGGGCGGCGAACGGGGACGACGCTTGGCGTACTCGGGGAAGACTTGCTCCCGTGCACGGCACTCTCGACGATTGCGGGCAAATCTTTGGAGCTACTCATCGGGGTAGCTCCACTCTACAACCATTACTGTTGCCGTGTGATGGCAGTAATGCGACACACGTGAAAAAATATTTAGACTAAGTTGTCTGTTCTGACCTTACTGGTTCTGTCGCACGCGCGTGGTAACAAAGCTGAGGTGCGCGATTGCTTGCGGTGCCCCTTCTGCGCAGCTTGTGTGTTAGAGCGCCGCGTAAACAGCGCGCACGTCGTCGTCGTCGTCGATCGCCTGCAAGAAGGCCTCGACCTCTGCGCGCTTCTCGTCGTCCAAGGTCACCGGGTTCTTGGCGACCCAGACCAGATCCTGAGAGGTGAGTGTCCAGCCGCGCCCAGTAAGGGCGCGACCGACCGCGTCCAGATCGGTCGGTTCGGTAAGGAAACGTGAGCCACCTTCCTCGGCGGGCTCGACCTCCTGGGCGCCCGCTTCGATCGCGGCCTCTTCGGGGTCTTCCCCGCCCGGAGGAGGCGTGGCTTCGATCGCGCCCCGGCGCAGAAAGTCCCAGGAGACGGAGCCGTTCGCGCCGAGCTGGCCCTTGCGGAACAGGGTGCGCATGTTGGGCGCCGTGCGGTTTTTGTTATCCGTCAAACACTCGACGATCACGGGCACCTGGTGCGGAGCGAAGCCCTCGAACACTACTGTCTCGAAATTTGCCGCCTCGTCCAGCAGGCCGGCGCCCTTCTTGATGGCGCGCTCGAGGGTGTCGCGCGTCATGGACGCCTTCTTGGCCGCCTCCACCGCGAGACGCAGCCGCGGGTTCATCGCCGGGTCCGGCCCTCCCTTGGCGGCGATCATGATCTCCTTGGCGAGCTTGGTGAACAGACGCCCCTTGGCGTCTGCTGCCTGCGCGCGGCCCTTTGCTTTCCACTGTGCACCCATAGGGGCGTGGATTTAGCGCATGGCTGGGCGTGTGGTCGAGGGTGAGTGCGTCGGACGCGTGAACTTGCGCGCCGATGAATCGCGGAGCCCGGCGCTCCTTCGCCGCGCGGACGCGGCGGCGTGCCGGAGGGCTCCGCGGCGAGGCTACTTGGAGGCGGCCTTCTCCTTCTTCTTGGCCTTCTTCTCTTTCACCGTGAGCTTGGGCTTGTTGTTGTTCTTGGGCCGTTCTTGTCCCTTGGCCATGGTTTCCTCCTGACTTCTGATTGCGTGCTTGTAACACGTTCGATCCCGCGCAGCCTCGGCCAAAAGCCTCCCAGCGCTTTGAGGGGCGCGGCCCGAAAGAGTACCTTCCCGCCTGCATGAATCGACGCAGCCAATGGCGCACTTCCGTGGCTCTCCTGGGGCTCTTCGCCAGCGCCTGCGCGCACACGATGAAAGTGCCCGACGGGGTCGCCAGTGTTCCCACCCTGCAGGCCGAGCGCGAGGGCGGGCTCAAGGAGCGGGAGCTCAGGCTCGGAGGGGCGGTGGCCCGGCAGATCGAGCGCAGTTGGAGCCGCCCGACTGGGCGTGGCCTCGTGAATTTCGAGAAGGCTCCCGAAAAGACCTCGCTCAAGTTCGCGTTTCAGCATGGCAACCAAGCGCTGGCAGGTGAGTGTCTGGAGCACCTCTCCACCAACATGATGGGCCTGAAGGATCCCAAGGTCTCCCTCCGCTGCGCCTGTAAAGCGGGCGAGACGGTGCGGGCCCGGCTCCAACTCGAGCAGAACCAGGGCTCGGCCGAGCTCACGGGGCTGGCAAGCTATCAGGTCTCGTCAATCCACACCGACGAGAGGGGCAGGGCCCGCCGTGAGGTGCTCGGGTATTTGTTTCAGGGCCCGCACGGTGGCGGGGCCGTCGATCGGGGAGGCGAGGGCAGGGCGTGGCTGCCGAGCGATCTGGGCGCGGAAGAAAAGCCGCTGCTCCTGTGCCTCTATGCGGGGCTCTTGCTGTACAAGCCGAGCGGGCCCCGCTGAGGGACCGTCATCAGGCGCTCGGCGGAAAAATCCGGCATTTTTTTACGGTTCATCGCGTACAAGAGAGGCATGAGAGCGCGTTCACTCCTGCATTGGCTTCTGGGTTGTTCCCTCGCGATGGCCGCTTGCTCCGGCAGTGAGGAGGACGCCGTCGAGGGCGAGGGGGTCGACCGGGACGGCGGCGTGGACAACGACCGCGCAGACGCTGGCCCTATCGATGATGGGGGCGGTGAGGGCCCGGATGCCTCGACTGGTGATGGCGATGGGGGGGAGCCGAGCCTGGACGCCTCCACCGATGATGCTTCGACGCACGATGTTTCCGATGCGGGCGATGCCGCTATCGGCCCGGCGGAGGGCTTCCGGGTCACCGTATTTGGCCATGCGGGACCGATCCCCGACGTCGACGTCTTTCTGCACGCGGCCGACGGCACCTTGCAGGGCACGCGTCGCACGGACGAAGCGGGTCAAGTGTACGAAGAGCAGGCACCCGGCGCCGTCACCGTGCGTGATCGCTACTCCAACGCGATCACGGGCCAACGGCTCATCACCTACCTGGCCACCGAGAACGGGGACGATCTGGTGATCTGGCTCAATGATCGCATCTTCGCAGAGTTACCGGCCGATCGCACGTTCTCACTGGATTACCCGGCCGATCCGCCGGGCGCTGCGTTTCGCTACGACGTCCAGTTCGGCGCGCAATGCCTGCAAGACCAGAATCCTGGTGACCCCAATCCCCAACAGCTCATGGCTTCGCCTACCTGCATGAACGAAGACAATGCGTTCTTGGCGGCCGCCATCAGCGAGGACGAAGAGCTGCTCGCCTACGCCTGGTCCACCAACCCCATCGCCGATCCCGGTGCTGGGGGCAGCGCCATGGTTCCCCTCGCCGGCTGGGACAGCGCAACGCTGGGTGTGACGCTCGCGAACTTGCCAGACCACCTCAACGACTACGCCTCGGTCAGTCTGACGATGGACCGCCTGAACATGGCGTTCGATACCCTGCAGGATCCGAATCAGAGTTGGCTCGACGCCCTGCAGGGCGACACCATGAACTTCTTCTACGCTCCCGGTTTCGCTGAGATCCTCACCGCGCGCACGTGGGCTGTGGGCGAATCAGACTGGGTGGTGCGCACCGATCAAGTCCGCAGCGGTGACGAAAACACCAGCTACACGTTCGACTACGACCTGCCGCGCTTCAACAGCATGGACGCCGTGGGCACCCCGGGCGACGTCACCATCTCCTGGGAACTCAGCGCCCCGCTGCCTGACGCAGACGTGCAGTTCACATTGTTGCAGTGGTCTCAGGTCGAGTGGCTCGTGGTCGTTCCCCCGGACCTGACCTCGTTCGCGTTCCCGAAACTCGTGAGCGGCACCGTGCTCGAGCCCGTGGTTCCCGTTCATCTACCTGAGGTCGTGGCGGCCTTCAACGACACCGGCATCACAGGCTACACCCAGTTCAAACAACGCCCCCTGGTGCTCGGCGACTTCGGTTTCGGCACAGTGGCGGGACTGCCGGTCCATGCGAGGCCTTCCGGCGCAGAGGAGACGCTTCAGATCATCTCCATCGAGCCTGTGCGCCTGTGAACACAGGTCGCGGAGTAAGGACCGCAATCTGAACATTCGGTGCTCGTCCAGTGAGACCTACGCACTCCTCTCCCACAATCTGCGCCCAGTCTTCGCGAAGGAGCAGGATGCGGCGGACGGGAGACGGGCTACCGAGCGGAAGGGTCGCGCTTCTTGCGCGCGGCCTGCCAGGCGGCGTTCGTGAGGGCGCGCTCGCGGCGCTTGCGCGCGCGCCTCTCGTGCGCGTCGACCTGCGCGCGACCAAAGGCCGCCTCGAGCTTGAGCTTGGCATAAGCGTCGAGCCGCTCGCGCGCGAGCCTGCCTTGCTCCACTGCCTCGCGCACCGCGCAGCCAGGTTCAGCGGCGTGCGTGCAGTCGGAGAAGCGGCATCGGGCAGCGAGCACGTGCACGTCGTCGAAGGCGTCGCCGAGCCCGTCGCTCGTCACTACGCCGAGCTCGCGCACGCCGGGCCCATCGACCAGGAACCCACCCCATGGCATCGCGATCAACTCGCGGTGCGTCGTGGTGTGACGTCCGCGTGCGTCGAACGCGCGCACCGCGCCCACCGCCATGTGCTCGCCCGCCAACAGACGATTGATGAGCGTCGACTTGCCCGCGCCCGAGAGCCCCACCAGCACGCCGGTGCGGCGGGCGGGTAAGCAGGCAGCCAAGTCGGCGAGGCCGCCCTCGTCGTTCGCACCGAGCACCACCACGGCGGCACCTGGCGCCGCATCGCGCGCCCTAC
Source organism: Myxococcales bacterium (assembly GCA_044507075.1). Classification (GTDB taxonomy): domain Bacteria; phylum Myxococcota_A; class Polyangia; order Polyangiales; family DASUME01; genus DASUME01. The sequence continues at coordinate 14,525 of JBIQKA010000056.1, forward strand.
GCACCGCCGCCGGGACGTCGTCACACAGATCCGCCTTGGTCAGCACCACGACAGCGTTCGCGGGCGCTTCGCGCGAAAGCGCCACCACGCGCTCGATGCGCCGCGGCGAAAAGCCCTGTTCCAGCGCGGCCACCGCGAACACCACGTCCACGTTCGCCGCCATCGCTTGTACGCGACCTTCCGTCCCGGCCTCGCGCCGTCGCAGGAGCGAGCTGCGCGGCAGCACGAACTCCACGCGGCTGCTTCCGTCGCCCGTACCGGGGCGCACCGCCACGAAGTCGCCCACCACCGGAAGCTCGTGCGCGGCCCTCGCCGCGTGCGCCAGCGCGCCGCTCGCGCGTGCGACCAGCGCGCTCTCGCCGGTGCGCACTCGCAGCTCGGGCCCGCGCTGCGAGAAAACGCGCCCGCCCACGAGCGCGGGGCGATCGAGCGCCGCGAACGCCGCGACCTGTTCCGACGTGGCCCCGAGCTCCGTGAGCATTGCCGCTGACATCCGGGCTCACTATAGCAACCAGCCGGTCCCTACCGACCGGGCGCGAGGCTCAGGCCTTTCGGGACTGCTGCTCGAGTGCGGCCTCGAGCGCCTCCGGGGTCGAGAACGTTTGGATCATGTTCCCGAGAGCGAGGTTGGCGACGCTGACGCCCATCGCGACAAGCTTGGCCTTCACGCCGATGAAGAGCGGCGACGAGCCGCGATTTGCGCAACACCCAGTTCGTCAGCTCCACGCGGGCGTGTGAGTCAGCATGCGCCTGCCGGCAGGCTGGCCGCGGTCGACGAACGAACGAGCTCGCCTGGTCCGCCGAAGAGGGGCTACTTTCCAAAAATTAAACAGCGTTCGAAAATTGGGAAGTTCGCCCCTGCATCCCCCGTATGGACCTTCTGCGGCGTCGCGAACGCGGGTGTCTGGAGCGGATGCCCCCACGGGTTTGCCGGCGTGCTGAAGCGACTGCCGCCCTGGGAGGGACGTCGATGCAAGCGAACTGGACGAAATGGGTGTGCGCAGGGCTTTTGGTGTTTGGAGCGGCCTGCGGAGACGACGGTGGATCCTCCGGCAAGGGCCTAGATGACGCAGGGACCGGCACAGAAGGGGATCTCGACGCTGGCGATTCGAGCGACGGCGGACCGACCGAAGACGGCGGCCACCTTCCGTCGAACGACGGCGGAGGCGGTTGTGCGGCGGGAACGCAAGATCACGACGGGGACGGCAAATGTGCTCCGGCGTGCGCCGCCGACGTCGCCTGCGGCGCGGGCGAGTGCAACGACAGCAGCGGCGCCATCGTATGCGTGTGCCAGCCCGGGTTCACCGGCGACGCTTGCGACACCTGCGCGCCGGGCCATGAGGGCGACGACTGCGCGACCTGCCGCGACGGATACGTGCCCTCCACCCTGCGACAAGGCGCCTGCATCGAAGATCCTTGCGCGGACGTCGAGTGCGGGATGCACGGAAGCTGCGCGGTCACAGACGACGCGGCGAGCTGCGGTTGTGACGTCGGCTGGGGAGGTGACGCCTGCAACGTGTGCGCGGACGGCTACGAAGGCGCGCTCTGCGACGCATGCGCGGACGGTTATCAAGAGCCGAACCAGCTCGAGTTCTCGTGCGTAGCGGACGCGTGCCTGAGCACGGACTGTGGCAACGGCACGTGCGCGTTCGACGGGCAGGACGCGACGTGCAAGTGCGACAAGGGGTGGGCCGTGGGAGAAACCGGGTGCGACGTGTGCGCCCTGGGGTACCTGGCCAAGGACGGCGGCTGCGTCCTCGAACTGCCGGTGCAGAACAGCAAGTTGATGCTGTGGCTGGACGCCGGGAAGAACGTCGTTTCAGACAAGGACGGCGTGTACGCGTGGCAATCGCGCACGGGCACTTCGGTGGCCCTGCAGGGGACCGCGGCTTCTCGGCCCAAGGTCCTCAGCGCAGGCGGCGTGACCTTTGTGAGCTTCGACGGCGTGGACGACTTCATGTCCATCGCCAGTCTCGAACTCGACGAGCCGACCTACAGCCTGTTCGTCGCGGCGAGGCCCTCGAAGACTGCGGGCGAACAGGGCTTGATCGGCGGAGTCAACCCCTCCAAGCCGACGCACCATGGCCTGATCCTGCGCTCCCAGCTCAACGCCACGCGCATCCAGTATCTCCACCGCGCGCCGTTCGCCCTGGTCGGCACCGCCGGGAGCATCGCCGCGGACGGATTTCCCACCGTCGGCTTGCCCCAGCCGTTTCAGATCATCACTGCAGAGCGCCGTAACCTCGAGGACGGCCTCTACCAGGTGATCCGCGGCGGCGACAACACCCAGACGTTCCCGACCGATCAGCCGGCGTTTTCGGATCCTATGCGGATGTTCGTGGGCAGTCGCACCGCGACATTGAACCGGCTCGAGGGGGACATCGGCGAGATCATCCTCTACAACGGCACGATCAGCGAAGCGGAGCGCGACGCCGTGGAGGCCTACCTGAAGGCCCGCTGGAAGGTTGGTCTGGTCGTCGTGATTCCGAAGCTGTGAAGGCCTGACGGCGGCCCTCTAGCCTCGAACGCGCGAACGTGGTGCACGCGGCCACGTTCGCGCGTTCGTGAGCGTCCTCGGCCGCCTCGCGGCGCGAGAGCCGGTCGCCGGGTGAGCACTTCGAAGGAGCTGGCCATTTGGCACTCGCAAGGCTATGCGGACGGCTGCGATCTTCTATCGGCGGAGCGCAAAAAGCGCGCGTCGATGAAGGTTACCGGGCTCTTGTAGGCGGTTCTGCAGGTTGTCGATGCAGGACTTCTAGATGCACGGCGAGGTTTGAGCATGCGAGATCGGACACGAATCCCCCACATTCTTCAGTTTGTGACCATATTCACACTGTTCGCTTGCAGCGGCTCGGGTGAGCAGCCGCACGCGGCGAAGACGCCCTCTGAGAGGAACGATGGGGAGGCCGTGCATGCGACCCTCGGCGTCGAAGGGGGCACCATCACGGCTGTGGGCGCGGACGGCACGCGCTTCACGCTCAAGGTCCCGCCGTACGCCCTGTGGTCAGCCACGGAGATCACACTCACGCCGCTCGGTTCGGTCGACCAGCTGCCCCTGGGCGCAGGCGCGCTGGCGGCGGTGGAGTTCGCGCCCGATGGCCTGCGATTTCTCGCGCCGGCTGAGCTGACGATGGTCGCGGGCCAGTTCTTCGATCCTGCGTGGCTGGTGGGGTTCACGAAGAGCGGCGACCAGTTCGCGCTCCAGCCTGTGGGGTACGGCGGCGACACGCTGCGCATGGTGGTGGGCCACTTCAGCAGCGCGGGCGCGGGTACGAGCAGCGAAGAGGAAACGAACGCGCTCAATCCTGCGAACGCGAGCGGCGCCGAGCAGCAGGCGAACCACGAGCTCGCGGCTTACTTTGCGCAGGAAGCTGCCGCCGGGCGAAATCCGGAGCCCGCCCGCGCGGCCGAGATCTTGAAGGGTTGGTACGACGGGTCGGTGTCGTCGGGGCTCGACGCGGCCGTGAGCGGGGCAGGCTCGACCCTGGACGCAGTGGCAGAATATCTACGCTGGGCCGCGGCCGTCGGGCTCAGTGGGGCCGACGCGTGGTTGGAGCGCGATCTGGCTGAGGGATTGTCCAAGTCGGGCGCGGCGATCAAGGCCGAGATCGCGCGCCTCAACGAGCGCTGCGCCGCCGAGAACAACTGGCAGCTCGCGGTCGAGATCCTGAATTGGGCCGCCACGGCAGGCGCGATGGGGCTCGACGAGATCGTCCCGGGCCTGGACCGCGCGAGCATCCTGGAGAACCTGTGCATTCAGGTGGTCATCGAGGAGCTGAGCTTCCTCGAGGAGCTGAAGGAAGGCAGAGAGTCTCCGCTGCGTGTGCGCGCTGGGATGTCGATTGGAGGCCGTTCGCCCCGTGACCTGGGACCCATCGAGATCCAGATCGACCCGACAGACACCGCCCAAGTCGCGCCTTCCGCCGGCTCGACGGACCAGGCCGGCGACTTTTCGGCCTCGGTGAAGCCGCTCGTCGAGGCCGGCGAGAAGGTCGTGCTCGATGTGATGGCGAGGTTCCCTGAGATCCCCGGTTTGCACACCACCAAACGCATCGAGGAGGTCGTTGGTGAGTCCGTGAAGGTGCAGGTCTCCCCAGCGGAGGTCACCTTGGAGCCAGCCGAGACGAGGCAGTTTTCTGCCATGGTCATCGGCGCCGACGACGATACGGTGATTTGGAGCGCCACCGGCGGCACCATCAGCGAGGAGGGGCTGTACGAAGCCGGCAAGGATCCTGGCACGTTCACAGTCACCGCGACGAGTGTGGTGGACCCCGAGGCGGAGGCGACAGCGCTCGTTCAGATCGAGGGCACGCCCATGGTGACGCCCCTCCTGAACGTCCGGAGCAGCTACAGCTCGAGGTCCTCCGTCTACGTCGGTCAGGAGATCCACCAGCCGGCCGAGGGGGCCTTGTTTGAGAGCTACGAGCTCTCGACGAGCAGCGACACGAGGGAGGCCGCGCTGAGCGGAAGATACTCGTACGACTCCGACACGGGCACGCTTTCGTCGATCGAGCTGCAGGCCCTGATGCACAACCCGTCGCAAGGTGCCGCTTGGGGTAGCGCCAGCTTCCGCCTGCTGTTCCAAAACACCGCCCAGAAGATCCGCGTGAGAATCAAAGGAACGTGCTGGGTCGAAGGCAACACGAGCACCTTGACGAACAATGGGCGCTTGAGCCTCAGGATCGATGACGAACCTGGCCGCAATACGGGCGAGTTCATGCGGCGTGCCGCCTACCACGCTGACTATTACAAGAATGATCCGAGCCGGAATCCTTGCGCGGACATGTACGAGATTGTCAGCGACGAGATCCCCCCCGGCATCTACCGACTGGAGATCATCCCGTACGAAGTGCGCAACGTGGACTACGACTTCGAGCTCACGTTCGAGCCGATCCCTAGTTGAAGACTGCACCTTCAATCACAGGGCGTCGGGTAGGCGGCACCGCGCACGTGCGTGGGGACTTGCGCCGCAGCTCGAGAAAACGTCCCAGCCTTGGTGATGGCGTAGCTCAGACTAACGTCGCTCTTGGGGCTTCTAGCGCGCTCGCGTCTGCCTGGATGGGTTCGGAGCGCGCATCCAGGGGCATGGGCTCGAGCTCGCCCGCCCCTGAGAGCGCGGCGCGTCTTGCGAAGCGCATGGCGGAGTGCAACCGCGGTAGGCGTCGCGCGAGCGCGCGCGCGTTGTCCATCCCGTTGCGGGCCAGATCTTCCAGGCGGTCCCGAGCCTGCACGAAAACTGCGGCCAGGCTTTGTGCGGGGACGCTTCGGCCCCTCAGCAGGTCGTCCACCCAAAGGCGCGCCAACGGGCAGACGGCCTGCAATCCGTAGTTGTTCGGTAGGTGGTAGACGAAGCAGTCGGGATCGACCTGGCCATCGGTGGCGAGCGGCAAGAGCACCTGATGGGAGCCACCACGGGCGTATTGCATGCCGTAGGCGGCGCGCTCGCGCATGGACTCGGGGCTATCCCACCAGGCCGGTTGATCGAGGCGTAGCTTCGAGCGAGGGTGCAGCCCGCCTTGGCTCCAGATGGGCAACTTCATAAAATCGTCGAGTTGGCTGGCCGTGGCGAGCCAGAAGGCCTGATAGGGATAACGAGGGTGGATGTATCGGACGCCGCCGATGTCCCGGAAAAGGGGGTTACGCAGCCGAGTCATCCAGTCCGTCGCGACGAGCTGGTCTTTGAGATTGCGCTCCACGCGCAGAAATCCCCGCAGACACCCTTGCTCGTAGAGGGCCTCCGTGTCTGCGAGCCAGGCGCGCACGGCCGGCCAGGGCACGAGGATGTCGTCCTCCAGGTACATGAATAGGTCGAACTCGCGATGACGCTGCGGCATGGAGCGTCGATGCATCCAGGTCAGCCCGAAGGGATGCGAGAGGGTCGTGTGGACGTGCGCCCGGACCGTGACGTGCGGCGGGCAAACGCAGGTCGCGAGGAACGCGGCAACTCGCTCGGAGTTGGTGTCGATGACGACTTCGACGCGGTCGAGCTCGTAGCTCGCAAAGTTCTGCACGATCTCCGCGAGATAGCGGGTCCGTGACTCGACGTAGTGGAAGGCGACGTGCGCGAGCAACGTGCGTTGCGCGCTCGCCACGGCGCTCGTTTCCGTGCCGATGCCTGAGGTGTCCGCGGAGGAAGAAAGAGTGTCTTCGCGCGCAACGCTGCCCTTCATGTCTGTCACCCCCCGTGCCACACACGTCTACTGCGCCGCACTCGGAGCGTATCAGCAAGTCCGTCGGGCGCGAGAGCTCGCCGCGAATTTTCGCGCGTTCGATCTCTCAGGCCTCGGCCGCGTTCGTTCGCCGAAGCTCAGGTGCGGAGGAGCAATCGCGGTAAAACGGCGTCGGCACGACGGATCGGCATCGCCCAATCAAGTCTGTATTGCCAAGTCTGTATTCCCAAGTCTGTACGAGAGGCGAGATGAGAAACCAACGCGGAAAGTCTTTACGCATTGGGTTGGCCAGCAGGACGGCTCGCGACTGCTGCGATCCAGCTCGAGAAGCCGCACCGACAGCAAGGAGATGCTCAGCCCATCCCGATGTTGCTCCGATTCATGGGCTCGTGACGCGAGGGCGCGCTCAGCGGCCGACCTCCGTGACCTCTGCCAACGTGCTTAGGTCGATCACTTCGCCATCGGTGTACGCGGCTTCCGTGGGATCGAGGGGCCGTTCGGCGCAGTCGTCGCCGGAGCGGAAGTACACCGCGCCGGTGTGTGGCACGGCGCGCCTGATCTCGGTGATGGGGCGCTCCGAGCAGATTTCCGCGGCGTCTTGATCGCGGATGACGAAGCGCTGGCGCTCGCGCGCAGGATTGCAGCCGCCCACGAAGTTCACGTACGCGGGAACGGTGCAGCCATCGTCTGCAAAGAGGCCCGAATCCCAGAGGGTGGTTGTCGGCATGCAGCGCGTGCTTCCATCGGTGAAGCGGCGTGGGAGACATGTCTCGTCGAGCTCCGTGTCGAACAGCTCAGGGCTCCCCATGATCGGCTCACCCGCGTGGGTGCTCAGGTGCGCCATGCGAAGCCGGGACGATCCGTGAAACCGACGCAGTGTGGACGGCAACGTGCTGAACGCTCGCGCTTCGCCGCGTGCAAAGAGCCGCGTGCCTGCGGCGACGGCCTTGGGCTCAGAGCATGTGTCCGGCGGGCCGAGATAAAAGGTATCGAGGGCGGCGCCGAGCGCGTACAGCGCGCTTGGCCGTTGGCAGCCGTCCACGTCGTCGTAGATCAACCCGTAGCTCCGCTCGACTGCCAGGCCACCGCACGCATCCTCGAGGCTTGAGAACACCGGCTCGCTGCAGGCGTTGTCCGCGTAGGTGTTGTCACTGGCGAAAAGCGCGTCGCGGGGTACGCAGGGCGCCGCCGCCTCGTCATCGGACCCGAGCGCCTGCGGGTCGCAGCGGGTCCCGTCACTCCAGCGCAGCCCGAGCGGAAAGCGGCTTCCGTCGCTGCCCGCGATCCGCTCGAGCTCCAAACCCGGCTCGCCCGACGGCACGGCTTCGACGCGACCGCCGACCAGCGCACTGAGCTCGAGCGCCTCAGGCATGTAGACCGTCGCGGTGCCCACGTCGGCTTCGACGCACTCGGCGCTGCCGTACGTGCGCAGGTAATACTTGGCATCGGTCGCGACCGCGCCGAGCCGCCGCGCGCCCATCGTGTGGGCGCCGCACGCGCTTACGCCGGCGACTCTGACGATGTCACCGGGGCCTTCGGCGCCCAGGCACACGGCGTGTGCTTTCACGAGCAGCCTTTCGCCCGTGCAATCCGAGTTGGCGAAGCGCAGCTCGGCGAGGGCATGGGGCACGCAATGTTGAACGTCATCGCTGTCGTCAGGGGAAAGGTCGATGAAACCGCAGTTGACGCCGAGCAGGTCGTCGCGGATGTCGGAGCGATGGACCATCCCATCCACGGCGACGCCGATCGGGTGCAGGCGCGTGCCCGCGCGATCCCCGAGGTCAGCATCGCCCGGTTGGCCACCATCGGGGCCGGCATCGTCGTCGCCGACGCTCGAATCGCGCGCCTGGGCGTCCGGCCCCGCGTCGTGGTTTCCGCCCCGGGTGTGGTCGTCACCGCATGCGGCGGCGCACAGCAGCGTCAAGAGCGATAGGACGGATCGTGCGAGGTGCGGCTTGCTCATCACGCCAGAATACGCGCAGGCGACGAGTTCACACAACGCTCGTTCAGTCGGTCATGGGCCGTGCCCTAGAGCGGCCAGCTGCCGTGGCTTTGTAGGGGGACCCACTCGGGTTCCACGGGGATGGCGACGCTGAACGTGGTCCCGCGGCCCGAGGCGCTCTCGAACCAGACGTCGCCGCCGTGGGCTTTCACGAGCTCACGTGCCAGGGAGAGGCCGAGGCCGAGCCCGCCGATGCGTCGTCCGGAGGGCTCCTGGATCTCCCGGAAGGCCTGAAAGAGCGCCTCCTGGTCGGCCTCGCGGATGCCGGCACCTCGGTCGACCACGTCGACCCTGAGATGTCGTACGTGTGGACCGGGGGGGCCGCTCGCGAGCCGCGCGACCAGGCGGATGGTGCCGCTCTCCATGGCGTCGATCGCGTGACTGAACAAACCGACCACGGCCTGTACGATCCGGTCGGCGTCGACGTAGACGGCAGGCAAGCCAGGTGCGATATCGGCCTCGATCTCGAGCGGCCGGTCCTCGATCATCCTGCGCCCCTCGCTGACCGCTTGGTTCAGGATCTCCGCAGCGGGCGTCAGTCGGCGCTGCAGGGCCAAGCGACCCGCCTCGAGGCGCGCCGAGTCGAGGATGTTCGTCACCAACCGCAGGAGATCGCGGGCGCTGCGCGTGATCATCTGGATGCTCTCGCGCTGTTCAGGCGTGATCGGCCCCTCCGTGCCGCTCGAGATCAGGACCGCGAAGCCCAGGATGGAATTGAGCGGGCTGCGCAGGTCGTGGCTCATGGAGGCCAAGAACTGGGTCCGCAGGCGCTGCACCTCCTCCATGGCGCGGCGGCCCTCTCGCTCCTTTTCGCGCATCTCGTCGAAGCGCTCTGCGAGCTTGGCGAGCGACGCGGCGAGGCGTTTTCCGGCCTGCGTGTGCGCGATGCGGCCAAACGCCGTGGCCTCCTGCTGAATCGGCGCGTCGCTCGTGTGCATGCGCTGGATCTGGGCGGTCAGCGCGCGCACATCGCGGGCCAACTGCTCGCCCAGGCGGCGCGCCAGGATCCACGAGAACACCGTGCTCGCGACGATCAGCAGGAGCGCGAACACGGCGGCCACCAAGTCGAGCGCCAGCGAGAGCTCGGCCACCTGCAGGTCCGGGGCCACGCGTGTGCGCAGCGCCACCAGGTGGGAGGCGAGCACCACCACCGCGGAGATGCCCACCACCGCTACCGGCAGGGTGAGCGTGATCGCCAGTCGATAGCTCAGACGTTGCTTGGTCTCGAGCGTCACATCGCTCGGATGGAGACGCCCCAGCCAGCGCCAGACGATGCTGCGGTAGAGCACCACGCAGGGCATCAGGCCGGCCGTCGCGACCGCGATCGAGAGCAGGTCCGCCGACCAGCGCGACCAGCCGTCCAGCCCGGAGATGTGCACCACGCCCAAGGCATCGAGCACCGGCACGAGCTGGGTGCAGGCCGTGTTCAAAAGGACGCCGCGCTCGGGCCAATAAAAGGCGTGGGCCACCACGCGCGGATCGGGCCGCGGCCCCTCGGGCAGATCGCGTGGGCCGCGCAGGAGCATCAAATACAGCGGGTACATCCCGCGCACGCCGCGGTAGATCACGAGCGAGAGCACGATCGAGCCCACCAGGCCCTGCACCAGCGAGAGCCGCAGCATCGCCTGGGCTTCCACGCCTGGCAGGGCCAATACGAAGGAGGCGCCTAGCAACGTGAACAGGCCGAGCGCGGCGCCCACGGCGCAGCTCGCGAGCACCAGCAAAAGCGCCAAGCGCCACGGGGAGGTCGGCAAGGTCTGCAGGGAGGGAACGATGCTGAGTCCGCGCTGCTGCATCAGAGCGGATCCTGGCCGCGGGGCGGCGTGCGCTCGTGGTGCACGTGGAGGGAGGGCAGCGGCAGGTGCACGCTGAACAGCGAGCCGCGGCCGAACTCACTCTCCACCTCCACGTGGCCGCCGTGCAATTGGACGAGCTGTCTCACGATGCTGAGCCCGAGGCCCGAGCCGCGCCGCGCGAGCTCAGGAGCGCCCACCTGGGTGAACTCCTCGAACAAGAGCGGGAGATCTTCGCTCGCGATGCCCGTGCCCGTGTCGCGCACGCCGATGCTCACCTCGCGCCCGTTGAAGCGCGCGTACAGTCGCACCTCTCCGTGCGAGGTGAACTTGAGCGCGTTGGTACCGAGGTTCATCACGATCTGCCGCAAGCGCACCGGGTCGGCCTCCAGCTCGGGCATGAAGTCGGGGCAATCCACCACGATGGCCACGGGCTTGCCCTGGCGCTGCCCCTCGAGGATGGAGGCCACCTCGTCGAGCACCTCGCGAACCTCGACCGGCTGCAGGTTCAGCTGGACGCGACCGGAGGCCAGGGCGGACATGTCGAGCACGTTGTTGAACAACGCAAGGAGGTGCTCTCCGGAGGCTCGGATCATGCGCAGGTCCTCGCGTTGTCCCTCCGTGAGCGGGCCTTCGATCTCGGCCAGCAACACCTCGGTGAAGCCGAGCAGTGCGTTGAGCGGTGTGCGCAGCTCGTGGCTGACCGTGGTCAAGAACTCGCTCTTGTAGCGATCGGCCTCCTGCGCCTGGCGATGGGCGGTGCGCTCGCGGGCCAGCTGCTCCACATAGCCGTGCCGCAGTTCCTCGAACGCACGGGTGAGGGCGCCCACCTCGTCCAAGCTGCGGATCGCCACGGGTTCGCCCAGATCGCCGCGGGCGGCCATCGCGTGCACGCGGCGGCTCACAAAGTGCACATCCCCGGAGACATCGCGGGCGCTGAGCCAGGCGGCGACCACGGACAGCGCCAGGAACACCGCGCCGATCAAGCCAACCGAGGCGAGGAACGCGCTCCGCGCCTCGTCCACGCGGGCGATTTGCGCCAGCGCCTCGGGGATCGCGGCGAAGCGCAGCACGCCGAGCACGCCGGTGGCGACCAGCATCAGCAGGCCGGCACCCAGCACGACCATCACGCTGACGAATGAGAGATGTGGCGTGCTTTCCTTCATGCTTGTCGTCGCCTGCGCTCGCGGGCTAGGGGCCACATTCGCCGAGCACGATCAGCCGACCCTGGCCCGACGCGTGGTCCGGCTCCAAGACTGCCAAATCCGGCTGGCCGTCGCCATCGACGTCACCGATCCACTGGCCCAGGCGACGGTAGGGCGTCGCCTGGGCGTCGGACTCGATGAGCGTGTGGTCGTCGAAGTGCAGCGCGCGCGCCGATCGCGGGAGGCTCCCGGAGAAGGGATAAAGGTCGTTGAATACCTCCACCGAGCCGCGCGCGTGAAGGCTCGGGAGCGCGCTCACCATCAGATCGGCGCGATCGTCGCCGTCGAGATCGCCGTATTGACCGAGCTCCGGGTGTGCCCCGCTCGCCACGGACAGGCCGAAGCCGTCATCTCCGCCGCCGGCTAGATCGTTGAGCAGCTCGAACGAGGGCGTGAGCGTGCCCGCGCTACGCCGGTAGATCTGCACGCGCCCTGCGCCTGCGCCGTGCGCCCAGCCGATCTCGGCGATCCCATCTCCGTCCAGGTCCCCGAGCTGCGCGAGGTTTCCTGGCAGCATGGCAGCGGCCGGTTGATGCACCAGGGAGAGCGCGGCGCTGTCGATCTCGATCAAAGCATCCAGGCTCGGATAGGCGAGCCCAGCGAGACGCCAGAGCGCAGGGGCGCCCTGTTCGCCCGCGTGGGCGAGGAAGAGCGCGCCCGGCCACGCGCCCAGCAGGTGATCGATGCTGCGCTCCGTGCGCACCCGCAAGCCGCCTGCGGGCATGCTCGTGCCATTGCCGCACGCGTCGACCCGTGGGACCTCGTGCAGATCGAGGCAGCGTCCTGCCCCGCTCGCGCCGAGGAGATGGACGGGTTCGAAGCGCGTGCCACCGAGGATGAGCGTGACCGCTGCGCTGTCGGCGATCGCGAGATCGGCGATCGCGTCGGGATCGAAGCGCGTGCTGCCGAGGGCGCGTCCGAACTGCTCATCGCCCACGAGGCAGAGGTCGGCGCCGCAGCCTCCCGCGTCGAGCTGGTAGGTGCCCGGCTCGAAGTCGCGGCGCCCGAGCACGACGAACACGCGCCCGCTGAGCGGCGCGGCGAGCGCGAAGTCCATGAGCCCGGCCGGGTCGCCGTCGAAGTTGCCCAGCGCGAGCGCGACGCGCCCGAGGTCGTAGGCGTCGCGTACGGTGAAGGACGCGGACGGCTCTTTTGGGAATCCATCCTGGTGACCGAGATAGAGCGCTGCCGTGCCATGGGTTCGCGGCACGCCTCCCGAGACGAGCAGGTCGTCGAAGCCATCGCCGTTTACGTCGCCGAGCGCCGTGAGCGCGACTTGTGCGGGGCTGCCTGACGTTCCGCCGAGACCGTCCGGGAAGGGCACGGCGCGTTGACGGAGCGCAGGAGATGCAAAGGGGAGGCTCGCCGCGAGCGGCGTGTAGGCGCCCATCCGATCGTAGCCGCGCACGCTGCAGTGGCGGGTCTCGCCGGGCAACATGGGCGGGATCGTCCACTCCATGGGCATGCCGAGCGTGGGGCTGTTGCCGGCTGCGGCGGGCGCGCCGACGCTGACGCGCGGACTCCCGCTGGCGACGTACGCCGCTTCCCAGGCCGCGTGGGAGTCGATGGGGGAGCTCGCGCAGCGCAGCTCGAACGAGAGATCTTCGCCGGTGCCGTTTTGGATGGGCGCGTCGAAGAACAGGGTGCTCGGGCCGCGGCACGCAGGGGTCCCCGCGGTCGCGCTCAGCGCGAGCGCGGGGGCCTGGGTGCTCACGTTCACACGCCGCTCTGCGGCGCCGTACAGCCCATCTTGATCTGCGCTCGCCGCGTCGACCTCCACGCGCAGCACCAAGTCGCTGCCATCGCGCGTGTTCAGGCAGGCCTGCACTTCGTGGTCCGCGTCGACCGTGGTGAGCACCTCGTGGATGAGCTGCCCGTCCGAGGCCTCTAGCCGCACCCGCGCAGCGCGCCCCGGAGGCGCCCCGGCGATCACGGCGCGCACCGGCAGCTGAAGCCCCGCCGCCGCATCGCAGTCCACCTCGGCGGGCGGGCCACTTCGGTAGTCCACGCCCTTACTGCTCAGGTCGATCCCGAACACCGCCCCATCCTGCGCAGGCTCCGCGAAGGTCACGACCGGAGCGTCGCCCACGAGGAGCTCGCAGATCGGGGTGCACGCCGTGTTCCCCGCAGCATCGCTGGCGCACGCGCGGACCTCGCTGACCCCGGGGGGAAGTGTCAGCCGTTGGAACAGCGTGTCGGGCCCGTCGTGGACGTCGCTGGTCAGGGTGGTCGATGGCGCCCCGCTCGCGGGCGCGAGCGTCAACGTCACGGCCGGCTTGGGATTGGGGGCATTGCGGATGCGCAGGGTGTGTTGGATGCCCGCGAGCGCCGGGTCCTCGTCGTCGGCGTCGGTGATCGCGCGCAGCCCGCACAGCTCGTCCGGGAACGAGAGGTGGGGGGGCTCGCAATCGGCGTAGACCTCCAGGCTCGCCGAGCGACCGATCAGACCCTTGTCGCTCGTGGTGCGCGCCTCCACCCAGTACGGCGTGCCGTCGTTTTGCGAGGGGAAGGGCACGCTCGCGAACGAGGCGCGATGTCCGACGCACGGGGTCTCGGCGAGCGTGACCTTGTCCGGCATACGCACGAGGCGCACGGCCTTGCCATCCAGCGCGCAGGTGACCTCCACCGGCTGTTCGCATGCGCTGCTCTTGGGATCGCCGTCGGCGAGGTGGTCGTCGTCTCCGTCGCGGTTGATCCGTAGCGGGCCGAGGGGAGTCGCGATGCTCAGGTTCGGGCCCTTGTTCTCGAAGGTGATCGGCACCGCGACCACGCTCTCGTTGGCGCTCGCATCACGGGTTCCCACGCACAAGAAGCGCTGGCCGTGCACCGTCAGGGTCACATCCGCCGTGATCGTGGTCTGTCCCAGTGTGACCGCCTGAAAAGGCGCCTGGGCGAGGCTCGGACCGCAGTCTGCGCTGGCCGAGTCCGAAAAGCGCGCGCTCGCGCAATCGCTGCCCAGGGCCGCGGTGACCTGTACGTCCAGGCTCTCACCGTCCTCGGCCGCCACGAAGCTGGTGCCCGCGAGCGGGCTGGTCACGCTCACGCTGCAGCCGCTGGTGTCCACGCGCAGGATGCGCTGGCTCGTCGCGCTCGCGCCCGCCCGATCGCGGCACACCGCGGTCACGCGCACCGAGCCGTCGGGCAACGGCACCCCGGCGAAGGTCACGTGATGGGTGCCGGGCGCGGGCGTCGCGCGGAGGGCGTTGCCCTGGTCGCCGTTGATGATCAGCTCCACCGGCTGCGAAGCCCCGTCTGCGCTCGTCTGCACGCTGATGTCGAGGTTCAAGCCCGGGATCTGGTCGTCTCGGTCGTCCTCGGAGGTGTAGGGGCGGTCCTCGAACGCGCTAAGCGCGCAGGTCGGCCCCTCGCAGTCGACCACCACGGGCGCAGGGAAGGGCACCGCCGCGCAGTGATTGTCCTCCACGAGTAGCGCGAGCACGAAGGGCTCACCATCGCGCTTTTCGAGCGGCACCTTCGGGATCTGCAGCGCGCCGCCCCGCGTGGTCCCGCTGGCTACGCGGTCGCCATCGATCAGCACCGAGACCCGCGTGCCGTCGCGCAGGCCCGTCGCGGCGAGCAGCTCGATGGTGTAGCTCTCGCCGCAGCTTCCGTCCTTGAGGGGCCCGAGCAAGAGCGCGGCGCCTTCGAGCGCGGGGGGGGCGGGCTCGATGAAGGAGATCGAGCCGCAGGGGTCCTCGAAGTAGAGCGTGATCGGCAACGACGTGCGGCCGCTCCGCGCATCGCGCGCGACCAACAAGTTGGCGCCCGGAAACAGCGTCACCGAAGGGAAATCGGCGCTCCTGCCCGCGGTCACCTTGCGCGTGATCACCTCCGGGGTCGCGCCCGTGAACCTCAAGAGCTCGATCGGAACGCCCTGCTCGGTGGTCTCCACGCGCAGCGCGATCTGCATCCCGTGGGTGGCGAGGTCGGCGTCGTCTGCATCGGTAAAGGTCTGCCCGTTCCTGGGCGACGTGATGCGCAGGGCGTACAGATCGTCCTCGGCCAGGTCACAGGCGGCCGCGAAGAGCGCGCACAGGAGTAGGAGGAGCGCAGAACGGAGAGCTGCGCGCACCCGGACCTGCTCGCGAGCCCAGCTCACACCAGAATCTCGGCGTCGGCTGCGAGCGATTCTTCCTCGGAGACCGCCCGAATCTCGTCGTCGCGGCGGGTCGCGAGCTCATACAGCGCGACCAGCAACGCGGGATAGCTGCGCATCAGCGTGCGCAGCTCCTCGCGGCTCAACTCGTACGCCACCGTCGGGTACATGGCCATCACGTCCGCGGTGGCAGGCCGGCGCAAGATCATCGAGATCTCGCCCACCACGTCGCCCGCGCCGAGCGTGGCCAGGACCAGCCGATCCTGCCCTTCGGGCACGGACACGGCGACCGCGCCGCTGGCGATGAGGTAGATGTTCTCGGCCTCCTGCTCGCGCACGATCAGCGGCTCGCCAGGCTCGAAGAAGCGCATCTCGAGCTTGCCGAGGAGCTCGCCGCGCTGCGCCATCGGCAAACCAGAGAGCACGCGCGCATGGCGCATCAGGTTGGCCTGCATGCGGCCGCGACAGAACAGCGAGAGCTCTCGGCTCAGCTCGGGCGCGCCCTCGGCGGCGCGCTCCAGCTCGGCTCGCCCGAGCACGAGCAGCTGGGCCGGCTCCAGCGCGATCACGGTGGCGCTGCGGGGGGCCGCGCTCAGGAGCGCCATCTCGCCGAACATCGCCCCGGGGCCGAGTTGCGCCAGCAGCGTCTCGTCGCCGCTGTTGCTGCGCACGACCTTGAGCAGGCCGCGTGCGATCACGAAGGCTTCATGCCCCTGATCGTCCTGACGCACGATGGCCTGGCCGCCGGAGATCTCCTCCACGCGCACCGCGCTCAGCAAGCGCCCGAGCTCATGGGGGGAGAGCGCCGCGAACAGGGGCAGCTCGGGCAAGGGACTGTCAGCAGGGACGGGATCGTTCGCGGCGAGGTAGGCGCGCATCACGTCGTCGGCTTCGGCGAACAGCGCGTCGCCCGAGAGCTTCGCCAGGTGAGGTTGAACGTCGATTTTGGGGAAGGGAGGGGGCCTCTGGGGGTTGTCCCCGATGCGCGGCGAGCCCTTGGCGAACGCCTTGGCGATCACGGCGATCAGCGGAGCCTGATCCTCGCCCGCGTCGAGCGCGATGGTGCTCGCCACCACGGCCCCCGGCAGATCGCCGCGGCGCACGAAGGCATCGACCAGGCGGGCCGCGATCTCGGCCGCCAGCAGCGTTCGATCCTGATCGACCAGCACGCGCGCGATGAGCGCGATGGGTGCAGGCGCCTCGAGGCTGGCCCGCGCGCAAGCGATGGCCAGGCGCAGGCAGGCCTGTTCGTCCCCGGCCAGGCGATGGGCGTGGGCTTGATCAAGTGGCGAGAGCACGTGTTCGGTCATGGTCTTCCGCGGAACGATAACAGCTTTTTCTGGGGCACCCGAAGCTCCCAGCGGGGCGCCCTCGAACAGCCGCCCGCCAATCTCCCAGGGGCCCGCGAACGAATCTTCATCCACAGGCCTGTGGATAACTTGACGCAGCCGATTATCTTAGTGATACCAGCTGTTTATCTGATTTTTATACAGCCCGGAGAATGTTTCTTCACAGGTGCCTGTGGATGACCAGGCGGTCACGATCCGAAAAAGAACTGCTCGAGTTCGTCGCGCTTTTGCGCCGCGTCCCGCCGCCCGAGCTCCACCAGCTCGCGTACGTAGTTGGCATCGAACAGCAGAAAGCTCGCCAGGTCCGCCTCGGCGGCCTCGCCCACGTCGATGGCGCGGACGAGCGCGTGCACCAAGGCCGTATCGGTGCGCACTCGGCGTGAGCGTTGGGTCAAGTACCCGTGGGCGATGTAGCCGAGGTCCACGCTGGGGCGCACCGCGCATACGGACACCGGGTTACGCGCGGGCATGTTGCGCGCGCGGGCCTCCCGATTGATGCGCTCGATGAAGTCGGGGCCGTAGACCGCCTGCCCCATGCTCATGTAGTTGTTGATGCGCGTGATCTCGTGGATGTCGGCCTCGAGGTGGTCGAGGAAGAACGCGTCGAGCACCTTCCCGAACAAGAACGGCGCACCTGGCGCGCGATCGGGGGCGATCGAGAGGCTGCCGGACTCGTACTTGTTGTGCGAGAGCCCCACCACGAACAGCCTGCGTGCGCCGAGATGGATGGCTGGCGCGGTGGGGGTGTTCACGCGCAGGCCACCATCGCAGTGCAGCTCGCCGTCGATGTTGACCATGGGAAACACGATCGGGATCGCGGCGGAGGCCAGCACGTGCATGGCGCGCACCGGGCCATTGCGCATCACCACCTGACGGCCGACGTTGGGGGGCCGCGTCGCGCGGGCGCTCATATCGACGAAGACGTGCGTTCGGCCGCTGCCGACATGGGTCGTACACAAGGTAAGTGCACGCAGTACCCCGCGCCGCAGGTTGCGGCTCAGGTTGAGCCACGAGATGTTGCGCTCGATCAGACGCGCCAGTGGTTCGGCGTCGAAGAGCCCCTGGGGCTTGGCGCCGCCAAGCCATACACGGTGCAGAAAGGCTAGCTCGCGCAAGCCAAAGCCCAGCACATGGGTGAACTCGATCTCGTCCCACAGCGCGAGCAGCTTCTCCACGCCGCTCACCGGTTGATGGGCGACCGAGGCCAGGAAAGTGCCATTGACGGCGCCCACGCTGCAGCCCGAGATGATGTCCACGCGCGGGACCTTGCCCGTGCTGCGCACCAACTCGCCGAACACGTAGCTCAGGACGCCGACCTCGTACGCCCCGCGTGCTCCGCCTCCTGAGAGGATAATCGCCAGGGGTTGAGGTTGCGGTGCATCGACAGCTTCAGGCACTGGGCAAGAGACTAGCCGACCAGGGGCGACGCGCGCTACCCGGTTTCGCGTGGGCCGGCGGAGGCCCCATCGCGCAGAGCGCCCTGCACAGCGCGCGCAAACCGCCAAGACCAGCCGAATCGCGTTATCATCGCGGCGATGATCC
>JBIQKA010000057.1:0-32523 GCA_044507075.1 Myxococcales bacterium
CCCTTGAAGGGTCCGACCATATCAGTCGTGCGCGTGCGCGGCTCACCGGCACATCCTGCTCAGCATGGAGACGATACGCACGGAGAGAGAGAGCGCAGAGTACTGCAGGGCGCATTGGTAGACCGTTCGCGAACTTAGCGGAGGCCTGCAGGTACGAGACTCAGTTCGGGAGGCAAATGTTCGTGGAGGCCGGAGGCAGGACGCACTGGAAGGTTCCAGAATTGTCCGCTCCGATATCGCAGTACTTGCCCTCGACGCACTCCTTGGTGCGACTGCAGTTCATTTCATTGAGCGTCGCCCGACAGACACCGGTATCCGTGCTGGGGATGGGGAATGCGCTCGGCTTTTGCCCCACGCACGTGAGTCCGGGCGCGCACTGCCCGTCTTGCCTCAAGTTGCAGAGGCCTCCCTCCTTGGCCGGCGCCTGACAGGTCTTGGTGTCACCGAGCCCCAGCTTGCAGGTGTAACCGTTCTTGCACTCGAAGTCGGAGCTGCACTGGCCGTCCGGGTCGACTGTCCCGGCCATGGCCGAGCGACAGGATGCGACCTGGGCAGGCACCGGAGCGCCATGCGCGATGGTCGCCACCGCTGAGAAGGCGTTAAATCCTTCGTCCGGACACGACGCCGGCGGCGCTGGAAGACGCGAGAGGAAATCCGCAACACAATCACCACCATAGGCTTCGTTGTAAGCGATCTTTCCAGCGTCGACGAGCGGCTTGTAGGCAGCGAGACAGTTGTCTGGCCCGCCCTCCGATCCGAAGAGCGCAAGAATGGCCGGAGCATCGGAGGTGAACTCTGCCGGTGTGCAGCACGCCTCCAAGGTGATTGCCCATTCGAGCCAGCGGTCGTTCAACCCCTCGCACAGACCCTGCAGGGAGAGCGGCTCGCCGCGCGGGAGATCATCGCCGGCGTCGGGACCTGCGTCAGCGTTTCCTCCGCCGTCTGACCCACCCCCCGCTCCGCCATCGACCCCCCCATCGACTTGGGAATCGCCTGCGTCCATTCTGCCCGCGTCGTCCCCGCTCTCGTCGAACCAGTCATCGTCGTCGAAGCAGCCGGCGTCGCCGCACTTGCCGACGCTCACATCGCAGGCTGCCATTGCAGACAAAGGAAGAATTCCCAGAAGCCAACCTAGCTGCCGTAGACGCATGTTCGATCCTCAATGCTCGAAGTTGGAGAGACGGAAAGCAGCCGTAGCGTTACCACGACTGGGGCTCAGACGGCCAACTCGCGCGCTGATTCTGGACGGTCTCACGGAGGAGCCCGCCAGGCTGTGCGCCTGGCGGGCTCCTTCGCATCTCCGCGAAGACGGAATAAAGAAGGCAGCCTGGCGGGGGGGGGATGCCGAGCTGCCTTGCGTACCGCCGAGCGGGGGGGTTGCTCTTAGTGGCGGGCACGCACGTTCGAAGCTTATGCGAGTACTATGCCAGACACGCAGCCGACATAATCATGACGTTTTTCGGACGCGGGGGGTGCAAGCAGTCATGCGGGATTGAAATGGCTTTCAGGCTTGTCTTTCAAGATTGCACGCGTGCGCATCATTCCGCACCGATACTTACATGCTCTCCCAGCGGCAGGTCCCAGGGCTTCGAGGGATCCTCCAACGCGTGGTACCGACTGTAGGCGCCCAGCACGCGGCGCACATAGTTGCGCGTCTGCTCGATAGAGATCTGCTCCACCCAGCGATCCAGCTCCATGCGTCGGGCGCGCGCGCCCTTCCCCTTCTTGCCCGGCGCGCTGGGTAGTGAACTATCGATGCGCTGGGTCCCCGCATTGTAGGCCGCGATGGCGAGGGGAAGCTGCCCGCGGTAGCGGGAGATCAGTCCGGCCAGGTAGCGTGCCCCGAGCGCGACGTTCACGTGCGGGCGCATCAGGGAGGCCCGGTCGGAGGGGATCTTCAGGCCGGCTGCTACCGCCTTCGCGGTGCTCGGCAGCAGCTGCATGAGCCCGAGCGCGTCGGCGCCCGAAACGGCGCGCGGCTTGTAGCGGCTCTCGACCTGCATGTGCCCATAGAACAGCGCGGTCGGCAGCCCCTGCTCGGCGGTGCTCTGCTCGACGCTGGTCGCGAAGGGGCGCGGCAGGAGCGCCTCCCACAGCCAGCGCTCCCCCTCGGTCGGCGCGCGCGCCAGGATCTCCGCGTGGAGCGGCTCGGCCGCGCGGTGAAGCTGCTCGGCATCCCCGGTGAAGCGCAAGGCGGCGATCCGCGCGTAACGATCCGGCTGCGCCGCGAGCCATTCCTTGGCCGCCTCGGCCGCCTCCGCGCTCAGCCCGAGCGCCCGGTAGAAGAGCACCTCGGGGGGCGGCGTGAGCGCGGGCAGCGCGGGCAGCGCGGCGGTTGCTTCGAAGGGGTTGGGGGCGGGTTCGCCGAGCGCGATCAGCTGGCGCGCCGCGAGCTGTGCGTAGTAACCGAGCCGCTCGTTGCGCAGCGTCTCCAAGAACGCCTGCTTGGCCCGCTTGGTGTCGCGCGCGATCAGCGCCGTGCGACCCTGCCAATAGCTCACGCGGGCGGCCCACAGAGGCCTGTCCGCGAGGCGCGCGCATTGCTCGAGCCAGTGTTGGGCGTCGCGGGTGTCGCGCCGCTCGATCGCGAGCCAGGCGAGGTCCCAGGTGGCGTCGCGGCGCATGCGCGGCGCACGCTTCGCCTCCTTGGAGGTGACGAAGGCCTTGAGCGCGTCGCGCGCCGTGGGGCGCTTCTGACGTGCGCTCAACCAGGCGGACAAGTAGAGCGCGTCAGGCGTGAGCGAGCTCTTCGGGAAGCGCCTGGCGTACGCCCGATAGCGCTTGATGGCCTGGGCGTCCTTGCCCGCGCGGGAGGCCGAGCGGATGGCGTGGAAGGCGTCGTAGCTCTGGGTCTCGCCGCCGAGCCTCTCTGCCCTCGTGAACGCCTCTTCCGCCTCGGCGTAGCGCTTGCGTGTGCGGAACAGGGACTTGCCGCGCAGGTGCCAGAGGCGCGCGCGCAGCTTCTTGGGCGTGCGCGCATCGAGGCCCTTCAGCTCCTCGTAGGCGAGCTCGGGTTTTCGCGCGGAGAGGAAGCCCTCGGCGCGCGCGAACTGCTCTTCGGCGCTCAGGCGCAGCGGTCCTGCGCGCTCGAGCACGCTGCGGGCATGCTTCGCCTCCGAATGGGCGGGGTGCTCGATGTACAGCGCGCGCGCCAGGGGCAGCGCGGCCTGTTCGTCGCCGAGCGCCACCAGCGAGCGCACCACCATCCCGCGCGATGAGGCGTCTTTCGCGGTGGCGAGCAGCTCCTTCGCTCGCGCGTAGTCTCCGGCGGCGTACAGACAGCGCCCCAGCAGGCGGGTCGCGTGATCCTTGCCCGAGCTCTCCTGCGCGGAGGCGGCGGCCTCGAGCGCGTCGCAGCGTCCCGCGTCGGAAGCCCACGAAACGCGCAGGGTGCGGAGATCCGCGTGCACGCGCTCGGGCCAGCTCGCGGGCGTTTCGGGGAAGGTGTCGAGCGCCTGGGCGGAGCGGCCGAGCTCGGCCAGCGCCCGCGCGCGCAGATAGCGTCCCTCGGGGGAGAGCGCGACCGCCTCCTCGGAGAGGATGGCCAGGACCTCCTCAAAGCGCCCGTCCGTATAGGCGGCGATCGCCTGGGGCGGGACGACGCCGTTCGCGGCGTGCGCCTCGGCGCGAGGGTCCACACGCGATCCCGCCGCGAGCCACAACGCCGCGGCGAAGATTGTGAAACAGACGATCGGGAAGCGCGCTGGCACGGGTTTGGGCGATTGTCTATGCTGCGGCCACGATGCGCCACAAGCTGTCGACGAGCCCAGCGTTTTCTGCGCCGATCCTGCGCCGCGCTGGCCAGCTCGCCCTGATGGTGACATGCCTGTTCACCGCGAGTGCGTGTGCGCCCAAGCTGGGGGACGGCTGCGAGCGCGACACGGAGTGCTCGGTGAACCGGGACCGCATCTGCGATCGCTCGCAGCCCGGCGGCTACTGCACCCTCGCCGATTGCTCCTCCAACAGCTGCCCCGACGACGGCGTGTGCGTGCGCTTCCAGCCCGACGAGCCCCGCCTCGCGCGCTCTTGGTGTATGGCCGAGTGCTCCAGCACCCGCGACTGCGACCGCGATCGCTACGTGTGCCGTACGGCCGCGCAGATCAACCGCGAGGCGCAGACCGAGGATCAATCGTCGCCCCCCATTGCGGTGGTGCTCGACAGCAATCCCAGCCGCAAGTTCTGCGTCGTGAACACCAAGGACTAGGCGATTGAGCGGCGGCGTCGGGCGCTATCTCTTCTTGCGTGCAGCCCGTGCGCTGCTCACGGCGCTCGCGGTGGTGAGCCTCTCGTTCTTGCTGATCCGCGCCGTGCCCGGCGACCCTGTCGACGCCATCTTGGGAGACCAGGCGTCTCCGGAGGACCGCGCCGAGGTCCGTCGGCAGCTCGCGCTCGACCGCCCGCTGTGGGCGCAATACGCGGGCTTTCTCGGCGAGGTGCTCGACGGCAGTCTCGGGCACTCCTTCCGCGCGCCCGACCGCGCGGTGCGCAGCCTGATCGCCGAGAGTTTTCCGCCCACCCTCGAGCTTGCGGCCTGCGCGCTCGCGATAGCCTGGTTGCTCGCGATCCCGCTCGGGGTCCTCGCCGCGTCCCGGCGCGGCACGCGGATCGATCGCGCCGCCTCGCTGTTCGCGCTCACGGGCCTCGCCCTGCCGACCATCTGGCTCGGGCCGTTGTTGGTGCTGTGTTTCTCGGTCCAACTACGCTGGCTGCCCCTGCCGGGGGACGATCGCCACGGTCTGCTCGCCCTGATCCTCCCCGCGATCACCGTGGGCACCGCCCTGGCCGCGGCCCTCACGCGGCAGACCCGGGCCGCCATGATCGAAGTGCTCGCCCAGCCCTATGTCACGGCCGCCCGCGCGCGTGGCGTCGCGCACTGGGCGGTGTTCTTCAAGCACGGCCTGCGCAACGCCATGATGCCCGTGCTCACCGTGGCCGCGAGCCAGCTCGGCGCCCTGCTCTCGGGCGCGGTGATCGCCGAGAAGGTGTTCGAACGGCCGGGTTTGGGGACGCTTTTCTTGGAGGCGTTCTTCGCGCGTGACATCCCGGTGGTGCAAGGGGTCGTGCTGGTGGTCGGCCTGATCTACGTGATCGTCAACGTCGTGCTGGACGTCACCTACGCCTGGGTCGATCCGCGCGTGAGGCTGTCATGAAGCGCATGCTCACCGCACCCTCGGTGTGGGGCTGCGCCGCGTTCTTCGTGGTCGCGCTCTGCGGGCCGTGGCTGGTCGGCCGCTCCCCCGATCAGATCGATCTCGCCCATGCGTACGAGCTGCCCAGCGCGCGCCACCTGCTGGGCACGGCCGACAACGGCGTGGATCTGCTGTCCGCGTTGATCCATGGCGCACGTCTGGCGGGCATCATCTCGGTGAGCGTGGTGGGCATTTGCCTGTTCGTCGGGGGACTGCTCGGCGCCCTGGCCGGGCTGCTCGGGGGTTGGTTCGAGCACGCCGTGATGAGCTTGTCCGACCTCCTCCAAGCCTTCCCGGCGGTCCTGCTCAATATCGCCCTGCTCGCGCTGGTCGCCCGCCCGGGGGTGGAACACGTGGTGCTCTCGTTGTGCATCAACGGCTGGGTACTCTACGCGCGGCTTGCGCGGGCCGAGGTCCTGGCGCTGCGTGAGCGCGAGTTCGTCTCGGCCGCCCGGGCGCTCGGTGTGTCCGAATCACAGGTGCTACTGCGCCACTTGGTTCCAAACTTGATAGGTCCGCTGGTGGTTCAGGCCACGGCAGGCTTCGGCAGCGCCATCCTGATGGAGGGCACCTTGTCGTTTCTGGGCTTGGGACCCGCCCGCGCGGTCTCCTGGGGAGCGCTGCTCGACCAGGGAAGCTCCGTGCTCCTGCGCTTCCCTCACGTGGCGCTCGTCTCGGGGGGAGCCATGGCGCTGGTGGTCCTGTGCTTCAATTTGGCTGGCGACGTCCTGCGCGACGTCCTGGATCCCCGGTTGAGGGGGCGCGCCTGAAGCCGCAATCTTGCAGTACACTCTTTGTCTTGCGACAACCATCGCAGATGGGGCGTAAACAGATGAGGTGCTGGCACCTGGCTTGCGTCCTAGGCTTGTTGGCGGCGGGGTGCGTGGAGCCTGCTCGCTCTGCCGATGTTTCTCCCGAAAACACGAACGGCCCCAAGGCCGCCGAGTCCGCAACCCGTGCGAAGTCTGCGACGGCGCCCGAGCGTGCACAGGACAAGTCCACGCCGGTACCCCAGGGCGCGGATGCCGCTTCCTGGGACGCCTCGCAGGCGGACGCCTCGGAAGCGGACGCTTCGGAGGCCGACGCTTCGGAGCCACGCCCAGAGCCGAGCGTCGCCGAAACGGAGGACCACTTCTTCGGCGAGCCCGATGCCCCCATCCGCGAGGCACTCGCGAGCAGGAACGTCTTGAGCGTGGAGAAGGGGCGCGGCGGGCGCAGTCTGGGCTTCAAGATCGTGCTGGAGGGCGGGCAGAAGGGCTACTTCAAGGGCGAGCAAGTCTTCTCGGCGGCCAACTGGTTCGGAGAGGTCGCCGCGTATCACCTCGATCGCGTGTTGGGGCTGCACCGCGTGCCCGCCATCGTGAGCCGACAGCTCGCGTGGGCCCAGCTCGAGCCGGCCGCGGGCAACGACTGGCGCAAGCCCGAGATGATCATCCGCAACGGCCAGGTGCGCGGCGCGTTCGTCGCGTGGGTCAACGGCGGCGTGCGACCGCTCGTGCAGCAAGCGGGCTGGGAACGCTGGATGCGCGTCAAGTACTGGCCCACCACGATGGTGAGCCCGTTCCAGCGGCCCGCGGTCTGGGCCGCTGAGCTCGCGCAGGTGCGGCGCCTGGGCGAGGACTGGCGCAGCAAGGAAGAGCGCGCGCGGATGCGCGCCTTGCGCCCGGAGCCCGATCGCGACGACCGTCCTTCCGAACTCAGCGATCTGATCGTGTTCGACTACTTGATCCGCAACTTGGATCGTTGGGGCGGCGGTAACGCCAACGTGTTGGTCCGCGGCGAGCGCGGCCCGCTCATCTTCCTCGACAACGCGGCCGGGTTCTCGCCCGGCGATGCTCGGCCGAGCCTGATGGAGTCGCGCCTGCGCGCGCTGCAGCGCTTCCGACGCCGCACGATCGCAGCCGTCAAGGCGTTCGACATGAAGAAGTACGAGGCGCGCCTCGCGACCGAGCAAGTGCAGCCCGTGTTGAACGCGGGCCAGCTCCGTGGGCTCGAGATCCGCCGCCAGGCGCTGCTCGCCTGGGTCGCCGAACAAGAGCGCACTTACGGCGAGGCCATCTGGGCCTGGCAGTAGCGGCGCCCCGCCCCGTGCACGCTTGATTCAAGCGCCGCGCTTTGGCTGGCCACGGGTCCCCCTGCGCGCTACCTGGCGCTCGCCATGAGTAGGTCGCAGCGCACACCGAGACAGAGTGGCTTCCGGCAACCCGGGGAGTGGACACCGCACCGCGCGTGTTGGGTCGCTTTCCCTTCGGACCCCGAGCTCTGGCCCGAGCTGGCCGAGGCGCAGGCCTCGTTCGCGACCATGTGTCACGGCATCGCGAAGCCGGTGCCGAACGCCCCCCAGGCGGAGGGGCTCGAGCTCTTGGTGCGCGGCGCGCAGGCCGAGGCGCGCGCGCGCGAGCTCCTGTCTGGACTCGAGGTTCGCTATCACCACCTGCCCTTCGGCGACATCTGGATGCGCGACATCGCGCCGGTGTTCCTGGTCGACGCGGCCGGCGAGCTTTCGAGCGTGCGCTTCCGTTTCAATGGCTGGGGCGACAAGTACGACTACCCGGGGGACACCGAAACGGCCGCCAGGGTGCAGGCCGTGGGGGGGCATCCCGCCTTCGTGAGCACGCTCGTGATGGAGGGCGGCGGGGTCGAGAGCGATGGCGCGGGCCTGTGCATGACCACGCGCGACGTGGCGCTCAACCCCAACCGCAATCCGGGCCTCAGCGAGGCCGAGGTGCAGGCCGAGCTCGAGGCCGCGCTGGGCGCCGAGCGGACCATCTGGCTCGACAAGGGGCTCTTGAACGACCACACGGATGGTCACATCGACAACATCGCGCGCTTCATCGCGCCTGGACGCGTGCTGTGTATGCGCGCCGAAGATCGCGCCGATCCCAACATCGATGTGCTCGCGGACATCGAAGGCTCGCTGCGCAAGCAGGGGCTCGAGGTGGTCACCCTGCCCTCGCCGGGCTTGGTGCTGGGGCGTGATCAGCGACCGCTGCCGGCCAGCTATCTGAACTTCTACATCGCCAACCACAGCGTGGTGGTGCCCGTGTTCGGCTCAGCGCACGACGAAGCTGCGCTCACGCAGATCGCGGCGCTGTTTCCCGCGCGCGTGGTGGTCCCGGTGCCCGCCAAGGTCTTCCTTCATGAGGGCGGCACGGTACACTGCATCACCCAGCAAGAGCCGGCCGGTGCGAGCTTCGCCTCGCGCACGGAGCCGTCCCCTTCGACCGCAAACACTTGAGGTTCATGGTCATGCGAGTCGCCGCCATCCAATGCGCCCTACCCGGCCCCTACGACGCGAATCTCGCGCGCATCGAAGCGCTCGTGCGCGAGGCGAAGCAGCGTGGCGCCGAGCTCGTGTTGCCGCCCGAGCTGTTCGCGGGAGAGTACTTCTGCCGCACCGAGGAGCCGCGCTTCTTCGCGTGGGCCGAGCCCTTCGAGGAGAGCCGCACGGTCGCGCGCTTTGCCGCGCTCGCGAAGGAGCTCGCGATCGTGCTGCCGATCTCGTTCTTCGAGCGTGACGGGCAGCACTACTACAACTCCGTGGCGGTGGTGGACGCCACGGGCAAGGTGCTCGGGCGCTACCGCAAGAGCCACATTCCGGACGGCCCCGGTTACGAAGAGAAGTTCTACTTCCGGCCGGGAGCAGACGGCTTCAAGGTGTGGCCCACGCCGCAGGCGACGATCGGCGTCGGCATCTGCTGGGACCAGTGGTTTCCCGAGTGCGCGCGCGCGATGGCGCTGCTCGACGCGGAGATCCTGCTCTACCCCACGGCCATCGGCAGCGAGCCCGAAGAGCCCGACTTCGACAGCAAGGACGCCTGGCAGCGCGCGATGATCGGCCACGCCGTGTGCAACGTCATGCCCGTGGTGGCCGCCAACCGCATCGGCGACGAGAACGGGCAGATCTTCTACGGCTGCTCCTTCATCGCCGATCACCGTGGAAACAAGCTCGCCGAGCTCGGGCGCACCGAAGAAGGCGTGATCACCGCGGACCTGGATTTCGCCAAGATCCGCGAAGACCGCGCCTCCATGGGCTTCTTCCGCGATCGCCGCCCCGAGCTCTACGCCGGACTCAGCGAGCGGAGATAGGGGACGGAGTATTCAAGCTTGGTTAACGCGCCCCGAGTGCTCCCGTGCGCGTTAACTATGCCGCTCACCGTCGGCGCGATTCGACGCTATCGCGGCGCGCAGTTGCAGTTTCCGCTGCCCGCAACATCAGTGAGCGACGCTAGCGGACGTTGACTCGAGCGTTGGCGCGCAGGCCGCGGGAGACGCGCTCAATCCTCCGAGGGGCACTCGTGGTGCTTGCTCATCTTCTCCTTTCGGAAGGAGACAAACTCCTGCTCCGTGACTTTGCCGTCCTTGTTCTGGTCGATCTTCGTGAACTTCTTCTGGGCCTTGGCCATCACCTTGTCCTTGGTCATCTCGCGGTCGCGCTCGCCTTCGCCCTCACCCTTCTTGCCGTGCTTCTTGCAGCGCCCGGGGCCCATCGCCATCTTCTCGTCCAGCGTTAGGACGCCGTCCTTGTTCTTGTCGAGGCGCGTGAAGGCCTCCTCGGGCATGCCCTCGAGCTCACTGCGCTCGAGCTTTCCGTCCTTGTTCGCGTCGTGTTCTTCGAAGTGCTCGCGCACCCACTTCTCGTGCATCGCCTTGCGCTCTTCGGGAGAGATCTTGCCGTCCTTGTTGGTGTCGGCCTCCTTGAACCGTTCGGAGGCCCTCGCCTCCACTTCGTCCAGGGTCACCACGCCGTCGTTGTTCTGGTCCAGCTCCTGAAAGATCTCGGGCGTGGCCTGATGATGATGGTGCTCGGCGGAGGCCACGTTGGTGCCCCCGAGCGCGCAGAGCGCAACAATGAACCAACTACGCTTCATCATGGGATGTCCTCCTCTTGCGTCTGTGTTTACCCTGTCCGCTTTGGAGCCTCCGAGCGCACCCAATTCGTGAAAAATGCGCTCTGCCGGCCCTTTTGCGGGCGTGTTCTTCCCGGCCTGGGACGCAGAAGCGGTGTGAAAGCGAGTCGTCCCGTGCGGCTGGTCGAGTGCTCAGGGGGAGCCGCTTGAGCCGAGACGCGCAGCACACTCCCTATGGAAGCTGCGCGATCAGCTTCTTGGTCGCTACGTGCACGAACGCGTCGCGCACCAGCTGCGCGACCATCTTCCAGTCGGGCTTGGTGTCGAGCACCACGCCCACCCAGCCGCGCGGGCCCACATAGGGCGGCCGAAAAAAACGCCTGGGGTCCACTTCGATCAGGCTCTCCTGCGCGCCCGGCGGCCCTGGGAGCCAGACCGCGAGGTGCGCCGATCCGTGGTGGTGGTTGTCGAGCATGGCGAACGCCTTACCCTTGCCCGCAAACCACGTGGGCTCACCGTGCGAGAGCCTCTCGTTCGCTTCGGGAAACGTCATGCACAGCTTCCTCAAGCGCTCGACGAGCGCGGCGTCCGACGCGGAGAGCGCCTTGACGGGATGGGTTGGTGGCTTCCTGCGTGCTGCCATGAAGGGAGCATAGCGGGATGGCGCCGCGGCGCCTTTCGGGTAGCGGCTCGACGGGGATCGACGGCCCAAGCGCTCGCAGGCGCGAACGGCTTGACCGCTGTCGTGACCTAGAGCACCGAACACCTTGAATCCTATGAAAACCCGCGCCTTTCGCCGCCATCACGGTCTACGTCCTCGGCCCGACCTTCAAGTCGAGCCGAAGGAAGCAACCGCGCTGACGACGAAATGCTTGGTTTTCATGACGGATTCAAGGTGTTCGGTGCTCTAAGCCCATCGCGGAATCAGAAAGTGACGATGAGCGTCCATCTGCGCGGCGCGTGTGTCTTCATTCGTCCAAGAGGCCGAAGTCGTGCGCGATCTTCAGGGCCTCGGTGCGCGTCGAGGCCTGGAGCTTCTCGTAGATGCTCTTCACGTGGGTGCGCACCGTATTGACGGACATCGAGAGCGCGGAAGCGACCTGGTCGTAGGTGAGCCCGCGGGCCAACTCCCGGAGCACCGCCTCTTCGCGCCTGGAGAGCGCCCGCCCACTCGGCAATGGTCGAGGAACGCGTCGCATGCTCGTCACGAGCACCCGCGCCGCGGCCGACGACAACGGAGCGCCACCGCGCCACAGCTCCTCGAGCGCCGGCAGTAGCCCGGTGGCGAGATCCTCCTTCAACAGGTACCCGTCCGCGCCCGCGCGCATGGCCCCGAGGATCGAAGACGATGCGCGTGCGCCCGTGAGGACGAGCACGGGGCCGAGACCCGCCGACGCGAACTCCGAGACGAGCTCGATTCCCTCGCAGTCGGGCAAACCCAGGTCGATCAGCACCGCGTGTGGCCTCGCCGCAGCGACCTGCGCGCGTGCTTCGACACCACTCGCTGCGAGTCGAACCGAAGCTTTGTTGGCAAGAATGCTTACGACGAGCTCGCTGAAGCGACGATCGTCATCGATGAGCAGTACGTCCCGCACGTCGAGGGTCCTTTCTAGTATCCGCCCCGCGTGGTGGCCACCGGCAAGTGCCGGCTGATGTATGTGATCGTGCGGCCCGGGGGCCTCGCCAACGTCGGCGGCGTTGGCAGGCGCGGGCCCCGCGCGAGAGAGCGACTCCAAGCCCGCCGGCCTTGACGTGGTTCCACAAGGCTGCGTGCGGGCGAGTGGGGAAGGGATCAGAAGTTGGTGGTATCCGGTCCCTGTGTGCGCGTGCCGGTGCCACCAGCTCCGCCGATTGTATCCGTGGTGCCGCCATCGTCGTTGGTCCGACCGCCGTCTCCCTGCGTACCGCCGTCTCCCTGTGTGCCGCCGTCTCCCTGTGTGCTGCCCAGGGCGTCATGGATTCGTCTCGCCTCGTCGAGGTGTTCGGCGATTACGGGCCGAATAACTTCGAGCTCCTGTCGCAGGGCGGGGTCTTGGGCGCTGGGGATCAGCTGGTCGTCGAGCAGGCTGAGCACGGTCTCGTGGATCTGCACCTGCGATTCGATGTAAGTACGGTCGAAGTCTGCCCCGGATGCCTGATTGAGGCGTGCGAGGATCGCCTGCGCGTCCTGGGTAAGCGATTGGCTGACGGGGTTGTCGCTGGGCGTGATGCCTTGGCTCGTGAGGAGCTGTGTCGCTCGCGTCTGTGCGTTCGAGTGCTGGTCGACCATCTGTTGCGCGTACGCGCGCACTTCTGGGTTCTGTGCTTTTTGCAGCGCCAGGTTTCCCTGTTCGACCTCGCCCTGGTTGGCGGCGCGGACCACTGCGGCGATCTCTCCATCCGACTGCACCTGGCCGGCGTCCGCCGAGCCGCCCCCGTCGCGGGTGCCACCATCTCGGGTGGCGGTGCTGGCGTCCACGGTGATGAGATCGTCGTCGTCATCTCCGCAGCCGCCGAGCATCGCCAGCGTGAGTACAACCGTGCAGACTTGTTTGTTCATGCTTCACCTGCGCGTCCTTTTGGAAGGCTCCGCGAGCATCGCGAAGACGAGGCACAGCCCAGCAACGAATGTGCCTTGCGTCGCGGGGCGGGCAGATCGGGGCCCGCGGTGAAGGGCGCCCGAAAAGGGCGGGGGCGCCGCAGCCTGGTCTACCCTGGTCGCGATCGCGCGGGAGAGCCACGACGCCCGAGGAGCCTGCGGACGACGCGGACCCGCATGGGACTGGTTTGACAGCCTGGCGGAGCTTGGAACGTGGGTGATGCGCGCCATGGTCACACGCCCGAGCCAGCTCGGCGGACCGATCTCCTTCGCCGTGCATGCGGCGAGCGAGATCGCCCCAGGCTGGATGACCCGCGCGCGCAACCTCGCCTACCGCTACAGCCCCCCCCAGCACCCAGCCCCTGCGCACGCCCGAAGCCGCACGGGCGTGGGGACGGAGTATTCATCCTTCGCTAACGCGAAGCCTCGGGTGGGCTGGGGGACCCCGCGAGGTGCCCTCACTATCTATATGGGCTAGCCCTGTTCTCGGGGCGTTCCCAAACTAGGACATCAAAAACACGCGGGGAAATTAGGGGGTGCCAGAAACATGGCGTCGATTACATTTCGCTCCGCGAAGGTCTGAAAGCTTTCAAAAGGTGGAGAACGCATTATGAGAAACGGCATCAAACACTCGCTTTTCGCCCTCGGGCTCAGCCTGTCTGCGCTTACGGCGCAAGCCCAGGATCCGGAGGCCGGCGAGGTCGGTGTCTCGGAGAGCACCAGCGTGAGCACGGATGGCAGCGCCCGCTCGACCGGCTCGCGCGGCCCGCTCCGCGTCTATGGCGGCTTCCACATCGGCGGCGGTGGCAACACCAAAACCATGCGGGACGGCAACTCCGCCAAGACGGACATGGGGTTTCTCGGCGGCCTGCAGGGCGGCGTCGACTACGTCATCCATCCCTATGTTGCGCTCGGCGGTGAGTTCCGCTTCACGCGCACGCGCGTCGACATCGACATCCCCACCATCAACATTCCCGGCGTCCCCCAAATCGACGTCGACAAGCCGAAGATCAGCATCCTCGACTTCGTGTTCAAGCCGCGCGGTCGCTACGAGTTTTCGAACATCCCGCTCGAGGTCTACGGCACGCTCCCGCTCGGCTTCGACCTGGTCATCCCCAAAAACGGCGACACCAAGTTCAACATGAACTTCGGCATCGGCGGCGGCGCCATGTACTTCTTCACCGAGCGCATGGGCGTGAACACTGAGCTCACGGGCATCTTCCACTGGTATCGCTCGGATGGCGGCCCTGCTGGCGATTTCCGCAACCGCATTGGCCAGTTCTACTGGTTCAATAACTTCGTCTTCGTGCTCTGAGCCTCGCTGTTCACCGCGCGCTCGGGGCGCTTTTTCCGGGTGCGCCACAGCGCGACTCCCAGCACGATCACCGAGATGAACGCCGGGAAATCCCCCAGCGTTTGATACGGATAGTTCACGGACATTAGCGGTAGGGTCGCGCTCAGGTTCTCGCGCACGAACACGCCGGTGACCCCGAGCACGCGGCCCACCGGGTCGATCATCGCGCTCACGCCGCTGTTGGTGGAGCGCACGAGCGCCCGGTGGTGCTCCACCGAGCGGAACTTGGCGAGCGCCAAATGCTCCCAGGGCTCGTGCGTGTCGCCGAACCAGGCGTCGTTGGACATGTTCACGAACAGCTCGGGGCTGGCCTCGGCCACCACGCCGCGCACGAAGTTCGGCAGGATGTCCTCGTAACAGATGAGCACGCTGATCCGGTGCTCCCCGAGCATCAGCGGGCGCCGGTGCTGCCCGGGCGCGAAGTTCCCGGAGTTCGGCGACCACTCGTAGAGGATGGGGAAGGCCTCGCCGAAGGGCAGGTACTCGCCGAACGCGAGCAGGAAGATCTTGTCGTAGGTGCCGGTGATGTTGCCCTTGGCGTCGGTCATGAAGGCCGTGTTGAAGGGCCGCTGCTTGCCGTTGAACTCGCGGCGCGTGAGCCCGCCGAACAGCGTGGGCACGCGGATCACGTTGCCGAGCACCGCGCGGCGCACGTTCCGCATGTCCTCGGGGATGTACCAATTGAAGGCGGACTCCGGCCACACCAGCAGGTCGAGCTCCTGTTCGCGCTGCAGCTGTTGGCTCTGCTCGAGGTGTCGGCGCCAGCCCTCCTCGGGGTCCTCGCGCTTCTCCATCAGGCCCATGTTGGTCTGCACCGTGCCCACGGTGATCTTGGGCGCCGCCGCGGCGCGCTCGTCGACCTCGTCGATGCGATAGGCGCCGTAGGCGAGCGTGAGCGCCCAGAGCAGGACCGCGATCGCAGGTTCGCCGCGCAACGTCTGGAGCCAGGTCGTTTGTGGAGGAAGCGAGCCTTGCGCCAAAGCGGGCTCAGCCCCTTCGCCGCCCGGGCTTGGAAGGGCGCCCCTTCTCATCAACAGAGGACGCAGGAGCACGTAGAGCGCCGCGTTCGCCATCGTA
This sequence comes from Myxococcales bacterium, assembly GCA_044507075.1. Lineage (GTDB taxonomy): Bacteria > Myxococcota_A > Polyangia > Polyangiales > DASUME01 > DASUME01. Next base: position 15,049 of record JBIQKA010000057.1, read on the forward strand.
AGCAGCGCCGTGACCAACAGCGGCCCGCCTAGATCGGCCACCTGGATCGCGAGCGGGAGGTTGTGGAGGCTGGCGCCGAAGTAGTGCTCGAACAGGAGCGGGATAGCCCACTCCGCAAACACCATGGCCGCGCACGCGGAGACCACGGTGCCGAAGCCCGCGTGACGCCCGCGCCGATACAGGAGCGAGAAGCACAGGAGCGCGCTCGACTGATAGAGCCACACGATGCTGGCGAAGAGCACGCAGATCGGGAACGAGAAGCCCGAGAAGTCCTCGAGCGTGTTTACGATCCAGTAGTAGCCGCCCACGTTCGTGACGAAGCCGAAGCACATGCCCAGGCCCACGAGGTCGCGGTAACGGAGCGCGACGCTGGGATCGAGCACCCACAGCATCGGGACCAACGCCACGAAGGCGAGCGGCCAGAGATCGAAGCCGGCGAAGCCGAGAAAGTAGAGCGCGCCAGAGAGCGCAGCCAGCGCGTAGCGGACAACCATCGGGCCCGAGCGTAGCAAAGCCGAGGCGCACGGTTTTGTCGGTGCGCAGGGCAGGCGTCTTCCCGCGCGCTTTTTCGGGAGGCGGCGTCCAACGGGTCCGCGCGGTGCGCCCTGTTCCGCGTGTGTGGCGCATCCTAAGCTCCTCGCGCCATGGCCATCCTCTACAAGATCCTGACCCGGCCGGACTGGGAAGCCTTCCGCGAGGCGGGGATATTTCGGGGCTCCGCCCACGACATCCGCGACGGCTTCATTCACTTTTCAGCGGCAGATCAGCTCGCAGCCACGGCGGCCAAGCACTTCGCCGGGCAGACCGGGCTCGTGCTGCTCCAGGTGGACGGCGACCGGCTCGCGCCCCCGCAGCTCAGGTGGGAGCCCTCGCGGGGTGGCGATCTGTTCCCGCACCTTTACGGACCGCTGCGTCTCGAGGATGTGCTCGCGAGCGAGGACTTCGCGGCGTCAGAATGATCGTCGCTCGTGGCAGCCCCATTTTGACCGCGCCACGAAAAACCTGGCCCGAGACATGCGGGTAGCCAGGCAGGGCCTTTCCAAGTAAGGATGCCCAGCTAGACTCGGCCTGGTTTTTCGAGGGAGTTCATGCAGGATCGCTTTCTCGCTGGCGTCATTCGCATGGTGCGCGAACGCAGCCGGCTGCTTGTCTGGGTCATAGGGCTTCTGACGCTCGTGTCCGCCCTTGCCCTGCGCAAGCTGGAGGCCGATCCCTCCCCGCGGGCGCTCCTGGCGTCCGCCGACACGGAGCAGGAGGCGATCTCGAACGACTTCCGCGCCCGCTTCGGCAGCACCGACAACGTGCTGGCCGTGTTGATCGCGGCGCCCGAGAGCGTAATCGCGGAAGCTCCGCTCGGATACATGTACGCGCTGAGCGAGGCGGTCGCGAAGATGCCGCACATCGAGCGCGTCGAGAGCCTCACGCGCACGCCGTTTCCGCGGAAGGGGCCGAGCGCGGAGGAGGCCGAGATGGGCCTCGACGCGCTGGAGGACGCGCCGGATCCGGTGAAAGAGGATCCAAACCTGATGCTGGCCCTCTCGGATGTGGTCGCCGCGGCCCCCGAGCTGTTTCCACTGGGCCTCGCGTCGCTGAGCGAGCGCGCCGCGGGCATGCGCAACATCGCGCCGCTCATCAGCAGTGAGAAGCCCGGCGCCGAGGAGGTCCAAGCGGTCGCGGAGGCCGTCGCCAAGATGCCCATCTTGCGTGGGCGTCTCATCAGCAAGGACGGGCGATACGGGCTCGTGGCGGTGGCGATCGACGACGCGCTCACGAGCCACGCGGATCTGAGCGGGGCAGTCGCGCAGGTCACCGACTGGATCGCGGAAAACCCTCCGCCGTCCGAGCTGAAGGTGGAGGTCACGGGGTTGCCCGTGGTGCGCACGAGCATCGTCGAGGCCATGCGGCGCGATCAGCGCCTGCTCACGCCGGCCACCCTGGTGGTGAGCTTGGTCATGCTGCTGTTCGCCTTCCGTTGGTGGCCGGGCGTGATCTTTCCGCTGCTCAAGGTGGGCCTCACCTCGCTCTGGGTGCTCGGCGGCATGGCGCTGTGCGGGATCAAGCTCAACGTCATCAACAACATCCTGCCGGCCCTCTTGATCATCATGGGCTTGAGCGACTCCATCCACCTGGTGAGCCGCTTCTTGCAGGAGAACGCGCGGACGCGCGATCACAAGCGCGCGATGAGCACCACGATCGGGGCCATTGGGAGCGCCTGCCTCGGCACCGCGAGCACCACCGCGGCGGGCCTGTTCGCGCTGTGGGTCTCCAAGACGCGCATGCTGGCCGAGTTCGGCATCATCGGGGGCATCGGCGTGATGGTCTCCTACCTCGACACCATCCTGTTTCTGCCCGCGATGCTGCATCGCTTCAAGCCGCCCGCGCAGCTCACGCAGGAGGAGGTCAAGAAGCAGCAGCGTCCGAGCCGCACGGACATCGTGCTCTCCGTCATCACCTTGCGCATCATGCGCTACCCGAAGCTGGTCCTCCTGGCGTCCGTCCTGCTCACGCTGGGTTCGGCCATCACGGCGCGCCAGCTGCGCGTGGACAGCGCGCTGCTCGACCAGTTCGAGACGGATGACCCCATGTACCTCAGCACGAGGCTGCTCGAAGAGAACTTCGAGGGCGTGCGCCCGCTCGAGGTCAGCTTGAGCAGCGAACAAGAAGGTCGCTTTTTTGATCCGGAGACGCTCAAGGCGCTCTCGCAGGTCACGAGCTGGCTCAACGCGCAACCCGAGGTGCTGAGCGCGACCGATCCCTCGATGCCCTTCGTGCAGGTGTGGTCCGCTTTCACCGGCGCCGAGGCCACGCCCGAGGACGCCCTGCGCACCGCGCCCGAGCTGCGCGGCCTCGCCTACGTGCTCGACAAGCGCAAGCCGAACCCCCTCGCTGCGCTGCTCTCCAACGATGGCACCCACGCGCGGCTCAGGATCCGGCTGCGAGACGACGGCTCCCGCGCGACCCTGGAGCTCGTCGACAAGCTCGATCTGCAGCTCAAGAAGGCCTTCGCCAAGCAGCCCGACGTCCGCTACGCGTTCACGGGCGACGCCTACCTGAGCTCGCGCGGTCTCGACGCGGTGGTCACCGATCTCACGGGCAGCCTGGGCGTGGCCGTGGTGACCATCTTGGCGCTCGTGTTCCTCTCGTTCAGGAGCTGGCGCTACACGCTCTTGTTGCTCCCTCCAAACGTGATCCCGATGGTGTTGGTGATGGCCTGGATGGTGTGGCGCAACATCCCGCTCAACGCCGCCACGGCGATCATCTTCTCGGTCAGCATCGGCATCACGGTGGACGCGGGCATCCACCTGCTCGCGCGGCTACGCGAGGAGCTCGGCGAACGCACCTTGCTCACCACGGCGCTCATGCGCAGCGTGCGCGGGACAGGCAGCGCGATCGTGCTCGCGTGCGCCACCCTGATGCTCGGCTTCGCCGCGCTCCTGCTGAGCAACTTCGTGCCCGTGCAGCGCTTCGCGGAGCTGATCGCCGTGAGTATCGCGAGCTGCATCGTCTCCACACTCTGGGTGCTCCCCGCGCTCTTGCAGGTGGTCGGCCGCCGCTTCGTGTGTCCAGATGGACGGGTGGGGACGCCCGTGGTCAGTGAGCGCTGAGATGGGCCCACGTGGGACGATCGCGCGGCCGGGCGCCGCCATTCGCGGGGCGCTCGCCGTCCTGCTCGCGTTCTCGGCTTGTTCACGCGAGGCCAAGCCGCAGCCCGCCACCATCGCGCAAGACGGTTCCACCCCCCACACCACCCCGGCGCGCGAGTCGACCCCTGGCGATGCGGGCGTGCGCGCCAAGGCGACCCCGGAGCCAGCACCCGCTCCACTCGTGAAGGAGCGACGTCAGCTCATGAGCACGGTGTACGAGATCACCGTGGTCTCGGCCGAGGAGGCCCGGGCGCGCGAGGCGATCGCGCGTGCGTTCGATGAGGTGGCGCGGCTCGAGCGCGTGCTCTCGGAGTGGATCCCGGAGAGCGATGTGTCCCGGGTGAACGCGGCCGCGGGCAAGGCGCCGGTGAAGGTCGGCGAGGACACGCTGGAGAACGTGCGCGCGTCGCTCGATGCGGCGCGGCGCTCCGAGGGCGCGTTCGATCTCACCTGGGCCGCGCTGCGCCCGTTCTATCTCTTTCAGCCGGGCGAGAAGCAGGTCCCGGACGTGGCCGCGGTGCGCAAGCAGAGGCACCTGGTGAACTACCGGGACGTGCTGCTCGACGAGGGCGCGCGCACGGTGTTCTTGAAGCGCAAGGGCATGGCGATAGGTCTCGGCGGGATCGCCAAGGGGTGGGCCGTGGACCGTGCGTCCGCGCTCTTGCTCGAGGCGGGCTTCCCCAATCACATGGTGTTCGCGGGTGGACAGGTGCTCGTGCGCGGGCTCAAGGGCGACCGCAAGTGGCGCGTGGGCATCCAACATCCGCGCATGGCCGGTTACATCGGGTTCATCGAGCTGAGCGACGCCTCGATCGCGACAGCGGGCGACTACGAGCACAGCTTCATCGCAGACGACGGAACCCACTGGCATCACATCATCGATCCGGCGACCGCGCTGCCCGCGCGGCGCTCCGCCTCGGTGACCCTGGTGGCGTCCACGGGCCTCGTGGCGGACGCGCTCGATACGGGCTGCTTCGTGATGGGCCCAAAGAAGTGCCTCGAGATGCTCGCTGATTATCCCACGCCCGTCGAAGCGGTGATCATCGACGACCAGCTCACGATGTTCACCACGCCGGGCACGCGCGAGAAGCTGGTGATGCGTATGCCCATCGACGCCGAGGGCAAGCTGCCGCGCCCGTGAGCTACGGAAGCGCGCCGCCCACGTCCGCGCAGGAAGCTCCGTCTACTGGGGGCCGCGAACGGATGCTACCGGAATGCCAATCCCATTGCGCAGAGCGTATGCGATCGCTCAGTGGCTGAGGCTCGGATCGCCGATCCGTCCTGCGAACAAGATAAGTCCGCTCGCGGGCTGACGGATCAGGAACACGAAAGGATGATTCACCAGAACCGTCGGGGGTTCCCGGGTGGCCGCGGAGCGTGTGCGGATTCCCACGGCCGTGGCGCCTGCCGCCTCAGTGCCCTTCTCGTTCACGTCCACGAAGGCGCCGTGAAGCACCTGGCTCACGTAGAGTTCTCCAGGCTTGCCTGCGATGCCGCTGAGATCGGCCTGCTGGCTGAACAGCGCGTGCAGGCCGAGTTCCTCGAGGAAAGGGATGAGGTTCGTGGAGTCGAGGCGAGCGGTGAAGCGCGGCAGCTTGAGCACCACGTTGGCGGCGGCGAGGCGCTCCAGCGTGCGTCCCAGGGTGTCCGCATCGAAGACCTCCTTGGGAAAGGTCCCGGGACTCGGGAGCACGATCACCATCGCGAGTTCGTCACCAGCGTAGGGAAGCTCGACCACGGTGGCGTCTTCGCCGAGCATGCCGAGCAAGAAGCTCCCAGCGCGCTGCATGAAGGGCACCTGCACGCTCTGGCGATCACGACGCTCGAAGGGGCCCTCCTCGGTGCGCGCGGGATCGAACGCGTCCTTCCACTGGGCCGTCATCGATACCGCGCTGAGCAAGACCGCGCGCGTAAGCGTGTCCACCGAGCCAGGCGTGAGGAGCTCCTTCAGGCGGTCGCCCGTGTGCTGCGCCACGTCCTGGTTGATGCGGGCCCGGGCTGCCTCGGGATCCTTGGCGAACGGCAGGCTCACTCGGCTGGCGTAAAACCCCTCGCGCAGCTGCCGCTCGAACGCCGCGTGCACCGTCATGCGCTCCTCGGTGTAGAGGCCGCTCGTGAGCTGCAGCTCGTTACCTGGGCCCGGCGAACGCGCGAGCTGTTTGAGCTCCTTGGCCACCAGCTCTGCCTGGGTGGTCTTCAGGCCCAGGCGCTGCTCGAGCTCTTGGGCGGTCTTGCCGCGTGCTCCCGGCAAGACCATTTCGAGGGCAAGAAGGGTGGTGATGGGCGCGAGGATCAGGTTGGGCCGTTCGGGCTCCACGTTCTCGAGCATGCGCAGGGTGAGCTCGTTGGCCTTCCGCACCACCTTGGGCGGGAGCGCTGAGGTCTTCACCCGGGCGAGCTCCTCGCCTTCGACCGCCGCGGGCTCCGCGAGCTGATCCAGCGCGTCGGAGGCCTCGGACTCGTCCGGCACGGCCGGTGGTTCATCGAGGGGACGGGGCGGCTCGGCTTGGGTCGCAGCCTGCGGCGCACGGCCTCTCGCGTCGTGCTCGGCCACGGGGGTCTTGGCGGGGTTGCAAGCGATGAGCGAACCTGCGCAACCCATGCTGACCAGCCAGCGAGAACCGCCGAAGAAACCCAACCGCGCACCAAGCTTCCACGCCGTCCGATTCACGTCGGCGATGGTGGCACAGCTGGCCAAATCGAGCACGTGGGTTCGGTGAGCCGTGCACTCTGGCTACGGGGGGCGCTCGGCAAGTAGCGAAGGTAATTCAGGGTGACCCGCATACCGCGCAGTGTGCGTGTATGGCTCCCGCAGTGCTATCTGTCGGAGATGCGACCGACCGCTAGGCCACTTCTCCACGAAATTCGCTCGCGGCCAGGTTGGCGCGGCACGCTACAGGCCGTTGCCGCCGCGACGACGGGCCTGAGCACTGGCTGCGCGCTCGATTGGACCGCGAATGCGACCGTGCAGGATGCGGGCATCTCGCACGACAGCGGGGTCATCGGCGACGCCGCGCCATCCGATGCCGAGACTCAGCGCCAGGACGATGCCCACGTGCTCGATGCAGAGGACAGCGGCACGGGAGGCGAGCCTGACGGCAGCGTTCCCGAGCTCCCACTTCCCGCGTGCGCCGATGGGCGGCTAGAGCAGCTCGGCACATTCAGCTCGAGCACGGACGGCGCGGGCGACCAGCTCATGCTCTCGTGCGCGGCTTCCGCGGGCAACGACCTCGCGCTGCATTGGGTGGTTCCGAAGACGGGTTACTACGAGTTGACCACGAAGGGCTCGAATTTCGACAACGTCCTGGGGATCGTCTCCGCCGCGTGCAACGGAACGGAGTACGCGTGTGAGCACAGCAGCGAACCTCGGATCGTGCGCAGGTTCGAGGCGGGAGAGGAATACGTGGTGGTGGTCGACGGCGTCGCGGGCAGTCACGGCGCCGTCGAGCTGGGCGTCAACCGCGTCACGTGTCCCGCCAACGAGCTCTCCGCGGAAGACTTGCCGTTCACGTCGACCACCGCCTTCGGAACGAGTGCGCACGACGGGATCTGCGGCGGAGCCGGCGAGCGTGAGCGCTCGTTGCTGTGGACCGCGCCTTCCGCGGGCCTCTATGCCTTCACCGTCACGTCGCACGAGTTCGACCCTGTGCTCTACGTGGAAGAGGGACCGCGCTGCGGAGGGCCGTTGCTCGGCTGCAATGCTGGTGGGCGCGGGATGCCGCGCTCGCAGGTCACGCGGCGCGTCAAGGCAGGTGAACTGTTGACCTTGATCGTCGATAGCGGCGACGGGGCGGGGGTGTTCACGCTCGACGTGGAGAAGCTCTCCACTCCTTGCCCAACCTTTGCTCGCGATCCCATCGAAGACCCGCCGGTCGACGGAACGCTGGAGCCCGATGCGCCGTCTTTGCTCACGGCCACCTGCTTGCCCACGAGCCAGTCGGTCATCCCCGGTGGCACCTACGACCGGGCCGATCACAGCTTCGCCATCACCGTCCCGGCCGGCTATGGCTGCTCGGTCTTCGTGGAGGCCGACAAGCCCATCGGGCTCTATGTCATCGAGGGCACCCAGTGCGCCGGCTACGAGCGCAAGTGCCTCGTGGGCGACGAAGGGCCCTCGTACTTCGCCACCACGAATTTCGGGGAGTTTACCTCCGACGTCGACAGCCACTGGGTGGTGGTCGTCGAAGCGGCCTTCCCCAACGAAGGCACGGTCGCGTACACGCTCTCGAGCGGCTGCTTCATTCCCTGAGCGCGTGCGTCACGGCATCAGCGGCGGGAGGATCTCGTCGCGCAGGAGCGTGCGGTCCGTGAGCTCGAGCCTCGCCCATTGCGCCGGCAGATCGCCCAAGTAAAGGAGCGAATCGTCCGAGTGCGAGAGCGCTCCCCTCACCACCGAGACCGTCCCGAGCGAGGCGCCGCCCGTGTCGTAGGCCTGGGCCGTCTGCTCGCTGCCGGCCGGGCGGCGCTCGGTCGTCAGATTGGTCCAGCGCAGCGTTCCGTCGGCGTACGCGACGAGCCGCACCCACTGCGTGCCGTCGTCATCGGCTGCGCGCTCGAACACCGTGCTCACGCGCATGCGCGCCATGCCGTTGAACACCGTGTTCACGCGCATGGAGCGCTCTGCGAGGGCATTGTAGGTGTAGGCGCCGATCCAGGTCGGATCGGTGTACCCCATGATGTCGTAGGTGCGCTCCGGGTTGATCAGGCTGGAGCGCGCCGCGTCGTAGCCCCAGGTCACGATGCGCCCGGTCGGGTCCGGGAAGTTGCTGTCGAGGCTGAACGGGTCCGGCGAGTTGGGAGGCGGGCTCGGCGCGTGGGCGCGACCGTGGGCGTGGCCGAGCTCATGCGCGATGGTGGAGTAGGTGGTCCCGTGTTCGTAGCCGACGCCGACGCCCGCTTGATCGTCCGGGCTCACGCGGGTGAGCATGCGCGCGACGCCAAGGACGCACGCGTTTCCACAATAGGTACCGAGAGACGAGTTGGGGGTGACGAGGCCGTAGTAGTAGACGTCGTCGGGTGCGTTGTCGCGCTGCCGCTCGGCGATGACCTCGTTCAAGAGATCGGTCCAGCCGGACTGGCGCCCCACGGTGTAGGGCCAGCTGAGAACGTCGTCGACGCTGAGCTCGACCGACGCGATGGGATAGAGGGACATCAGCGAGGCGCGGATCTTCTCGAGTTGCGCGCTGCCCGTGTTGGGCACGTTGCCCCCGTTGGAGACGGGGACCAGCACCACGCGCAGGGGGCCGATGGCCGTCGCCTTGAGGGCTTGCGTGCCCGTCTGCGGGAAGCGAGCGCTCAGGTTCTCGGTGCGCTCGGAACTACACTGCTCCTCCACGATGGCCGCGGAGAAGGTGGTATCGGCGGTGATCGCGCTGCCCGGGACGTTGAAGTTGAAGCTGGTCGCGAGGTCCGCGTCGGTCGACGCGCTGCGCGGGCTGAGCCTGGCTTCGAGGCGCGTCTGCTGGTCGCCGTTGTGCAGGGTGAGCACGCCGAGCACGGCGTGCGGCGCGTAGCCGCTGAGCGGCTCCACGAAGACGCGCACGAGGGCGTCCTTGCCCTGCACCACGGGCGCGGCCTGGTTGCTTACCCAACTGCCGCTCGAGACCAAGTTGACCTTGACGGTTTGGTAGAGCGCCAGGTCCTTGATGCGGAGCTTCTCCACCAGCGGCTCGCCGCTGGCGTCGCAAGGATCGGCCGGGTCGTCAGGGGTCGTCGTGCCGGAGTCGAGGTCTGACTCCTTCGAGCCTGCGTCACGGGCACTTGGGCGATCGCCGTCGCCATCGCCATCACCATCACCATCGCCATCGCCATCACCATCGCCATCATCGCGCTTGTCGCCATCGCCCTCGTCGTCCTCTGCGTCGTCGCGGTCGCCTCTGCGCCGGTCGTCGTCGTTGGATGCGATGGCATCGGTATCGGAGCGGGGGTCACCTTCGGGCGGGACCACGTCGCCTACGCATGCCGCGAGCAGCAAGAGCCAGACAGGGAGAGAGCGTCGCATCGAAGGAGAGAACCTAGTTGCGAAACGTGCCGGAAGGAACGTCAAAATGACTCCGATCGCGCAAAGTCCATCGCCCGTGCACTTTTGCGTTTGTCTTGAAACTGAACTGCACTCAGATGCTCCGCAAGCAGCGCAGATTGGTAGATCACCTCACCACGACTACGCACACGGGCGAGTGCTCAAGGATGGCTGTTGGCCGCGGCGCCGGGGGGGCGGGCGAACGTACGCGCACACGAAAGCGAGGGGTCCTGTACCGCCCACCACGAGCCTCGTGTAAAGCCAGGGGCGAGATGGGTCCTCTCGGGAGAGCTTGGTGGGCGGCGTTGTTCCTGCTGTCTGCGTGCCCGAATGGTAAGGACCATCCGCGGCAGGCCAGGTCGAGCGCGCGACCGGTCGCGAGGCAGCCCGGAACCATCCGGGTGGCGGCGGCGTCCGATCTCACGCCCGCGCTCAGCGCGCTCCGGGGCCCCTTCGAGCGGGCCTCGGGCGCGAAGCTCTCGTTGAGCTTCGCGGCGACGGGACTCCTGGCGAAGCAGATCGCGCAGGGCGCACCGTTCGACGTGTTCGCGGCCGCCAACGAAGCGTTCGTCGAGGAGGTGGTGGCCAAGGGCGCGTGCGACGGCAGCACCAAGGCGCCGTACGCCGTGGGACGCTTGGTGCTGTGGCAGCGCAAGGAGGTCGCGACTCCGCTGCCGGACTGGGAGCAGATCAAAGATCCCAGCTACAAGCGCATCGCGATCGCCAATCCAGAGCACGCGCCCTACGGCAAGGCGGCCAAGCAGACGCTGGAAGCGCTCGGATTGTGGAGGGCCCTCGAGCCGCGCATCGTGTACGGTGAGAACGTGAAGCAGGCCATGCAGTTCGCCGAGAGCGGGAACGCGGAGCTCGCGTTGGTCGGACTCTCTCTGGCGATGGCGAGCGAGGGCCACTACCGCGAGGTGGATTGCGAGCTGCATGCGCCGATCCGTCAAACTCTGGTGGTGTGCAAGCACGGCGAAAACGCGCAGGGCGGCGAGGTGTTCGCGGCGTTTCTCAACAGTCCGGCGGGGCGACGCGTGCTCAACGCGCACGGCATCCTGATGCCCGAGGAGTCGATCCCGGCGCGCGAGCGCGGGGTCGGCGAGGGAGCGCGTACACCGTGAGCCAGTGGGAGCCGCTCGCGCTCTCGTTTCAGGTGGCGTTCGTGGCCACGCTCTGGGCCGTGGCGGTGGGCGTAGTGGTGGCCGCCATCGCTTCGCTCTGGCGGTCCCGGCTGGGCGATCTGCTCGACGCGGTGATCACGATGCCCATGGTGCTCCCGCCCACGGTGCTCGGATACTATCTCTTGATCGCGCTCGGGAGGCAGAGCGCGCTCGGGCGCGCCTACGAGGCCCTCACCGGGTCGTCGATCGTGTTCACGCGCACGGGGGCCATCGTGGCCGCCGCGTTCGGAGCGCTGCCGCTCGTCGCCAAGACTGCGCGCGCGGCCATGGAGGACGTGGATCTTACGTTGGTGGCCGCGGCGCGTTCGCTCGGCGCTGGGCCCGTGCGGGCGTTCGTGACCATCACGCTCCCGCTCGCGCGGGGCGGCATCGCGGCGGGCGCCACGCTCGGGTTCGCGCGCGCGCTCGGCGATTTCGGTGTGACGCTGATGTTGGCGGGCAACATCCCGGGCCTCACGCGCACGGCGGCGCTCGCGATCTACGACGCCGTGCAAGCGGGCCGTGAACCGGAGGCGCTCGGGATGTCGCTCGTGTTGAGCGGGTTCGCGGTGCTGACGCTGTATGTGGTCAACCGCGTGCAGAGAAGGGCGCGGCGTGAGCTCTGAATTCTTGCGTGTGTCCATGAGGGTGGCCGCCGGGCGGCGCGCTCCCCATGCGATCGTGGCGGAGCTTTCGCTGCCGGTGGGCGTGAGCGCGCTCGCGGGACCATCGGGGGTCGGCAAGACCACGGTCTTGAACGCCATCGCCGGCCTCTTTCGGCCCGATGCCGGAGAGATCGCTTTGAACGGGCGGGTGCTGTTCTCGAGTGCGCAGATGGTGGATCTGCCTCCTGAGCGGCGCGGCATCGGCTTCGTGTTTCAGTCGCGGGCGCTGTTTCCGCACCTGGACGCGCTCGGAAACGTGGCCTACGGGCTCCCCCGCTCCGCGCGTGATCGTGAGGATCGCGCGCGGAGCTGGCTCGAGCGCATGCACGTGGCGCACCTTGCGGCGCGCCGACCCCACACGTTCTCGGGCGGCGAGGCCCAACGCGTGGCCCTCGCGCGCGCCCTGGCAAGCGCGCCCCGCGCGCTGCTGCTCGATGAGCCCTTCACCGCGCTCGACGAGCCGTTGCGCATCCGCCTGGGCGAAGAGGTCGCGAGCATCGTGCAAGAGCTCGCGATCCCATGTTTGCTCGTGACCCACGACCGCAGCGAAGCCCAGCGCATCGCCTCGCGCACGTTCGAGCTGGGGACGGAGTATTCCAACTTAGATAGCGCCCCATCCTCACCCCGAGGCGCTATCTAAGTTGGAATACTCCGTCCCCACGCGCACGGGCGTTTCCGGGCTAGTGAAAACTCAAGCTTGAATACCCCGTGCCCGGGCGTCCTCCTCGGCGTGCAGCGTCAGGAGGGCTTGTCCTAGGGTGTTCCAGATGCTCTCGACGCTCGCGGCGTCGAAGCGCACGGTGAGGGGGCCCAGGTGTAGGGACACGGTGCCGCAGTGGGTGCAGCGCTGCACGTGCAAAACCTCGCTGCGGGCCAGGGTCTCCTGGCTGCAACCAGGCGCGGTGTGCCTGATACCCAGATGCGTCTGACCAAGGATTCCCGTCTTCATGCTCGCTGACTCCCCTGTCGCGACTGCGCTGGCTGCCCCTCCCCCTCCGTGAAGAGGTCAGCAGCAGCGCAATGGATTGAAAATCGTTTTCAACACGCGAGGGATCTATCCCCCACGTTCGCCGAATGCAATCCAAATCTGAAAACGACAATCTATTTCATCTCGATCTGTCGCGCTGAGGAGCTGGGCGCGCTGACGAGCTGGGGACGGAGTATGCCAACTCAGATAGCGCCTCGGGGTGAGGATGGGGGCGCTATCTAAGTTGGAGTACTCCGTCCCCAGCTTCCCCGGATGGGGTGAACTGCTTTGGGTCAGTGATCTGGCTCGCTCTGGGAGAAGATCTCACTGAATGGCGTTTAATCGCGTGATTGTGCAGGAGGTTCCAGGGGCAGCGGTCGTATAGGCTGCAATGACTACGGCCGAGTCACGCTGCGGGGGGGCGCTGCTCGGCCCACATGGGGGAAACCATGTTTTCGCTCTTGGGTTACGCCGTTGCTTCGGGAGAAGCGGAAGGCAACCTGCTCACGCTTGTCTTACGGGTTCACCAGGCGCTTTGCTTCCTCGGGGGGGCCGCCTGCGTTGCGATTTCGTACTCCATCTTGTTTCTGGTTCATCGCCGCATGCCGCGCCCGCTCGATCCGCCGTCGATCCTGCTCTGCGCTTTCGTGAGCATCGGCGGCATCGCGCTCTGGTCGGCCACTTTGGTTCCTGCAGAGCACCTGGTGGAGACGCCATGGCTCGCGCTGGTGCGCGCGTCTGGAAGCCTGATGGCGCTGGGATTGAGCGCCTTGCTCGCCTACGAGGTGCAGAGCGCGCGTCATGAGCCGAAGGCATCCGACTATCAACAGAACCTGGAACGCGAGGTCCAGAGCCGCCGTGAAGCCGAGCTTCGGCTGCGCAGCAACGAGGCCCGCTATCTGAGTTTGATCGACGCCTCTTGCTCTTCTGTCTGGGTCACGGACAAGCAAGGGAAGCACATCCTCGAAAACCGCCTCTCGGCGGACTTCGCGGCGCCGCCGAGCGCAGGCGAGGTGCTCGACTGGCGGCGGCTCGTCCACCCGGATGACGCCAAGTCGATCGAGGCGCGTTGGCGAGCGGGTATCGAGAGCGGTCGCGCTTTCGAGGCTGAGGCGCGCTTCGCCAGAAACGTGCAGGGCGACTATCGCGCCTGCCTGTTGCGCGCCGCGCCCGTGCAGGGAGATGACGGAAGCGTGCTCGAGTGGGTCGCCTCGCTGCGTGACGTGGATGACTTCCGCCAGACCGAGCGCGAGCGTCGTGATATCGAACAGCGCGCCCGCGAATCGCAGCACCTCGAGAGCCTCGGCGTGCTGGCGGGCGGAGTCGCGCACGACTTCAACAACCTGCTCGTGGGCCTGCTCGGACACGCGGAGCTGATCGCGCGCCGCCTCGAAGCGAACTCGCCGATGCAGGAGAACGTCAACAGCATCATCGAGGCCGCCGATCGCGCCGCACAGCTGTGCAAGAAGATGCTGGCCTTCGCCGGGCGCGGGCGTTTTTTGCCGGAGCGCTGCCAGTTCTCCATCGTCATCAAGTCGATGCAGGAGCCGCTCCAGGCGGCCATGCCTTCGAACGTGAAGCTCACGTTCGAGCACCGCGCGCAGGGGCCGGTGGAGATGAACCCGGACGAGCTGGGTCAGCTGCTCCAAATCTTCGTGACCAATTCGGTGGAGGCGCTGGAGCAGCGCCCCGACGGGGCGATCCAGGTGGTCACAGGGAGCCGCTTCTTCAGCGCCGAGGAGCTGGCCCAGACCAAGCTCGGCTCCGCCTGCCTCGCCGGTGAGTACGCGTTCCTCGAGGTCTTCGACAACGGACCTGGGATCCCCGACGCCGTCCTGCCGCGCATCTTCGAGCCGTTCTTCTCCACCAAGTTCCTGGGGCGCGGTCTGAGTTTGGCCGCGGCCCTCGGCGTGGCCCGCACCCACTCGGGAACCGTGGACATCACCTCGCGTCCTGGCGCCACCTGCGCGCGCCTACTCTTGCCCGTGCTGCAAGCCGAGACCCATGGTCAGCGAGCCCACCTCCCGATCGCGCGACAACGCGTCCAGGGCACGGTCCTGGTGGTCGACGATGACGTCGAAGTTCGGGAGTTGGCTCGACTCACGCTGGTAGATATCGGCGTGAACGTGTTCACGGCCAGCTCGGCCGACGAGGCGGTGCGGATCTACCGCGAGCGTCACCGCCAGATCGATCTGGTCCTGCTCGATCTCACCATGCCGGGCGGCGACGGGGCCACCACCCTGCGCGCCATGAGCGAGATCGAGCCCGGCGTGCGCGTGATCTTGACCAGCGGCTACCTGGCCGCCGACGCCATCGAGCACATCGGCGAGCCGAGGGTCGAGGGCTTCGTTCAAAAGCCCTGGCGTCCGAGCGCGCTCGCCGAGCGGATGAGCAACGCCCTTAGACGGCGGGAGGGGGCCGCGTCGCGCGAATAGTGAAATCTTTACGAGCTTGAAATTCCTCGGGGCCAACGTTGGTAACCCATGAAGGTTATGACATAGTGCGCCGCGAGGTTAACCCCTTTGCGCAAACCCACGCTGGGCAGCATCGTCGGCGGGAAATACAAGCTCCTGCGTCCCCTCGGCGAGGGGGGGATGGGTACCGTCTACGAAGTTGAGCACACGCTCACGCACAAGCGCGCGGCCATCAAGTGGGTGCACCCTCAGCTCGGCTCCTCCGACAGCGCGTACGATCGGCTGCTGCACGAGGCTCGCGCCACCTCCCGCATCCATCACCGCAACGTGGTCGACGTCTACGACGTGGTGCGGGAAGACGACGCCGTGTGCCTGGTGATGGAGCTCTTGATTGGCGAGCCGCTCTCGGAACGGATCGCGCGCAGCCCCATACCATTCACGGAGTTGGTCGCCCTGCTGGTGGCCGCCATGCGCGGAGTCAGCGCTGCCCATGCAGCAGGCGTGATTCATCGCGATATCAAGCCAGATAACATTTTTCTCTCGAGTGAGCCCGGTCAGCCCGAGATCGTCCCCAAGGTGATCGATTTTGGGATCTCCAAGATCTTCGATTCCACGTCGGAGAGCCCGCAGACGCGCTCGGGGGTCACCATGGGGACGCCCAAGTACGTGTCCTATGAGCAGCTCTTGGGGGCCCGCGACGTCGACGGACGCGCCGATGTGTATGCGTTCGGGGTAATACTCTACGAGGCGCTGACCGGAGAACCTCCCTATCGCGCGAGCACCTTCGGCGAGCAGGCCGTGGCCTTTGCCATGTCGGTGCCCGAGAGGCCCTCCGTGCTCCGGCCAGAGGTCCCGCCGGCGCTCGACGTGTTGGTCTACCGCGCGATCGCCAAGGAGCGCGATCAGCGGATCGGCAGCATCGAGACCCTGATCGCCGAACTCGAGCCTTTCCTGGAAGCACGCGGCTACCCGACGCCTCTGCTGGCGTTCGTCCAGAATCCCGCGCGTCAGCCCGGGGGCAGCGCCGGGGCGAACGATCCCACCACGCCCGCGGTCGGCAACCCGGGGGCCGCGCCCTGCGAACCTGTGCGCGAGATTGGCCGCCTCCCATCCACACCGCAGGGATCGGTCCAGGTGGCTGCCCCGACGCTCTCCGAGCTTTCGCGGCGAGACAGTCAATCGAGGCTCGCGCGCGCCGCGGTGTTGGTCGGCGCACTGGGCGTGCTGACGCTGCTCGTGTGGTGGTTTCAGGTGCCCCGCCACCACCCGGGAGTGCTCCCGGCAGCCCGCGCCGAATCGGCTCCGCAGTCCACGCTCTCCGAGCTCGCCCCCTCCCCGTCGCGACCGGCCCCTGCGAGCCTGAAGCTCGCGTCCCCGCCCGCGGACGTGGCCTCCATGCCCGAGATGACCTCGGTTCCGCCCAGCGCCCGTTCCGTGCGTGCCCAGGCCGAGCCTCCCCGCCGCGCGCCGCGATCGAACGAAGCGGAAGCCTCCCACCGTGAGCGAAGGCGACTCCGGCGGGCCACGCCCCGTCCCCCCGTCTTCGCCCGGCCGAGGGCGCCCGCGCCGACGAAAACCTCCAGCGCCGCTCCCGCGGTTGAAACCTCGCCGTCGCTGGTCGCAAGCGAACCCACTTCGTCGGAGACCCATCGCGCGGGCCGCCTCGCGCGAGATGAGTTCTGATTCCGCCACACACAGGCTCAAGCGCCCGACGCGATCGTCGTCGGCAAAGAGGAGCGTTTCGAAGATACGCTCGATCCCGAGCTGAACTGGGAAATTCCTAGCTTGTTCTTCAACGTCGTCCCGGAGCTGCCTTGGGATCCATAGGGGGAACCCGCTTTGATGACGCGCAAACAATTCCACACATCTGGATCCCGTGCGGAGCAGCACAGACAGCTGTGACCCGAGTGACCAGAATAATGGAATCTCGGGCCTCAGCAGCCATGGCAGCGAGCACCAATGAATTGACGCTTTTCAGCGCGGCGAGGCACATGTAGGGTAGAGAGCTCACCGGAGAATCTTCGCGCTGCGCTCTCCAAGTTTGTTTCGCCCGCGGGCGGAGGGGCCCGGTTCGACGGCCGCCGAGCGGCTTCGGTTATCGCGGTTATCCTCCGGGCTCGTATCTTCGTTGTATCTGTCCTTCGTGTCGTTTGAGGAGATGGTGCTTATGCGGACTGGCAACTGGACAATCGTGTTGGCTTGTATGGGCTTGATGGCCTGCGGTGATCCGGCTCCGTTGTCCTCCGGCGGCAGGGGCAACCAGAACAACACTGGCGGCGGCGGCGGCGACGGCGACCAGAACGACGATGACGATGACGACTACCGGGGCGGCGATGGCGACGACTGGTCAGGAAACGACGACAATGTCGACGACGACGGCGACGGTCACTGCCAGGCGCAGGTGATCCGCAACGATCGCATCCCTCCGGATATGCTGATCGTGCTCGACCGCTCGGGCAGCATGAAGATGAACAATACGAACCGCTGGGATCCCTCGGTGAACGCGCTCAAGCAGGTTACCGCGGATCTCGGTGGCACCATCGACTTCGGCCTGATGACCTTCCCCCACGGGGGCAACCAGTGCGGCGTCGGCGCGGTCGACG
>JBIQKA010000248.1:0-4668 GCA_044507075.1 Myxococcales bacterium
GGGCTCGCTCTGGGCGATCTCGTTCTCGTGGTGCGGGAACATGTTGTCGATGCCGCCGCCGTGGACGTCGAAGTGGTTGCCGAGCAGGGCCGTGCTCATGGCCGAGCACTCGATGTGCCAGCCCGGGCGCCCCTTGGGCCAGTCGTTCACGCCAGTGTCCCAGGAGGGCTCGCCCTCGTCCGTGGGCTTCCACAGCGTGAAGTCCGCCGGGTGCCTCTTGCGTGAGAAGTCCTCCTCGACGCGCCCGCTCGCGCCCACCTCTTGCTCATCGAGCTTGCGGCCGGAGAGCTGGCCGTAGGGCGCGTAGCTCTGCACCTCGTACAGGACCTCGTTGTTCACGGTGTAGGCGTGGTGCTTGTCGACCAGTCCCTTCACCATCTGCACCTGCTCTTCGATGAAGTCGGTGGCGCGTGTGTAGACCGCGTAGTCCTTGATGTGCAGCTTGCGCGTGTCCGAGCGGAAGCCCGCGATGTTGCGCTCGGCCACGTCGATGGCGCCCTCGCGCTCGCCGCTCCGCTGGATGATGCGGTCGTCGATGTCCGTGTAGTTGATGACGCTGACCACGTGGTAGCCGCGGTACTCGAGGTAGCGCCGGAACATGTCCCAGAAGCAATAGGTTCGGGCGTGCCCGATGTGCATCGGGGCGTAGACCGTGAGGCCGCACGTATAGATGCGCGCCACCTTGGGCTGCGCGGTCACGAAGGGCTCTTTCTTTTTGGTCAGCGTATTGTGGACATAAAGCGCCATGGGACAGGCGCTTGATACAGTGGCTGTCCCTCGGGGTCAACGCCGAGGCAGGGCACTGCCCGTGAACATCGACGTGGCCGACATCGCACGTGCGCGCGACTTCTACACCAGGGCTTTTGACCTGCGCGTGGGGCGAGAGCTCGGCGAGGACTTCTTGGCGCTGCTCGGCGCGCCCGTGCCCATCTACCTGCTCCGACAGGCGGCCGGGACGCCGCCTTTCGTGGGAGCCCGGCGGGGGCGGGGCCAGGCGGGCTACGCCGCGATCGCCCCGAAATAGCACGCTTTTGCGGGCTGCTAGGGTTGCGGGTCGCGGGGGCCTCGGTACGATCGGGCCCTCTATGAGCACCGAGACCCCCGAGAAGCCGTTTTCCATGGATGACTTGGTCGCGCTGTGTAAGCGCCGCGGATTCATCTTCCCCGCCAGCGAGATTTACGGGGGAATCAACGGTTTTTGGGACTTTGGCCCGCTCGGGGTCGAGCTGCGCAACAACCTGCGCGACGCCTGGTGGAACGACATGGTCCGCTGCCCGCCCACCGGGCCCGACGGCAAGACCCTGAGCATGGTCGGCGTGGACACCGCGCTGATCCAGAACCCCAAGACCTGGGAGGCCTCGGGGCATGTGGCGGGCTTCAACGACCCGATGGTGGACTGCAGGGAGAGCAAGCGTCGCTACCGCGCCGATCACCTGAAGGTCTTCCGGCACAAGACGGATGCGGCGCTCTCCATGGTGGCGTTCGTGGAAGGCGAAGACGAGGACGCCAAGAAGCGTCTCGGCAAGCTCATCAAAGGGAAGAGCGCCGAAGAGTTCGACGTGATCGATCTGATCGCGCTGCCGGTCGAGGCCTACGCGAACATCTTCGGGCCCGACGCCAAGGAGAAGGGCACGCTCACCGAGCCGCGCCAGTTCAACCTGATGTTCAAGACCTACGTGGGCGCCGTGCAGAGCGAGGAAAACTTGGCCTATCTGCGCCCCGAGACCGCGCAGGGCATCTTCCTCAACTTCAAGAACGTGGTGGACACCTCGCGCGTGCGGGTGCCCTTCGGCATCGCCCAGGTGGGTAAGGCGTTTCGCAACGAGGTCACGCCGCGCAACTTCATCTTCCGCTCGCGCGAGTTCGAGCAGATGGAGATCGAGTGGTTCTGCCACCCCGACGAAGCGAAGATGTGGTTCGAGTTCTGGGCCGACACGCGCGCCAAGTGGTGGAACAAGGTGGGCGTCACCAGCGAAAACCTCAAGGTGCGCGCGCACGACCGCGACGAGCTCGCCCACTACGCCAAGGAGGGCGCAGGCACGGTGGACATCGAGTACCGCTTCCCGTTCTCGTGGCCGGGCTACGGCGAGCTCGAGGGCGTGGCGCACCGCAGCGACTTCGATCTGCAGCAGCACCAGAAGTTCTCCAAGACCAACCTCTCGTACTTCGACACCGAGACCCAGCAGCGCTTCGTGCCGCACGTGGTGGAGCCCTCGGCGGGCCTCTCGCGCGGCGTGCTCGCCGTCCTGTGCGAGGCCTACACGCCCGACACCACGCGCCCGAGCGGCGTGTACCTCAAGTTCCATCCGCGCATGGCGCCCGTGAAGGCCGGCGTGTTCCCGGTGGTGCAGAAGGAGGGCATGCCCGAGGTCGCCCAGAAGCTCTACGACGACCTGGCGCGCACCTGGCCCTGTCAGATCGACATGAAGCAGACCATCGGCAAGCGCTACGCGCGCATGGACGAGCAGGGCACGCCCTACTGCTTCACCATCGACGGCGACACGCTCACCGATCAGACGGTCACGGTGCGGAGCCGCGACACGCAGCAGCAGGAGCGCATTGGGCTCGACAAGGTGCGCGCGTTCTTGGCGGAGAAGATCGGCTGAGCGGAGGCCGGTTGACTACGGCGTCGTCGGCTGCTGGGGACCGAAGATCGGATCGATCGGATCGACCCCGGGTGGCGGTACCTCGCTGAACTTGATCGTCGAGGGAATCGCGCTGCAATCGCCGCCACCCGGGAGACGGCGGACGGTGATGGGGACGGCGTTGCTATCGGGCACGATCGTGACCGGGACCTCGTCGGGAACGAAGACGGCGCTGCTGGACTCGATGATGTCGGCTGCGACGTCGAAGTCGAGCGTCCCGGACAGGGTATTTTCGTCGGTGGCTACGACGTCCAGCTTTGCGTTGATCGTGATGACCTCCGCCACCTCGAACGGCAGGATGATGCGCACCCAGGTGGTGATGGCGGGAAAGCCATCGCCGTCCTCATCGATGATGGCTCCGGTCGCGTCACCTCCGGCGATGAACGTGAGGTCTGGAACCGGGATCGCGGAGCCGACGGACAGCCCGGAGAAGTCCACCGAGAACGTCTCGCCGAACGCGGCCGCGGCCGCGGGGCGAAAACCGATGGTGTGGAAATCCCCGGGGATGAGCGGGTTTTCCCACTCGGTTTGCAGGTCGCAGAACTCGAACTCGGCCGTTTGGTTCGGGACCTCGCCCGCGATCACGACGCGCATCACGAACCGGATCTTGGAGTTTTCCAAGAGGCCGACCGTGGGTAGGTCCTGGCTGCCGGTGGTCTCGATCTCGGTCCACCAAACCCCGGTGGGGTCCACGATCTCTCTGTCGGACCCATTGTCACCACGCTCGTCCGGGGTTCGCCCGTCCGGCGAAGACATCGAATTTCGTGCCGATTCCTCGTCTCCACAGGCGGCCACAGCGAGGAGCGCTGCGGCACAAACAAAGAAGCCAGTTCTTGAACGACCCATCGGCTCACTTCCTTCGAGGCTGCTCGGTGACGAAATACTAGCGAGTTTCGAGAGCTTCGTGGAGTGCAGGCTTTGCCCTTTTTGTCGCCTCTCGGCCCGCCCCTTCGGCCCTATCGCTTCGCTTTCGCCTCGAACGACGTCTGCGGATGAGCGATCCACGCCTGCTTCGCGCCGCACGGGTTGGCCGCGCGCGCGTGCTCGACTTCGACCCTCCCGCCACCAAGTTCGAGTGCGCTGCCTGCCTGCGCCACGAGCTTGTCGTCGTAGTCGAAGACTCGAAAAGGGCTTGAGGTCGCCCAAAAACCGTACGGCCAGATCGGCAGGACCCGCTCGCCCGAAGCATCGAAGTACACGCAGCGCAGCGCCGCGTCGTAGTGCACGGTGAATCGGCCGAGCGCCGACCTGCCCCCGCCGCGGCGCGTCGACGCGGTGATGAGCGCGACGTCGCCTCGCGCCGGGGGCACGGGCATTTGTTTCAAGTCCTGGTCCACGAGCTCAATGAAAGCCACCACACGGATGCCGGCGCCGACGGGTCGAAGCGTGCCCTCGGGCGTGCGCACGGAGATGCGCGCCAGGTCGGCGAGCGTTTTGGCGTCGATCGCCTCGGCCTCATAGACGACTTCGTTGCGCACGGCATCGTACGTGGAGCTGGACCAGACGACGCCGTGCTCGCGCAAGATCGCGTCGGCCTTGGTGCGTGCGCGCTCGAGTTCGGCGCGTGGATACGGGCGCTGGTTCGCGCGCGTCGATGGGGGCGAGTGAAAGTCGGACGGCTGGGCGGGTGCGCCGAGCGTCAGCGTTGTCCCGTCGTAGGAGCCGCTCAGTCTCCAGACCGTGACCTTGGCCTGCTCGGAGATCCAAGCCTCTTCCACCTGGCCCTCGACGGGAATGCCGGGACAATCACCCACGCTTTCCCCTGGACAGACCTCGATCGCGCCGCCCCGTCGCCATAGGACGCCGGTCACGATGACCTGCGCCGATCTGGGGCGGGCGTTGTCGGTTCTCGGCTCTTCGGTGGGGGTGACCTGCGTACGGGCGGAGGTGGGCTCTCGGTGCGATTCGGGCGAGGCCGGCTCGTGCGCCCCGCAGCCAGGCATGAAGGCCCACAGCAAGGCGGCCATGCACGCCAAACGCAGTGAGTTCGAGGACTTGCCCATACACTTGGATCTAACACGCG
>JBIQKA010000249.1:0-4665 GCA_044507075.1 Myxococcales bacterium
GCGGTGAAGGTTCCCATCTCAATCCGTCTCCATTTGAAGCGCGCAGGTACCGCGCGAGCAGATCACGACCCCTGGGGGGATCGAGGACTCCATTTGAAGGGCAGCCCCTCAGCGGCGCAACGACCGGACGCCGGCCTTGTGGACCTTACCAGACAGTTCGTGCCCGACGACAGCGGCAGCAACTTTGCCTGCCTCCCACAACTTGTCTAGGTCAATGCCGGTCTCGATGCCCATCCCGTGCAGCATGAAGACCAGGTCCTCGGTGGCCAGGTTTCCCGCGGCGCCCGGGGCATAGGGGCACCCTCCGAGGCCGCCCACGGACGCGTCGAAGGTGCGGATCCCGAGCTCGAGCCCCACGAGCACGTTGGCCAGCGCGGTCCCGCGCGTATCGTGCATGTGCATGGCCAGCTGCTCGGGCGCGAACGCGTCGAGGAAGCGCCGCAGGATGGCCTCGGTCTGGCGCGGCGTGCCCACACCGACGGTGTCACCGAGCGAGACCTCGTAACACCCCATCTCGACCAGCGAACGGGCGATCTTCAGGCCCTCCTCCGGATCGATCTCTCCTTCGAAGGGGCAGCCCCACAAGGTGGACACATAGCCGCGCACGCGCATTCCGTGCTCGACCGCGGGACCTATTACGTCACGAAAGCGCGCCAGCGTGTTTTCGATCGTGTCATTGACGTTGCGACGGTTGTGGGTCTCGCTGGCGCTGACGAACACGGCGAGCTCGGGCATGGCGCATTTCTTCGCGCGCTCGAGGCCGCGGGCGTTTGGGCACAAAGCGCTGTATTGCGCCGCCCCCGGGGGCAGCATGCGCATGACCTCCTCCGCGTCAGCGAGCTGCGGGATCCACTTCGGGGAGACGAAGCTCGTGACCTCGATCCGCGAAACCCCGGCGCTCACGAGCGCCTCGATCAAGCGGACCTTGCGCGTCGTGGGCACGGTCACGGCCTCGTTCTGGAGGCCGTCGCGAGGAGACACCTCGTAAACGGAGACCTTGTCGGGTAGCGCTTCGAACATGGTTACCCCAGGAATGCCGACAGCACCTTGATCATCGGACCCACGTCCGCGGTCGCGGCCATCTCGCGAGCGCTGTGCATGCTCAGCATGGGGTTGCCCACGTCGACCGTGCGAATCCCCAGCCGAGCTGCCGTGATGGGGCCGATCGTGCTGCCACACCCCAGATCCGAGCGCACCACGAAGCGTTGGGTCCGCGCGTCGACGGACTGGGCGAGCCGCTCGAACAAGGCCCAGGTCTCGCCGTCGGTGCCGTAGGCCTGGTTGGAGTTGCTCTTGATGACCGGCCCCTGTCCGAGCAAGGGGCGGTGGCCGGGCTCGTGCCGCTCGGGGTAGTTCGGGTGCACGCCGTGGGCCATGTCGCTCGAGACGAGGTACGAGCGGGCGATGGCGCGGGCCAGCCGGCTCTCACTGAAAGGTCCGTGGGCCTCGAGCAAGCGGGACAGCAAGGAGCGCACGAAGAAGGAGCCCGCCCCGCGCGCGCTCTGGCTGCCCACCTCCTCGTGATCGAACAGGACGATGCCGCGCGTGTGGGGCCTGGGCCCCTGGCTCAGCAAGAGCGCCGAGAGCGCGCCATGGCAGCCGGCGAGGTTATCGATGCGCGGCGCGAAGATGAACTCGCCGCCCAGACCGCCGAAGCGCGACGGCTCACAGACGAACAAGCTCAGATCCCAGCCCAGAATTTGCTCGGGCGAGAGCTTCACTCCGGCGCTGTCGAGGGCCCGGGCGAGCACGTCGCGCAGCGAGAAGCCGCTACGATCCCCGAGGCCGCACAGGGGGACGAGGTGCTGCTGGGCATTGAGCGAGAGGCTGTCGTTGACGCCTCGGTTGAGGTGGATCGCCAGGTTCGGGATGCGCAAAAAGGCATCGGGCAGGCGCACCAGATGATGCGCGATGGATTGTGCTTCCTCGCCCGCCACCACCACCCTACCCGCGATCGAGAGGTCGCGATCGAGCCAGGTGCTGTAGAGCGCCCCGCCGTAGACCTCGACCGCGAGCTGGCGATGGCCCTCGCGGACCAGCTCGGGCTGCGGCTTGATACGCAAGGTGGGGGAGTCGGTGTGCGCGCCGATCAACCGAAAGCCGACCTCCTCAGGTGGCTCGGTGCCCACCTCGAACGCCGCCAGGCTGGCGTCCCCGCGCACCACGAAGAAGCGCTCGCCCGGGGTGAGCCCCCAGGCGTCCGCCTCCGAGCGCGGCTGGTAGCCGGCGAGGCGCAACCGCCGGGTGGTCTCACGGACGGCATGAAACGGTGACGGGCTCGCGTCGATGTACGCGAGCAGGTCCTGGGCGAGCGCGATGTCCACGAAGAAAGACTAAACCAGCTCGCTCAAACCAGCTCGAACTCTTTACAGAACACCAATTCGTCGCCTACCTCCCGGGCGGCACGCGAACGTCCCTCGCGGTGCTCCGCGTTGGGGTAACCGTGCATGCACAGGGCACGCTCCACGTGAAAGTAGGTGCAGTGCTCGCACGTGAAGCGCAGCGCGAACCGCCGCTGCTGCTCCACGAAGCGCAGGCTCCGGCGCTGCCTCACGGGTTGATCTTCGCCACGCGGCCCGTGTGCCGCCCACCCTCGAATTCGGCGCCCAGGAAGGCCTCGAGAATGTCGAGCGCGGTGTCCTGTCCTACCACCCGCGCGCCCAGGCACAGGACGTTGGCGTCGTTGTGGCGCCGCGACATCTTGGCGCTCAGCGGTTCGCTGCAGACCACGGCGCGCACGCCCGCGTGACGATTGGCCGCGATGGACATACCCACCCCGGTACCACACACGAGCAGGCCTCGGCTGATGGTGCCGGCTTCCAAAGCCTGGGAGAGGGCGTGCGCGAAGTCCGGATAGTCGCAGGAGTCTGCGGTGTTGGTCCCGAAATCCTGCACCTCGATGCCGCGCTTTTCGAGCTCGGCCGTGAGCGCACGCTTCAGCTCGAGACCCGCGTGATCGGACGCCACACCCATGCGCAGTTTCGACATCCCGGTCCGTCCTTCACTGATGCTTCGCCAAGATCAGCGAAGCGTTGGTCCCCCCGAATCCGAATGAGTTCGAGAGCACGTACGCGAGCGCGCGATTGCGCGCCTCGTGCGGGACGAGATCGATGTCGCGCGCTTCTTCATCGGGCTGATCAAGGTTGATGGTGGGCGGCACGACCCCCTCGTGCAGCGAAAGCGTGCAGATCAACGCCTCGAGTCCGCCCGCTGCGCCCAAGAGGTGCCCCGTCATGGACTTGGTGCTCGAGACCCAGAGCTTGGAGGTCGCGTGCGCGCCGAACACTCGGCGGATGGCGGCGAGCTCGAGCAAATCGCCGACCGGTGTGGACGTGCCGTGCGCGTTCACGTAGTCGATTTGCTCGGGGTTGAGCTTGGCGTCGGCGAGCGCCGCCGCCATGGCGCGCTGGGCGCCCTCGCCCTCCGGCGCCGGCTGGGTGAGGTGATGGGCGTCGGCCGAGGCCCCGTAGCCGACCACCTCTGCGTAGATCTTGGCGCCGCGCTTCAGCGCCCGCTCGCGCTCCTCAAGGAACACGAGCCCCGCGCCCTCCGCGATCACGAAGCCATCGCGATCCACGTCCCAGGGGCGACTCGCCTTCTCTGGGGCGTCGTTGCGCTTGCTGATCGCGCGCATCGCGGCGAACCCGGCGACCCCGAGGGGCGTGACCGCGGCTTCGGCGCCACCCGCCACGCAGGCGTCCAGCTCTCCGCGCGCGATTGTGCGAAAGGCCTCGCCGATGGCGTGCGCGCCCGACGAACACGCGCTGGTGGTCGTGTAGCTCGTGCCCTGGAGGCCGTACTTCATGGAGATCTGGCCGGGCGCCAGGTTCGCGATGGTCGCGGGGATGAAGTAGGGGCTGATGCGGTTGGGCCCCTTCTCCGCCAGCACCTTGCACATGTTCTCGATGTAGCCGAGGCCCCCGATGCCCACGCCGATCAACGTGCCGGTCCTGAGCTTGACCGGGTCGTCGGCGGCGATGCCCGCCGTGCGCATCGTCTCTTCGGCGGCGCCCATGGCCAGGTGGATGAACCGGTCCATGGAGCGGATGTCGCGCTTGGGCACGAAGCGCTCCGCTTCGAAGCCCTTGCATTCGCCGGCGATGCGCGAGGTGTAATCCTGCACGTCGAAGAGCTGGATCGGAGCGATGCCGCTCTTGCCTGCTTTGATGGAGCCCCAGGTTGTCGTGCTGTCGAGCCCACAGGGACTCACCGCACCGATGCCCGTAATAACGACCCTGCGCATCTTCTCAGCCCCCGCGCGTGGCCCGCCCCAAAGGAACCCACTCGCGCATTAGAAGGGAGTGACACAACGCCGTGGGCCACGCCAGGTGCGATAGCGAAAAGGGGGGCCCTGCTCGGCGCCCCCCCAGCCCTGCGCGCTCACTGCAACGGGCGAGATGAGATGTTGTCCGTGACAACCCTTCGACTCGATTCTTCCAGGACTTTGCTCACCGGGCTGGGACCCGCAGAGGCGGGCTTGGGTGGCGAGGCGCTCGTCCAGGGGCCTGCGCGCTGTGTCCCAAGTCACCTCGGGACGTGAAGCTCACTTGCCCTTGTGCTCCTGGATGTAGGAGATGGCGTCCCCCACCGTGCGAATCTTCTCGGTGTCCTCGTCTGGGATGTCGATCTCGAACTGCTCCTCGAACGCGAGCACGAGCTCGACGA
>JBIQKA010000250.1:0-4614 GCA_044507075.1 Myxococcales bacterium
GACACGGGTGATCACAATCCGGCGAAACGGGTGTCCACGATGCGCGAAATGCGCACGTGCCGAGGTAACGCCCGCTCTCGACCAGCTCGTTGCGATCGTTGTACGCCCACTTGCTGAACGCCGCCTGCGCAAACGCAGCACCCGAGTTCTTCACACTCGTCCTGCGCCCGATCGCGTCATACGCGTAGTCGTACTGCGAGATCGTGGTCCCGCCGAACGTGTTGCGCACCTGCGTCTTCAGGTCACGCGTGGCCTCGTAGCTCCAAGTCGAAACAAGGCCGGTCCCGTACGTCACGCTGCTCAGGCGGTCGCCCGCCGAGCGCGCGTAGGTCGCGAGGTCGGCTTGCCCGTTCAGGTTCCAGCTCACCGAGCCGAGCCGTCCCTTCGTGTCGTAGCCGTAGGTCACGTCGTGCGTCCCGCTCAAGGTGTAGCCCATGGGTCGGCCGAGCACCCCTTGGGCGCCGTACTTGTGCGTGATCGTGGCGGGAACCAAGCCCGTATCCGTCTGGCTTGCCAGGGCCAGGCTGGTTGGCGAATAGGCCATGGTGTGGGTGCCGGCGCCATCCGTCACGGTCGCCACACGGCCGAGCGAATCGTAGGTGAAGGACACGTCGGGCGTGCTGTCCGAGTAGTCCACCTCGAGGAGTTCCCCGCTGTTCGGATCGTACTCGTACGTGGTCACGATCGTACCGTCGCTGCTGCGGGCCCAGGTGCGGGTCGCAAGCCGGCCGCCGGGGCCGTAGGTGTACGTTACGGCCTCCCCGGCCGCGTCGCGCTTCGCGAGCAGAAGGCCGCTTGCGGCCTCGTACTCCCACGTCGTCTGGTCCCCTTCGGCGCCACTCGGCCACTCGGTCCCGTTCCAGCTCCCCGTGCGGTAGGTCCGCATCGTCGTGCGGCGGCCCTGCGCGTCGTAGCCGTACTCGACCGGATAGGGCACGTCGCCCCACGTGCGGTGAAGCTCGCCACGGGTCGTGTACGCGAAGCGCGTCACCTTGTTGAGCGCGTTGGTCTCGCGGATCTTGCGACCCGCGCTGTCGTAGCCGAAGCTCGTACGACGGCCCTGCGCATCCTGGACGTAGTCCACGCGACCGTGGCTGTCGTAGTGCGTGATGGTGCCACCGTTGCGGGGGTCGACCACGCTCGTGCGGCGTCCGAAGCCGTCATAGCCGAAGGCCGTGGTATCGCCGCTCGGGCTGATGCTGGAAACCAACCTCCCCTGCACGGTGATCGTGGTCTGGTCGATCTCCGAATCGGGCAGATCCACGATCTGCGTCACCGTGGCCCCGGAGGCGTTCAACAGCGTCCGGCTCGTCGTGATATTGCCGTGCACGTCCACGCTGGAGCTCTCGGCGATCGCGCCGCCCGCGAAGCCGGAAAGGCGCTGGCGCTGGGTCGCGGTCACGACCGTCGTCGAAGCCAGAACCACGCCCTGCACGGTCTCGCTCCAAAGCCCATTCCCGGCGGCAAAGTGCGTGTCGTTGAACTGGATGCGGTCGACACCGGGTTCAGTGGTGCCGTTGCCGTTGAGGTCGAGCACCACCCGCGTCTGATTCCCCAGGCTGTCGTACTCGAAGAGCGAGGCGGCCATTCCGGGCTGGGTGACGCGCACGACCTGGCCCTTCGCGTTGTAGAAGGTCTCGCTGGTTTCCGTCTGGCCGCCGTAGCCACTGCGCTCCATCAGGCGCGTGCGTCCGAGGTTGTCTGTCACCGAGCGCTCGACCTGCGCGCCCGTTTGGACCCGCACCCACTGGCCACCGTCAGGATTTACGCCGTAGTTGTTGCTCTGCGCGACCACACCGGTGCCCGAGATGCTGGCAACGCGGCCATCGATGAAGGTGTGCGTGATCTCGGTCGCGCCCCCGGGGCGGGTCACCGTGGTGGTGGGTGCAACGTTCCTCCGGTTCGCCTGCACCGCGCTCACGCAGAACACGGCACAAACGCAAAGCCCCTCCGACCCGAAGGCAGGAGGGGATGCGTTGGCGTTGGACCGAGTTTGGTTGCGGGGGCTGGATTTGAACCAACGACCTTCGGGTTATGAGCCCGACGAGCTACCAGGCTGCTCCACCCCGCGGCATCTATATGGCTTGAGAGCCTCGAACTGTCAAACTCGCCGGGGCGCTTTTCGTGTTGGGGCGTTGGGTTTTTTTGAAGGCTTCTGAAAACTTGTGTTCGCTGCTCGCGAAGCTTGAGGGAGGTACTCGCGGCGAAGGCGCGCGAGTTCGTCGTCTGTGAGCGGGCGCAGCTCGCCGGGGCGCAGTCCCTCGGTGCTGAGGCCGGCAAAGCTGAGGCGCGAAAGGCGCATGACGAGCGGGCCCACGGCCTCGACCATGCGGTGGATCTGGCGGTTTTTGCCCTCGGTGATGGTGATCTCGAGCCAGCTCTTCTGCTCTTCCTGGCGCATCTCGACGACGCGCGCGGGCCGCGTGCGATAGCCGTCGTCCAGGGTCACGCCCTGGCGCAGCTCGGCGATCATGCGCTGATCGACCTGGCGGTTGAGCTTGGCGATATAGGTCTTGGGGACCTCGCGCGATGGGTGCAGCAGCGCCTGGGCCAGGTCTCCGTCGTTGGTGAGGAGCAGCGCGCCGCTGGTGTGGAAGTCGAGCCTTCCCACCGGATACACGCGCTCGCTGATGCCGCCGAGGAGTTCGGAGAGTGACGGGCGTCCCTCGGGGTCGCGCAAGGTAGTGACCATGCCGCGCGGTTTGTGCAGCAGGTAGTAAACGTGCCGCTCGCGCGCCGCGAGGGGCTTTCCGTCGACTTCGATCTTGTCGCGCCCGAGATCGGCGCGTGATCCCAGCTCGCGGACGACCTGGCCGTTGACGCGTACGCGGCCGTCCAGGATCCATTGCTCCGCGGCGCGCCGGGAAGCCACGCCGGCGCGCGCCAGAATCTTCTGTAATCTCTCTTCAGCCAAGACTTCGCCGGGTTTCGCGCCTTCAGGCCGAGGAGTCGGAGGCCGGCGAGGCTTCCATGTCCACGCCACGGCGGATGGAGGAGTCGCGGTCCCAGCGGTCCACGGTGCCATCGCCGTCGAGGTCGGTGCCCATGCGCACCACGCGGCCGTCCTCGAAGTACTCCCAGCGATCGGGCATCCACTTGTCGGGCGTGCTGCGCGCCTTGAGGTCGCGCTCGGCGCGCAGGGGCCTGCCCTGATCGAAGAAGATCTTGGTGTCGACTTTGCCGTCGCCCTGGGAGTCGAACTCCTGGCGCTGGATCACGCCCTCCTGGAAGATCGTGATCTGGTCCATCACTCCGTCGAAGTTGCGGTCGGCCTCCTCGCGTAGGGGGCGCCCGTCGTCGGTGTAGTAACGGATCACGTCCTTCGCGCCGTCGGAGTTCAAATCGGACTCGCGGCAGATGAGCACGAGGCGCGCGAGCGTTCCATCGCCCACGCGCAGGAACACCTTGCGCACGTCCGGAAGATCATCGCCGGAGGTGTCGTACTCGCTGACCTCGTGGCGAGGATCTGTGCCCTCGCACTTCTTGGCGAGCGCGCTGAGATCGCCCTCGCCTCCGCTTTCCATGGGCTTGCTGCGGCCTGCCTGGCGGGCTTCCTTGAGGCCCGGCGTGGCCACGGAGCCCGCTCCGAGCTTGGCGGAGCCGCTGCACGCGGAGAGGCCGAGCGCGAGCGCGCACACCATGCCGGCACTGCGAATGGCTGTCTTCGCGGTCTTCATTTCACGCTCCCTCTTGCCAGTCGCCCGTGGCGGTCTTCTCACCGTCCGAGGAGTCGCTCGCGGGCGTACTCGACGACGATTCTTCCGTCGCCGCGGGGGCCTCGCCGCCCGAGGCAGCCGGCGGCTCGGGCGTGGTGGATGTGGGCACGGGCAACGGTGAGCCATCACAGCTCACGGCCTGATCTTGATCGCTGCTCCCCTGCATCGTGGCGAGTTCGGTGCGGTCGGCCTTGCCATCGCCGTTGGTGTCGATGCGGGTCTCGGTGAGGACACCGTTCGTGAAGATCTCCCACTTCTCGACCCTATCGTCGCTGTTCTCGTCGTACTGGGCTTCGCTGAGCTGACCGTTGGTGAAGGTCATCCACGTGTCGACGCGGCCGGGCTTGCGGCGCGCTCGCTCGGAGCGCTCGACGAGCGGGCCCGAGCACCACATCCAGGTGTCGACGAGGCCGTCGAAGTTGGTGTCGAGCTCCTTGCGCTTGAGCGCGCCGCCCTCGAAATAGGACTGTTGATCGAGGTAGCCATCGAAGTCGTAGTCGTACTGCTCGAACGAGACCGTGGTGCCGTCCTCGGCATAGAACCGACGCACGTCGATCTTGCCGTCGAAGTTCATGTCGATCTCGGAGCACAGACGCTTGCCGCCGCTGACGCGGTGGCTGATATCGGGCTTGCCATCGTTGTTTACATCGACAGTCTGGGCCTCGCCGCCACTGCAGGTCTTGATGACCAGTGGCTGGGGCTCGCGACGCTTGACCTCGGTTGTCCCGTCAGCGCCCTCCCCCCGCTTGCAGCCGCTGGCCGCCGCGAGCAGGAGCAACACTGCAGGTCCCGCCAGAAGGCGCGGGCGAAGCGCGAAGGTCCGCGCGTGAGCAAAAGTCGGCAGCAGTTCACCCATCACAGAACTAGGCCCCTTCCTAGAACGACTAGGACGTGAGCT
>JBIQKA010000251.1:0-4587 GCA_044507075.1 Myxococcales bacterium
CTAACTTCTATATAGGCTGACCAGCATATCCCGAGACGCCCTGCTCGCGCCGCAGTCTAATTCCTCTTCACCCCTGACAACTGACGCCATTTTACTCCCTCTTCCCAAGTTAGCCGGACCTGCCTATCCGGGGCCGACGAGCGCGTCCAGCGGGCTGAGCACGGCGGAGGGGCCGCGGTTGAGGACATGTGTGTAGATCTGGGTGGTGGCGACGTCGCGGTGGCCGAGCAGCTCTTGCACGGTGCGGATGTCGTGGCCGCGCTCCAGGAGGTGGGTCGCGAAGCTGTGGCGTAGGGTGTGACACGAGGCGCGCTTGTCGAGTTGGGCGCGCGAGACGGCTTGCTTGAGTGCTCGCTGGATGACGGTCTCGTGGACGTGGTGCCGATAGGCGAGCGCGCTTTCCGCGGAGAGATAGGTGCGGCTAGCGGGGAAGAGCCATCGCCAGGGCCAGTCGAACTCGGCGTTCGGGTACTTACGTTGGATGGCGTTGGGTACCGCCACGCGAACGCGCGCGGCGAGGTCTTCTTGGTACACGGCGCGCGCGGCCTTGAGCTGAGACTGCAATGCCGGCAGAAGCTGGTGCGGCACCATGGTACGTCGATCTTTGTCTCCCTTGCCGCTCCTGACGGTGATCTCACGGCGCGCGAGGTCGAGGTCCTGCACGCGCAGAGCACAGCACTCGAGGAGCCTCAGGCCGGCGCCGTAGAGCAGGGCTGCCATGAGATGGGAGAGGCCGCTGAGCTCTTGAAGCAGTCTCGTGACTTCCTGAGGCGTGAGCACCGTGGGTACGTGCTTGGAGCGCCGCGGGCGCACCAGCCCCTCGATCCTGTCGAGCGGCGTACCCAGCACATGCTTGTAGAGGAAGATGACGGCACTGAGGGCTTGGGTGTGGGTGGAGGCGCTCACACGGCGCTCGGTCGCGAGGTGCTCGAAGTAAGCGGCGAGTTCACCGGGCCCAAGCTCGCGAGGATGGCGCTTGCCGTGGAAGAGAATCAGATCGCGGATCCAGAGCAGGTACGCTTCCTCGGTACGCGGGCTGCGGTGACGTACGCGCAGCGCGGCGCGCACTTGGTCGAAGAGGCGGGGGGCCGAAGGAGAGCTGGACCGAAGAAGCGGGCGCGTCACCCAGGAGCTATCGGCCGCGTGAGCGCACAAGTTGCTCCAACGGAAAACTCGACGCCCCCACCCTCCTGCCATCGGGATCCCGAAAGTACAGCGTGTGCTCCGTCTCCCCCTCGAGCAGCCCTTCGCCCACCAGCGCCGCACGCAACGCAGCGCGCTCTTCGCTGCTGACCCGAAAGGCCATCAACTCGTAGCTCCCCACGGGAACGGGGGGCTCCTCGGGCGCCGCGGCTTCGATCATCAGCACGGCTTCGTGCTCGAGGCCGAGCCACACACTTCGCGGGCGCGTGTCGCACACGATGGGGAGCTGGAACCAACGCTGGTAGAACTGGAGCAGGGCGGGGATGTCGTGGGTGCGCAGGGCGAGGTGGTGGAGTTGGGCCATGGATCCGCTGTGTACGCTCGCCAATCAAGCGCCTTCGTGCAAGGGCTGCGCATGGGAAGGCGCGATCTCACGCAGGGCCGCACGAGCCTCCTCGGCGTGGCGCCCCTGTGGAGCGAGCTCGAGATAGCGCTGCCAGGCCCGGGTGCGCTCTTCGGGCTCGCCATTGCGGCGGCCGAGCACCAGGGCCAAGAGATAGTGGGACTCTGGCTGGTCGCCGGGGATGGAGAGGGCCTTTCGTAGGTTTTGCTCGGCGCGCGGGAGATCGCCCAGGACCAGGTGGATGGCAGCCACGAGCTGGCGGAGCGCGCGGTCCCGCGGGTGTTGGATCAACGCGGGCTCTGCATAGCTCAACGCGGAGCGCAGCCTCGAGCCGCGCACGGTGGCCTGAAGCAGAGCGGGCACAGAGGCGCGCTCATCGAAGCCCTGGGCCAAGGCGCTCGCGAAGTACTGTTCGGCGCGCACCAGATCGGAGGTGGCGAGGAAGCGCTTGCCCGCTTCGAACAGCTCGGCGGCCGAGAGCGCGTCCCGCTTCGGGGCCTGCCTTCCCGGCGTGCGCTCGAGCAACTGCACGCCCTCGGTCTTGCCGCGAAATTTTTCGTATACCCGCAGCATCTCCTCCACGAGATTGCGCTCGGAGAGCGGCACCGCCTGCACGACGCTCGGCACGATGAAGAGCAGGTTCTTGACCTCTTCGCTGGCGCGCGTGCGCGAACCGAACAGGGCGCCGATGATGGGGATGCGGCTCAGGCCGGGCAGCCCGCGCTTGCCCCGACTCTCGCGGGCGCTGTTGAGGCCGGCGAGCACGAGCGATTTCCCGAGGTCCAGGTTCACCACCGTGTCGAGCTTGGCCACTTGACGCCCCGGAATTCCCGTCCCGTTGTCGGTGGTAAGGTCGGCGACCTCGGCGCCCACGTGGAGCTGAATCCGCCCGGAGTCACGGTCGAAGCGCGGCTCCACGGAGACGTGACTGCCGTAGACGATGGAGCGCACCTCCGCGGTGAGCGCGCCCTGAACGCGCACGTTGACCTCCCCTCCGCTGCGAAACTCCGCTTGCTTGCCGTTCTCGGCCACCACCGCCGCCTGACGCGAGACGCGCGCCCAGCCGCTGCGCTGCGCGAGATCGAGCCGGGGCAGGACTTGGTCGGCGACGCCGAGGCTCGCGTCTGTGAGCCGGCCGGAGAGCAGATTCAGGTCCGCGTTGAGGGTGGCCTTGCCCCCGATGCTTTCCGGGTAGGCCACGCCCAGCTGGTGGCCCTCGTCCTGCGAGACCTGCACGAAGTAGAGGTCGAGGCGGATGTTGTCCTTGGGGCTGACGCGGATGGACTCGTCTGGGGCTTCGACCTCCCCGATCACCTGAATGCGATGGAGCACCTCGCGACCGTCGAGCATGAACACGAGCAGAGTGGTGAAGCCGGGTTTGAGCGCGACCAACACGAACTGATCGCCCTCCTTGGAGAGCCGCACCTCGACCACGCCGGGGACGCCCGCGGAGTAGCTCTTCACGCCCGCCGCCGAGAGGCTCATCTGCTGCCCGACTTGCAGCATGATCTCGTTGGTCTGCGGGGGCGCGGCGCGCAGCGGAAGGGCGGGGATTATGAGCGCGATGAACGCCCAGAGCGAAAACAGAACGAGGTTCGATCGATGACTCACGCCCACCCATATCGGACAGGCGCGCGATAGGTTGCGTGAGGCCGCCGAAAACCTGCGTCAGAACCCCGGCTCGGGGATCAGCGGCGTCCCGTCGACCATGACCGGCGAGGCGAGCTTGCCCTGGCGATTCTTGCGCTCGCTGCCCTGGGGCTTGTCCTCGTCACCCCGAGCCGCTTTCGGCGGATCGTTTTCGGGCGAGGGCGGCGGGGCCTCTTCCGGCGCGGGCGCCTCGGGGAGCGCGCGGACCGGCGTCAACACGAGCGGGTCCGAGTCGCGAGCCAAAGCCTTCTCCGACGGGGGCGCTTCCAGCGGGCTCGGGAGCACCACGGACGTAGGCAGGGTGGGCGGCGCGCTCGCGTGGGGGGACCGGGTCCTCTGCCAGAGCCAGGTCGCGAAAGCGAGCAGCAGCGCGGTCGCGATGGCTCCCGTGGCCATCAACAGAAGCGCCCTCCCCCCCACGGCCTTGGCGCGCGTGAGCTGAGTGATGCTCGTGCCGAGCTCTTGCCAGCTCTCCCAAAAGCCGCTCGCGAGCCGCACCAACCTGCGCTCGCGCGCGAGGGGCGCGCGCCGAGCCCCTTCCCCTCCGCCCGCGCTGCGATCGCGCTCGGCGCCAGCGTAGGCGGGCTCGGTGGTCTCCTTTCGTCGCCGCGGTGGCTGTGGCTCAGGCACATCACTTCCATAGGGAGAGGTGTGTTCGAGCGTGTACTTTCGCAACACGGGGCCCTTGGGTTCGCTCGCGCCCCCCTCGGCTTGCTGGGTGGGGATCTGCTTCTCGAGCTGATCGTAGAGGCCCGAAGGGTAGGTCTTCATTTGCTGACGCCGCTGCTCCTGCATCATCGCGAGCAGGAGCGCGCTCAGGGCGCCGCTGTCGACCTCGTGGGCTGCGGGCATCGCCTTGCCCAAGCTGCGCGCAAAGGTTTGGGCGTCGGGCGGGCGGCGGGCGGGGTCCGGATCCAACGTCGACATGACCACCGCCTCGAGCGCGGGCGAGATGCGGTCCACGAGCGTGCTCGGTGGGACGATGCGCGGGGCGCGCACCTGCTCGATCAGCTCCACGTCGGTCTCGGCGTCGAACAGCCTGCGCAGCGTGAGCATCTCCCAGAGCACGATGCCGAGCTGATAGATGTCGGTGCGGCGATCGATCGACTGTCCGCTCGCCTGCTCGGGGCTCATGTAGCGGAACTTGCCCTTGAGCAGTCCGTCCTCGGTGTGGTGGCGACGCCCGTAGGCCTTGGCGATGCCGAAGTCGATCAACTTCACGTGTCCGGCGTAGGCCAAGAGGATGTTCTCGGGGCTGACGTCGCGGTGCACCACGTCGAGCCGCCGCCCTGCTTCGTCGCACGTCTCGTGCGCGGCGTGCAGCCCCTCGGCCACGTGCATCGCGATGCGCACGGCGAACGCGGGCGCGAGCCTGCGGCCCTTGGCGATCA
>JBIQKA010000252.1:0-4579 GCA_044507075.1 Myxococcales bacterium
GTGGTCGTGGCCAACGCCGACAAGGTCTATCCCACCCATGCCAACGAGGTGGCGGTGGCCGTGGGCGGAATCGCCGACTTGATCGAGAGCATCCTGGGCAAGCAGTTCGTGCGCTTCGGCAAGCCCGACGCGTACATGTTCTCCTATAGCTACGCCCGCGCGAGCGCCATCACCCCCGGCGTGCGTCGCAAGGACATCCTGATGGTGGGCGACACCCTCGAGACCGACATCCGCGGCGGCAACAAATTCGGCATCGACACCGTGCTCGCCCTCTCGGGCAACACCGCCAAGGACAACTACCAGCTATGGATCGAGGCCTCTGGCGTGATCCCGGACTACGTCTGCGACTCGATCGTAACTTGAAGATCCCAATGTGACGCCGGGTGTCGCGTGGCCGATCGCGAGCCGCCTCAGGCGAGCGCTTCGCGCAGCATCCGCAGGAACACCGCCACGGCGCGGCTCTCGCGCTTGCTCTTGAGCCGTACCAGGTGCAGGGCGCGTCGCACGTTGAGGTCGGCCACGTCGAGCACGATCAGCCTCTTGGCCTGCACCTCGAGCTCGATCGTCAGCCGCGAGACGATGGCCAGCCCGAGCCCACTGGCGACCGCTCGCTTCACCGCCCCCGTGCTGCCGAGCGACATCACCGGCTCGAGCTCCAGCTGATGCTCGGCCAGCGCCGCCTCGATCACGTCGCGCGTGCCCGAGCCGCGCTCCCGGCTGATGTACGGCACCTTGCGCAGATCGCGCAGGTACACCTTTGGCTTCTCGAGCAACGGATGCCCCGGGGCCACGATCGCGACCATCTCGTCGTAATGCACCACCTCTACCGTGAGCTGATCGGTGGAGACGAAGCCCTCGGTCAGGCCCAAGTCGATGCGGCCGTCGAGGACCATGGTCTGGATCATGGTCGTGTTGGCGATCTCGAGCTCCAGCCGGAGCTGGGGATGCTTGTGCTGAAAGGCGCCGAACACGCCAGGCAAGAGGTAGCTGCCGATGGTGGTGCTAGCTCCGACCGAGAGCTTTCCCCGGGTGAGCCCGTTGAGCTCGGCGATCTCGTTCTCAGCCGAGCGCTGGGCGGCCAAAATCTGCTGGGTGTGGTGCATCAGAACCTGACCAGCTTCGGTCAGTCGGACCCCGCGCGGGAGCCGGTCGAAAAGCACCGCTCCGAGCGACTCCTCGAGCTCGGAAACCTGTTTGGAGACGGCAGGCTGGCTCGTGCGCAGGCGCCGCGCGGCCCGCGTGATGTTCCCTTCCGACGCCACCGCGGCGAATGCCCGCAATTTGTCGAGATCCATGGCTCCCCGAACCATAACAGAATATTATGATTAGAATAGCTATTCTCCGGTTGTCCGATAGCTCTTTGCCTCCCAAAGTTGGCGCGATGGCTGATGCAAGCGATTTCGTGGTGGTAACTGCATACCGACTTTCGGATGGCGCCCCGGTGTATCTGACGGCGGGCGGTAAGTGGTCGACCGCGCTGCAGGAAGCTGCCGTGCTGCCCGTGGACCAAGGCGCGGCCGAGGCGGCTGCGCGCGGCAAGTCCGAACAGCCCATCGTAGCGGACCCATACACCTTCAAGGTGGAGAAGCGCGACGGCTTCATCGACGCGTTGAGCACACGTGAGCGTATCCGCAGCACGGCCCCGACCGTGCGCATACGGAGACCCGACTGAACATCGCGTGGGCCTGCCCTGCCCAACGCTCCCCGAAACCGAGGCCCGCGAGGAATTCATGTACCAGTACGACGAGTACGACCGCAAGATCGTCTTTGAACGAGCCGAGCAGTTCGCCCGACAGGTCGAACGCCGCATCGCAGGTGACATCAGCGAGCTGCAGTTCAAGCCGCTGCGCCTGCAGAACGGCCTCTACATGCAGCTGCGGGCGTACATGCTGCGCGTGGCGATCCCGTACGGCCTGTTGTCCTCGAAGCAGATGCGCATGCTCGCGCACATCGCGCGCAGGTACGACAAGGGCTACGGACACTTCACGACCCGGCAGAACATCCAGTACAACTGGCCCAAGCTCGAGGAGGTCCCGCACATTCTGCGCGATCTGGCCAGCGTGGAGATGCACGCGATCCAGACGAGCGGCAATTGCATCCGCAACATCACCTCCGATCACTTGGCCGGCATCGCGAAGGACGAGATCGAAGACCCGCGCCCGATCGCCGAGATCATGCGCCAGTGGTCCACGTTCCACCCCGAGTTCGCCTACTTGCCACGCAAGTTCAAGATCGCCATCACCGGCGCCCCCGACCACGACCGCGCAGCCGTGCGCTTCCACGACATCGGCGTGCGCCTGCTCGAGAACGACGCGGGCGAGATCGGCTGCCAGATCATCGTGGGCGGCGGCCTCGGCCGTACGCCGGTGATCGGCAAGACGATCCGCGAGTGGCTGCCCAAGGAAGACCTCTTGAGCTACCTGGAGGCGATCCTGCGCGTGTACAACCAGTGGGGCGACCGCAAAGAGAAGTTCAAGGCGCGCATCAAGATCCTGGTCAATACGCTGGGCCAAGCCGAGTTCACCCGCCGGGTGGAGGAGGAGTGGAGCTTCATCAAAGACGGCGCGATGAAGTTGACGCAGCAGGAGATCGACCGCGTCCGCAAGTTCTTCGTGCCGCCTCCCTACAAGGCCTTGCCCGAGAGCGAATCCCAGCTCGCTGCGTTCAAGCTGAGCAAGGACCGGAGCTTTGGCCGCTGGGCAGAGCACAACGTCGATCAGCACAAGGTGCCCGGCTACAGCGCGGTGTACCTGTCGCTCAAGATGGCAGACACACCTCCAGGCGACGTCTCGGACACGCAGATGGACGCCATCGCGCAGCTCGCGGACGACTTCAGCTTTGGCGAGCTCGTGGCGACCCACACGCAGAACTTGGTGTTTCCCCACGTGGAGACCTCACGCCTGCCCGAACTCTACGAGAAGTTGCGCGCGCTCGATCTGGCGCGCCCCAATCACGACCTGATCACGGACGTCATCTGCTGTCCCGGGCTCGACTTCTGCGATCTGGCCAACGCGCGCTCCATCCCGCAGGCGCTCGAGATCTCCAGGCGCTTCGAGGATCTCGACTATCAGCACGACATCGGCGAGCTGAACATCAAGATGAGCGGCTGCATCAACGCCTGCGGCCACCACCACATCGGACACATCGGCATCCTCGGCATCAACAAGCGCGGCGAGGAGGCCTACCAGCTGGCTCTCGGTGGCGCGCCCGGCAACGACGCGTCCATCGCGAAAATCGTCGGGCCCGCGTTCGCGCCCGAGAAGATCGTGAATGCAGTGGAGACCGTGGTGAAGCAGTATCTGGCGATCCGCAGCTCCGAGGACGAGCGTTTCCTCGACTGCTACCGGCGAGTGGGCATGGAGCCCTTCAAGGAGGCCCTCTATGGCGCTCATTAAAGGAACAGAGGTGGTGAGCGGCGACGGCTTCCGCAGCATCGCAGACGATCAGCCGCTGCCGGAGCGCGGCGACGTCGTGGTCGGCCTCGCGCGCCTGCTGAGCGAGGACGCGCTGCGGTCACGGGAGGGCAAGCTCGGGGTGCGCATCGACCCCGAGGATGACCTCACGCAGGTTGTCCCCCATCTCACCAGGCTCGACCTGGTGGCCATCAACTTCCCCAAGTTCGCAGACGGCCGCGGCTATACCAAGGCGCGGCTCCTGAGGGAGCGCCATGGGTTCAAGGGGGAGCTTCGCGCGGTGGGCGAGGTGCTCGCGGACCAGCTCTTCTACATGAGTCGCTGCGGCTTCGACGCCTACGAGCTCGTCGAGGGCAAGGACGTGGCGGCCGCCCTGCGTGGACTGAGGGACTTTTCGGTGACCTACCAGGCCGCGACAGACGACCCGCTTCCGTTGTATCGTCGAGTGGATCGCGGCGCCTAAGCTGGAGCGACACGGCGCAGACCGCGGCTTGCTAGTTGAAGGAGTGGACCCATGGGGCTTTTGCTAGTTCGACACTCCGACGCCGCACAAGCCATGGGCCAAGTGGACGACGCGGCGCGCTGGCTCACCCCCAGCGGCCGCAGCAAGGCGCGGGCGGTCGCGGAGCGCTTGAAGAGCCGCGGTATCGTGTTCAGCGGCTTCGTCGCGAGCCCGCGGGTCCGCGCCGTGCAAACCGCCGAGATCTTCGCTCAAACACTGGGTTTCCAGGGCGCTGTGGTCAGCCTCCCCTCGCTCTCTTACACCTCGCCCGCCGAGATGGCGGCGCGGGACCTGGCCGGCCTCGATGGTCACATCGCTGCCTTCGGCCACATGCCTACCCTAGGCGACATCTCCCAACTGCTGACAGGGAGCCCCTCTTTGGGCTTCGCGCCGAGCGAAGCCGCGTGGATCGAGGGCGGTCGGCTGCTTTGGACCGTCGATCCCATCGAGGCCCTGCGTGACGTAGAGGCGCACAGCGGCGCGCACCGCGGCCGCTAGGCTCGGCGTCCGAAGCGGGCGAGACGTGGGTCTTGGGGGCGCCGCACGCACGGCGGAGGCGCGCCTCTGAGGGCGTGCTAACCTACGAGCCCCAATGAGTTTAACTGGAAGACAGCGCCGCTTCTTGCGCGCCGAGGCACACGCGCTGAACCCAGTCGTGATGGTC
>JBIQKA010000058.1:0-31780 GCA_044507075.1 Myxococcales bacterium
CGGAGGCCCAGCTGGTGCATGCGTCGGAGGTCACCGTGGAGCGCGCGGTGCGCGCTGCGCTCTCCGATGCGGGACTCGAGGCCAGCGACATCGACCTGGTCTCCTCTGCCGCGAGCGGCGTGAGCCGCGCGGACCTGGCCGAGGAAGAGGGGCTCGCGCGCGTGTTCGGATCCGACGTCGCCACACTCGCCACCAAGGGGGTTTGGGGCGAGACCTTCGGCGCGGCGGCCGCGCTCAGCATGGCCGCTGCCGTTGGCTACTTGTCCGGCATCGCGCCCCGTCCGCTCCTGCGCGGTGAGCCACCGGCCCAGCTGCGTCACGTGCTAGTTACGGCGCTCGGCTATTACGGCAACGTTTCTGCGGTGATTCTCAGGAAGAGAGATCAGGCATGAGCTGGATCGACGACAAGGCGTACGTGGAGCTGGCTCGGATTCGCGAGGCCAAGGAGAAGCAGGTCTATCCGTTCTTTCGCGAGTTCGAAAACGGTGGCCTGCGCACGTCGATCGCCGGCAAGCCAATCGTGCAGTTCAGCTCCAACGATTATCTCGGACTCACGACCCATCCCAAGGTGAAAGAGGCCGCGATCGCCGCGGTCGACAGGTACGCCATGGGGCTCTCGAGCGCGCGCCCCCAGGCCACCACCACGGCCCACGTGGAGCTCGAGCAGCGCCTGGCCAAGTTCTTTGGTTTCCCGGCCGCTTTGATGTTCACCACCGGTTATCAGGCCATGGTCGGGGCGATCATGGGGCTCGCCGACACGGACACCACGCTCGCGCTCGACAACCTGAGTCACGCCTGCATCCTCGACGGCACCTTCCTCGCCGCCGGCACGCCCAAGCGCGCGCCCGAGGTGCGCTTCTTCAACCACAATTCGGCCAAGTCCCTGGAGCGCGTGCTCAAGACCAAGGAGCGCAAGAACGCGCTGGTGGTGGTGGAGGGGGTGTACTCGCTCGATGGCGACATGGGCGCTCTGCCGGAGATCGTCGAGGTCTGTGAGCGCTATGGGGCGGTGCTGTTGGTGGATGACGCGCACGGCTCCGGCACGCTCGGGACGAACGGCCGCGGGACACTCGAGCACTACGGGCTCGAGGGCCGCGTGCCGCTCTTGATGACCGCCTTCTCCAAGGTCTTCGGGGGCATCGGCGGGCTGCTCCTGGGCTCCAACGACGTGATCGAGCACATCAAGAACTCAGCCCGCTCGTTCATGTTCAGCGCCACCTTGCCCGTGCCCGTGGTGGCGGCGGTCTCCACCATCCTCACCATGCTCGAGACCGAAGGCCCCGCCCTGGTGGCGGAGCTGCACGAGAAGTCGGCCTACATGCGCAAGAGCCTGACCGAACTCGGCTTCAACCTCGGCCGCAGCAACACGCACATCATGCCCCCCAACTGCGGCGATGAGGCCAAGGCCCTGTTCATGCACGTGGCCCTGTTGGAGAACGGCATCATGATGGTGCCGCTCGTCTATCCCGCGGTGAAGCGGGGCGACGAGCGTCTGCGCTTGAACGTGACCCGCGGCCACACACGCGAGGACATGGACAGGGCGCTCTCGCTGCTCGAGACCTACGGGCGCGCGTTCTACGTGCTTTCGTGATGGGCCGCGCGCGGGGGCTTCGCGCGCCGAAGGGGAGCGTCTCACGTGGCACAAGGAGCGCGCTGCGCGACGCACCGAGACGCCGAAGCTGAGGCGAGCTGCACGCGTTGCGGCGACTTCGTCTGTCGGCTGTGCACGCCCCTCGAGCCCGTGCCGCTCTGCCACCGCTGCGCCGTGCGCGCCACCGTCGACTGGGAGGAGCGCGGGGAGCTCGGGCTATCGCGGGCGTTTTGGGGGACGTTGCGGGCCTCGTTCTCGGGGCCGGCGCGGCTCGGGCGCCGGCTCGGGGGCACCGGACACGCCGGATACGCGCTGCAATACGTTTTTCTGTGTGGGGTGAGCGGGCTCTTGCCGTTGTCGATCGTGGGGGCGGTGCCGCTGCTCACATGGGCGGATGCGCCGCGCCTCGGCCTGCACAGCACGGGCTTGCTCGGGGCCGCGGTCTCGCTCGTGCCGGGCTCGCTGGTGCTCGCCACGCTGCTCGCGTTGGGCGTGGCGCTAGGATCGCTCTGGCTCTGGTGCGTCGCGCGGGCGACCGGGCTTTTCGTTCGCTATGACGTGATCGTGCGGGCGGCCGCCTACGGTTCGAGTCCGCTGGCGCTGCCCGTGCTCGGTCCGGTTTTGTTACCTGTGGTCTTGTTCTGGAGTGGCCTCGCGCTCTACGGTGCCTTGAGCGCGCATGGCGCGCCTTGGCGGGCGCTCTTGAGCTTGGCGTCGGCGTCGCTCGGGGCGGTCGCGCTGGGGGTGGGGTTGTTTTGGCTTGGCTGACGCAGAGCTCTGGATTGTTCGAGTCGCCATGCGGGGAGCAGCGGCTCGCTGCGGCGGTGGAGTTCTTGCGTGCGTTGCCCGCGAGCTCTCCGCTCCTGTTGGTCGCGACCAGTCCGCTCGCCGGGCTGTCCGTGGTGGAGCGGGCGCTCTCGGCCGGTGAGGCGCGCGCCGGTTGGGCGAAGCACACGCTCGAGAGCGCTGCCCAGGAGTTCGCGCTCGCGCGCATGGCCGAGCTCGGTCTGACGCTGTTGCGAGGCGTGGGCATCGAGGCGCTGTGCGCGCGGGTGGTGTTCGAGCTCTCGGGCACGGATGAGCTCGGGCGCTTCCGGGAGATCGGGCAGCGCCCGGGCTTCGTGCGTGCGCTCAGTGAGGCGTTGCTCGAGCTGCGCATGGCGTGCGTTGCGCCTTCGGCGCTCGCGGCGCACGATCCGGACCTCGCGCGGTTTCTGGAGCGCTACGAGGCGGCGCTCGAGCGAGAGCGGTTGTGCGATCGGGCGCGCGTGCTCCGGCTGGCATGGGAAGCGGCGGAGCAGGGGGCGCACCGGCTCTCGCGCACGCCCCTCTTGGTGCTCGATGTGCCCCTCATGCAGCGGCTCGAGAGCGAGTTCGCGCGGGCGCTCTGTCGGGGCAGGGAGCGGGCGCTGGTCACGCTCGCGTGCGGTGACGCGCACAGCGAGACCTTCTGGCGCCGCGCCATGGGCGAGGCCTTGCCCGTGGAGCGGCGGGCGCCGACCGAGCCGCACGACTTGGCCCAGCTCAAGCGCCACCTCTTCAACCCCGCCGTCGCGCCGTCGGGGCCGAGCGCGGAGCGGGGCCGGGTGAGGTTGATGTCGGGAGCGGGGGAGAACCGCGAGGCGGTCGAGGTGGCTCGCGAGATCCTGGCGCTCGCCGCGCGCGGGGTGCCGTTCGATCAGGTGGCCATCTTTCTGCGCGCCGCGGACACCTATCGGGATGTGGTCGAGGAGGCCCTGCGACGCGCGCAGATCCCGGCGCACTTCGCGGACGGAGTGCGACGCCCGGTGCCCGAAGGCAGAGCGTTCCTCGCGCTGCTCGCGTGCGCGCGCGAGGGGCTCTCGGCCCGGGCCTTCGCGGAGTACCTCTCGCTCGGCGTGGCGCCCAGGGCCTCAGGCGACGCGCACGATGCAAGCGACGAAGGGGAGCGCGAGGAGGACAGCTTGCGCAGCCCGCGCCGCTGGGAGCGGCTGCTCGTGGATGCCTCCGTGATCGGTGGCCGCGCGCGCTGGGAGCGACGCCTCAAGAGCTTGATGCGCGCGCTCTCCGCCGAACTCGAGAGCACGGAGGCAGAGAGCCCGCGCAAGCAATCGCTGCAAGTGCAGCGCGCGCAGCTGGGGGCGCTCTTCGAATTCGCGATGCCGGTGCTCGACTTGCTGGCTGGGTTGCCACACCAGGCGACCTGGGCAGACTGGTTTTCGGCGCTGGACACGCTCGCACGACGTTGCTTGCGCGCGCCCGAGAGCGTGTGCGAGGCGCTACTCGAGCTCGCGCCGCTCGGCGCGGTGGGGCCCGTCGAGCTTCTGGACGTGGAGCGCGTGCTCTTGCGCCGGCTCGGCATGGCCATCGTACGCAGCACGGGTCACG
Source organism: Myxococcales bacterium (assembly GCA_044507075.1). GTDB lineage: Bacteria > Myxococcota_A > Polyangia > Polyangiales > DASUME01 > DASUME01. The sequence goes on from JBIQKA010000058.1 coordinate 3,959, forward strand.
GCCCGGGCAAGGTGTTCGTCGGCAGCGTCGAGGACGCGGCGGGCCGCAGCTTTCACGCCGTGTTCGTGCCGGGGTTGGCCGAGAAGGTGTTTCCGCCCCGGCTCCACGAGGATCCGATCTTGCCCGACGACAAGCGTCGCGCGCTCGGCTCCGACCTGATGTTGACGGAGGAGCGCGCGGCCCGCGAGCGCAGCTTGCTGCGGCTCGCGGTCGGCGCGGCGCGCGAGGAGGTCGTGCTCTCATTTCCGCGCTTCGATGTGGAGCATGGGCGACCGCGGGTGCCTTCGTTCTATGGGCTCGAGGTGCTGCACGCCGTGGATGGAACCTTGCCTGCGTTCGATGAGCTGAATCGTCGCGCCGATCCGGGTGCGGCGGCGCGGATGGGCTGGCCTGCACCTGCTACGCCCGAGCGCGCCATCGACGATGCAGAGTACGACCTTTCGGTGCTCGATCTGTGGCGCGCCCGCGCGGGCGCACGCAAGGGTGGCGCGCGATATTCCTTGCTCGCCAACGTGAACCTCGCGCGGGCCCTGCGCTTCCGCGCGCGCCGCTGGGAGACGCCGCGTTTCACGCTGGCCGATGGCCTCGTGCTCTCGGCGGACAGCGCCGCGCGCTTGATGGCGAGCCAACGCCTGAGCGCGCGCGCGTATTCGGCCTCCGCGCTGGCCCACTTCGCTGCCTGCCCTTATCGATTTTTCCTCCATGCCCTGATGGGCGTCTCCGAGCGTGAGCAGGTGCCGGAGCTCGACGAACTCGACGCACGTCAGCGCGGCGTGCTTTTTCATGCCGTCCAGCGCGACGTGCTGAGTGCGCTCTCCGAACGCGCGCTCCTGCCGCTCGCTCCTCGGCAGCTGCCGGAGGCGCGGGAGCTCTTGTCACGCCTCTTCGACGAGCACGTGGCGCGCAGCAAGGAGCAGTTTGCGCCCGCCATCGAGCGCGTGTTCGACGCGGCGCTCTCGACCCTGCGGGCCGACCTGGAGGCGTGGCTCGAGCGGCTCGCCGAGCCCTCTCGCTGGATCCCATGGCGCTTCGAGCTCGGCTTCGGGCTCGCGCGCTCCTCGGATCACGATCCCCACAGTCGAACGGAGCCCGTCTCGTTGCCGGTCGGATTGCGGCTGCGGGGCGCGATCGACCTGGTGGAACGCGCCGCGGAGAAAGGCGCCTCCGACAGCACGCTCCTGCGCGCCACCGATCACAAGACCGGCAAGGCCGAGGAGAACACGCTCGCGGTCACGGGCGGCGGGCGCGTGCTCCAACCGCTCCTGTACGCGCTCGCCCTCGAGCAGCTGTTCCCTGAAGCCAAGGTGGACGCAGGTCGCCTCTACTTTTGTACCAACAAGGCCGGATTTCAAAGCCACGACGTGCCGCTCAACGAGGGCAATCGCCGGCGCGCCCAGGAGCTCGTCGCGGCGATCGACGGGATGGTGGGGCAGGGCTTTTTGCCGGCGGCGCCGAGGCAGGAGGGCGGCACCTCCGAGTGTGAGCGCTGCAGCTACCGCGTCGTGTGCGGGCCCTACGAGGCGGAGCGCGTCTCGCGCGTGAAGGCAGCCGATATGCTGCGTCTCAGGCCGCTTCAGCGCGTGCGGGGGCTGCCGTGAGCTACGCGATCGACAGCCTGGTCGACGGCGAGGCGCGCACCTCCATCCGCGAAGACCTCGATCGCACCCTGATCGTGGAGGCGGCCGCGGGGACGGGAAAGACCACCGAACTGGTGCAGCGGGTGGTGGCCGTGGTGGCCAGCGGGCGCGGCACGTTGTCGTCGATCGTGGCCGTGACCTTCACCGAGAAGGCGGCCGGGGAGATGAAGCTCCGGCTGCGCACCGAGCTCGATCGCGCGCTCGCGCAGCCGGAGCGCTCGCCCGAGGAGCGCGCGCGGATTCGGGTCTCGCTCTCGGAGCTCGAGGCGGCGCGCATCGGCACCATCCACGGTCTGTGCAGCGATCTCTTGCGCGCGCACCCGGTGGAAGCGGGGGTCGATCCCGCCTTCGAGGTGCTCGACGCGGGGCGGGCGCGCGCGCTGCTCGAGCGCGGCTACGCGGGCTGGTTCGAGCGGGTGGTGGAGGACCCGCCCGAAGGCGTGCGCCGGGTGCTCGCGCGCAAGGAGGTGAGCGACAAGGGAAGGGCGGCCCGGGAGACCCTGTTTCAAGCGGTGGCCAACCTGATCGACACGCGCGACTTCACCACGCCCTTCCGCCGCGAGCCCTTCGCGCGCGAGCAGGCGATCGAAGCTTGCTTGACGGACCTGCGTGAGCTCGCGGCGCTGGGCAAGCGGGCAGGCCGCGGCGATCCGTTGGCCATCGCGCTGCGCTCCTTGCACGAAAAGCTCGGCAATGTGCGAGCGCTCTCCCGGGACGCCCAGGAGGAGTTTTTGCGGCAGCTCTCGTCGGACCGCAGCTACAAGAGCGAGCTGCGCGGCAAACCAGGGCGCGGCGAGATGTTCGCGGGCGACCGTCCGCGCTCCGAGGTGGTTCTGTTGCGCGATCAGGCGCGCGCGAAGGTGGAGCAGTTCGCCCGTAGCGCTGGCGCCGATCTCGCGGCGTGTCTCTCGCGCGAGCTCCTGCCGGCGGTCGACGCCTATCAGCGGGAGAAGGCGCGGCTGGGCGCGCTCGACTTCTTCGATCTCTTGCTCTTCACCCGCCGCCTGATCGCGGAGTCACGCGAGGTGCGCTGTGCGCTGAGGTCGCGGATTACGCACCTGTTCGTCGACGAGTTTCAGGACACCGATCCGGTCCAAGCAGAGATCTTGCTGCTCCTTTCGGCCGACGACCCGAGCTGCGAGGACCCCTGGCGCTCCCGGACGGTGCCCGGCAAGCTGTTCTTGGTCGGCGATCCCAAGCAGAGCATCTACCGCTTTCGGCGCGCCGACGTGCTGCTCTACGAGCGGGTCAAGCAGCACCTGCTCGCGCAAGGCGCCTCGTTGGTCCAGCTCTCCACGAGCTTCCGCTCTGTGCCGGGCATTCAGCAGTGTGTCAACGGCGCCTTCTCCGCCTGGATGACCGGCAGCCGCGAGCGGGGGCAGGCCGCCTATGTGCCGCTCTCCCCCTTCCGCGCGCCGCGCGAGGGCCAGCCAGAGGTCGTGGCCTTGCCGGTGCCCGAGCCGTACAGCGCCTACGGCCGCATCACCAAGGGCGCCATCGACGCGTCTTTGCCCGACGCGGTCGCGGCCTGGATCGACTGGCTGCTGCGGAGCAGCGGCTATCGCGTCCAGGAGGCGGGGCGCGACGTGCCGGTCGAGGCACGCCATGTCTGTCTCCTGTTCAAGCGCTTCCGTTCGTTCGAGGACGACGTCACGCGTGAGTACGTGCGCGCCCTGGAGGCGCGGCGGATCCCGCACGTCCTCTCCGGCGGGCGCTCGTTCCACGCGCGCGAGGAGATCATCGCCCTGCGTGCCGTGCTCACCGCGATCGAGTGGCCGGACGACGCGCTCCATGTCTATGCCAGCCTGCGAGGTCCCTTCGTGGCCTTGAGCGACGAGCAGCTGCTCTCCTTCAAGCGCAAGGTAGGGCACCTTCATCCGCTCGGCCCGCTCGATCCAGGGCAGCTCGAGCCGTCCGAGCGCGAGGTCTCCGACGTGCTCGCCCTGCTGGCGACGCTCCATCGCAGCCGCAATCGACGCCCGGTCGCGAGCACCATCCTCAGCTTGCTCGAGGCCCTGCGCGCCCACGCGGGCATCGCGATCTGGCCCACCGGCGAGCAGGCGCTCGGCAACGTGCTGCGCGTGCTTGACTTCGCCCGCTCGCTCGAGCGGCGCGGCGGGGTGACCTCGTTCCGTAGCTTCGTCGAGTGGCTCGACCGGCAGGCCGAGCTGGCCGAGGCGCCGGAAGCGCCCGTGATCGAGGAGGGGAGCGACGGCGTGCGCATCATGACCGTGCACACCGCGAAGGGGCTCGAGTTCCCGATCGTGGTGTTGTGCGATCCCAACGCGCCGCGGCGCGTGCAGCGCGCCTCGCGCTACATCGACGGGGAGCGACGGCTGTGGGCTCAGGCGCTGTGTGACGCAGAGCCCTGGGAGCTGGTGGAGCAGCGCGAGCACGTGTTGGATCAGGACGAGAGCGAGGTCGTGCGCGTCGCCTACGTGGCCGCCACCCGCGCCAAGGAGATCCTCGTCGTTCCCACCTGCGGAGATCACGTGATCGAGGGCTGGCTCGAGCCCCTGACGCCCGCGCTCTATCCGGCGCGCGAGAACTTCCGCAGGCCCGAGGGCCAGACGCCGGGGACGCCGCGCTTCGGGGGCGACACGGTGCTCGCGTGGCCGATGGACGCCCCCCACGACCCCGAGCAGAGCGTGGCCCCGGGCTGGCACCGCCCACAGGTCGGTGCGCACCGGGTGGTCTGGTGGGACCCCCACTTTCTCGACATCAAACGCCCCCCCGTCGGCGGGCTCACGCAGCAGGAGCTGTTGCTCGCCGACGAGCAGCACGGCCGCGATACCCAGGGCCTCGAACAATACCAGCGCTGGGTGCGCGCGCGTCAGGAGCTCTGCGCGCGCGCGAGCGCGCCGTCCTGGGTCGGCCAGAGCATCACGCAGGCCGCGCACGATCTCGCGCGAGGGGCCACGCGCCTGCGCACGGCGGTCGAGGTCCTCGACAGCGGAGCACGACGCGAGGGTAGGCCCTCCGGAGCCCGCTTCGGCACCCTGGTGCACGCGCTGCTCGAGCGGGCCAGCGTAACCGCGGACGGGCCGGAGCTCACCCACTTGGCGCGCTTCATCGGACGCGGGCTCGGCGCCACGCTCGCGGAGCAGGAGCGCGCGGTGCAAGACACGCAGCTGGCGCTGCAGCACCCGCTCTTTCAGCGCGTGAGGGCGGCCGAGGCGCGAGGCGAGGTGTACCGGGAGTATCCGGTGACCCTGCGCGAGGCCGATGGCTCCTTGCTCGATGGCGTGATCGATCTGGCGTTTCGTGAACGCGACGCGCGCGGGACGAGCGAGCTCGTGGTGGTGGACTTCAAGACCGACGTGCAGCTCGTGGACCTCGCGGCCTACGAGCGGCAGCTCGCGTTGTACGTGGATGCCTTGAGCCGTGTGTTCGCAGAGCCGTGCCGTGCGGTGCTGCTCCGCGTGTGATCAGCGCAGCGTGAGTCGCACCGTGTCCAGCTCGCGCCGCGCCTCGTCGGGGAGGGGCAGCGCGCCGGTGGGCTTGCCGTAGATGCACAGCCCGCCAGCGTAGGGGGTGGGGAGCGCGCGCAGGCGCAGGCTGTGTCGGTGCGATCGGGTGAAGAGCTTGCGCAGCATGGCGGCGTCCGCGAATTCCAGGGACACGACCTCACCGAAGCCGTCGTCCGGTCGCGCGCGGACGGTCCCCAGCACGAGCCCATCGAGGCTGATCTCCACGTCACTCGCGTCGCGCGGATCCTGCCCATCGCCTGCGCCGGGCAGCTCCGAGGAGATGCGCGCCTGCACCCGGATCGCGCGCGGCAAGAGGCCCTTCGGCGCGACGAAGCGGTATTCGATGAAGCCTTCCCCCGCGCCCCAAACTGTCTCCAGGGCGTGCTCCTGGTACACGCCCGCTTGCTCGAAGTGGATCAACGCGAACCGCGCAGGATCGACGTCGAGCGTCAGCCCCTCGGGCCCGGCCACGAACTTTCGGTGCGGCACGCGCGTGCTCCATTCGCGCACCGGGGGAGAGAACAGCGGCATCTGCTCAGCCTGCGTCCAGGCGCGCGGCAACGCGGCGTCCTTCGTGCGGGCCAGCTCCGCCGCGTGGCGTCGCAGGACGGCGCGCACCTTCAGCGAGGCGAGGTCGCTCTCGTTGATGGTGATGGTGTGCGAGCGACGCGGGTTGTCGGCGGGCTCGTAGATCCACACGAGCGCGCCGCGCGCCGCGCGCTTTTGGGCATGTCCCAAGAACGCCTCCATCCAGCGTACGCGTTCGGCGTACGCCACCCGCCCCTTTCGACGCGAAAACCCGAACTCTCCGAACACCAGAGGTTTCTTCACCACCAGCTCGGCGAGCGCGATCGGGTCGTCCATCAGCCGCGTCAGGTGGGCCGTGTTGGTCACCCGCCGATCGTTCTCCGGGTACACGTGGGCGTCTGCGAAATCCACCTCGGGCAAGCTCTGTACCGCGCGCCAGACCCGGCGCTCGCGCGATGTGCGGTACCCGATGTGGCCCGCGCTGATCAGGTGGTTCGGATCGAGGCTCCGGATGAACCGTGCGCTCTCACGGACCCAGCGCAGCAACGAGTCCTCCTCGCGCGCGCTCACCGCGGACGCCTCGTTGATCAGCTCCCAGGCGAAGATCGTGGGGTCGTCCCGATACGCCACCTGACTCACGCTGTTCACGCGACCCACGACGCGCGTCAGGTGATCTCGATACATCTCCTGGCAGCGCGCGCAGTCGTAGAAGGCCGCGAGCGCGCTGGCGAGCGGCTCCCCGCGTGGGTTCTTCGCCACCGGCATGCCCGCCCAACTCAGGTAGGTCGCGATCCCGCCGTAGTCCTTCCAGCGGTTGGCGAGCACCACGATGACCCGCAGTCCGCGGGCGCGGGCGGCCACCAGCACACGGTCCAGGTGCACGAACGAGTCCTCGAGCCAACCGTGCTCACCGATCCGAAAGGCATAGAGCGGGTGGTAAGGCTCGCCGGGCTCCGGGATCTCGCCCAAGGCCCAGAGGCGGACCACGCTCAAGCCGTCGCGGACGGCCGCATCGAGCACGGACTCGTAGCCCTTGCGCTCGTTGGGCCCGTGCATGATGGAGACGTTGGCGCCGACGAAGCGGAAGGGACGATCGCCCAGCATGAACTGGGTGCCTTGCACGCGCACGAATGGCTCGTCTTCGACAGGCGTCGCCGCCTCGGCGTTCATGGTGAGCGCGGCCACGACCGCGCCGATCACGAAGGCGGCGCGGCAGGCGGCGAGCGCGCCGTGCGAGGGGACCAGGAGCTTTCGGCCGTGACGACGCATGGGGCCGGACACTATTGAGGACCTACGCCCGAACCGCCAGCGGTCGCCGCGCGCGGCCGGCGAGGCGGCGGGTGGGCAGGTCGCACCCCAGGGCGCACCGGCTCGCACCTGCGGCCATTGCTCACGCGGGCCGGGCAAGTACGCTCGGGAGATGGGAGCAGGGGAGCGCTTTGGACCTGACGTCGACCTGGTGCGCGGCGCCTGTCCCCACGACTGTCCGGACACCTGTGGCTGGCAGGTGGCGGTGGATCGCGCATCGGGACGCGCGCTCGATCTCTGGGGGGATCCCGAGCATCCGGTGACGCGGGGAGCTCTGTGCACCAAGGTCGATCGCTACCTCGATCGCACCTACCACGCCGAGCGTTTGACGCGCCCCTTGCGCCGAACGGGTCCCAAGGGCAGCGGCCTCTTCGAGGCGGTCTCCTGGGAGGAAGCGCTGCGGGACATCGCGGCGCGCCTGCACGCGGTGATCGCCTGTCACGGGGCCGAGGCGGTGTTGCCGTACTCCTATGTCGGCACCATGGGCTTGATCCAGGGAGAGGGCATGGCGTCCCGCTTCTTCCACCAGATGGGGGCTACGCTCCTGGCGCGCACCATCTGCTCCGAAGCGGGCTTCGAGGGGCTCCAGTACACGCTGGGCCGTGCCGTGGGGGTGGACCCGGAGCAGGTCGTGCACAGCGACCTGATCTGGATCTGGGGCAGCAACACCCTGACCAGCAACGTGCACCTGTGGCCCTTCGTGCAAGCGGCCCGCGAGAAGGGCGCGCGCGTGGTGGTGATCGATCCGGTGCGCACGCGGACCGCCAAGCAGGCGGACGCCTGGGTCGGCATCAAGCCGGGCACCGATGGCGCGCTGGCGCTGGGGATGATGGCGGTGCTGGTCGACGAGGACCTGATCGATCACGCCTACCTCGCGCGCGCGTGCGTGGGCTTCCCGGAGCTGCGCGAGCGTCTGCGCGATTGGTCGGCCGAGCGCGCGGCGCAGATCACCGGGGTCTCTGCGTCGGAGGTGGTGGAGCTCGCCCGCAGCTACGCGCGCGCTCGGGCGCCTGCCATTCGCGTGAACTATGGCATGCAGCGCCACGCGGGCGGCGGCATGGCCATCCGCACCATCGCGTGCTTGCCAGCGTTGGTGGGCGCCTGGCAGCGGCCCGGCGGAGGCGTGCTGCTCAGCACGAGCGGCTACTTCCCTTTCGACTATCGTCCCCTGCGCCGGCCCGATCTGCTCGGCGCGCGCCGGCCGCGTACGTTCAACATGAACCGGCTCGGGGATGCCTTGAGCCTCGACGCAGCGCGCCGCGCCCGCGCGCACTACCATCCCCGCCCCGTGGACCCGATCGTGGGCGCAGAAGACGCGGGGCCGCCGGTCCACGCGCTGATCGTCTACAACGCGAACCCTGCGGCGTCGGCGCCGGATCAGAACGCCATCGTAAAGGGGCTCGCGCGCGAAGACCTCTTCACCGTGGTGTTCGAGCACTTCCAGACCGACACGGCCGACTACGCAGACTATGTGTTGCCGGCCACGACCCAGCTCGAGCACTGGGATCTGGTACGACCCTACGGGCACCTTCGTCTCGCGCTGAACCGCCCCGCGATCGCGCCGGTGGGGGAGAGCCGGCCGAACGCCGAGATCTTCCGCGGCCTGGCCAGGGCCATGGGGTATCCGCCGGAGCCCTTCGAGCCCAGCGATTTACAGCTCATGCAGGCGTTCCTCGCGCAACAGCAGGAGCCCTCCCTCGCAAAGCTCACCTGGGAGGCCCTGCTGCGCGATGGACACGCGCGCGTGGACGCAGGGCCCACGCCGTTCGCGGACGGCGGCTTCCCCTCGCCATCGGGCAAGTGTGCGCTCTACTGCCAGCGCATGCAGGACGACGGCTACGATCCGCTGCCGGACTACACCGCGCCGAATCACGCCCGGGCGGAGGCCTCGCACGCCGAGCGCTATCCGCTGACCTGCCTTTCGCCGCCCGCCCACGGCTTTCTCAACAGCACCTTCGTGAACGTCGAGCGCCTCCGGAGGCGCGAGCGCGAACCCCACGTGGTGATCCACCCCGAAGACGCCGCCCCGCGCTCCATCGAGGAAGGGCAGATGGTGCGCATCTTCAACGAGCGCGGCGAGCTGAGCTTGCCCGTCAAGATCGGGCGGGACGTGGTGGCGGGCACCATCGTCGTTCCCGGTGTGTGGTGGAGCAAGTTCTCGCCCGGTCACCGCAACGTCAATCGCCTGGTGTCGCAGGCCGAGGCCGACATGGGCGCCGGGGCGCTGTTCTACGACGTTCGCGTGAACGTCGAGTCCATCAGCCCTTAGGGCGCGGCGCTGCGAACCAGCCGAGCAGCTGGTTTACGTGCGCCTGAGCATCGAGCGCCCAGGGCCCGTGCGCGCCGCCGCGGTCCAGGTAGCGCAAGAACGCGCGCAGCGACCGCAAACCGAGCATGATGGCCTTGACCTCTGCGGACTGTGGCGCGCGCTTTTCGTCGGAGCCCAGCGTCTTCTTCGGTTTGACGCGGCTGAGCTCGCCCTTGCGTCTTTCGACCCAAAGGGTGAACGCGCTCAGCAGCTCGCCGTGCCCCTCCTCGCGCAGCCCCGAGAGCTGATGTTGGAGCTGCGGGAGCATGGCCGCCGCGGCGGGCTTCGACAGCACGTGCACGGCGTCTCGCAGGGTATGTTCGAGTTCACGCTCCGAGCCCAGCTCGAGCAGCGCTTGCGCCAGATGGCCGAGGCCGTCGTAGTACAGCGCCTCGTACGAAGGCACGAAGAACACGCGACCCTGGCGCAGCACGGCCATGGGGCGCTGATCGTCGCGGATCGCTTGCTTAGCGCGTTCGATGGCCTCTCCGCGCTCGCCGAGCCGATCGAGCGCCACCGCCATGCCCCAGGTCGCAAGCACGCGCTCGTCGCGGCTGCCCTCGAGCACCGCGCGTTGATAGAGGGACAGCGCGCGCTCGAGATCCTCGCTCTGCATCGACACCTCGGCCAGGTTCGACAGGAGCGTGCTGGGCGAGCCCGCGTCGAGCCTCAGCGAAAGCGCGCGCTCGTACGCCTCGGCCGCGCCCCGAAAGTCCTCCTCACGGGTCAAGAGCACGCCGAGCTCGAAGCTCACGTCTTCCGCCCTGTACAGGGGGGCGAGGTTGCGTAGCGTCTCGAAGCGCTCGATGGCCTCGCGCGTGCGGCGCTCGATCTTTCCCTCGGGGCTACGGCGCTCCCACAGGGCGAGGGCCTTGCCCGCGAGGTACAGCGCCTCGGGATGCGCCGGGTCGATGCTCAGTGCCCGTTCGAAGCGGGCGAGGGCGTTCTCGATCCCTGTTCGCCGGTGGATCGACGCCTCGGCGCCGAACAGCATGCCTGCCCCCAGCGCAGGCATGAGGCGGGCGCGCCCCTGCCGGAGCAGTGCGTCGATGCGGGCGCGCGCCGGATCGCGGGCCGCTTCCCAGAAGGACGCGCGCGTCGCGACCGGCAGCAGGACCGCATCGTCTGCACGGCCCGCGGGGACGAGGACGCAGGTGGACGCGAGCGTGAGCAGGCATCTTGCGGTCAGCCTCACACCTCCTCGTACCACAGGCTGGTCATGGCTGGCCCCTTTTTGCCTCATCGTGCTCCCCTGGAATCGGCCTGTAATCGTCATCGGGCTGACACCTGCTGCCTCGAGAAGTTGCTAAGGTCCGCGCGTGTCGCAAGTCGTAACGTCCAGCTCCTCCGCGCCGGAGCCCTGCACGCACGCCCCGGATGCAGGCGGTAAGGGGCGTTGGTCGGTGCTCGACACGTTCCGTGGTCTGGCGGTCTTGCTGATGATCCAGGGCCACACCTTCACCGCGCTGACGCTGCAGTCTGAGTTCTCGGGCCCGTGGCACCGCCTGTACAGATTGTTTCACGGGCTCACGGCGCCCATGTTCCTGGTCGGCGGAGGGCTTGCCTACGGCATGGTCTCGGCGCGTCGCCGCGCGCAAGCCGGTGAGGGTACGGCCGCGCTCGACCCGCGCATCGTGCGTCGCGGCTTCATGCTGATCGTCATCGGTTATCTGCTGCAGCTGCCCCAGATGCGCCTCTGGCGTCTTCCCGAGTATCCGGAGCTGTTCCGCAAGACCTTCGCGATCGGCCCGCTGCAGCTCATCGGCGCGTGCCTCATCGTGAGCGAGCTGGTGTGGGCGCTCTCGCGCATCCTGTTCCAAAACGAGCGGGCGCGCCGGTTCCACCAGGGATCGATCCTCACCCTGTGCCTGGCGATCGCCGCCTGCTCTCCCTGGGTTTGGCAGGGAGCCCGATCGATGCGCTGGTTTGCGCCCGTGGGCATGTGGTTCGATGGCCAGGGCGGTTCGCTGTTCCCCGTCTTTCCCTGGGCCACGTTCTTCTTTCTCGGGGTGCTCGCAGCCGCGCTCGTGCCGCGCGCGCGTCGCGCGCCCCGTGGGGTCGCGTTCGGCTTGATCGCGGGCAGCGCGGCCCTTGCCTGGGGCATCTACGTCGCTTGGCTGGGAGGCGAGCAGCTCGCGTTCTTGTACGGCGAGCACGACTTCTGGCGCGCGAACCCGATGTACGTGACCTTTCGGGGGCTCTTGGTGCTGCTGATGCTGGGCGGCCTGATGCTGCTCGAGCCATTGTTTCAGCGCGCGCGTCGGCGCTTCCCCCGCAGTGGGCGCTTGTTCGACGTGTTGTCGCGGCAGTCGCTGGTCGCTTACGTGACGCACCTCTTCGTGATCTACGGATCGCCTTTCACGGTCGGGCTCATCCGTTTCGGGCGCGTGTTTGATCTCGTGGAATCCAGCTTGCTCTTCGCGTGGGTCGCACTCTACACGTTGGCCATCGCGGTGCTCTGGGATCACGTAAAGCCCGCCGAGCTTTGGGCCCGTGGGCTACGGCGGGTGCGCATGAGACTCCGGTCGCCCTGGCTCAAGCGCTCAGTCCGACCCGTCGACGCGCCGTGAGGCAGGCATCTCCCGCCACCTCGAACTCCGCGCACGCCCGGGGGCGCTCGGCGTAGATGCGGCAGCGATAGGGGGAGCTCGGATCGCCCTCGCCCACCAGCGCGACGCAGCGCCCTTTTGGGCGGGGCAGGTGGCAGCCGAACGCGTCGACCATGGTGAGCTCGGGATGACGCTTGCGGACCAGGTCGCGCGCCCGCACGTCCACCCGATCGAACCCCTCGCGGCAACACGCTCCGCAGCTGCCGCAGGCTTCTTCGCCGAAGCGGGGCTCGAAGCGCTCGCAGGCCTGATCGTCCGCGCGCACGCGCGCGCGCCTCTTGGGCTCTTCGTCGCTCTTGCGACAACGCAGCACGCCCGCTCTCCCGTAGGCGAACGCGCAGTCCCCGCAGCGGAGGGCCGGATCGTCACCCGCGGGGAACCCGCTCGCGTGCAAAGGTCGCGTGCTGCGCCAGAGGCTCTCTTCGGGCAGTGAGCTCTCGAGCGAGCGCACGAGCGCCGCGATCTCCCGCGTGCGTTCGAGCGCGCGCTCCAGCGTGGGGGCCCAGGGGCCCCGCCGCGCCCGCGCGAAGGCCTCGCGCGCGAGCGGGATGGCCGGGTCGTCTCCGGGGGCGAGCGGATCAAGCGGCAACGCGTCCCAGTACGGGCGAAAGTCCGTCGTCACGGCGAAGAACTCGCGCAAGCCATGGCGGGCTGCGAGCGCGGCCTGCAGCCGGTGGCAGGCGTGCTCCTGCTCGCGATCGCGGTCGTCCACGTTCTCCATGCCCCAATCGATGCGCGAGCGGCCCCGCTCGCCTGCCACCAGCGCGTGGCAGAGCTCGTGGAAGATCAGCTGCGCCAAGCTGTCGTCGGGATCGAAGTGCTCGCTCGCGCTCAGCGTCAGGGTGCCCTTGCCGTCGAACGACGCGTACACCTCGTCGGAGCGCACCACCTCGATGCCCAGCTCTCGCGCGCAGGCGAGCCACACCAGATCGAGCGGATCTTGATAGCGGCGGCGAATCTCGCGCGACATTCAGGCCTGGTAGAGCTCTTCCATGCGGCGCGCAAGCGCGAAGTCGCGCTCACTCAAACCCTGGCAGTCGTGGGTGACGAGCGAGACGCTGACCCGGTTGTAGACGTTGCTCCACTCGGGATGGTGGTCCATGCGCTCCGCGACCAAGGCGCAGCGGCTCATGAAGCCGAACGCGGCCACGAAGTCCGCGAAGCGAAACTCCCGAAACAGCTTTCCGTCGAGCAGCTTCCACTCGGACAGCTCGGATAGCCGCGCGCGAACCTCGTCGTCTCCCAACTTCACAAGTGGCATTGGTGTCTCCGATCTGGCGGGGCGGCCGAACCTCACGGCCCCTACTGAGCGATATAGCCCGCGCTCAGGATGATGCCCGTCACCACCACCGTCAGCGACGTCCACAGCCACCACACCCGCCGGATGGGCGGGGGAGGGGCCGGGCAAGGAAGCGTCTCCGCGAGGCTCGCGGCGGGCAGCGCGGGCACCTGTAGCGAGGCCGGCGCCTCGCTGCTGCCGATCTGCCCGAGCACGAAGCCCCCGGGTGATCGCGCCTCCACGACCACGGGCATCACACCGACAAACGACAGCGGCGCCGGCAAGCTGACGGTCAACTGATCGCGCAGCCCGAGCACGCGGCTCACGTCCACGGGTTCAACCTCGCCAGGCAACCATACGCGCACGTGCATGCTCTGCACGGCGTCGCTCCCTTGGTGGAGTCGGATCCGAAGTTGCAGCGTTCCGTCGTCCTTGCGCCGAGGCAGCGCGCTGAAGACCGCTTGCGCGGGGGCCTGCTCCCTCGCGCGCGCCTTGGCGAACGCGGTCTCGACGGCTGGACCTGGATCGTGCACGCGTCGCGGATGCCACGGGTCGCGCGCGTAGAGCTCCGTGAGCGTGGCCTGCGCCGCGCGCTCGCGTCGGGCGGCGGTATCGATGATCGCCGAGAGCTCCAGCGCCGCGTTGCGCGTGCGGGCGTCGAGATCGTCGCGGCCGAGCAGCCGTTGCGTGCGCTGCTTCGCGAGGTCGAAGCGCGCCTTTTCGAGCAGCGCGCGGGCGGCGCCGAGGACAGCCTCCGGGCTCTCGTTCGCGGCGCCAGTTGGGTGCGCGCTCACTGGAATGTCCGCTTGCAAAGGCGCTTGCGCTAGGGCGGAGGGAGAGCTCCCCACACACAGCACGAGCAGGGTGACCCATACGTACACGGATGGATCACTGAATGAGTTAGCGCGACACATGGCGAACCGTTTTAGGATGATGGAGGCACATCATACGATGAACGCGGCGCTTCCCGTCTCGTGGAACGCCGCCGTACGATCAGGGAGCATGTGAAGCAACGGTCGCCTCATAGCGAGCATCTTTGCCAGCCCACGGTGTCGGACCTCGTCCCGGCGTCCCCCGTGGTGCCAGGGGAAGATCCGTGCGCGCGGGCCGCCACGCTCCCGGCTTTGATCAACTCGTCGCCGGAGGCGCCCGCGCCTACCTCGGTAGATCAGCGGCCCTCGCCTCTGCCTCACTCCGATGCCCGCCCCATGGTGCGCCGCGTGGCGTTCTCGGGCGCCATTCGGGCACCGATCGCGAGCTGGCGCCCGAACGCCCAGTTGACGGCGGTCGAGCGCTACGGACGCTTCGAGATCCTCGGGCGCATCGGACGCGGCGGCATGGCGGAGATCCTGCTCGCGCGCGAGCGCTCCTTCGCCGGCACGCTGCGCTACCTGGTCGTCAAGCGCATGCTGCCCGAGAACACCAGCAGCGACGAGATGCTGCGCATGTTCCTCGCCGAGGCGCGCGTGGTGATGGGCCTGTCGCACCCGAACCTGTGCCAGATCTACGAGGTCGGCGAGCAGGACGGAACCTGGTTCATCGCGATGGAGTGGGTGAACGGGGTCACGCTCCATCAGCTCATCCGTCGCGCCTGCGATCGCTGCGATCACGACTACGCGGTCGTCGCCAAGGTACTCGCGCAGTGTGCCGAAGCCCTCCACCATGCGCACACGGCGCGCGACGCCGACGGCAAGCCGCTCCACCTCGTGCATCGCGACGTGAGCCCGCACAATTTGATGGTGGCCTATGACGGCCGCGTGAAGCTGCTCGACTTCGGCATCGCCAAGTCCACCGCGAACACGCATCACACGGAAGCGGGCATCGTCAAGGGTAAGGTCTGTTACATGGCGCCCGAGCAGTGGCGCAACGAGACGCTCGACGCGCGCACCGATGTGTTCGCGCTCGGCGCGTGCCTGTTCGAGGTGCTCACCGGACAGATGGCCTTCCGCCGCGAGACGCAGGGCGAGGTCATGCGCGCCATCGTCGAAGAGCCTGCCCCGCGCGTCTCCGATGTGGTCGAAGGCATCCCCGAGGCGCTCTCCGAGATCGTTGATCGCGCGCTCGCCAAGGAGCCGGCCGAGCGCTTCCAGAGCGCGCTCGAGATGAGCGACGCGCTCGAGCGATTCGTCACCGATCAGGCTG
Source organism: Myxococcales bacterium (assembly GCA_044507075.1). Taxonomy (GTDB): domain Bacteria; phylum Myxococcota_A; class Polyangia; order Polyangiales; family DASUME01; genus DASUME01. The sequence goes on from JBIQKA010000058.1 coordinate 19,240, forward strand.
AACCGGTAGGCTCGGCGCGGATCGCCGAGTACGCGCGCAGGCTCTTCCCCTCCGAGGTGTCGCTCGGGCCCTTGCTGGAGCGCGCGGTGCGCGGTGCCCAGCTCAATCACGGCCCCATGCTGCCGCCGGTCCCACGTCTCTTGCGTGAACAGGATACCGAGCTCGAACCAAGCCCGGCGTTCGACCGGCCCCTTCTGCCGCGCCTGCTCGGCGCCTCCCCGCTGCCCGCTCCCCCGGCCATGCCCGCCAACGCCATGCCGGCCCCCTCGGAGCCCGTGGCCACCCCCTCGCGCCCGCCCTCGCGCCATCCATCGCCGCGCGGCATCGATCTCAGCAGGCCGTTTGCGTCGCCGCATGGGTCACAGGACGACACCGATCTCGATGCGGCGCTCGGCTTCAGCGCGAGTGCGCTCGACCTCGACTCCTTCCCGTCGTTCGAGACGGTCGACGACTTGGCGCAGAGTTCGGTGCGCCCCTCGCCGGAGGGCGGCGCCGCGCAGCGCGGATCGGAGCCTGCGCTCTCCTCCGTGCGCCCGCGCGGTCCGAGCGCTTTCTCGGACGCGCCGACCCGGCCCCTGCGCGGCATCTCCGGCGAGATCGAGGTGTCGCAGGGGGAGCCGCGTCATGTGGCGCGCACCGAATCGATGAAGGTCTCGGGGGGAACGCGTCGCCGCGCGACCATCGCGTTGCTCGCCACGGCCCTCGGCGCGGCCCTCGGGGTCCTCTCATACGATTCGCTGCGCACCCGCGGCCCCGGCGCATGGCAGCCCTCGCAGGCCTCCGCGCCGATCAGCGTGGCAAGCGAGCCCGCGGCGACGGCGCTGCCTGCGCAGTCGGCCGCGATCGCGCACGACCCCGCGCAGGAAGCAGAAGAAGCCACCGCGCCCGCGTCCGATGTCGTCGAGCAGGCGGCGCCGCTCGCGGCCGCCCCCATGGGCCTCGTCGAAGCATCGCCCGAATCACCAGAGGCGGCGTTCGAGGTGGATCGACCCGCAGGCCGCGAAGAGCGGGCGCGCGGCAAGAACCACCGGCTGCTCTCCATCAACACCCGTCCCTGGTCCACCGTGTACCTGGGGCAGCGTGTGCTCGGCACCACGCCGCTCGCCAATGTCTCGGTGCCCAACAGGGCCCTCAAGTTGAAGCTGGTCGATCGCGACGGGCGCCAGCACATCCGCCGCATCCCGCGCTCGACCCGCCACAAGCGAAGCGTCTTCTTCGACTTCGAAAAGCAGCGCAACTGAGCCCACGAAAAGCAAAAAGCTCGCCCGTCATCGGTGCGAGCTCTTCGCGTCAGTGCGCAGCAGCGCGCACAGCCATCCTCACATCTGGACTTGGCGGCGGATCTTGCCGAGCGCCTGCTCCTGGAGCTGGCGAATGCGCTCGCGGGACAGGTTGTACTTGTCGCCGATCTGCTTGAGCGTGAGCTCGTCCTGGTCGTCCAGGCCGAAGCGCCAGCGCAGGATACGCGCCTCCATGGGGGTGAGCGTCTCGAGCAGGCGGCGCACCTCGCCGTTCCAGCGCTTGCTCTCGAGCTTCTCGTGCGGCGTGGGGATGTCCTCGTCCTCGAGGAAGTCGATGAAGCGGCGGCCGTCCTCGTCGTTCACGTTGCGGTCGAGTGAGAAGGGCGTGGCCGCGCCACAGTCCTTGATCTTCTCGAGCTTGTCCGCGGCGACGCCGGTCTCCTTCTCGATCTCTTCGGGCGTGGGCTCCGAGCCCGTGCGCGCCGCGATGGCCTGCGTGGCGCGGGCCACGCGGTTGTACGTGTCGAGCATGTGCACGGGGATGCGCACCACGCGGCCCTTGTCCGCCAGGGCGCGGTTGATGGAGTGGCGGATCCACCATGAGGCGTAGGTGCTGAAGCGGTAGCCGCGCGTGTGGTCGAAGCGCTCGACCGCCTTGAGCAGGCCGATGTTGCCCTCCTGGATCAGGTCGATCAGCGGCAGGCGGCCGCGGTTGTAGCGGCGCGCGATGGACACCACCAAGCGCAGGTTGGCGGTCACGAAGCGGTTCTTGCCCATCTGCTGGGCCACCCGGGCGCGATCCACGACGGCCAGGTACACGCGGAGCTGCTTGGTGATCTCCACCGAGTCACTGGACACCACGTCGAGCTCGTCGGCGAACTCACCCGCCAGGCGGTGCACGGCGCGGTCGGACTGGTCGACGAAGATGCGGTCGGTGTCGAGCACGCGGAGCTTCGCGCTCAACTCCGAAGACAGCTCGTCCCACTTCTCCTGGGTCTTCTTCTGCAGCTTGCCCTGCTTGTTGGCCGTGCGGGCCAGCTTGCGCATGGCGGCCACCTCGGCGGGCACCTCCACCGGGACCTCGGCCATCACCTTCTCGAGCACCACGGCGATGGTCTCGAAGGCGGGCGCGTAGGCGAACAGGCTGGCCCAGTAAGCGATCTCGAGACGCTCCACTTCCTTGGCGGCCTCGACCTCCTGGGTGGGCGTGAGCACCGGGTGGTTTGCCATCTCGCGGAAGTAGCGGCTCAGCGTGGAGTCACCGGAGGACTTGTTCTTCATGTCGCGGAGCGCGCGCTCCATCTCGCGCTGCGCCTCCGCGAGCTGGGCCTTCGTGGGCTCCTCGAGCGGCGCGAAGCTTTCTTCCGCCGTTGCCGCCGTTTCCTCCACGGTCGACTCGGCCGTCGTGCTCGCCGCGTCCGAATGCTTGTCCATGCCGCTGCTCCTTTGCTCGGATCCGCTTTCGGGGCAGGGACTATCCCTGCTCCCGCTGCCACCAGTGGTCCCCGCAGAGAACGGTCGGGGCCACAAAGAAGGGTCACCTGATTTGATCAGTCTCTCAGGTTTGCCGCGCTGCGTCGTTTCCAGTGCCTAAAGCGCCTAAGTGGGGTCGTTTTATTTCCCCGACAAGTTGTGCTCGAAGGTGGGCGCTCTTCTCACCTCGCCACGCGAAACGCTTATATCGAATCGTCCAGGATTGGGGGAGATTGAAAATGCGAAATCGTATGACACCCGCTTACATGCACCCTTCGTGCCACGGAACGGGGGTCAGAACTGTCAGTAAATGCGGGGAAAAACACTTTAACGGGCCGGGCCCGTGTACTCCCGAAGCCCTCCACGCGGGGGAGCCGGGATCGCTTTCAGGCCTTCGCGGCCCCTCACGCGGGCAACATGTAAGTGGAGCGGCCACACGGCACTTCTGAACCGATCGATCCGTCGCGTGAGCTCGCTTGCGTTTTGACGCAAAGCTCGAAATCAGTCGGTCACATTCCGGGAAAGCCTCCCTCAAAGCCGCCCTCACCTGGGGACGACTTGGCTCGTGTGAGTCATGCTGGGGGAACGCTCCGCTTTTGCGGAGGCCAGCTACAGCTCGTGGGGCAGCCGCTCGCGCGGGCTGCGGAAGTAGTGCATGGGGGAGTAGGCGAGCAGGTTCGAGACCTTGCCCGTGTAGAGGCAAGCGTAGGCCTCTACCTGATTACCGAAGCTCGAGGGCTCCGCTCCCGCCTTCAAGATGGGCCCCCAGTAGCGGTGGAACTGCGACTCGACGTCGTGCTCCAGCTGGGCGCACTCTGCGTCCACGGCTTTGATCTTCGCGCGGATGCGCTCGATGCGGCGGCGCAGGCGCAGGCGCTCGGCATCGGCCTCCGGGAGCTTCTGCCTGGTCCTGCGTTTGTCGTGCAGCCTGAGCCGCTCCTGCACCTGGCTGAGCTCATCCGAGAGGGCCTGGCGTGCCTCCTCCAACCTATCCCAGCGGTCGCTCGCTTCACTCGTGCGGGCCACTCCCGAGAGCTCGTCCTCGAGTTCCTGGATGATCATCGCCGTACGCCAGGCGCTGTGGCGCTTGGCGCGCAGCACGTCGCCGTAGATGTGATCGCCCACGTAGAGCACGCGGTCGTCGTTGATCTTGCTCAAGCGCGCGAGTTCCTCGCTGCAGCCGCCCACGTACATCTTGCCGCGCTCGAGCTTCGTCGCGGCCTTGCCGGAGGTGGTCTGGAACGGGATCTCCTCTTCGATGAAGAAGCGCGGCTTTTTCGCGGCCGTGATCACGATGTCGAACATGTGCATCCAGCTCTTGTACTCGGGCAGCGAGCCCTCGAGCAGAAAGCGCATGATGCGCTCGGTGTATCCAGGCTGGGAGTTGGTCAGCAAGAACAGCTTCTTGCCTGCGCTGCGCAGCTTGTGCAGGGTCAACGGGAGATCGGGATCGCGCACGATGTAGTGCCCGGGATCCTTGAGGATGGCCTCCAAGATGGAGCCGTCCTGATGGGAGAGATCGACGGTCTCGCGGATATCGGTGAACCACCTGGTGTAGTCCACCTCCATGCCGAGGCTCTCCATGTGCGTGACGCCCGCGGCAAACAGCGTGACCTCGCTGAGCGCGTACAGGCTGTCGATGAAGTGGTAGCGGCGCGAACGCTTCGTGCGCAGGCGCGCGGAGTGGTAGAGCGCGCGCCGATCGTCGTAACTGAGCTCGCGCATCCCATGGTAGGCCCGCTTCACGTAGTTGTGGCGGTCCATCTTGATCACGTTGCCGAGCTTGGCGTCGAGGAGCAGGCCCCGCACCGGGAAGTCGAGCTCGAATTTGAGGTCCAAGAGGCTCGCGGGGTAACCCCTGGTGCGCAGCTTCTGGAGCGCTGCATCGATGGTGAGCTGATCCATCTTGGGCTGATCGTAGATGGCCAGCGTGTAGTCCATGTCGAAGCCGACCCACTCGATCTGGTCGAGGCGGATGCTGCGATTGCAGTAGATCCGTTGCTTGCGCGCGGGCACGAGGGCCTCGTGCGAGACGGAGAGCTCGATGTCGGGGAGGGTAAGCTGTTCGGGGGTGGGACCGCTCACGCGGAGAGGCGCAAGGCCACGGGCTGAATCCACGGATTCAGGATATCAGGGCGAGCGGGCAGAGTGGGGGCGTCTCGCCGAGGGAGCAGGGCCGTCGATGTGTGCCGCCCACGTACGCCGCGGCCGTTCGCAGCCCCTGGGAGCGACGGAAACGGAAACGGCCCGGCGAGCGGCCGGGCCGTTTGGGGTTCGCTCGCCGCGCGATGCTTCAGTTGCTGGCGGCGGCGGGAGCCAGACGGGCATCGCCCTCTGGGTACACCGCGACGCGGCGACGATTCCGGCCGTAGCGCTCGAACTTCACCACGCCATCGATCTTGGCCCACAGGGTGAAGTCGCTGCCGACACCGACGTTGTTGCCGGCGTGAAACTGGCTGCCGACCTGGCGAACGAGGATGTTGCCCGCGATCACCTTCTCGCCCGCGAAGCGCTTTACGCCGCGATACTGGGCGTTCGAGTCACGACCATTTCGCGAAGAACCCTGACCTTTTTTGTGTGCCATTGTGCTGCCTCCGCGCGATCAGGCGTTGATGCCAGTGATTTTGACTTCCGTGAAGTACTGCCGGTGACCCTGCTTGCGGCGGTAGTTCTTCCGGCGACGCATCTTGAATACGATGATCTTCTTGGCGCGGTCCTGGGCCGTGATCTCCGCGCTGACCTTGGCGCCAGCCACGAGGGGCTTGCCCACGCTGACCTTGTCGCCGCCGATCATGAGGACCTGATCGAACGTGATGGTGGAGCCCACGTCGCCGGGGAGCTTCTCCACGCGCAGGGTCTCACCTTGGCTGACGCGGTACTGCTTACCGCCCGTGCGAATGACTGCGTACATTGTCTGGGTCCTTTAGTGAGCGATGCCCCTCCGGGGGACCTTCGCGACCATCTTGCCGCCCGTTCCGAGCGCCCAGCGGGGCGCAGCCGGCGGTAGGGAGGCGGAAGTTTAGGGAAGCGCAGGGAGAATGCAAGGGAATCGCGAGCGATCCCTGCCGCGTCCACGCAAGGTGCTATAGGGTGCCCGTGCCGCCACGCCCCCCCAAAGCCGCCCCGGTGGTCGTCAAACGACCGTCGGAAGAGCGCAAACGCCTACCTCCCGAGCTCGAAGCCTTTGCCCGGAGCGATGAGGAAAAACTGCGTATTCGCAGGCCTCGCCAGGACAGGGGCAAGGTCAACGACCCCCGCGAGGGCTACACGATCCCGGGGGTGGCCAACCGCGACGCGCGGGCCGTCTACGACCAGCGGGTGCTGGCCATGCAGGCCCTGTGGCAGGAGGGAAACGCCGAGGAAGCGGCGCTCTCGGAGCTGGGCGCCCAGTTGCTCGATGCCCACCGGCTGGGCTTGTGGCGGGCGCGCCGGGTGATGGACTTCGAGGCCTTCGTGGAGGAGGTCGTGGGGGTGCCGCACGCGCGCGCACGCGCGCTCCTGGAGGCTGCCAGCGTGGCCCTGCGCGAGACGCCGGCCCAGCTCAACGAACGGGATGTGGCCCTGTGGCTGCGGACGGAGGCGGGGCTGCACGAGGGGGATCCCGAGCCCCGGGTGCGCATCGTGACCACGTCGGGCAAGCCACGCCTTCAGATCTCGGTCGCCATGGACAAGGTGTCGGAGGCGCTGTCGGGCGCAGGCGTTCGACACGCGCCGCTGGCGCGGCCCCTCGAGGAGCGGATGGCCGAGCTCAATCAAGCCAATCGCCCTTCGCCCTCGCGGGCCATCGATACGGCGCGGGGCAAGGCGTCGGCGAAGTCCGCGGCGGAGCGCGAGCTCGAAGAGTTGCTCGCCGAGGTCGAGGCGCAAGGGGAGGCTGCGGACCAGGGGGGGGAGCCCGGCCCGATGGCCCAAGAGCCACACGATCCGTCAGCTACGGGCGGAGAGCGCGTGCCGGGAGGCGCGCGTCTGCTCACCCGCAAGGCGCGACCTGCGCCTGCGCATCAAGCGCCCGAGGGCGCTGCCTTGGAGCCGGACGCCAAAGAAGAAGGCGAGCACGTGGCGCCCGCCGGGCGGCCCGAGCGCGGGCCGGGCAGGGAGCGAGCACACGGCGACGCGCCCCAGGGGCGGGGCCACGGGACCGGTGCTCGTCGCTTCGAGCGCGGCGGGCAAAGAGACTTCGGGCGTGCTCCCCGGCGCGCGGAGCCGGGTGAGTTTGAGCGGCCGCGCCGCGCGGGCCGCGGCGGAGACTTCGCGCGTCCGCAGCGGGAGCGCGAGCACACAGGCAGGGGCGGGGCCTTCGCGCGAGGACGCTCGGGCGGCGTGGACGCGGAGCGCGCGCCGCGCGGGCCCGCGCGGGAGCAGGGCGGATCGCGCGGGCGCCCCAGGGGCGACGAGCGTCCATCTTTCGCGGCGAAGAAGGGCGGCTTCGCCGGCAAGGGCGGCTTCGCCGGCAAGGGCGGCTTCGCTGGCAAGGGCGGTTTCGCCGGCAAGGGCGGCCCTGCTGGCAAGGGCGGCTTCGCCGGCAAGGGTGGTTTCGCTGGCAAGGGCGGCTTTGCTGGCAAGGGCGGTTTCGCTGGCAAGGGCGGCTTCGCCGGCAAGGGTGGTTTCGCTGGCAAGGGCGGCCCTGCCGGCGGCTTCGCGAAGAAGGGCGGCGCAGCGGGCAAGGGCGGCTTCGCGAAGAAGGGCGAAGGCTTCGGCAAGCGGAGCTTTGGCGAGAAACGTGTCTTCGAGCGGGGCGGAAATGCGCGCCCGCGCAAGCGTGAAGACGAACCCAACGAGTGAGCGTCATGGGACTGTTCGACGTGCACGCGCACCTGACGCACCCAAAGCTCTATCCCGAGCTCGACCAGGTGTTGTCCGCGGCGCGTCGCGCGGGGCTCACCAGCATCATCTCGAATGGGCTTAACCCAGAGGACAACGAAAAGGTGCGCGCGCTCGCCGCGCGTGAGCCGCTGGTGAAGCCCGCCTTCGGCCTCTACCCCGTGGACGCCGTGCTGCCCCAGATGCGCGCGGCGGGGATCGATTATCCACGCGAGCTGGAGCGCGAAGTGGGCGCGGAGGAGGCCATCGCCTGGGTCGCCGAGCATGTGCACGAAGCGTTCGCGGTCGGCGAGATCGGCCTCGATGGCTACTGGGTGCCCGAACCTTTTTGGGACGCCCAGGAGCGAGCGTTTCGGGCGCTGGTGGAGATCGCGCTGCGCGCGGACAAGGCGATCATCATCCACACGCGCAAACGCGAGCGACGCACCCTCGAGATCCTGCGCGAGATGGGCGCAAAGCGCGTGGATTGGCACTGCTTTGGGGGCAAGCTCAAGCTGGCGCGTGAGATCGCGGAAGAGGGGCACTATCTGTCGATCCCGGCCAACGCGCGGCGCTCCGAGAGCTTCACGCGCATGCTCGAGACGCTGCCCCGCGACCGGATCCTGCTCGAGACCGACTGCCCGTATCTGGGGCCCGATCGTGAGCGAGCCAACGAGCCCGCGAACGTGACGCACACCTTGGCCTACGCGTGCGAGCTGTGGGGGGTGGACGCAGCCGAGGCAGAGGCCCAGCTCGGCGCGAATTTCGAGGCTTTGTTTGGGGTGCCCCCGTAGAAGGGGGTGAGCCCGCGAGGCCGAGCAAAAAACACGCCCGTCTGGCCCACTTGATTCGCTACGCTCTCAACGTGCATCTCCCGAACCTGCGCGACCTCACGGCCCTCCTGCTCTTCACCGCTTCCGGCTGCGCGGCCGCCGACGCCGCCACCGGCGAGGCTTTGCGCGAGGTGTCCTCGCACGAGCAGGCCATCGTGTACGGTGAGGACGACCGCCAGGAGCTCTACCAGGTGGAAGATCCGGTGCTGCGCGAGATCGGTCGCTCCTCCGTGGCCGCGCTCATCAAGAAAGAGGCGGTCCACCGCCTGGCGAGCGGCGAGGTACGCGTCTCGCCCACGTCGCTGACGGAGATCTATCGGCTTTGCCCAGGTCAGCGCTTCGAGAGACAGCCGGCCGCCGCCACCTGCTCAGCCGTCCTGATCGACAAGGACCTGATGATCACCGCGGGTCACTGCGTCGAGTCCGATGAGGACTGCAAGACGTACTCGTTCGTGTTCGACTACGCCTACAAGACCGAAGGGCAGCTCGAGAACATCAGCGGCAGCGACGTGTACGGCTGCCGTCGCATCGTGTCCCGCACCTTCACCGAGACCAGGGCCGACTTCGCCATCGTACAGCTCGATCGCGTCCCCACAGCGCGCTCGCCGATCCCGGTGCGCCGCAGCGCGATGGGCATCGAGGAGCCGCTGACGACCATGGGGTTCACGAGCGGGTTACCGCTCAAAGTCGACCAGGGAGCCGTCGTCCAGGACGCGCGCAGCACCCTCTACGACTTCTTCGCGCTGAACTCGGACACCTTCGAGGGCTCGAGCGGATCGGCGGTGCTCGACCAGAACTACGAGTTGGCGGGCGTGCTCGTGCGGGGCGGCAAGGACTACACCGAGACCTCGAGCGGTTGCGCGGTGGTCACGGTGGTCCCGCCAGACGCGGGCATACCCGAGTGGCGCTGGGAGCAGGCCACGTACGCGGGGCCCGCGGTGGACGCGCTGTGCGCGGAGGGATATCCCAGCGAGCATCTCTGCAGGATCGCGCCGAGCTGTGGGGATGGCGTGTGCAGCCCCGATCCCGTGGACGAGGACTGCGCGGTGGATTGCGCGGAGTTCTGCCGCGAGAACGCCTGCACCAAGGGGCTTGGAAGCGCGGTGCCCGGCGCACCCGTGAAGTCGCCCAGCGAGGATGCGGAAGGCTGCAGCGTGCGCGGAGCGAGCGCGTCACGCACGGGCGGTATCAGCGCCGTGGCGATGTGCATGCTGGGGCTGGTGTGGGGCCTGCGCCGGCGCCGCCGCGCCCCCTCTCCCCGGGCGCGCTGAGCTTCAGCCGAGCTCCTTGAGCGCGGTCTTCGCCGCTTCGTTCTTGGGATCGAGCGCCAGCGCGCGCTTGTAGGCGGCGCGGGCCTTGCTCTTGTCGCCCACCGTCGCGTACGCCCGCCCCAGGGCGGCGTGGAATCCGGAGGTGCTCGGCGAGAGCTGCACGGCCTTTTGATACGCCTGCACGGCGCCGCGCGCGTCGCCCGACTTGAGCCGTGACGCGCCGAGGCCGGCGAAGGTGCCGGCGTGGGAGGGGTTGTTTTTGGCGGCGATCTCGTAGGCCTGGGCAGCCTGCTTGTACTTCTTGGCCGCGTAGAACGCCTGCGCTTCCTTTCGCGCCTTGGCCCAGCGTTCCTTCTTGTCGCCCGCAGGAGCCTTGCTCGCGCCCTTGGTGCTCTTCGCCTTCGCGCTGCGCACCGCGCGCTTGGCGCGGACGGCCCGTGACGGCGGGCTCTTCCCGACCGCATCCGCGCGCGCGACCTTCGGACTCTCTTCTTCGACCTCGCCCACGTCGTCGTCGGCTGCTTCGACGTCCCGCGTCACCGGCTGGGCGATCGGCGCCACGCTCGGCTGGGGCTCCGGCTTGGGGGCCACCGCCATGGGGGTCACCGCCGGGGCGGGCGCGGCCATCCCGGCCGGAGTCTGACCTTCGCTCACGGAGGCCACCTTCGGCTCGTCATCTCCGCTCAACGCGGCCACCAGCCCACCGCCCACGCTGAGCAGCAGGATGGCGGCGGCGGCGTGCGGCCAGTACTGGCGCAGGACCTGCGGGCGTGACGTGGCGAACGTCTCGCTGCCGTCCAGGGTGTCTTCGTAGTCGGCGCGGTCGGTCGACGAGCGTGCCTCACTCCTGCTCTCGTAGTTCGCGGTGGGGGTCACGCCCCCGGCGACGGCCTGGGCGGCTTCGGCGGACTGCGCGGGATCGGTGACCGCGCGACCGATCAGGGTGCGCTTTCTGGAGGCCATCGCCAGCGCGGCGGGCTTGAACGTGACCGAGGTGGCCTCGTCTTCGTCGGGGTCGCCTTCGGGGCCGTCGTCGTCCGGGGCTGCGACCATGTCGCTCACGATCATGCTGGGCGCTGGGCGCTCGATGGTCTGGTCGAGGCTGAGGTCCGAGCCACCGGGCGCGGGCGCCGCGACGCGGGTGACCTCTTCATCCGCTGAGGGCTGCGCACCGTAATCGTGGAGTGCAGTGGCTTCCTGGTCGCTCGCGCTGCTTGACGAGGGAGCGATCGGGGCGGACGCAGGCGCGATGGGCGCCGGAGCGGCGGCCGGTGTCGGGGCGAGCTGCGGCGACGACGTGCGCGCCGACGGCGGCGGCACGCTCTTGCGCTTCTTGGCCTCGGCTACGGCCAGGACCTGCTCGAGGCGAACCTGCTGCGTCATCTCCGCGCGGGGCTCGGGAGCGTCGGAGCTCGGCGAGAGGTCGTCGTCATCGCCCTCATCGAGCACGTCTGCGAAGTCGATGGCCTGCGTGGGATCCTTCGCGGCCGGCTTGGGTGCTGCGGCCTGCGCCGTCGCAGGCAAGTTCTGCGTGCTGCCGGGGACGGGCGGCGCGGACGCGCGGGGGGCTCCTGGGGGAGGCGGAGGAACGGACACACGCGGGGCCGAGGCCACTGGCGCAGCGCCCGCCGTGGAGGGAGCCATGGAAGAACGCGGCGGCGGGGGCGGGGCGGAGACCCGGGGCTTCATGGGAGCACTGGCGAGGATCTGATCGATCTCGAGCCGCTGGGTGCTGTCGGTGGAAGGTCTGCTGCTGCTCGGCGGCGGCGGCGGGGGCGCCGATACGCGGACGGCGGGAGGGGGACTCCCCATGCCGAGGACCGTGGCCTTCGGAGCAGCCGCGGGCGGGGAGGGCGGGCGCAACGTGCCGGTGGGCGCGCGACTCGGGACCTTCTTGGCCTCCGGCACGCTGGCGAACGTCTTGGTGGGTTGTCTGGTCACGGCGGCACCGTCCGGCAAGTAAGGGTCAAGCGTGCGTCGTAGCTTCTGGGCGGAGAAGGGGCGCTCCTGCGGATCCTTGCCGAGGAGCGATCGCAAGAGCGAGCCGACGCCCTCGGGGAGATTTTCGGGCACGGGGCCGTGCTTGCCGTCGCGCTGGGCTTGCAGCACGGCCTGCGGCGTGGGCCCGGCGAACGCGGGGGTCCCCGTGAGCATCTCGAAGAGCACGCAGCCGAGCGCGTAGAGATCGCTGCGGAAGCTGACGAGCTTGCCCGAGAGCTGCTCCGGCGCGATGTAGCCGGGGGTGCCGAGCAGGGAGGTGTCTCCTTCGCCGGGGATGGGCGCACACAGACCGGCGTCGATGATGCGCACGGCGGTGAGGCCATCGGCCTGGGCGTCGAGCAGGATGTGTCCGGGCTTGAGATCGCGATGGAGCAGGCCTGCCCGATGGAGTTCGTCGAGCGCGACCGCGAGCTGGGCCGCGATGGACAGGGCCTGTCCCTGTGGGAGAGCGCCCTGCCGCGCGAGACGAACGCGCAGGCTGACGCCCTCCAGCCACTCGCGGAAGATCCATTGCTGGCCCTCGGTTTCGCCGGAGGCGAAGGGGGCGAGCACGTAGGCGCTCTCGAGGGTTGCCTGCTTCGTCAGCTCCCGACGGAGACGCTGCCGCTCAGCCTGCAGGCCACGCAGCGCAGGGGGCAGCACCTTGAGCAAACCGCGCCGCCCCGTCTCGGGCTCATCGGCGAGGTAAAGGGTGCCACTGTCGCCGTGCGCAAAGGGCTGCACGAAGTGGAAGCGCTTGGACAGCCCGGGGACGACGTCAATCGGCGACGCGGCGCGTCCCGTTTGCCCGTCGCGGGGGCACACGGACTCGTTTGCGGCGAGCACGATACGGCAAAGGGGGCAAACCAGCATAACGACAGGATCCGTTCCTAAATTTACTCAGGCATCGCACACGATCACCAGCCCTACTACACGGAATTCG
>JBIQKA010000059.1:0-31641 GCA_044507075.1 Myxococcales bacterium
CGTGAAGCGCGGTCACCGTGTTCTCCACGAGCCAGCCGAGCCGGTGCGACAGACCAAGCACCGCGAGTTGCGACTCGACCACACGCAGTTGCAGCTCGTCGGCGCGGGCGACCAGCGCACGGCGCGCGGGAGGCTCTGGTTAACGAGGTCGGCGAGATCGAGCCCCGTAGCTGCCGGCGTCCAGCCGTCGCCCGTCGTGAGTCCTGGGCTCGTGCGCAGCACGACCCGGTATGCCCCGTACATTCCGACCTGGCGGTAACGGCGAAACTGGTCCGGGCTCATGGCGAAGCTCGGGATCTTTCTGTCAGCCTTGCGCCATCGCTCGATGCTTCGCCGACCACGAAGTTGGCCGGTGACTTGTCCGGACTCCAAGGTGCGGTCCACCCAGAGAAGCTCGAGAGGCCGGAGCCATGCGTAGCGTTGGCGCTGTTCGTCCCGTTGAGTCAGGTCCCCGCCGCCCGCGCTTCTCCATGCGACGTGCGACCACTTGAGGCACCAGGACAGAATCGAGATCCAGCGCGCGTCGGAGGTGGCATTGCTCAGACCGGGTGCGAGCAACTCGGCGAAGTAGTCCGCTCCCGCGCGAAATCCAAGCGCGTCACCGCGCCGTACTGGAACCGAGTCCCAGGGAGCTGTGAAGAACCACTCGCCGATCAACCCGGCACCTCGCCCAACCGTGCAGGGGCATTCGGACGCTCAACTCCCACCACCCGCCGCGTGCCCACCACATCCAGCAAGTATCTCGCCACCATCTCCTCAGAAAACTCCTGCGGCAGCGCCCACATCGATACCGAGTTCGAGCGTGGATCGCGTCACTCGTCATCGTCACGGTGCAGAACTCCCAAGCTAGTCTCTAGAACCTCACCTTGAGGCCAAGTGCCGGTTCCCGGGGAACCTTCGAACCATCCCGTCCGCCGTCGACCTCTCGCGCTACAACGTCGCGAGACGCGGCTTCCAAAAGCCGGGCTTTCGGCGCTGATGGTGCACCGCGACGATCACGATCTCGCCCTCGAGCACCGCGAACACGACAGCGTAGCGGAAACGATCCAGCAAGAGGCGCCGCACGTGAGCGTCCTGCGTGTGCACCCGGACACCTGCCTCGGGAAAGCGGGCGGCGTAGCTGATGCGCTCTCGCAGGTGAGCGATGAGCGCAGCACCAAGCTCCGGGTCGATATCGCGCTAAAACTGCGCAGAGTGCGCGGCCTCGAGCCGCGCTTCCTTCAGCCAGCGCGTGCGCATCAGCGCTTCACGATCTCTTCGAGCTCGCGCATGACCTCCTCATGGTCATAGAGCACAGCGGCACCGTCCTTGATGGACTGCACCCGGCGCGCGAGCTCCTCGTCCCAGGCCGCCTCGACCTCGCCCTCCGAGGCTTCGTCGTCGAGTTCGGCGAGCTCGGCGCGGAGCAACGCGCGGTCCTGCTTGGGGAGCCTCTGGACCTCATCGAGGATCTTGCGGACGGACGAGGACATGACGGACAAAATAGCCCAAAACCGGCCTTTTTTCACGCCCTCCATGGGCCCGATTGCGCACGCTTGCACACAAGAGCGCCTTGCTGACGCCCCCATGCGGTTCGCACGGATCGTCACCACACCTACCGACCGGTAGAGGGTCGTTGCACCCGTGAGGCTTGACGTGTTGCCGGCCGGCCTATGTGATCGGGGCGCGGTTCGGCAGACCTGATCACTTCGGTTCGGCAGATGTGATCCGGCCGGGTTCGGCAGACCTGATCCATCTCATCTGAACACGCGCACAGTTCAGACAAGCGCCTCCCGGGCCACGCTGGCCGCTCATCTCGAGCGGGCTGCAGGCGCCCGAAGGAGGGCGCGTGGAGCGCGTGGATATGCACCGGCATTTTCTCGAGGCCTTCGCGCCACCCACTCCCCCCAAGCGAGTGCGCGCAGGCGATGACGCGACTCTCGCAGCGCCTCCTGCGCTACGCGCCCGAGTGCGTGACCGTCGCCGCCCTCCTCGCGATCACCGACGCCGTCCTCGGTGCTCTCGACGACGCCCACCCGTCGCCTGAAGACGGCCGCCCGGCGTCCGAGGAACAACGCCTCGCCATCCAACTTTGAGGCCCGCTCCTGCGGGCCCGTCGCGCTGCGTCCGCCTACCTCGCCTACGTCGAATCCCTGGTCGACGAGCCGCGCGAGCGCAACGACGAGCACCGCATCTTTTAGCCTTCGCCCTGGGCGCCGGGACGGGGGCATCACCGCGATCCTACATCCCTCGGAAATCGTGAGAGAACGTCCTTCATTTCACGCGAGCGCACTCAGCTTAGGAATACTTGGACAGAGGTAGCTGCGAGCCTTCCGGAAGGATCCCTGACCTTGACTCCACCCACTAAATCCACCTGGGGCGCCTGCACTCCGGCTTCTCGCAGCTCGTCGCGAGCGCGACGCAGCGCAATCCATGCGGCCCGCGAGCGATCGAGCATGAATCCTATCGCGTTGTCTGGGTCCATGTATTCCTTCCTTGCGTTCACCCTACGAACGTACTGGATGGTGCCACGCTCGGAATCCCGCCGGCTTTGCCCCAAAGCCGTTGAGCTCTCGCTTGAACTCGAGGGTCAACGATTCTTGTGTTTCCCCAATGATCACCGTTTGGCGCAGGACCTGCTCGCTGTCGATAATCATGCTCGCTCCTCGACGCATCTGCCTAACCGCCCTCAAAGCGCTGAATAGATTGAAGACAGAGCTGGGGACGCCCCGAACCACCTGAAGCTATTGAGCCCAACGATCTCTTCATCTTCGTGTGCACGGTCAAGTCGCTCGGAATGGCTCGCAATAGGACCGGTGGTCCTCCAACGCATTTCGGTGCCCGTTCACACAAAAGCGGCGAGCGCGTCTCAAGCTGGCAGGTCTCGAGGCCTGCGCTCAACTCCCACCACCCGCCGCGTCCCCTCCACATCCAACAGGTACCGCCCCACCATCTCCTCGGAGAACTCCTGCGGCAGCGCCTTCTGGAACTTGCTCAACCGATACTCCGGCAGCCCCGCGTAGATCGGGCCCCACACGCTGCGATCCGACCAGAAGGCGTTCGTGCGCATCCTGTCGACGACCTCGAACAGCGCCTGCGGGGTGACGCTGTCGCCCTCGATGCGAAGCTGGAAGTTGTCGGCCACGACCTTCCAGCCGCCCACGAGCGCGAAGATGTACTTGAGGGTGTGGTTGATGCGGCCGCCGGCGAAGGTCCAGACGTGGGCCTTGCCGCCGTCCATTTGGACGAGGAAGTTGGTGTCCCGCAGCGAGGGGCCGAGCTCGGCGCGGCGGGCTTCGAGCGCCGCGGCAGCGGAGGGGCGTAGGTAGGCCAGGGGCTTGTCGTCTTCGAGGATCTTGCGCATGCGCTGGCAGAGCTCGAAGCCGAGCATCTGGGGGATGTAACCTCCCCAGCTTGGCTGGCGACCCCGGGGTGCTTCGCGTACGCGGATGACCCGCTCTTCATGGTTCACGTGATCGACCAACCAGGCGCGGCCTCCAAGCAGGAAGGCCGACATGTGCTCGACCAAGGTGTCGACGAAGTTCTGCTCGAGAGAGCCTATCTCCTGCTTCTGTGGGGTCTCGACGCGGTAGAGCACGGGGCTCGAGAACACGGCGTAGAGCTCCATGAAGTTCTTGCGCCCGTAGGTGCGCTCTGCCGTGTCGCCCATGGAGAGCTGCCCACCCGATTCAAAGAGATAGCCCTCGCGCAGCATGTGCTCGATGACCTGCTGGAACTCGGCCTGGCGGATGCCGCGAAAGTCGGGCACGCGAGAGAGCTGGGCCCAGGCGTCGGTCCTGGTCACCCCGCCAAACTGCAGGGTGAGCACCAGGAGCTGGTGCACGAACACGGGCCACGCGCGCTCTTGCACGGGCACGGACTCGACCCAGCCCTCCTTGGCGAGCTCGACCAGCGCAGCGGCCTGCAGCACCAGGTCGACGTCCTCGGCGAAGAACGTGGTGTTGGCGTTGCCCTTGTCGGCGCGTCGCCCTGTGCGGCCCATGCGCTGCAAGAACGACGAGACGGTGCTCGGAGCGTTGGCCTGCAGCACCAGATCGAGGTCGCCCACGTCGATGCCCAGCTCGAGGGTCGATGTGCAGGCGATGCACACGTTCGTCGTGCCCATCTGATTGAACTTGCGCTCCGCCTCGGCGCGCTCCTCCTGCGCCACGGAGCTGTGGTGCACGAAGACATCGACGCCGTGGGTGCGCATCCGCTCGGCGACGCGCTCCGTCATCGCGCGGCTCTGGCAGAAGAACAGGCTCTTTTTCCCTGCGGCGATCTCGGCGGCACGCGCGGCCATCTCGGGCAGCTCTTGCGTGAGGTGCACCGCGAGGTCGCGCGCTGCCTTGACCTTGGGTGGGTCCACGACCCGTCCTTGCCGCTCTGAGGTGCCCTGCAGCCAGCGCAGGATGGCGTCGGGATTGCCCACCGTGGCGCTCAAGCCCACCCGTTGGACATCCCGCCCACTGAGACGGACGATGCGCTCGAGGACGCTCATCAGGTGCGCGCCGCGATCGGTCCCCGCGAGCGCGTGCACCTCGTCGATCACGACCACGCGCAGGTCCGCGAACAGCTTGGCGGCTGGGACGCGAGAAGACACGAGCATGACCTCGAGCGACTCCGGCGTGGTCATCAGGAGCTCTGCCGGCTCCTTGATGAACTTGGTCTTGTCGCCGCTCTTGGTGTCGCCGTGCCAGACGAAGCGGCGCAGGCCAACCATCTCCGTGTAGGTCCCGAGGCGGTCGGCTTGGTTGTTGAGCAGCGCCTTGATGGGCGCCAGGTAGAGCGCCCCCACGCCGCTCACCTGCTGTTCGAGCAGCATGGACAGCGTGGGGAACATCGAGGCTTCGGTCTTGCCGCCCGCCGTGGGCGCGAGCACGACGGCATTGCAACCGTCGAGCAGCGCCGCTCCGGCCAGCTCCTGCACGGGTCGCAGCGAGGTCCAGCCGAGTCGGGTGGCGATGGCCTCTTGCAGGCGCGGCGCGAGGCGGCTGAAGGTGGTCACCAGACTTCCTCGGTGGGCACGAAGTCTTGCGCGTCATCGGGGGGCGTCGGGTGTGAACCCGCGCGCACCGCCTCTTCTTCTGGCAGCAAGGCCTTGGCTTCGAACTTGTAGACCTGCTTGGGGTCGTACTCGGGCTCTTGTTCGACCAGGTCGAGCACATCCACGAACTCGCGCAAAAACTGCCTGGGCACCACGCCCACGTCGCCGCGAAAGCCCGCCGTGACCTTGGCCACGAGCTGGTCGATGAACTCGTCGTCCACCTTGGCGAGCAGGCGCTCCTTGTCCGCGCTCGGAAAGAGCTCCCGCAGCCGCACCGCGACGTTCTTGAGCCGCGTGGCATCGAACGGCTTGAGCACGAGCTGGGGCTGGCGCAGGCTCGCAAAGCCACCTTGCTCCTTGAACTGCACGCGCTCGTGGAGCGGCGCGAGACCGGCCACGCCGTACTTGGAGTCAAAGAAGTCGGGGGTGCCGGTGAACAGCCACAAGAGGCCCGGGTAGTCGCCCGAAGCGTCGCTGATCTGCCGAATCCCGTTGAGCGACTTGTGCCGACTGTCGGTGCGCATGCGCACGATGGTCTCGGCCTCGTCGATCACGATCAGCACCCCGGCATAGCCGGCCGACTTGCAGATCTCGAGCACGCCCCGCAGGTAGGCCAGGGCATCGCGACTGCCGATGTCGCCCTTGATGCCTGCCTTCTTCTTCACGCTGGCGTTGATGTTGCCGCTGCCCGAGAGCCATGAGAGCAGCATGGCCGCGTCCGCCAGCTCGCCCGCCTGCTTCAGCGCGAAGATGGTCTGCACCACGCGCACGAAATCCGCGGGCGCCTTGCCCCCCGTGAGGTTGGCGAGCTCCTCGTCGAGCTTGGCGCGGACCTTGTCATCGAAGTCGCCCGCGTTCTCATCGACGCCCGAGTCGATCAGCCCCTCCTCGATGCGCCCGATCCAGCGATCCAGGATGTCGCCGAGCGCGCCGCGCGGACAGGACTTGGTGCCGAGCTCGGAGACCACCTTGCGATACACCTCCTCGAAGCGAAAAAAGTGCAGATCGTTGTCGGAGACGACGACGAAGCTGGTGACGAAGTTGCGGGCCTGCGCGTCGAGCATGGCCAGGCGCGCCATGAAGGTCTTGCCGCACCCGTAGCCGCCGCGCAGAAACTTGATGCTCCCAGTACGCCCGTTCTCCACCAGCTCGAGCTGGCGGTGGATCTCGGCCCGTTGCCGCTCTACGCCGACCGCAAAGGTGTCGAGTCCGGTCTCGGGCACGAGGCCCTTGCGGAGCTGCTCGAACACATGCTCGGCCTCTCGTTGTCCCAGCATCACCGATCTCCTCGCACGTAGCACTTGGTGCCGCTCAGGGTCTGCACGAAGATCCCAAAGGGAGCGACGCGCGCGAACTCTTCGAACTTGCGGCTGAACGCTCGAAACTGCCGCCCCCCACCGAGCATGCGGGTGGCTTCGGCCTCGTTCACGCTGCCGTGCACGTCCAGGTGGCGAAAGACTTCACGCACCCCGCCCTCAGGAAGTTCGAGCAACCAAGCCTCGAGCTTGCCAGCTCTGACCGCGGGCGTGGGCTTGGGCTCCTGCTTCGGTGCGTCCTTGCTTCCTGCCGCCGGCTCCGAGGCACGCGCCGGCACAAGCGCGTCCACGCCAAATCGCTCCGAGGTCACGGCGGCCTCGACGTGGAGCTCACCGGTGGCGTGCTGCGCGCGCACCCGCACGCGGCCCGCCTGGGCCCCCGTCAAGCGAAAGAACACCTCGAAGGGCCGCTCGACGGGCGCCACCAAGAGGTTGCCCGTGAGGCGTGCCCCGATCGCATCGGTGAGCTGCACCTGCACGGTGGGATCGTCCTCGCACATGAGCGCAAGCTCGAGCTCTTTGGCGGCGCCAAAGCTGAGTCCGGTCTGCCCTTGCATGCTGACCACGAGTTCAAGACAGTGCGCGCGCGAAGCGAGTGGCGCGGGCTCCTTCGCCTTGGCTTCGATGCGGTAGCTGCCGGTCGTGGTGCCGAGCGCGTGCTTGTGCTGCACCGTGAGCACCGGGATCACGCGCTCCTGCAGCGAGTTTCCGCCGTGCACGAAGTCTTTGGCCTTCTCGCCCCGGTCGAAGGGTGCGGCCGTCTCGGGAAACAAAAACCACACGTTGTCGTCCAGCTCGTAGCCGAGATCCCGCGCGCCGACCGCGACCTCCCCCGGACGGTCGAGGTGCTCGAAGCTGACCACGTGTCGACGCTTGGGATCGGTCTTGAAGCCGTGGGTCAGCGGCGCGCGCGTGGTCGCGTCGTGCAGCAAAAAGCCGTGGTCGGCGGTGATCACTGCGCGCAGAACGCCCGCTTGCAGAAGTAGCCCCCACGCAGCGCGCAGCTTGCGCAGTTCCTGCTCGAACACCAGCAAACCGACGCCCTTCTCCCCGGCCTTGTCGAGGCCCTCGGCGTGGACGATCAGCAGCTTGGCCTCGGCCACGGTCTTGCGCAGGCTGCTGACATCCCGGGACAGCAGCTCCTCCAGCGTGAGCTTGGGGCAGGTCTTGCCGCCCACGCGCTCGTGGATGGCCTTCTGGCGATCGTCTGGGCCACTGATGCGCGCCTGTCCGCCACGGAAGCCGCGGATCTCGCCTTTGCTGCTGACATCGACGCGCAGCTTCCCTCCCTGCGCGACGGGCGCGAGCACGTTCATGCCGACCTCGGTCACCGAGGGCAGCTCCGATAGCCGCGCCTTCAAGGACACCGTCGCTGAGCGCGCCTTGCCCAAGGCCCCCGCGAGCTGCTCCGCCAGCTCGAAGCGCAGGGCGTCGACCATGAAGTAGGCCGTGCAGCCTAACTCCCGCGCCCACGGACGCACCACGTCGTCGAACAAGGTGCGCTGTTGCAGCGAGGCCGAGGGCAAAAATCCCTGTTCGCGGCAGAGTCGGTTGAACGCCATGGCCTGCGTGTCGGCCCAGCGCCGGTAGACGTGGCGCACCTGGTCCAGACGATTGCGAAGCGCAGGAAACTCCTCGATCTCGAGCACCGAAGCCTGCTCGCGCGCCTGCTCGAGGCGGCGCTGGGCCGCGTCTACCCGATAGCCCTGCTCGCTGTAGCGCTCGACCGCCTCGCTGTGGCTCGTCACGCCCTCAAGGAGCGCCGTGTGCTTTTGGATTTCGCAGCCGAGCTGGGCTGCGAGCTCCACCAGGTGCCAACCTTGAAAGCGCGCCCGGTCGTGCTGCGTCCAGAAGCTCTTGCCGGCGCCGCGGGCCAAGGCCCACTGGTGCGCTGCGAGGTAGTCCTCGCGCTCGAGCGCCTCCAAGGCCGCCGCCAGCACTTTGCGGTCCTCGAAGCGAAAGGTGTCGATCTGGCCGAGGTCCGCCGCCGTGGCCGCCTCGAGCTCCTCTTCCATACGCGCCTCGACCTCGTCGGCCCAGGTCGGGTAGCGCTCGGTGTGGCGGCTGCGCAGGTGCTTGGCGAGCTTGCGACAGCTCTCGACCACCGGCGCGGGCAAGGTCGCCAGAGGCGTAAGCCAAGCCGCGCGCGGCGCACGCTTGAGGTCGTGCACGAACTCCACCGCGAGCGTCCAGCCGACGATCTCGAGCAGGATGTCCGATGCCACCGAGTTTCCGCGCTCCCCGGGTGCGAGTCTGCCCCCATCGCGAAACCTGTCGCGCGCCTCGGGCGAGAGACCGAGCAGCATCTCTGCGCGCCGCCAGATAGCCCGCTGAACCTCCGGCGCCGCGGCCTCCTCGACCAGCGTTCCTCCCGGGAGCAACGCATCGACCAAGGCCTCGCTGCTGAGCGAGCTCAAGTCCCGCCCTTCGGTCGGGGCGGCGCCCTGAATCCCGGCGAGCCACGCGTCCGCGCCCTCCAAGGTCAGCGGCTCGCTCGCGAGAAAAGCCTCGAGCTGCTCCACGGTGGCCCGTCCGTAAGCGGCGTCTTTCACGAGCTTCGGCAGTCCGAACCGCTCGCGTCGACCCGCGCGATACAACTCGAGCAGCGGCGTCTTGGCGATCTCCTCCTCGCTGAGCCCCGGCACGTGGACCACGAGCGGCTTTGGGCCCACGCCATCTTCGAGCCCGTCCAGCTCACGCATGAGCTGCAGGTAGCTGCCGCGGAAGCAGCGCGTCGGAAACGGGAACTGCCCGGCCTGGGCCCTGGCCATGAGCCCGTCGGCGTAGCGAGCGTAGTGACCACTCTTGTCGAGCCAGATCACGATGCCGTGTTGGCGCGCGAGCTCGCGCAGCTCGTTCTCAAGGTGCTTGGAGACGGGACCAAGTTCATTCATCGGCTAGCCTCGACAGGTTCTCGGCTTGCTTACGCACACCTTCAACAAATGCCCGCAGGCTGCGAGAACGGTTTCCGTTGAGGTCCAGCTTGGGGCCCAGAAGCTCTGCTCCAAAAATCTTTTGGTATTCTGGGACGAGTTGCTTGAGCTCCTGGTACGGAGCGCCGACCGCATCTGGGTCTCGGAATTTGGCCTTACCCGCCTCGCGCGTCAGATCAACGCCGAAAGCCAAACCGACCGAAACAAGGTCCCCCAGAAACCAGGATTCAAGCTCTCGGCATGCGACCCGCACCAACGTATCCGCGCGACCTGCGTCCTGGCACAGTTGACCAAGCTTCCTCTTTACCAACCGGCAGTCACCGGCGTCTTGATCCCGCACCACCACGAACGACACGCCCGGCTCTCGCCAGCCTCGCAGCTTGCGAGGAATGGATGCCTCGAGGTCGGACTTCCCTTCGTGGGGAACCAAGAGGTATGGGAGGTTCGCTGGGAGCACGCGGGGGAGGATGCCTTCAAGGGCCTTGGCCATCGAAGGCTCTTCCAATAGGAAGACCAATCTCATCGAGGGTCAGCTCCCTCGAAGAGGCGCTGCTTCCACAGCCATCCAGGGCGGTCCCCCTCCTGCACGAGATTTCTCAAGAGCTCGGAGTCCTTGGCGCGGTGGACCACCGAGAACCCCTCGCGCTTCTCGAGCCAGTAAATCTCGTCGAGCTTCACCGCATTGAGAAAGTCCGGACTATGGGTGGAAACAAAGACCTGGCCACCGCGTTCCGAGTAACCGCGAAACTCCTCGGCGAGCGCCTCTAGCAAAGAGGGATAGAGCTGATTTTCGGGTTCCTCCACGCACAGCAATGGATGGGGCTTGGGATCGTACAGGAGCACCAAGTAGGCGAACATCTTGATGGTGCCATCGGAGACGTAGCGAGAGATGAACGGGTCTTTGAAGGCGCCGTCTTGGAACTGCAGCACAATCCTGCCGTCCACGGTCTCTTGTGCCTTGACCGACGCCACGCCCGGGACGCGCTCCGCCATGCGCTTGAGGATCTGATCGAACTGTTCGCGGTGCTGCTCGAAAAGGTACTGCGTCACGAGGGGCAAGTTCTCGCCAGCGGGCGAAAGGTGCTCCGCGAAGCCGGCTTCCTGGCTCTCTCGCGCTTTCGAGATGTGGAAGTCTGAGAGGTGCCAGCTCTCGATCAGGCGCCGAAAGGCGCTCACGGCGGGAAATTTTTGAAACTGTCCCAGCCCCTTGATCGCCAGGATGTCGGCCGAATCGAGCCTCTGCTCCTCGCGCACGGCGTCCGCCTTGCCGTAGTCCTCCTCGTTGATGATCGCTTGTCCGGCCCCCTTGGTGAAATCGAGGAAGTGCCACGGTCGACCATGCTGGCCACGTCGGTACTTGAGCAGCTCGCGCTCGACCACGGGCTGTCCCGCGTCCAAGCCAATCTGAAGCTCGTAGGTGATCAGCGGTCCATCGTCCTCGCGGAACTTGACCACGATGTGCAATGGGCCTTCTGAACCTCGGCTTACGACCTCCTTGAAACCGCCGCGCTTGGCCATGGCGACCCGCACATTGTCCTTAAGCGCATCCCGCATGAAACCGAACACGTCGAACATGGTGGACTTGCCGCTGCCGTTGGCTCCGACGAAGACCGCCAGGCCACCAATGTTCTCGAGCTTCACGTCGCGAAAGACTCGGAAGTTCCGAATGTGCAGGGATTCGATACGCATCAGAGACTCCTTGCCGTTCGCGGCAGCGTACTCCGCTTTGAGCGCCTAGGGATGACTTCACTCGCCGCCTCGATCGCACGCGCAAAGTCCGCAGGAAGAAGTTCACTCACGATGCCCCAGCGGGCCGAGATCGGAGAACGACGGAGCTCGACCATCGCCAAGGACTTCTCGCTGCGGATCGAGGCATCGAGCACATCCTGTGCTTCTCCTCGATGCTCGGGGCGCGGCGTATGGAGCCAGGCGGAGAGCACCACGGCTGCGCGTCGGTAGCGAGAGGCAACGGGCCATGAACCGGTATCGCGGCTCAAGTCGTGAAGCGCGGTCACCGTGTTCTCCACTAGCCAGCCGAGCCGGTGCGACAGCCCCAGCGCCGCGAGTTGCGACTCGACCACGCGCAGTTGCAGCTCGTCGGCGCGGGCGACCAGCACGGGAGCGAGCGCGGTGAGGAGTCGGGGCGACCCCGCGTGAACCAGCACTTCGCGCAGCACGTCGTGGACTTGCTGGACGCGTTGACTCGGCAGCACGTGCTCGCTCTCGGCAAGGTGCGCTGCGCCCAAGCGCGCCAAGGCATTCCAGAGCTGGTCCTCTTGCTTGGTCCGCGTGTTCGCTGGCGCGAAGTGGCTCGCGTCGACGTTGAACAGCTGGAAGATCTGAAGCAGATGCTCCGCGGCGAAGGACCCCTTCCCTCGCTCAATCTCGCTCAATCGCGCCTGCGACAGCTCGAGCCTCTCCGCCAGCTCCGCCTGGGTCCAGCGGCGGCTCTTGCGCAACTCACGCACTTTGGCGCCGATTTCGCTCCGCAGCGCGTCCATGGCGGTCACCTTCTGAGCGGGCACACATCAATTTACCAATATCTTTATTCGTTTTCCATTAAACGCGGGAATCTGAGCCCGTAAGTCATTGTTTTTACTTATTCTTTAGGGGTGCGCCCTGTTCCAGAGCCTCCTCGGCGTTCTCCTCCTCATCTCCCTCCAGCCCCAGCTCCCCCTGCGCCTCGTCCTCGCCCTCGCCGGCCTTCCTGCGCTTCTTCTCACGCCGCTTGTGCTCGGCCGCCACCAGCGCCTCCACCTTCTCGGGGTGCTCCGCCTCGAACGCCGCCCGGTAGTGATCGCTCGACGCTTGGATCCAGGCGGCGGTGAACGCCTCGTCCTCCGTACGCGCGGGTTCATCGAGCTTGAACTCGGGTCCGATCTCGTCCTGCAGGCGCAGTTCCCATTTGTAGGCGTTTTCGGGGTGCAGCTTCCAGAAGCAGCCGTGGGCCACGCCGAGGCTCGGGTCCTTCTTGCACTTGTCGTAGACGCGGGTGGGGAAGTAGCGCGCGCTGAGGTGCGCCCAGTCGTAGTCCTTCTTGCCCTCGGCCAAGGCGAGCTGCTTCCACCACTTCTTGGGATCCTTCCATTGCGGATCGAGCAGCGGCCAGAGCGCGGCCGCGTTGATCATCACGCCGTCGTCCAGGTCCATCACGAAGCGGCGGTCGGTCTCGCGCGCGGGGCACTTGGCATCGGTGGGCGGCGGGCCCTTCTCCGCGCACTGCTCCACGGCGGCGATGAACGCACTCAACTCGTCGAGCCAAGCGTTCACCTGGGCGAAGCGGCGCTCGGCTTCGCGGGCCTGCTTCTTGTCCGCGGAGCGCTTGGCCTCACGCAGATCGACGATCTCCCCTTCGAGCCGTTGCTTGTCCGGATAGAGGTGATCGGCGAGCAGGGCGCGCAGGGTGCCCGCGTGCCAGCGGTGGATGTTCACCCAGGCCACGAAGCTCTTCTTCTCGCTCGAGAGCGGAAAATGGATCGGCCGGTTTTCGTACATGCCGCGGTGCACTTCGGCGAAGAACTTCTGGCTCAGGTACTCGCGTAAGGTCTTCTCGGCCTTTTCGCCCCTTTGGATGGCGGTGCCGTGGGTCTGCCAGGCGGCCAGGAGAGGAGCGGCGGCGAGGTGCGCGAGCCCATCTTCTTCGTGGAGCGCAGAGAGATAGAGCGTGCCGTGGGGCAGCGCGTGCGAGAGGTCGGCGATGCGGGGATCGAGGATGCCCTCTCCGCGCGCGCCAAAGCGACCGAGGGCGACACCGAGCGCGAAGCTCAGGTAATCGCTCGGTGGCTCGGGATCGAACTCGGGCTCGTAGGGAGGGAGCGGGTCGCCTTCGGGGCGATCGACAGCGCGTTGGGCCCAGTCTTGGGCGTAGCGCCAGGGAGAGGGGCCGGGTTGGGTGAACTCGACGGATGGCTCGCGGTGGGATTCGTGGAGGGTGAAGGCGGTGTCGAGTGTTTCCACGACCGAACTTGCTCCAGCGAGTGGAAGCAATGGCATTCGTTCAACGTCTCCAGCCGTGAACGTAATGGACGGGTTAAGATCTGCCATTATCCTGCGCCCCAGCGAACTGTTCATATTCGCCAGCGCTTGAGCTCGATCGCCAGAGATCACCGACCGCCCGACGGCGTCAAACATGCTGAGGAATCTGTGCTGCCGGGCAGCGAATGTATTGCCCATGGGCGTGAATGCGACACCGCCGAGCATTTGCTGTTCCGGATTGCGCAGCACAGCTGCTGGAAAGAGCTCAAGTTCGATGCCGCAAGTGCGCCACTGAACAGCAAGGTCCAGAGGCGCGATCCAAGCTACACCGGCAGCGCCACTTATGAGGGGACGCCAGCCGGTTATGTCGTACTCCCAGCAGTTGGTTCCGAGGCGCCTCGACTTACCCTTCACCAACTCCCATATGCATCGCAGGAATCTAGGATTGTCAGACGTTGACAGACCGAGCCTGACAGGACCGACATCCCCGACCTTCGGTGCGCAGCAGTACTGCGCTAGAAAGTTTGCGTCCCACCAATACACCACCGGCCGCTCCGGCACGACCTTCAGCCGCTCCACCTCGAACTCAAACCGCCCCACCTGACACAGCACCGCCGCGCGCTTGCGCTTCGTACGTTCACGGTCGTACGACTTGTCGTCGAGCGGCGTCGGCTGGAGCGCCAAGCTCGCGTCGCCCGGTCGTGCCCGCCGAAACAGGCTCATCACCGCAGCCAGCACTTCGTTGGGCACTTCATCGAAGGCGCCGCGATCCACATCCCCCAACAACCTCAAATCGAAGCTCTCGAGCAACCACTCGCGCAGCTCCGCGTACTGCTTGATGAACATCCAGTTGCGCATGGTCAGGAGCGCGCTCACGCCGCCTTCCTTCGCCAGCTGGAGGCCCCGCTCCAAAAACGCCGCGTACAGGTCGGCCTTGCCGCGCGGGTAGTGCTTCTGCACGTACTTGGCGTCGGCCATCTTGCTCGTGCCCTGATAGGGCGGGTTACCGACCACCAGGTCGTATTGCCCTTCCTGCACCATGCGCACGAAGCGCACGCCGGCCGCGAGCTGTTCGCCGCGCAGGCGCAGGCCGAGATCGTCGGCGCCGCCGTGCTGGCTCAAGAAGTCCTCCAAGCGATTCAACAAGGTCGCCTTGGCTTGTTCGCGCGTGACCAGCAGCAATTGATCGGGGCCAAACGCCTGTTCTGCGAGCAGGTTACCCTGCTGCGGCTTGCGGCGACCGAGCGCCGTGCCGCCCGCTTCGCGTTCGAAGCCGTCGAGGGCCGCCTCCAGCTCGGCGTCCACCTTGAGCAGGGTGCCCAAGTGGTCGGCGCCGTGCAGCGCGTGCACCACCTTGAGCGTGAGCGCGCTCGGGATGCCCGTCTCGCGCTCCACGCTGGCGCACAGTTCGCGCAACGCCGGGTCGTCGTGGGGCAGGCTCGCCAGGCTCAGGTTCGGCGCCACCAGGTTGAGCGCGCTCGGCTCCGCCTCTGGGCACAGCTGCTTGGCCTTGAGCCACAGCGCCGCGGCGGCGAGCTGCACGGCGCGGGGATCGATGTCGAGGCCGTAGAGGTTGTGGCTGAGGATGGACTCGACGATGGCCTTGGGCTGCCATTCCGGCTGGTGCGCCTCGCCGCGCTGCCGCGCCTCTTCGCGATAGAGCTCGAACAGCAACCCGACAGCTATCACCAAGAAGTGCCCCGAGCCGCAGGCCGGATCGAGCAGCTTGTACGCGCGCAGGCTGCTCGGCGCCTTGTCGACCATGTCCGGCACGATCGGCTGCGGCACCCAGTACTTCCAGGCCGCCTCCTGGCCGCCCTCGATCGGCATCAACGCATCGAGCGGCTCGCTGCCTTGCTCGCGCTTCGCACGCCACGCCGCCCGACGCGCGTCCAAGCGCTCGAGCAGGCTCTGGCCGTCCGCCCCCTTGCGCTCCACCTCCGCCGTCCAGCCGTGCTTTCTGCAGATCGCGAGCCACTGAGTGCCGAGGCTGTTGTGGAGCAGCCACTCCACCATGTAGCGCTCGGTGAACATCTGGGTCTTGGAGGCGATCTCGTGGTTCTGTAGCTTCTTTTGCTCGTTGAGCTTCTTGTCGAGCGCTTCGCGCTCGGGATCGTTCCAGTACTGATAGACCCAGCCCAGGGTGGTGTCGTCGCGCCAGCAGCTCTCGAGCTCGGGCGCGTTGAGCGCCTGCACCACCGCGCGCAGCGTGGCCGGGGGGATGGGGACCAGGGCCGTGAGGCGCACGTCGCCGAATAACCCGGGCAGCTCCAGGCTGAGCTCGGAGAAGAGCAAGCCCAGCAAGGTGGCGTAGCCCTCGGTGGGATCGCCCTGCACCAGCTCCGGGGCGAGCTGGCGAAAGTCCTTGTAGGCCGTGCTCTCCCAGCCGCCCGTGACCACCTTCTCGCGCCGCAGGCCGGAGGCCTCCAAGAGGCGCAAGGTGATCAGGCGCAGGAGCAGGGTGAAGGCGGCGTCGGTCACCACCTGCGCGAGCAGGCGCTCGCGGGCCGCCGCGTGCTCGGCCTTGGGCAGGGTCCGCAGCTCCTCTTGGAGCCACTGCTCGAGGCGCGCCCTCTGCACGCGAGCGGCCTCGTCGAGCTTGGCCTGTGCGGCCACCTTGACTTGAAGCAGGTAGGCGCTGGCCATGGCCCCGCTCAAGTCTTCGAGCAAACGCGCGCGCAGGGTGCGCACGGCCTTGCTCAACGCCTTCTTGGCTTCCGGGGTCTGCTCGCTCATCAGAATCTCGCCCTGCACAACCCTTGACATCAGATCAGTCTCACCCGCGCGCCCGCTTGGAGCTGCTCGAGTACGCGCACGCGCAGCTCTGCGAGAAGCTGCTCCAGCTCCTCGCTGTCCTTGATCTCGCGGTTCTGCAGGTTCGCGCGCACCTTGCGGATCACCGGCTTGTCGCCCTCCGAGAGCACCTGGTCGAGACGATTGTTGGCCTCTTCCAACGCGCGCGTGAGCTTGGCTTGGTAGCCGTCGCGCAGCGACGCCAGCGTGGGCTGGAGCGCCTCTTCGTCGGCACCGGCCATCACCTCATGGAGGGGCCGCTCCACATGGTGGGCTTGGTCGGCGGTGAGGGTGGCAAAGCCGTCGCGCGAGCGGACTTGAGCGCGCGCGAGCTCGGTGGCCTCCCCCTGGGCGAGCAAGAGCTGCTTCCGCCGTGTCGCGTAGGCTTCGCGCAGGATGGCCAACGCGCTCTCGAGCGAAGCAATGTCTTTCCAGGGATGCGCCGCGCCTAGCTGCTCCCGCACTTCTTGCAGAGCGCGCTGAGGCACCGCTTCCATATCTCCCAAGTCCTCGAGCTGCGCTCCCTGATAGCGCGCGATATCGTGCGCGCGACGAACCGCCTCGATGGCCTCATCGGTGAGCTCGGAGTGGATGACCCCGAGCTCGAGCAAGCCGTCGTTCAAGGTGTCGAGCTGCTTGAGGCACTCCCGGACCGTAGGCTCGGTGTAGCGGGAGAGGCCCACGCAGCGAGTCAATGCACCGTCGAGCTGGGCGAGCGCATAGGGGATAGGCGTCGTGCCCGGGAGCCGGTCGAAGCGGCGGTACACCTCGCGCAGCTGCTCGGCCCGCTGGGGAAAGTGCTTGGCCACGGCTTCGGCGATGGCGTCGGACTCGCGATCCAAGGAGATGCCCAGGCGCAGCTCGAAGCACTTGCAGACCCGGGCGCGGTCCTTGGGACCTATCGCTTCGGCCCCCGCGGGGAAAATGTTGGCGCGCTTGAACCCGCGATCTTTGTCGAACACGTCACGCACGCCGGCGTCGCGTACCGAGGAGAGGTCTTGGCCGCCTTCGGGTTGAATGCGCACGCGGTGATCGCGGAGGAGCCCCGCAACGCAGGCGCGCACCACCTCGGGGGCGTAGCCGTAGGGCGGGCTGCCGAAGTGCTCGAGCAGTCGTGCGCCCCCCACGCCGTTTTCGGCCTTGATGTACTCCTCGATCCCACGCGGCACCACGCCGTGACACGAAGGCACGTACTTGCCGGCATCGAGTGAGAGGATGCCCAGCTCCTTTACGAACACCGGCGAGGGCGCGTTCAGGCTCTCCTCGATCAGCTGCATCACCTCGGCGTCGCTCACGCGCGAAGAGGTGGCGACGAACGCGTGAAAGAGCTCCGGCAGGATGCGCTCGCTCATGGCCGTGAGCACTTGTCCAAAGCTGCTACCGAGATCGCGGCCCTGGCTGCGCTTGCCGCGGAAGTAAAGATCGCCGCTGGTGAAGGCGGCGTCGACCGCACGCTTCAGCTTCTTCTCGAGCTCTTCGAGGCGCCCCTCCTCCTCGAACAGGAGGCGCTGGCGATCGCGGGTGAGCGACTCTTTGCGGGCCCGGTATCGGCGTACCATGGCGCCCGACTTGCCAAACTCGCGCGCCGCGTCTTCCACTTCGCCAACGTCGCCGACCACCCAAATCCACCGATCGGCGAAGCTGGATTCGTTGCTGCGATTCAGCCAGGTGTCGACCTCGCGCTCGCCCCGCAGGAGCAGGCGTAGATCCACCTTGATGCTCGCCGGGTCGCGCCCGGTCGTGAGGTGCACGTCGTCGAAGCCGCGGCCATCCGAGAACAGCGCGCGCCAGGGAAACGCTTGCCCCTTCATGCGGGGCTTCTCGGGTCCGCTCAGCAGCGTGCGCAGCACCTCCTGCACCGTCTCGCTGATCTGCTCGCGGCCGACCGAGATGTCGCGCTCGCGCTCGCGCTGCCATTCCTCGCCCGCAGACGACTGGATCTTGTAGCCATGTTTCTCGGAGTAGCCGAGCAGGTTCTCACGGCGCAGGGCCTCGAGCGCCTCGGTCACTTGCTCCTCATGGCTGCCCCGATCGAGCCGATCGTACAGGCAGCTCGCCACGAGCTTGGCGTCGGTGGGGAGCGTCTCCTGAATCAACTCGAGCAGCGCGACCGCCTTGGCGGCGCGTGCCGCGAGCGTAAGCCCATGCTGTGCGCAGTGGCTGAGCACGCGGCTGAGGCTCGCCTGCACATCGGAGTCGAGCGCCGTGTGCTGGACCTCGTAGACCAGGTCCAAGGTGACCAAGGTGCCGAGCGGAGCATCGGCCAGCTTTTGCGAGCGAAACAGCTCGCCCAAGAGCTGCAAGAGGCCGCGGATGGTCTGGTCGTCGCCTTGGCTGCGACTCGAGCGGGTGCGCAGGGCGCTGGTGATCTGGAGAATCAGGTCGATGTGCCCCGGCAAGAGCGGGTAGATCTCGACGAAGTCCTCGGCGGTGATGTCCTCGCAGTCGTAGGCGAAGAGCTTGAGGTCGTGGCGGTGCTTCTGAAACTGCTCGCGCAACAGCGCGGCCGCGGCCGGCTTCTTGGTGAGCAGGCGCTTGTGCACGACGTCGCGGATGTTGGTGCCCGCAAGATGGACGCGCAGCCGCTCCGGGAAGCGATCTTTCATCTTCCCGAGCACATTCTGGTTGCCGCCCTCCTCGAGCTTCTCCTGGCCGGTGACCAAGAGCCACACCCTGCCCTTGAGCCGCTCGCCCAGCGACGACACGAAGGACTGCAGCTTGAGCATGCGCCCTGGGTCTTGGTGGACGTATTGGGAGACCTCGTCCACCACCACGAACAGCGTCTTTTTGTCGTTCGTCTTGTGCTTGAGCATGTCGCTGATCGCGCGGGTGGCCTCTTCGGCAGAAGAGGCCGCGCTCAGCGTTCCGGCGCGCGCGATGATCCAGGCCATCGGATCGATGAAGCGCTCCGGGAAGAGCACGTGCATCACCTGGGAGAACTGATCGTCCGCAAGCGCTTCGAGCTTAGCCTCGGACCAGGGCTTGCCGAGCGCCTTGAGGGCGGCGGATTCGAACGCCTGCCAATGGCCATCACGCTGCAGACGGAGTTCCATCTCCGCCACGTAGGGATCGGGACAGTAGCCGAGGCGACGCTGGACCTGGCGCACCACGGCGCTATGGATCTGCTCGTCGTCCCGGGCGACGCCGCCGATGTCGAACACCACGCTGATGGGGTCGATCTTGCTTCGTAGCGCCGCATAGGCCTCGCGCAGCTCACTGGCGAGCGGCGAGGTGTCGCGGGCAAGCCAAGCTTCGGCGAGGGAGCGCCCTCCGGGCAGGGCCACACCGTCGAGCGCGAGTCCGAGCAGCTTGGCAAAGCTCGACTTACCGGAGCCATAGAAGCCGGAGATCCAGGAAGCGGGCAGCTCGGGACCGTTGGGCTTCTCGAGCTCAGCGGCCATGGCGCGCAGCAGCTTCACGTATTGCTCGTGGATGCCGTTGGGGACGCGCTTCTTATGAGGATGACCATCCGGAAAGCCACCGGTGACGATGTACTCTTTGACTTCGTCGGCGAGCTTCGCGGGCGATTGCTCATGGAAGTACACCACGGGCGGGATGTCGCGCGTGATGTTGGACTCGAAGAGTTCGCGGAGCTTCATGGCTATCCTAGTTCCTAGGGATAAATGCGCGGGCGGTAGTCGGCGTCGGGGATGAGCTGCTCCATGAAGGAGAGGCCAGTGGCGCCCACGCGCTTGCCCGGGTAGAGCAGCACCACGGGGAGCCGCGCGCCGTTCTCGAGGCGCTTGAGCAAGGTGGACACGCGGAAGAACGGGTAGAGCGCGCCCGCGCGGCCCACGAGCACGAGCGAGCGTTCGGCCTGCTCCGGGTGGGCTTGGGCAAAGGCCTCGATCTCGCGCGACACGCGGGCGGCGATGCCCGTGCGCTCGTCGTTGAGCCAACTCTCGAGGCGCGTGCGCACGTGCGTGAGCCCGCGCTCGGGGGACCGTGCGTACACTGCCTTCTCGACCTCGATCACCTTGTCGAGGGTCGCCTCGCCCACGTCTTCCAAGCACTGCATCAACAGCTTCTGCAGGGAGATGGTCTGCACGACCCAGCCCCCGGCGGTGAGCTCACCGACCAGGCGCTGCACGTGCTCACGAAGCTTGAACTCATCGACAGGCTCGTAGGGCACGATGGCGTAGCGGTAGTTGCGCATGGTGCTGATCTGCGGGCCATCCTCGTGCACCAGGTCGTTGCGCAGGGCCTGAAAGGCCTCTTCGAGGTGCGTGCGCGGAAAGCTCATCGGGCCTGCTCCAACACCGTGGCGGAGGCCCAGCTGCGCAGGTCCGGATAGGCCCATTCGAATTCGTGCAGATCGCCCAAGCGCCGGTAGCGCACCGATGGCAGCGTTCGCAGACGATCCGAGAGGGCACCGCCCGTGAGCGCGAGCGACTTGAGATAGGCGTTCTCGGCCAGCGAACCTTCGAAGGTTGCGGCGCGAAGGACGTAGAGCATGTAGGCAAGGACGTCGTCGGGCACCCGCGGATAAAGCAGCGTGCGCGGGTCGCGCTTGCCTTTCACCAACCCTGCGCTCAGCGCACACGAAAGCAAGCGCGAGGCGAGCTGGGTTCGGGTGGCCACCGTCCAGCGGCCTGGTCCTTGGTCTGCCACCCAGCGGATCACTCCCGTATGGCTCACCTCGGGCCGCGGTGAATCGCGGCGCTCGGGCAGGTAGTCGGCCGCGAACGCGCGGTACATGGGGTCCGAGAGCTGGAGATGAAAATGACAGAGGAGCGCCCTGGTCTCGGGCTCCATATGACGCCAGCGCGAGAGCACCCAGAGCGCGTCCGGAAACAGGTCGAAGCGCGCACGCATGTTCGCAAGCAGCACCTCGACCCAGCGCTCGCTCTTGCGACCAAACCAACCGTCCCTGAAGGCGACCGGGGCACTGCCGCGGGGGTCCTCTGGATCGACATGGGCCCAATAGGCACGGGACTCATCGAGCGCGAGCGCGCACTTGAGGAGGCGCGTGTGAACCTCCGTGGTCTCGCTGTTGCACACACGGGCTTCTACCTTGGCTTGCACACCGCTTGCTCGCCGCATACCGGGCTTTGCGATTTTGTCCTCGGGCATGGTGAGGAACGCGCTCATCGCGCGATCCGGTAATAGGGCGCAGGATACGCGTCGGACAGCGGAAGCAGGGCTGCACACAGAGAGCGTGCCGCCAGGACGGGATCGCTAGGCATCACGCCCTTGAGCTGGCGGCCCGTGGGCGTCCCAGTGTGTGCAGACTTGGGCAGCTCACCGAGCCACGCTTCGAAGGCTTTGCGGTCCCAGGGCGCAGCAATCGGCTTGAGGCCCTGCAGCGCGGCCACAGGTTCGCTACCCGATCGCTTGAGGTAGGCGAGACGGTCGTCCAGTCGCTCGTCCATCGCGAAGTCGAGGCGGAACAAGGACACGAGTTGGTCCGCGTCCGCGGTTCGCTCGCGAGCCCGCGCGTCGACCACCTTGGCCGCCAGGCGCGCGGCCTCCAGCACCGCCCAGCGGTAGGTGCGCGGCGTCAGCCGCTTGAACAGATCCTCGCCGCCGAACTCGTCGACCATGGAGGTGCGCCAATACCCAAGCCGCGACGGGTCGGTGTTGGCTTCCCCCGCCCAGGCGACCAGGAGCTGAAGGGTGAGAATCTCGTCGAGGGCCTCGAGCGAGAGGCCCGAGCGCGGAGAGCGCGGAACCTCGCGCGCTTTCGGTACATCGGTCGCGGTCACAGCTGGTCCCCTGGGAGCATCCACCAAAGTGCGCGAGAACATAACGCGAATTGGGTGGACTTGGCCATCCCGAATTGGGATTGGATACCAGGTCGCAGATGGCAGCTCCAGCGTGGGTTTCGGGTGGCCCCGAACCCCAGTGCTCAGCTCACGGAGACGGTCCCGTCGCGCTCGTCTTAGCCCAGTCGCCTCTTGTCGCCCCGAACACCTCGACCCAGCTACCAGCCGCCCTTCCCGCCCAGCCGCTGATACCGCCGCTCAAACGCTTCCCGGCCACCTTCCATCACGCGACACACCTCATCGCGCATTTTCTTGTCCTGGAGGCATCCTCGCTCCATGACGCGACATGTTCCTCCCCGAAAGTCAAATGCTTGCACCATCTCCGCATCCCCGTTGACCACAATGTTTGGATTGTGAGTCACCACGATGACCTGCCGACGCAGTTTGTTCTCTCGTATCTGACGAACTACCAGGTCGTAGATGAGGTGATTGTCGAGGTCATCTTCGGGCTGATCAAGAACGATTGGCTCTCGCCCGTGCGCCAGCAAGAACGCCAGCATCGCTGCGGCCTGCTGCCCCGCCGAAGCCTGCTCGATAGGCCTGAATTGCTTGCCATCACCTCGCTGGCTATAGCGAACCTCCAGTTCATCTTCCGGAGCGTACACCAGCACGCGATCCACGAACTCAGGACGCCTTTCCGACTCGCGTTGCAGATGGTTGCGAAAATGTGCCCCGAAGGTTCCCCTGCCACTGGCAGCCTCCTTGAACCTCGCCTGCCAACCCTCGAGTCGCTTCTCGATCTCCGCCATCCTGCCCTCGTAGTCATCGGGCAACGCCAGCCCAAGTTCGGCGACAAGTCCTGACCTGGGCGCACCTTCCTCGAGAACAAGAATATCGTTGGCAAATCTCTCCGGACCGACATTAAGTGCATCACGTAGCGACTGCTCGATAGACCGAGAGTCTCGACCGTACGGCACCAAGGAGATGCGTACATAGTCGTTAGCTGCAAGCGAACGCTCGAGGAACGCTCGCCGGACCCCGCTCAGGTTCCGCCGCGCCTCTCGGACAACAACAAGCTGGTCGCGAAGCTCGAGCGAGAGAGCATCCTTTTCCCGAGACAAGGCATCAAAGACAGCCAGCTCCTTCTCCAAATCCTGCCGCTTGGCAACAAGATTTCCGTACTCATTCGGCTCCTGCACTCCCTGCGCCTTAAGGCCAGCCATGAGAGACTCGAAGTTTCCTTTAGCCTCATCGACTTTGGTCCGCCAAACGCTCTGCTCAACCTCATTGCGCGCACATTCAACTGCATCCCGCAAACCGCGCGCGGCCGTTCGAATAGCGTTCTCGGCATCCGCAACTGCCTTGTGAATCTGGCCTAGACAAGCCCGTGCTGCGGTCGTGGCACTACCGTCGCCCGCAAATAGGTCGGATGACGCTTCGCGCATGGCAGGGCTCGCCGCCATTCCCTCTAGTCTATCGGCGAGCTGGCCAGCCAAGGAGAGCTGAGCGTGCAGTTCCCGCTCCTGGCGAGATGCTGTTTGGTATCGCTTCAGAACGGCCGCGCTATTGCCCGCTTCGAACGCGGCCAGCTTCCGTTTTACATCTTCAAGACTTACCACTACTTGTTCGCGCCTGATCAGCTTCGCATCAAGTTCGCGCTCACGGGCCCGAAGGCGAAGAAACCCCAATCGAGCATCCTCGAGTGCCCGCTTCGCCGGACCGGCATCTGCTGTTTCATCAATTAAGGCGAGCAAGGCTCGATGCCCGGAGCGTGCCAACTCTGCGATCTGCCCCTGGCTAAAGATCCGAAGTGGAAAGCGTTCCGCCGAAACCACAGGAGTAGTAGAGGCCCGCCATCCTGCGCC
Source organism: Myxococcales bacterium (assembly GCA_044507075.1). Lineage (GTDB taxonomy): Bacteria > Myxococcota_A > Polyangia > Polyangiales > DASUME01 > DASUME01. The sequence goes on from JBIQKA010000059.1 coordinate 23,614, forward strand.
TTCCGAATCCTCGACGACCGGTCCCTGCCCATCCTGTCGCCACCGAAGGCGATGCCGGACTCCATCTCGGCAAAGGACTGCCTGCACCTCTGTCTTTTCCGTCAGGCCGCCGATTTCATCGCGTCCTTTGGATATGCGGCAAAATTGAGCGAAGACATGCGCGGGCTCGCTCCGCTCCGTTTCCGACTTGATCTCGTCGTTGCGCCTGAATGCAAGGCGCAAGGCATGAACAACAGTGGACTTGCCGGTGCCCCTTCCACCAACAATGGCATTAAACCAGGGACTGAAGCGGATTGTCTCTGGTTGACCGCGACCCATGACACGAGCCTCGCTAATGGAGAGCTCCTCGATGAAGTGATCCGGCGGCACATTGGGATCGCCTAGTCCGTACATATCGCTTCGCCGGACCGAGAAGCCCGGACCATCTAGAAGTGCCAGTCGAAGTCCCTCAAGAGAGGGTCGAGCCATCTTGATCCAAGTGAAGCGTGAACCAGGGGCATTTGCCCCTTGAAAACTATGGCAGTCAGAACCGAGCACCTCGGTCCACTTGGGATTCGCCTCCTCATAGACAGCGGGCTTGCGCATTCCTACGTCGACAACCTCGCAAGCAAACACGTTTGGCGCGGCAAGAACTTGCCGCAGCATGCCGGCATCTCTCAACGCCTTTGCCGAATCCGGCGCGCACTCCAAGAGCCCCTTCGGTGAATCAACATGCGCTGGGATTGCCAGGCCGCCGGCCGCGACGACGGCATCGACGACCGTTTTCGCTGAGGCCTCGGTAACGTCCTCGGTATCCCCCTTCTTACCTCGGAAATCGACATTCCCAAGTAGAGTGTCGATGTCTGACGTGGAACTCGACGGATCGAGAATCGCCAACAGATGGAAGCCACCGCTGACCGAGATCTCTACCCCGGGAAAGATCGCCAACTCCCGAAATCCCTCGGCCCGTTCACGACACATGGTCTCATAAGCAGTTTTGAGTCGATCGATCCATGCACCGCTGTTGTGATCCGTTATGGCTACACAGTCGATTTCAGCCAGCATCCAACGGCGCAACCATGTCTCTGGACTCAGCTCTGCCCCTTCTTTGGCCCAGTATGTGTCGCTCGATGCAGGCGTATGCGTGTGAAGATCAAACTTCCACCAACGAGCACCCGTATGATTTGTCCCCGCTGTCATTGGCTTCCTTCTGAGATCTAAACTCGCAAAGGCTGCAACGGACCGGCCGCCAACCAACCCCCATACCCGCTCACCTCACCGCCACCACGCGGCCCCCGCGCTCCTCTGCCCCGCCCTCTTGGATCAGCCTCTTCAGCCCCTCGCGCATGCGCTCCGCGACGCGCGATCCCGAGCGTTGGAAGCCGAAGGCTCGGGCCATCTCCTTGGTCAGCTCCTCTCTGGGCATGCCGCCCGCTTGTCGGAGTAGATGACGCGCGGCATTGCGCACCTCGGCCAGCCCGATATCGCCCGCATCGCGCTGTACGGAGGCGTTATTCGCGCGGAAGTCCTCGTAGCTGGCTGGGCTCGTCTGTGGTGGCCACAGGAAGACCTGCTCTCCATCGGGCTCCCGCGTAACCTCATGCCCAATCGACGCTTTGACGCGCTCTTGAACCTGCGCCGTCACGCGGCCAAAGCACCAAGCGTCGCCGATGCGGCGAGAAAGCAGCGTGAGGCTGATGGGCCCCTCTTGTGCAATCGTGCGACGAACGGCCTCCGCGATGGATGGCGAAGTGTTCGCGTCATAGAAGATGTCGGGCGTGCCGAGCAGGCCGAGGGAGACGGCGGAGTAGGTCTTTCCGACGCGCTCGCTCGCAAGGGGCGCGGCGACATCCCGCGTCGCGGTAGCAACTGCTTGAATCGGGTTCGCGCGCACTGGCACGGGAACCGACTGCGCGAGGGGGGCTGCCACGCGCGCGGGAGGTGCGATGTGGACCTCGGGCGATGCGCGTCGCTGGCTTGCTGCCTCCGCCTCCTTCTGAAGCGCCTCGTGCAGGCGGGCGATCTCCCCCGCCGGGTCGTGCCAGAAATCGGTGGACCAGATGCGGAAGAGTTGCCAACCGAGGCCGCGAAGCACGCTCGCGCGTAGCTTGTCACGGTCGCGCGCACTGGCGGCGCTGTGATACGCCGCGCCGTCACATTCGACTCCCATCAAAAAGCGGCCGCGCGCACCAGGATCGATGACGCCCAGATCGATGCGGTAGCCTGAGCACCCGACCTGGGGAACGACCTCCCAGCCGAGCTTCCGCAGCCGCGTGCACACCATCTCTTCAAACGGAGAGTCGAAGTCGCGACCATGCTCAACCGACACCTCCTCTTTCAACGAACGGAGACCGCGCTCGGCATAGTCCAAGAACGCGCGTAGCTGGTGCACGCCACGAGCCTGGGTTCGGGTGAGGTCGATCTGCTCGGCGCGCAGGCTGCTAAACACCACGACCTCCATGCGGGCTCGCGTGATGGCCACGTTGAGCCGTCGTTGCCCCCCTTCGCGGTTCATGGGACCAAAGTTCATGCTCACTTTGCCGGCTGCGTCGGCTCCGTACCCGATGGAGAAGAGGATCACGTCCCGCTCGTCGCCCTGCACGTTCTCGAGGTTCTTGATGAACACCCCGTCGCTGTTCGAGTTGGCGAAGTGCGGCTCCAGGCTCGGGTTCTGCCGTCGGGCAACGTCGAGCAGGTCCTCAATCAGCGTCCGCTGCTCGGTGTTGAGGGTGACGACGCCAATGGAGCTATTGGAACCCGGCCGCGACAAGCGCCTGACCACCTCGGCCACCACCGCCTCGGCCTCTTGTCGGTTCGTACGAGATTTGCCTTTGTCGTACACCCCGCCCACATAGCGGAAGGAGACGCCCCGATCCGTGGCCGCCGCCGTATCCGCCGAGGGCAACGTGAGCAGATTGTTCTCATAGTAGTGATGATTGCTGAAGGCGATCAGGCTCTCGTGACGGCTTCGATAGTGCCAACGGAGACGTAGCCACGGGAGCCCGGCACCAATGCAGTCGTCCAGGATACTTTCGAGGTCCTCGAGCTGGCTGTCGTCGCCTTCGTCGCTCGACTCCGCGCGCCCGAAGAAGCTGGTGGGCGGCAGCTGCTTCGGATCGCCCACGATGATCGCGGCCCGCCCGCGCGCAATGGCACCAATGGCCTCCCAGGCAGGGATTTGGGAGGCCTCATCGAAGATCACGAGGTCGAACTTGGGCATCCGGGGGTCCAGATACTGCGCGACAGATATCGGACTCATCAGAAAGCACGGCGTGAGCCGCATGACGACGTCCCCGGTCTCGCCCAAGAGCGCGCGTACCGGCATATGTCGCTTCTTCTTCTGCGTCTCTCGACGCAGGATCCCCAACGCAGACTCCTTGCTCACGACGCCCGACGGTGAGGGTGCAGCCTTGCTGAGCCGAGCGCGGATTGCATCTCGACTCAGGAGCTGCTGCGCGTCGTCCGCTTCCGCGAACTCCGCGACCCTCCGGTTGTGCTCACCCGCGTGGAAGTCGCGCAGCGCCGGCTCCTCATGGAGCGTGTGCTCCGTGAACCATTGGTAGTACGCCTTGTCGAAGACGGTCGGAACGAGCGACGCAGGGATCGCGCCGTTCTCGAAGGCCTCGACGATGGGGAGAAGGCCCGCAGTGGCCGCGCCATCACGGACCTCCTTCCACTGACACCAGGCCCGCAACTTGGGAATCGTGGCAAGCAACGCAGCGAGACCGTCGGCGAGCTCCGAGAGCGACCCTGCAGCGAACCCGGTCAGCAGCGAACCGCGCACGATGCCGACTTCGGCCTCGAGGGCTGCAGCGTTCGCATCTAGAGCACTCAGCGCGCGCGTAAAGGCAACCATGGCGCGCCCGTACTGGCCTTCCTGCTCAAGCATCTCGGGTGTCTCCGATACCATCGCGGCCCAGCGCTGACGCAAGGTGCCCGAAGCACCCGGCTCATCGACCGACAAGCTCGCCGCGGTCCTTCGAGCGCTCTGGACCCAGGAGAGCGCGCGCTCGATCTCGTCCCAGCGTCCCTCTCCCCGCTGATAAAAGGCCCCCAGCGAGGTTTCCACGGGACCACCGAGGGAGTCGAGCTCCCCTTGCTCACGCCTGAGGAGGACCGCCCGCTCAACACTGCTCTCGAGATCCGCCAAAGGAATCGCCGCGCCGGGCAGAAGCATTGGGCGCAAGGCGCGGCGCGCGAGGAATCTGCGTAGCCAGCGCACGGGAGCCCACGCATTGGCGGCTCGCTTGAGCTCGGCCAAGAGCGCCGAGAGATCAGCCTGCATCACCGCCGCGGTGAAGATTTGGCGGGCCCGCGCTCGCGCCTCGTCCCTGCGGCGCCCGACCTCGACCACAGAGCTCACGCGTTGCTGCAAGGAAGACCAATCCGGCTCCAGCAACATCCCAGGGGGCACGAAGGGAGCGTCCACCAGCACGTTGCAGGCTTCCGCTAGCGGAGCTAGCTGCGCGTACGAGCGAGCCGATGGCGCGACGCCCAGAATACGAACCACCGGTTCGAGCGAGGCCAGCACCCGCTTGAGGTCGTCGATCATCGCCGTGAGCAGCTGAGCCACGCGTCCCTGCCAAAGTGGATCCCAGCCACTTTGGGCCACGAAGCGCCAGGGATGAACCTTCGGGTCGCCAAGCGCGCCACCGACCGTGCGCACGCGCTGTGCCAACTCGCGCAGCTTTTCTACGCGCGCTTCGTCCATCTCTCGCGGCGATCCCAGCTCTATCCGCACGAGCGGCACGTTGGTGTGGCCTATCAAGTAGCTCAGACCTCGATAGGCGGTCTCACCGCTAGGCCTGCGACGATGCAGGGCTTCGACGTAGTCGTTGAGGCTCCCACGCAGGACCTCCACGCGCTCACTCACGCGCGGCCATTGCTCGGGCTCCGCAGCCCCAGCGCGCGCCATGGCCCGCTCGATCTGCCTCATGACGTCGGTCTTCTTGGCCTTGTTCGAGTGCAGCTCCAGGCAGTAGTCGCCGAGCCCCGACGCCTCCAAGCGGGCATGCACCACGCTCAGAGCCACGTTCTTCTCAGCCACGAAGAGCACGCTCTTTCCAATGGCCATGCACTGGGCAATGATGTTGGTGATTGTCTGGGATTTGCCCGTACCCGGCGGTCCCTCGAGGACGAAACTTCGCCCGTCGGCAGCAGCAAACACCGCCGCTAGTTGCGAAGAGTCGGCACTCACAGGACAGAAGGTCGAGCGTGCAGCTCGCTCGCGATCCAGCGCTTCGGCGCGCGGAATGGGCCCCCCCGCATCGAACGCCTCATTTCGGTGCTGAACGAGGTGCTTGACCACGTTGTTCTCGAGCAGGTCCTGCGCGTGCTCCTCCAGGTCCCTCCACATCAGGAACTTGGAGAACGAGAAGAAGCCGACCTGAACCTCCTCGATCACCTCCCAGCGTTTCAACCCTGCGATCGCGGTCCGAAAGATCTCGAAGACCCGCGGCACGTCGATTCCGTGCTCATCGGTGGGCAGTGGGTCGAGGCCGAGCACGGAGAGATCAAAGTCTTCGCGTAGCATCTCGAGAAGGGTCACATTGACCCTTGGCTCGTCGTCTCCGGCCTCGAGCTTGAAGCCCTGGTCGATGCCGGCTCGTACGATATTGACCGGCAGAAGGAGGAGAGGGGCGCGACGCGGCTTGTCGCTTCCTTCGGCCTGATACCAGGTGAGAAATCCGAGCGCACAGTAGAGTGCGCTGGTGCCGCTCTCTTCCTGCGCGAGTCGTGCGTCGCGAAAGATCTCGAGCGCGCGTCGGTCGAGCTGGGCCTGGTCGAGGTCGACGCGGACACGCTTCGTTGCCAGCTCCTCGCCGAGAACGGCTTTGAGTCCGTCATCGCCGGTGATGCGCCGGTAGACCTCCTGATCGCGCACATCGCTCACCGAGAACTCCGGCGGCCGACAGCAGAGGTGAAACGAGACCCCGTCGGCCAACCTATCTTCGAAACGACCCAAGTCGGGACAAAGAATGGGCAGCGTCTTCGCACCCGCCCTGAAGCTGAGCAGGCGGTTGTGCATGGTCAGGTCGAGCAGCTTGCGCTTCCAACGATCGATCCGCGTCTCGTTGCGGGCGGAAGCCTCCTCGGCCGGTGTGGGTGCGCGAGGTGCTTCGCGCACCGACTGCATCGCTGAAAGCGGGCTGCGCTGTTCCATCGAGGTGACCGCCCTCGCGATGGGCTCAAAGCCACCTCCTTCTGTGACGCGCCCGGAGATGGGCCGGATCATCGCCCTTCGGGCCCTCGCGACGTCAACCACGCAGTGAAAGCGCGAAGCGTCGTCGAGGTGTTTGCGTCCTTGGGCGACCGCCTTTTCGAAGGGCTGTGATTGGCCACCCGTGAGCGTGGTGGATTCGATGGCAAGCATCTCTCCAGCATCGATGCGCTTGCGGACATCAATTGGGTCGTCGTCGCTTGCCGTGGCCAGCGTACGGTCGTCGAGCCACACCGCCACGAAGGCATGGCCCTTGAGGATCACGATCAACGGATGGAGACCTGCCTGCTCAATGCACGCGGCGAGCAGAAGGGAGAGATCGAGGCAAGTGCCGAGGCGGCTTTGCAGGATGCGCTCGGGCGTGCGGATCTTCTGACCGCTCTCCTCAATACTCACCGGCGGTGAAACGTAGCCGAGCTGTTCGCGGCGCAGCACTTCATAGATGCCCGCGACCATCTGCTGAACCGCGTTGCGGCTCTCACGCTGATACCCGTCGAGGGCATCGGGCAGACCAGACTCTCTGAGGAGCATCGAGGTCTTACCCAACAGGTTCTCAATCACCGGGTGATTGGGCATGACGAACGACGCCAAGAGCTCAGCGGGTGCGCGCGAACCGCTCCAATGGTCGTAAGCCAGCACTTCGATGGCTTGCGCGTGGCTCGCCAGCTGCGCTCCGCCGCATTCAACGGACACATGGAGCAGCCCACGGGATGACTCGGTGTGTGCCACGAGAAACTCGGGCGAGAGGTGTAGATCCACCCGATCGAGGACACGCGTCTCTCGCGGCCCCAGCACGCCCACGGTGTGCATAATCGGATGGGCGTACGCCGGCTCTCCAGAGATTCGAACTGTGACGTCTTGCAGCGTCGTGGGACCGTGATTCTGCAGAATAACACGCCGAATCAGGGGCACGCTGTTCTGCTGCATGCACAGACTCGCGGAGGATCCAGCGACAAGCTGAATCCCCACGCCCGTGGTCTCAGCGACCGGGCGAACCTCCTCCATCATGGGCGCTTTCCTCCGTCGGGCGGACGGAAGATCCACCCAAGAAGCTCAGCAAAGAGCCTACCAGAGTTGGTGACGATCCCTGGACTGAGAAATGGGCAGCATCGAGGAGTAAGGCCGACGACTTACCCGTTCGGGTAGGGCAGGGACAATTGCACGGCGTTTCGGCCCTACAATGTGCTCGAACTCGACGTCATGGGCTGTCGTAGGATCTCGAACGCCTCCCCCACCTCGACGGCCTCCAGCTCGCCGACGCGGAAGGGGCGCAGTGCACGAGTCGTGCGCCGTGCGGCGCGTCGCAGTCGTTCAGGTAGAGCGCGACCTCGGCGCCGATCATGATCCGCAGCAACTCCGGCTCGTGCGGTCCGCTGGAGTCGCCGAGGCCAAAGTCCCCGAAGCAGCCGCCAGCGCACAATGTGGCCGCCATGGCCGCGAGCTTTCTCCGCATGATCGCAGGGTAACCCGGCGCGCTCGTCGAACAGAAGGGCCCCGTGCCGGGGTGAACAGAGCCCCCAACCGCCCTGCTCCACCCCTTCCTGCGTTAGAGTCGTCCAATGCAACTCCCCTGGCAAACCATCGAGACCTCGCGCATCGCCGCCCATCTGCTGCGCGCCGAGGGCGTCGCCCGTTCGCGCGATGTGACGCGCCTCAGTCCGCTCCAGCGTCTGGTGCGCGCGCTGTTGATACAGGAGCTGAAGAGCTACCGAAAAGCCCAGCGTTTCCCCGTGAACCCTGACTTCACCGAGGCGACGCCTTACTTCGTGGATGCGGCAGGGACGCCGTGTGCCGTCGCGCACCTGTTGGCGATGAGCGGTGAAGGGCAC
>JBIQKA010000002.1:0-116867 GCA_044507075.1 Myxococcales bacterium
TCGCGGGCAGAACCGCCCGCTTCTGGTTCTGCTCGCGGGCAGAACCGCCCGCTTCTGGTTCTGCTCGCGGGCAGAACCGCCCGCTTCTGGTTCTGCTCGCGGGCAGAACCGCCCGCTTCTGGTTCTGCTCGCGGGCAGAACCGCCCGCTTCGATGGTCTGCTCGCGAGGTGTGGAGCTAGAATCGCTAGTGAAACGCGAGCCCCGAGCAGCGCCCCTGCCTGTCTGAGGAGGGCACAAACCCGGCCTTCCGCCCTTGACGAACTGGCAATCGCCAGTAGATTTGCGCCCTCGCCGCGCCTGAGGAACGCCTTTTTATGAATACCAATCTCGGCCTGATCGGCAAAAAGCTCGGAAACACTCAAATCTTTGATGCCGAAGGCATGGTTCACCGCGTGACCGCCATCGAATGCGGTCCCTGTGTCGTCCTCGGCAAGCGCACCGCAGAGAAGGACGGCTACAGCGCTCTGATCCTCGGCTTCGGACAGAAGCGGGAGAAGAGCGTCAACAAGCCGGAGGCTGGCTTCTTCAAGAAGCTCGAGCAGAAGCCCACCCAAAAGGTCATGGAGTTCCGCCTGAGCGCGGAGCAGGTGGAGAAGTTCTCGGTCGGCCAGGCCCTCAAGCCCTCGGAGTTCTTCTCGGAAGGCCAGCTCGTGGACGTCTGCGGCACCAGCAAGGGCCGTGGCTTCACCGGCGTCATGCGCCGCCACAACTTCAAGGGCTCGCGCACGTCCAGCCACGGTACGCACGAGTATCAGCGCCACGGCGGTGCCATCGGCAGCAACATGACGCCCGGTCGCGTGTTTCCGGGCGTGCGCATGCCCGGGCAGCACGGCAACGTCCGCAGCACGGTGCTCAACCTGCGCGTGGCCAAGGTGATCGACGACAGCAACATCGTGCTCGTCGAGGGCGGCGTGCCCGGCTCGCGCAATGGCATCGTCACGGTGCGCGGCGCGATCAAGGCGAAGGCCAAGGCCTGAAGAGAAGCGCGGCGCGCGGATATGCGTCCGTTTCAGGAGGCAGGCTGAACAGCCTGCCTTTTGTCATTTTGGGGGAGTAACGATGGCGAAAAGCGGCCGGCCCCAGGACAGCTTCGGCGACAAAGCCAAGAAGGAGGGCTTCGCCGCGCGCTCCGTCTACAAGCTCGAGGAGATCGACCGCCGCGCGCAGCTCTTCAAGCGCGGCATGCGCGTGCTCGACATGGGCGCCTTCCCAGGCTCCTGGACCCAGTACGCGGCGCTCAAAGTCGGCCGGGAGGGCCACGTGCTCGCGGTGGATCAGCAGGCCTGGCGCGGGGGCTTTCCGCCCCAGGTCGAGACACGCCAGTGCGACGTGCTCACGTTGACGTCGATGGATCTGGGGGGCCCGGCCAGCTTCGACATCGTGATGAGTGACATGGCGCCCTGGACCACCGGCACCCGCTTCGTGGATCAGTGCCGAAGCTTCGACCTGTTCGTCCACGCGCTCAACATCGCGGAAGGCACCCTGCGCGGGCACGGCTCCTTCATCGGCAAGATCTTCCAGGGCCCCGACTTCCACGAGGCCAAGAAGCGTGTCGAAGCGCTGTTCACGAAGACCCGCGTGATGAAGCCCGACGCCTCCCGCAAGGAGAGCTACGAGGTCTTCGTGGTGGCCACGGGCTTTCGGCCCTGAGCAGCCGCGCCCCGGCGATCAGAACGGGACGCAGGCGCTCGAGATGTACTGCGCTTCGAGGTCTCCGAGCTCACCCACGGCGGTGGCGGTGGGCTCGGCGCCCGTGAAGTCCACGAGCTGGACCCCGAGCCCATCCGTGCCGGCCACGAGCCACTTGCCCTCGGCGTTGAGCGGGAACGCCCCGCGCGGCGTCCCGGCGCCCTGCGGGAAGGCGTAGCTCGCGAGCGCTGCGGGTACGCCCCCTGCACCGTAGAGCGTGAGCTCGCGTGTGCCCGCTTCCACCAAACCGAGCAGCCCGCCCACCGAGCTGGCTGAGAAGGTGAGCTGCTCCGGGAGGGAGAGCGCGAGGTCGATGTTTGCTCCCTCTTCCCCGGGGCCGGAGAAGGCCTCCATCCAGATCTGCTGCGCGCCGTCCGCGGCGGCGCGATTGGCGATCGCAAAGCCGCCCTGGGACTCGAGCAGAGCGAGGCCGTATCCGCTGAGGGGCTGCTCGGAATCGGTCAGGTAAGCCGGCCCTTCGTCGTCTATCAGCAGAGCCGCTCCCAGCGCGTTGGCGATCAGCAACGTGCCATTGGCTCGCACGGCGAGGCCGTTGGGAAGGAAGTCGAGTGCGTGTGCCACCTCTTCAGGCGTGAGGATGCTCTGCGCGTCATCGCCGACGCCTCCCACCGTGACCTGGTACGCGAAAATGCCCGTGTTGCCTTGACCGTGCTGGCTCGCGATCAAGCAACCGTTCTGCGCCTGCACCACCTGCTTGAAGTCGGCTCCCGAAACTTCGAGCACCCGCTCGAGGTACTCGCCCGTGTTGGCGTCGAACATCTCCACGCTGTCCTGCGTGGCCACGAGCAGCACGTGGCGCGGTCCCTTGGTGCACGCCGGTTTCGTGTCGGCGACGTAGGGACATGGATCGTACGCCCGCGCGGGCACGTGCACCGCGTAGCCTGCGAGCAAAGGCAGCACCCGGCCCGTGGTCCCCGCCGCGTGTTCCTTGTCCCAGGTCACGCGCACGAACTCCAGGGTGAAGTCCACCACGTCCGCGAGGAACTCGCCCGCCTTGGTGGTCGCCTGATCCCCGAACGCGGCCTCGAACTCCGCCAAGTCGAAGAGCTGCGCGTGCCTTCGTCCGCCGGCCTCCTGGAGCAGGCTGGGTCGAAGCCAGCGCTCGTAGAGCACCTGGCCGTCGTCCGAGAGGCCGCGGATCACGACGACGTCGGCGCTGCCATCCGCGAACGAGAAGCGGGTCTGCGCCGCATTGGGCAGGCCGAATTGCGGAGCCACCTGGAAGAAATCGGGGGCTTGCACCGAGAGCGCGTCCGACGCCGAGAAGGTCGCGGTCAAGGTGCTCGCCGGCGCGGCGCCGAGTTCGAACAGCGAAACGTCGTCATCGGTGTAGGGGCCCTCCACGTAGCTTCCGGCGCTGAAGCCGAGCGTCACGCCATTTGCCGGCGCGTCACTCGCCAAGGCCACGCTGGCGAAGGGCTGCTCGGAGGCGAGCGCGCCCGAGGCGGCACGGTACACGCCGGACCCCACGGACGTGAACGCCGTGGTCGCGGCCTCACCGGCCACAAAAGCCTCACTCTTCGGCTCCAGCCCGGCTTCGTTGAGCATGGTGAAGCCGATCGGACCGCCCCCGGTGGTCTCCGCCTGGAGCCGGTCCACGGCCGAGATGCGGTCACGCGACAGGATGCACGCGATCTCGCGGCTGGCTCCCACGAGCAGCTCGGGCTCTGCGCCCACGAGGAAGCCCAAGTTCACGGTCGCCTGCCCGTGGCCCGGGAAATCGCAGAAGAAGCGCGGAGGCAAGTGGGTGGCCGCCGCGTTGGCCGTGGTCAGATCGAACACGCGTCCTGCGTTCAGCGCGCCGTCCGCATAGTCGCTGTCGAGCTGGGCTCCCGTGCGGCGCACCACATCGAGCTCACAACCGTCGGCCACCGTGGTCCCCAGGTCTTCTGCTTGGGGCTGGAGCGGCTCGAGGTTGCAGGCTTGGCTCACGACCGCCAGCGTGCGGGCCGTCGCGGGCTGGCCGACCACGCTCACGCGCGCGCCGAGATCGAACGTCTCGCCCGTGAGGTAGCTTTCCTCGGTCGGCAGCTCGAACGCGACCTCGTAGCGCTTGGCCGCGCCGTCGAGGTGCCGCAGGTAGACGAACGCGCCCATCTGGTCGAGCTGACTGAGCGCGAACCAGCCCGTGTCCGTGAGGTTGAACTGGGCGTTGGAGGCGTTGACCGGGGCCTGTCCAGGCACGAGCACGCGCGTCAACGCCGGAGCGGCGGCGGCCGCGCCGTTTGGCGTGAACTCCGCGTCGGGGGCGATCGCCAACAAGGCCTCCCCTACCCCCTGCGAGGCCTCCACGAAGTAGACGGTGCCGCGCGCATGATCCGCCGTGACCTGCGCGGGCACCGATGCTGCGGGCACGGCGCAGATGCGGGCCTGGGCGCCGGCCGGAGCGCTCGGGAACAGAACGCCCGCGCGATCGTCATCGCTCCAAAGGTTCTCCCCGGCCACGATCGCGGCGAACGCGTTCGAACACGAGAAGGTTACCGTCCCACTGTCGCCGTCTCCGCCCGCGTCTCCATCGCCGTCGCCGCCCGCATCACCATCACCGGATGCGTCTCCGTCGCCGTCCCCAGGCACGCTGCCGTCGCCATCGCCAGGCGCGTCGCCGTCGCCATCGCCAGGCGCACCGCCATCATCGTCGACGTCGCCATCGCCGATCACCGCGCCATCGGCGCCGGAGTCGGATCGACTGGAGCCCCCGTCCTCGCATGCGGCGAGGGGGCTCAAAAGCAGGCTACTCAAGAGGACACGGCGCAGGGCAAGCATGGGAGACTCCTTACCGATTTCACTTCTTCTGTGATCGCTTGATGTGGTCCAGCTTCTCTTTGGCGCGCGCCGCGAGCTCACCGCGCGGCTCGAGCGCGAGGCAGCGCTGATAGTGCTCAGAAGCCCCACGTAGATCTCCGTCGCCCGCCAGCACGGAGCCTAACAGGTAGTGCGCAGAGGCGGACTTCTCATCGATGGCGAGCGCCCGCTCGAGGGACGCCTTGGCGGCGGCGCCGTCGCCCGCGGCGTTTTGGGCCAGCGCCAGCTCGGAGAGCAGGGCCGCGGTGGGCTTTCCGTCCTCCGCCGCGATCGCCCCTTGCAGCGCGCGCACGGCCTCGTCGGGTTGGCCCGCGCGTCGCATGCCGTTGCCGATGGCCAACAGGGCCGCGCGATTGCCGCCGGCTTCCTTGAGCCCCTGGCGCAGCGCCTTGACCGCCCCCTCTCGATCGCCGCGGGCGAGCAAAAACAGGCCGTAGTTCGCCTGCAACATGGCGTCCCTCGGCGCGAGGCTCACGGCCCTGCGGTAGGCCTTGTCCGCCTCCTCGGCGTTGCCCGCGTCTTCGTAGGCCAAGGCCAAGTTGGCAGGCGCCGAGGGCATGCTGGGATCAAGCTCCTGGGCGCGCTGAAATGCCGTGACGGCTTCGGCGTCCTTGCCCTGATCGCGCAGCACGAGCCCCAGGTTGTTGTGGGCCTCGGCCAACCCCGCGTCGCTCGCGATGGCCTTTCGGTAGGCCTGCTCGGCGGCGGCCAAGTTGCCGAGTGCCTCGTGGCTCAGACCGAGCCCCAAAGCCGCGCGCGCGTCCGAAGGATTCTCGCCGAGCGCCGCCTCGAACTTGACCCGCGCACCCTCGGCGTCGCCCTTGGCCAAGAGCGCCTCGGCTGCCTTGACGGTGCCCGAGGCCGGAGGAGCTGCGCGCTTGGGCCCCGGAGCGCTCATCGCCTCGTCGGCCAGCAGGTCGTCGGCGGACTTTGGGGGCGGCGGACCGCCGGCGCTCTTGCAAGCGCTGGCGGACAAGAGGAGGAAGAGAAAAGGAAGGGCCGGGCTAATTCTCGCGCTCACGACTGACTTCAATCGCATCCGCGAGCTTTTGCCGCAAGGCTTCACAGTGCTCCGGATCGAGCTTTCGCCCGCCCGCGCGCTCCACGTAGAACACGTCGGCAGCCTTCAGCCCCTCCGTGTTGACCTTGGAGAGGGCGATCGAGAGCCCCTCCAGGTACAACACGTGGGTGATCGCATACAGTAGACCGACATGGTCCCGCGCGTATACATCGACCACCGTGTAGCGGGGTGAGACGCTGTTATCGATGACCACTTTCGTGCGCACGTCCGGACCTTTGCGCTTGGCCCAGCTGGGCAGGCGCGCGGGCTTCATGAGCAGCTCCTGGGCCTCGACCTTGCCGGTCAGGACGGCCTCGACGTCCTGGGCCACCCTGGAGAGCTCCTCTTCCGAGAGCGGCTCGCCGGTGTGCGTGGAGGGGCGCACGTGGATCAGGTCGACGGCCTCCGCCTCTCGCCCCCTGCGCTCGCGCGAATAGATCTGAGCCGCCGTGATCTCGATCCGGTTGGCCGACAGGGCCGCGGCGATGTTGGCCAACAAACCGGGGCGGTCATCGGTGAGCACCAGCATCTCGGTGACGTCGTTGGTCGGCCCCGGAAAGGCCGCCACGTGGACGGCCCGCTGCCTTCGCGCGCGCGCCGCGCGCGCGTGGGCCCGGATGACGTCGACGGGGTGGGCGAGCAGATAACGCTCCGGCATCTCGTCCACGAAGGCCTCGAGCAACTCCTGCCCCGCGTCGCCCACGAAGCCGATCCGCGCGCTGCGGCGGATCTCCTCGGCGCGCTGCATCAGGTTGGGCGTGCGGCCCTCGAGCACGCGCAGCACGGCGACGTACAGATCCTCCAGCATGCGCGCCTTCCACTCGGTCATCGCCTGCGGGTTGGTGGTGGAGACGTCGGCCACGGTGAGCAGATAGAGATCGCGCAAGCGGTCGACGGAGCCCACCTTGCGCGCGACCTCTTCGATCGTCGCTGGGTCGGAGGTGTCGCGGCGCGTGGCCCAGTGATAGAGGCTCAGGTGTTCCTGTACGAGCCAGACCACGTGATCCACGTCGAGCGGCGCGAGGCCGAGGCGCTCTGCGATGCCGCGCGCGATGACGGCGCCCTCACGCGCGTGGTCCTTGCCGTAGGCCTTGCCGATATCGTGCAAGAGAAGTCCGAGATAGAGCGGTAGAGGGCGCGGCGTCTCGGCGGCGAGCTGGCTCGCGAGCGGCTGCTCGAGCGCGAGGTCACCGCGCATGAGCGCGCGCAGACGATCGATGGCAGCGATGGAGTGCACGTCCACCGTGTACACGTGGTAGACGTCGTGCTGAACGCGCCCGGTGACCGGCTCGAACTCCGGGATCATCGCGAGCAAGAGGCCGAGTTCGTGCAGCTCACCGAGGATCGAGTTGCGGCGCAGCGGGACCTCGCCCGCGTGACAGAGCAACTTGCAGAACAGGGTCGACGCCTGCCGCGAGCGTCGCAGCGCCTGACACCAGCTCGGATCCGCCGCCCAGTGGGAGATGTCGTCACGGGCTCCCTCGTGGGTGGGCCGCAGGTGACGCGTGACCTCCGCGTAGAGCTCGAGCGCGAGCTCCGGGCGCGCGTCGAGCACCCACGAACGCTGAAACCCCAGCTCGTTCTCCGTCGCCACGATGCCCTTGGGCAGATCCGTGAGCGGCTCGAGCTTGACCGGGCGGTACGGCCGCGCGCGCTTCAACAAACGTTCGGTGACACTCGCCACGTTGCGGGCGTGGCGATAGTAGGCCTGCATGAATTGCTCGACCCCGAGCGTGGCGCCGTCTTGGAACCCGAGCGAGACCGAGATCTCTTCCTGGTCCTCGAAGGTCAGGCGGTCCTGGATGCGCTTGGCGCGCAGATGGAGCAGATTGCGCACCTGCCAGAGCAAGTCCTGCGCGGCCTTCAGATCGGAGAGCTCCTTCTCCTGGAGCGCACCCACCTGCACCAGACTCTGCCAGTTGGGCACCGGCCAGCGCGCGCGCGCCGCCCACAGCCCCACGTCGAGATCACGCAGGCCGCCGCGCCCGAGCTTGACCTCCGGCTCGAGCAGATAGAGCGAGCCCCCGAAGCGCTCGTGACGCTCCAGGGTGTCCTTCTCCAGCGCGTCCAAGAACGTGTCCAGATCGGACTCGAACAGCTCCCCACGACCGCGCTCGACCAGCGCGCGCACGATGGACTCGTCGCCGCCGATGCGGCGGAGGTCGAGCAAGGTGGTGGCCGTGCTGATGTCGGTGCGCGCGAGCGCGAGGGTCTCGTTCAGACCACGCACCGCATGCCCCACCTTGAGCCCGATGTCCCAGAGCGGATAGAGAAAGGCCTCGGCGAGCCCGACCAAGTGAGGATCTTCCGGATCGTCACACAGGAAGATCACGTCGATGTCGCTCTTCAAGCAGAGCGTTCCGCGGCCGTAGCTGCCCACCGCGACCAACGCCACACGCCCCGTGGGACCATGCCCCTGCACGCGCGAGGCCGCATCCGAGGCGCAAAACAAAGAGTTCAAGAGGCCATCGAGGACCTGCGCGCGTCGCTGGGCGACCACGAGCCCACCCTCACCGCGCTTGACCGCGGCCTCCAGCTCATCGACGTAGCCTCGGAGGTAGTCCCGGCAGCTCGGTCCGAGCTCAGGGGCAATGGCACCGAGGTCGTACGCGGCCTCAAGAGCGGGTGCGCTCATCCTTTTCAGTATGGGTGGTCGGCATGTTTCGAGCAACTCACCGAAACGCGATTCTCCGCGAGATACTTTGCAATTCCTTGAGCCATCCCCAGCGCGAGCGCGTCCCGATAGGTGGCTGTGCGCAAAGCTCGCGCCTCGTCCGGCTGGGTGATGAAGCTCGCCTCCACTAGGACCGCCGGCATCTGTGCGCCCACCAGCACGTAGAACATCGCGCGCTTGACGCCGCGGTCGGCAAGCTCGGGCAGCACGCGTCGCCCCGCGCGGAGCGTGCCCTCCTGAATGGCGCGAGCCAGGCCCTCCGAGCGCTCTCGCTGCTCCCGTCGTACCAACGTGCCGACCAGGTATTGCATGGGAGCCACGTCGCTGGTGCGGGTCCCGTTCTCCCGCGCGGCCAGGCGCAGCACGTTGCGCGTGTTGTCCGTGTCGAGCACGTACGTGGTCACGCCTCCGCGTTCGACCTCGGAATTGGCGGCATTCAGGTGCACCGACACGAAGAGGTCGGCGCCCAGCGCATTGGCCATCCCGGCGCGCTCTTCGAGGCTCAAGTAGACATCTGCGTCACGCGTCAGGCGCGTTCGGATCTCCGGCGCAAGTGCGCCCAGGCTGCGCTGAAGACGCCGCGAAAGATCCAGCGCCACCTCACCTTCCCACAAGCCCTCGAGCCCTCGCGCGCCCCGGTCTTCTCCCCCGTGGCCAGGATCGATCAACACGAGCGGGCTTTGCTCCGCGAAAGCCGAGCACGCCGCGGGCTGCGCCTCGATCGTGCGGATGAGATCGTTCAGACCCGGGTGAACGGCAGCCGTGTCATTGGTCGCTGGCTGGTGTGTCAGCGCACGCAACGCGTCCTGCGCGTCGTTGGCGCGCGCGCTGGCCGCGATCCCGTCGTCTGGAGAGCAAGCCCCTACGGCCCAGATCAACACACACGGGACCACCCACTTCAAGAACAGTCTGGGTCTCACAATTCGCGTGTGTTCGCTTTAGCCATGACCGCCGCTGTGAGTCCATAAACCGCCGATGACGACTCTGTGGCTACGGCGTGTAGGCAGTGTTAGCTTCAGAGACGAGCCAGTGATGAGCACCCCCAACCCAAACGCTTGGCCCGTCGAGAAGGAGCCGTCCCCCGCGGACGGCACGGGCGTGGACGATCAGGCCGCGCTCGCGTTCGAGATCGCTGCCATGCGCGTGAGGGCCAGCTGGGACGAGCTCGATAGCCCCCCGGCGGATCCAGTTCCGACGACTCCATCCACGGCTCCGCTCGATCCATTTGCGCCGATCGTGCCGGGCCCCGCCAGCTACCCACCGCCCGCCCCGCAGGCGGTCCAGCCCGCCTTGGCCATGGCGGAGCCCAGCGCAGTCAGCCCCATGGCGTCGGCCGCGCCTCCGGCGAGCTTGGAATCGGCGGTCGACACCGCGCCCATGATGTTCGCGCAGACCGCGCCGGTCGCCGCCAATGTCGCGCAGCAAAGGCGCGCTCAGGCGCAAGACGGCCTCCCGGCGGTCACGTTCCTGCCGGCCAAGAAAGCCTCCAAGCCCCTCGTGATCGCCGTCGCCCTGACCGCGATCGTGCTTTTGGCGTTCGGCCTGTTCGCCGGTGGCGACGACGCCCAGGAAGGCGGGCAGGCGGTGGGCGCCCCCGTGGCCGAGAGCGAGCCTCCCCACGTCGAGGCCCCCTCCACGACCGTGGCCAGCCCGAACGCAGGCGCAGCGACGCCCACACCCGACGAGGGTCGGCTGACGGCGGTGGCCCCCGCTCCAACCGTCTCGCCCGTTTCGCCGACCAAGGGCGGGGCAGGCACCCCGACGACCAAGCAGAAGGCCGTCGCGGCAACATCGCAGCCCCGCGCGAGCGAGCCGATTCGCGCGAGCAAGGGCAGCGACACCGCGAAGCGCGGCAAGCGTTCGGCTCCCCAAGTCGCACATCCGCGCGCGCAACGCCACGAAAGCGCGAGCGCGCGAGCCGCCAAGAGCAAGCCGGAGCCAAAGCGCGCCGCACCGGCCCAGGCCGAGACCCCGAAGCGCAAGGGAACCGGCTTCGTGAGCGCCAATCCGTACTGAAATTCGGTGCCTTGCGCGCGGGCGGGAGGCGCCCCTTCGCGCAGCCGCAAAACGAAGGGCCGCGTTTGACGGCCTGAGGCCTGCGGCATACGGTGCGCGCGATGAGCAGCGGCCTTTCCTATCGTGATGCTGGTGTGGACATCGACGCGGGCGAGGAGCTCGTGCGCCGCATCAAACCCTTGGCGGAGCGCACGCGAATTCCGGAGCAACTCGGCGCCATCGGGGGGTTCGCGGGCCTGTGCGGACTGCCGGCAGGGATGAAGGAGCCCGTGCTGGTATCGGGCACCGACGGCGTAGGCACCAAGCTCAAGGTCGCGTTCATGGCCGAGCGGCACCACACGGTGGGCATCGATCTGGTCGCCATGTGCGTGAACGACGTGGCGACCACCGGCGCGCGCCCGCTGTTCTTCCTCGACTATTTCGCGACCGGGCGCCTGGAGGTCGAGCAAGCCGCGAAGGTGATCGAAGGCATCGCCGAGGGCTGCCTGCAGGCCGGCTGTTCGCTGCTCGGCGGCGAGACCGCGGAGTTGCCCGGGTTTTACGGGGGCGGCGAGTACGACCTGGCAGGCTTTGCCGTCGGCGTGGTGGAGAAGAGCGCCATCGTCGATGGCAAGAAGGTGGCCGCGGGAGACGTCGTGCTCGGCGTGTCCTCGTCGGGATTGCACTCGAACGGATACTCGCTCGCGCGCAAGGCGCTGCTCGAACGCGCAGGCTTCCCGCTCGAGGCGGTGCATCCCGTTCTGGGCGAGCCCCTGGTCGACGCCCTCCTGCGCCCGACGCGGATCTACGTGAAGGCCATCCTGGCCGCGCTCGCGGCGGGCGAGATCCATTCGCTCTGTCACATCACGGGCGGCGGGCTCCCCGAGAACCTGCCGCGTGTGCTGCCCGCGAACGTCGCGCTCGAGCTGGACACGAGCAGCTGGAAGCGCCCTCCCATCTTCGATCTCATCCAGCAGAGCGCCGAGATCGAAGACGCGGAGATGTACCGCACGTTCAACATGGGGCTCGGCCTGGTCGTGTGCGTCGCCGAGCGCGACGCCGACAGCGTGCAGCGCGCGCTCGAGTCTTTGGGTGAGGTCGTTCAGCCTGTGGGGCGCGTCGTGAACCATGCCGGCGGCCCGCGTGTGATCTTGAAGTGATGGAAAAACGGCTCTCGCTGGCGGTGTTCGTTTCGGGTCGCGGTTCGAACCTACGCGCCCTGAGCGCCGCCATCGACCAGGGCGTGTGCGCGGCCGAGATCGCCTGCGTGATCTCCGATCGCGCCTCGGCCCCGGCGCTTTCGTTCGCCGCCGAGCGCGGGATCGCGACGCGCGTGGTGTCGCCCAAGGACTTCGCGGATCGCGCCGCCTGGGACGCGGCGCTGGCCGACGCCGCGCTCGCGGTCGAGCCCGGCCTGATCGTGTTGGCCGGCTTCATGCGGCTCTTGGGGCCGGCCGTGCTCGAGCGCTTCCCCGGCCGCATCATCAACGTCCACCCCGCCCTCCTTCCGGCATTTGCCGGTCAGGACGGCGCCGCGCAGGCGGTCGCCGCCAAGGTCGCACTGAGCGGATGCACGGTTCATGTGGTGGACGCGGGTGTCGACACGGGCCCGATCCTGGCGCAAGCCGCGGTACCGGTGCTCCCGGACGACGACGCAGCGCGCCTGCACGCGCGCATCCAGGTCGCCGAGCACCACCTCTTGCCCATGGTCGTGCACGCGATCGCGCGCGGACACTACGAGCTCGGCGAGCGCCCGCGCTACGTGGGCCCGACGACGCACCCCCCGCAGCTCGCCTTCTACCCCTGGCCGCCGCTCGGAGCGTAGGGCCGTGGCGGTCAAGAACTTCTACGACGCCATCCTGGTCGGCCTCAATCTGCCCATCCTGCTCGCGGGCGGCTTGCTCGCCAAGCGCGGTTTTCGCGTGCTCGTCGTGGGCCACGGCCAACCGCTGCCGAGCTACGACGTCGCGGGGGTCCGCTTTCCGCGCAGCCCCTTCACGCTCACGGCGGCGGACTCGCCGGCGGTCGCCCGGGTGCTCTCGGAGCTGGCCCTCAAGCAGCTCCTCCAGCGCAAAGTCCGGCCCCTCTCACCGGCCTTTCAGGCCGTCTTTCCCCGCCATCGTCTCGACTTCCACGCCGATCCCGAACGTGTGAGCCGCGAGGTCGAGCGCGAGTTTCCCGCGGTGCGACGCACGGCGGACGACTTCATGCGCGGCACGCAGCGCGCCTGGGAGGGCATCAATCGCCTGGTCGCGCGCGATCTCACCTGGCCCCCCAGCGGGTTCTTCGAGCGCCGCGAGTTCGCGCGGGCCTCGGCGCATCAACCCTTCGGCCGCGAAGAGATGGGCCCGGTCCCGCTGAGCGAGCTGGCCGACGATCACCCATTTCGGAAGCTCGCGAACACGGTCGTGCGCTTCGCGGATGGGAGCGCGCTCGGAGAGCAACACGCCGAGCGCATGCTGCGGCTGTTCGGCGGCTCTCTGCGGGCGGCTGAGCTCATCGACGGTCGCGACGGCGCGCTCTACGAGCTCCTCTTCGAGAGCATCCGCGCCCACAACGGCGACGTGCGCCTCGCGGATCGCGTCGAGCGCATCGTGGTCAAACGGCGTGCCGTAGAGAGCGTGCGTCTCGCTCCGAGCGACGAGGACGTGGGGTGTCACTTCGTGCTCAGCGGCCTGCCCGTGCACCGCCTCGGACGCGTCTTGTCCGATCGCTCGGAGCTGGACGCCATGCTCGATGAGCTCGGACAACCGCGCCCGCAGTTCTTTCGGTACACCTTGAACCTGCTGGTCGCGGCCAAGGCCTTGCCGGAGGGCATGGCGCGCAACGTCTTCTTGATCGACGACGAGCGGACGCTGGCCAGGGAGCACGCTTTGCGTGTGGAGTCCGATCGCTTGCCGGACGGTCAGCGCGCCTTGATCACGGTGGAGACACTGCTGCCCGCGCTCTCGCCGGAGACAGAGGAGCAAGACCTCGCAAACCTGCGGGAACGCGTGCTCAGCGCGCTCGACAAACTGTCACCCTTCATCCGGGAGCATCTTCTGATCGTCGATTCGCCCCACGACGGCCGCGGCATCTTCCACGCGGCTGAGGGCACCTACGAAACGCCGAGCGATCACTGGACGCGGGGTCCCGAAACCATGCCCGTTGTGTATGCCTTTCCCCGCACGCGCATACACGGAACCTGCGCGCTGCCGGTGCGCACTCCGATCAAGCGCCTACTCTTGTGCAATGAGCAAGTGGTGCCGGGACTCGGCCTGGAGGGCAGCTTCCTCGCCGCCTGGTCGGCCGCCCGCACCGTGACCCGCTCCCTCAACCGCGACTGGATGAACCGCGGACGCTGGACCAAGGTCGACCTCTGAGCCCCCTCTCGGGTAGCATGGGACCATGCACCCAACCGGCGACGCGCCGCGCATCGGCCTCCATCAGCTACTCCGCGTGATGGCCGACAAAGGCGCCTCCGACCTGCACGTCACGGCCAACTCGCCGCCCCAGCTGCGCATCGATGGCTCGCTGGTTCCGCTCAAGGTCCCCCCGCTCACGCCGGTGGAGACCAAGCAGCTTTGCTACTCGGTGCTCACGGAAGAGCAGAAAGTGGCCTTCGAAAAGCGCAATGAGCTCGACCTCTCGTTCGGCGTGAAGAACCTGGCGCGCTTTCGCGCCAACATCTTCACCCAGCGCGGCGCCGTGGCCGGCTCGTTCCGCGCCATCCCCTTTCGCGTGCTCGGCTTCGAGGAGTTGGGCCTGCCCCCCGTGATCGCCGACATCACGAACCTGGAGCGCGGGCTCGTGCTCGTGACCGGGCCCACCGGCTCCGGCAAGTCGACCACCCTGGCCGCGATGATCGACAAGCTGAACAGCGAGACGCGTCAGCACATCATGACCATCGAGGATCCGATCGAGTTTCTGCACCCGCACAAGCTCTGCCTCGTGAACCAGCGCGAGGTGCACGCCGATACGCACTCGTTCAAGGACGCGCTCAAGTCCGTACTGCGCCAGGATCCCGACATCGTGTTGATCGGCGAGATGCGCGACCTCGAGACCATCGAGGCGGCCATGACCATCGCCGAGACCGGTCACTTGGTGTTCGCCACGCTGCACACGAACACCGCGGTCGGCGCGATCAACCGCATCATCGACGTCTTCCCGCCGCACCAGCAGTCGCAGATCCGCGCCCAGCTCTCGTTCACGCTGCAAGCTGTGATCACGCAGACGCTGGTCCCCCGCGCGGACGGCCCGGGGCGCGTGATGATCCAGGAGATCATGGTGCCGAACTCGGCCATCCGAAACCTCATCCGTGAGGACAAGGTGCACCAGATCTACTCCATCATGCAGACCGGCCAGGGGGTGAGCGGCATGCAGACCATGAACCAGGCCCTGTGCGCCGCCTACATGCGACGACAGATCAGCCGCGAGGACGCCATCGCTCGCTCCCCCGACCCGAACGAGCTCAACAGCATGCTGGACGGGCCCTCGAGGCGCGGGGCATAGCTAACGTAGGGGCCATTCCCCCATTCACCCCTCCTTGCCACGAATTGCGGCGACGAGCCGCGCTCTGGTAGCATCGATGCTCATACCCAGGATTGCGCGCCGGGCGGCGCGCAGACAAGGGCGGACGGGCGACGATGGCGGAGTGGGTGTGGGAAGCGCGCGCCCGGACGGGTGAGACGAAGAAGGGCGTCATGGAGGCCGACTCGGCCGAGAGCGTCCAGGGACGACTTCGCGCTCAGAACCTCAACCCGGTCAAGGTCAAGAAGAAGCCCAAAGAGCTCCAGATCAAGCTCCCGACCTTCCTGCAGCCGAAGGTCACGGAGAAGGAGCTGGTGATCTTCATCCGCCAGTTCGCGACGATGATCGACGCTGGCCTGCCGCTCGTGCAATGCCTCGACATCCTCTCGAGCCAGGGCGACAACCCCAACTTCAACAACATCCTCAAGGACGTAAAGAGCCAGGTCGAGCAAGGCTCCACGTTCTCCGACGCGCTCGCCAAACACCCCAAGGTCTTCGACGAGCTGTTCTGCAGCCTCATCCGCGCCGGTGAGATGGGCGGTATCCTCGACACCATCCTCAATCGGCTCGCGGTCTACATTGAGAAGAACGTGAAGCTGAAGCGACAGGTGAAGGGCGCCCTCACCTACCCGCTTTCGACCCTCGCCATCGCGATCGGCGTGTGCGCCCTCTTGCTCGGCTACGTGGTGCCCACGTTCGAGCAGATGTTCAAGGACTTCGGTGGCGAGCTGCCCACGATGACCGCGTTCGTAATCTCGATTTCGAACGGCTTCTTGGACGCCGCTCCGGTGATCGCCGCGGTGCTGGCGGCCTTCGTCTACGGGTGCAGCTACACGTACAAGCACCCGAAGACCAAGCCCTACTGGCACAAGTTCATGCTCAGCGTGCCGATCCTGGGGCCGGTCATGCGCAAGATCGCCGTGGCGCGCTTCACACGGACGCTCGGTACCCTGCTCGCCTCCGGCGTCCCGATCCTCGACGCCCTCGAGGTCGTCGCGACCTCGGCGGGCAACGTGATCGTCGAGCGCGCCATTCGCTACTCCGGAGACAAGATCCGGGAGGGGCGAACCATGGCCGAGCCCCTGGCAGAAACCGGCGTGTTCCCGCCCATGGTCGTGCAGATGATCGGGGTCGGTGAGCAGACCGGCGCGCTGGATCAGATGCTGAACAAGATCGCCGATTTCTACGAGGAGGAGGTCGATGTCGCGGTGGCCGCCATGACCTCGCTGCTCGAGCCCCTGATGATGGTCGTCGTGGGCGGCATGGTGGGCTTCTTGTTGATCGCCATGTACATGCCCATCTTCGACATCGCCGGCAAAGTGTCCGACCAACACTGACGCGTGCGACCGTGATCGCCTCTTCCATCCCGCCCGCTACCGACTCGAGCAGCGAAGAGCGCGAACTTCGGCGGCGCCTCTCCTGGCTGATGGGCGGGCGCTTGGTGGTGGCCACCTTGTTGCTGGGTGGCACCATGCTGCTCGCCGTCGGGGAGGAGCGCGGCGCCTCGGCCTTCACGCCGCGCTTTTTGCTGGCCCTGATCCTCGGCACGTACACCGCGTCTCTCGGGTTCGCGCTGTGGCTGCGCCATGCCCGCGACCTGATGCGCTTCGCGGCCGTCCAGATCGCCTGGGACCTCGGGCTCGCGACCGGTCTCGTCTATGTGGCGGGCGGGGCGGCGAGCGGCTTCACCTTCCTCTATGGCGCCACCGTGCTGAGCGCCGCGCTGGTCGTCGGTCAGCGCAGCGCGCAGCGCGCGACGGTGGCTGCGCTCTGTCTCTATCTCACGATCGGCCTGGGTCTCTCCCATGAGTTCGTCCCCGTGCCCCCCGATCAGCCGCCCGAGCGCTACCTGATCAAGTCGGCGGACGTCACGTTCACCATGGTGGCCAACATCCTCGGTCTGTTGTTGGTGGCCTTTCTCGCTACCAACCTGGCCGCGCGCCTGCACCAAACCGGCGGTCGGCTGCGGGAGACGGCCGCGCACGCAGCCTCGCTCGCGCGCCTCAACGAGGACATCATCCGCTCGCTCGCCAGCGGCCTCTTGACCACGGACGCCTCTCAGCTCGTGCGCACCGTGAACCCGGCAGGGCTCGAGATCTTCCGCAGCCGACCCCATCAGATGTTGGGCCGGCCCGTCACCTCGTTCGTGTGCGACGTCCCGAACGAGGATGGCCGGGAGCTGCGCGCCGAATGCACTGGCGTGAGGCCCGACGGCACGACCTTCCCGATGGGCTTCTCCCGCACCCAGTTGGTCAGCGCGACCGGCGAGTCGATGGGTGATCTCTTCCTCTTCCAGGACCTCACCGAGCTCAAGGAGCTGCGGCGCACGGCCGAGCGTGCCGAACGCCTGGCGGCGCTCGGACGATTGGCCGCGGCCTTGGCCCACGAGATCCGAAACCCGCTCGGCTCCATCTCGGGCTCCGTACAGCTCGTACGTGAGGCCGAGGGGCTCCACGCCGAGGACAAGCGGCTACTCGGGATCGTGCTCGGCGAGGTCGATCGCCTCAACGGGCTGGTCAACACGATGCTGCAGGTGGGGCGACCGGCTGTCCCGGCGCGCATGCACACCGACCTCTTGGCGCTCACCCAAGACGTGATCGACGTGGCGCGGCGAGATCAAAAGAACGCGGCCGCGCAGATCGAGGTGCACCACACGTCGGACGACACGTGCGCGCTGATCGACGCAGATCAGATCCGCCAAGTGATCTGGAACTTGCTCAGCAACGCGCTGGTCCACTCGCCGGCGGGAAGCCTCGTGCGAATCGAGATCACGCGGCAAGACGAGAATCTTTTCTGGTCGATCGAAGATCAAGGGCCGGGAGTGCCTGCGGAGGCGCGCAACTATCTATTCGACATGTTCTACTCCAAGCGCCCGCACGGCGTGGGCTTGGGGCTCGCCCTGGTCGATCAGATCGTGCGCGCGCACGGGGGCGAGGTCAGCGTGGTGAGCCCGCCCGGCGCTGGCGCAAAGTTTGAGGTGCGCCTCAACGCGGCCCCGACGCTGGTCACGAGATGAGATCTCGTCCCGCCCCAGCTCTCGCACCGTAAACGTGCTTGTGCCCAAAGAATTAGGGACAGCCCCTAGTTCTAGTAGCGCGGCACCCAGTTCTCGGCCTGGTACCAGCGCAAGACCTGAACCCACCCTTCGGCAAACCTGCCATGGCGCGGCGCGAAGCCCAGGGCGCGCAGGCGTGAGGTGTCGAGCACGAGGTCATCCTCGAACAGCGTCACGGCTTCGCGATCGAGACGCGGCCGCAGCGCGGCCTTGAGCTGGTGGCGCACCATGACCGCGCGCCACAGGGTGAGGACCGCCGAATCGAAGGCGTGCAGAGACCCCGGCGCCGCCGCCACGCGTCGGGCCAGCGCGAGCACTGGGCGCGGGACCGGGCGACCGCGCAAGCTGCGCAGCTCGTAGGCGTCGAACGTGTGACCGATACGATCGCCGAGCGGCAGCGGATCGTCGTCGGCGACGTTGTAGATCCCGTAGTGCGTCCGGCTATCGCGCAACGCGAACAGCAGCGCGCGCGCGACGTCCTCGGCGTGCACGAAGGTGTGTTTCGGGCCTCCTGCTGGTCGGGGCAGGATGGGCGTGAAGAGCCGCAGCACCGGCCCCACCACGAGCAAGCTCGCCGCGAAGTGGCGTCCACGCCGACCATACACGGGCGCCGCGCGCAAGATGGTCCACACCGGACCGTCGCCACGCCCGCGACCACGCAGGAACGCCTCCGCGCCGAGCTTCGAGAGCCCATGTGGACCGCGCGGCGCCGTGTCCGCGTCTTCGCTGAGCGGCCCCTGCTGTCCGGGCGCGTAGAGCATGCCGGTGGACATGTGCACGAAGCGCTTGACGCGCTGCTTGGCGGCGTCCTCGAACAACCTGACCACGAGCTCGGTGTTGACCCCCCCGAGCTCGGCCACGTCGGCGCTCGCGTCGAGCAGCGCCGCGGTGTGGATCACGTGATCCACCCCCTCCAGGGCCCGCGCGCGGACCTCGGCATCCAAGAGATCGCCGGGGCAGATCCGCCCCCTGGTGGGCTGACGCAAACCGCGGGCGTTGGTGTCGTTCGCCACCACGTTGAAGCCCGCAGCCTCGCACAGGCCCACGACGTAGTTTCCGACCGTACCAGCCGCACCCGTTACGAGAACCGTCTCCACGGGCCGAATGTACTCTGCCCCCTCGAGACGAGCACGTACTCAGGCCTGCGCCAGCAAGTCCGCGAGCCCTTGGCCGGGATCGGCCGCGCGCATCAATCCTTCGCCAATCAACACCGCGTCAGCGCGCGTAGCGGCCACGCGCGCGAGGTCGGCCGAAGAGCGCACCCCGGACATGAACACCGCCACACGATCGCGCGGGATGCGGTCCACCAGCGTGGCCGCGTGCCCCGGGTCGACCGAGAACGTGCGCAGGTCTCGGGCGTTGATGCCGATGATGGTGGCGTCCGTGGCGAGCGCGCGCTCGAGCTCCTCGGCGTCGGCGGCCTCCACGACGGGCTCGAGTCCGCGCGCGCGGACCTCGGCGATCATGCGGGCGAGCTCAAGGTCCGAGAGCACCCGGACCAGCAGCAACACGAGCGAGGCGCCAGCCGCACGCGCCGCGTCCACCTGCACCGGGTGCAATACGAACTCCTTGAACAACACGGGCACGGAGGAGCGCTGGGCCACCCGTCGCGCGTCGAGCACCGAGCCTCCGAAGCCCGGCCCGTCGCACAGCACGCTGATGGCCGATGCCCCCCCCCGCTGATAGCCCGACGCGATCCGGACGTGCTCGCCCACGCCGCGGGCGCGGATCTGCCCGGCGCTCGGGCTGCGTAGCTTGATCTCTGCGATCACCCTGGGCAGCTCGCCCGGCCCGCGACGCAGGCGCTCGGCGAACACGTTCGGCCCCGGCTCACGCTCCTGCGCGAGGCGCTCGAACAGGGCGGCGCGGCGCAGGCGCCGGCGAATTTCGACGCGCTTTCTCTCCACGATGCGCGCCAGGTGATCGATTGGACTAGCCATGGCCCTCGACACTAGCTGCTCGAGGCGATGTGGGCGACTCAGCGACAAGGCTCACCACGAAACGCTGCAACATGCGCTCACCGTGCTCGGTCAGGAAGGACTCCGGATGAAACTGGACCGACTCGATCGGAAATTCGCGATGCCGCACGCCCATCAACTCCCCCTGCGCGGTCCAACAAGTCGCCTCGAGCGCGGCGGGCAGGCTGTCGGCGCGCACGATCAGCGAATGGTAGCGCGCCACACGCACGGGGTTCGGCAGCCCCTCGAACAAGCCGCGACCGTCGTGCTCCACGCTCCACGCCACGCCGTGGATCGCGCGCGACGCGCGCTCCACCCGGGCGCCGAATGCCTCACATACGACCTGGTGCCCCAAACACACACCGAGCACCGGAGTGTACGCGGCCACTGCCTTCACCAGCGCCAGGCTCACCCCCGCATCCATGGGCCTACCTGGCCCCGGCGAGAGCACGATCCCACGCGGCCTTCTTCGCACCACCTCGGACACCGTGAGCGCGTCGCTCTGGGCGACCTCCACGTCGTCAGCCCAGCGCATCAAGGCATGCACGAGGTTCCAGGTGAACGAGTCATGGTTGTCGATCACCAACAGCATGGCCTGGTGTGATAGCTTTAACTCCTCGTGCCACGAGGTGCGAAACGCCGTGAGCGGGGCCCGGCGTTCAGTAAAGCCAGAAATCCCAGGGCTTGACACGGCGGAGCTGCCGCGGATACCTTCGCGCGGCTCCCCGGCCCAATAGGTCGGATCTTGTTTTTGCTGCCTACGAAGCCCCTCCTATGACCATGTCCGAGCAGCCCAAAAAAGCCAGAGATATCAAAGACCTTAAGGCCCGTTTGGGGCGAGGTCCGCAGCCCGGGGGGGTCGGCAGCGTGCCGCCGCCCGGCGCTGGTGGGATCCCCGCTCCCTTGCCGGGCCCCGCCGGCGTGCCGGGCCCAGGAATTCCACGGGGGGCGGACCTCCCCGCGCCCTTTGGCCCGCCCCCCGGCATGGCTGGAAGCGTGCCTCCGCGCGCGGTGCCCGCGGATCCGTTCGCAGCACCCCGTCCGGCTCCCATGCCCGGGGCGCCGCGCAGCATCCCGCCAGGTCAGATGCCCGCGCCGTCCGCGCCTCCCCCCTCGGCCGATCCGTTTGCCGCAGCGCCTGCGGCCGCCGCGGCCCAGGAAGTCCGCCTGGTCATCGACGACAAAGCCGTCGACGACGCGGAGATCGGCCGCAAGGGTGCCGGAAAGATCATGATGGCCGTCGGTGTGGCGGCGGTGGTCGGCATCCTGGTCGGCTGGGTGGTCGGAAGCACGATGCGCGAGCGTCAGTTGTTCGATCTGGCCCTGCAGGACGCCAAGGACGTGTACGGCTCGGTGAACACCGCCTCGACCACCGTCACGCAAGCGTCAAAGCTCATTGATCAGGCCCTCAAGGCCGCCGCTCCCGGCCCAGGCAAGACGGTCGAGGTGGACTTCAAGGCCCTCGAGGAGCTCCGGGCGCTGACCAAGCCCTTCCAGGCCGACGTGTTCTCCCGCAAGCGCTACGGCGCGTTCGCGGAGCCAGGCACCGTCGATTCGCTGTTCCTCTATTACAACAACACGAACCTCCTCTGGACCAAGCTCGGGGCCATCGCGGCCAAGAACCTCACGCCAGCCGCGCGCGAGGCCCTCAGCACCGCGGCCAAGGCGGCCGGCGAGCTCGCCAGCACCGACTACGGCTGCATCCCCTTCAAGGACGGAGATGCCATCCGCTGCGGCCTCTTGCCCATCAAGCCCGGCCAAAACGGGAAGATCCAGGTGGTTACGCGCTCGGGCAACCTCGACAAGAACCTGTTTGTGGGGCAGCCCATCGCAGACAAGCCGAGCGACGTGGTCATCATCGTCGACAAGGGCCGCAGCAACGAGATCCTCGGCGCTGCCACGGACAAGTTCCAGGTCTACGCGCGAGACCTGATGGAAGCCAAGCAGCTCGCCGACCAGACCGTTCAGGTGCAGGGGCAGCTCATCCAGCAGCTCGGCAACATCGCGAAGCTCTCTTCTTTGAACTGAGCGCCGGGGCCGACGCCGCAGCCCCCCCCCAAGGCCGCTGCGTCCTCACGCAGCGGCCTTTTGCTTTGCGCTCTCGCCCGCCCCCTCGAGGGCGACGCCCTCAACCTCCGACGAGGGCGGCCACGCGGTTGCTCAGACGGGTCTCCTCGGCGGCCAGCACCCGGCTGCTACTCAGGAACTCACCCAACAGTGGCTTGAGGGCCGTGACCATCGGCTCTCCGAGCGCCTCGACATGGTCGAGCACCTCGCCGGCGGGCATGACATCGTGCTCGCGGTGCAAGCTGAGGGCCCACTCCGCCCACTCGGGCTGTTCCTTGGCCCGCGCCAAGCGGAGCGCGAACACGGAGACCTTGGTCAAGCTCTTGGCGTCGAGCTTTATGCCCGCGCGCGCGCGCTCCTCCACCTCGCGCGCCGCGCGCTGCATCATGCGCTCGGCCTCGGACTTGCGCCCGGCGGTCAACGTGCGCTCGATGATCTCCCCGAGCAGCTGGAAGGTCCAGGCCGCCTGCCCTTGCAGGCCCGGCATCCCCGTGATGGTCTCGTAGGTGTTGGAGTCTTCGGTGTCGCTCGCCGAAGGCTCGCCGCAGTGCGGGCAGGCCGACGATTCCCCGGGGTAAGGTCGACCGCAACCGCGACAATTGATCATGAAACCGGTGGCGCGGGTGAGCCGCGCGCTACTCTCGTCGAGCACCAAGAACACCAGATCTTGCGTACCGAGGCGCAGGCGATCGTTGTGCTTGAGGGGTGCTTCTCCACGGATCAGCACGCCGTTGATGCGCACCCCATTGCGGCTTCCGAGATCCACCACCCGTGCCCCCTGTGCATCGATGAAGATCCGCGCGTGCTGTCGAGACACCAGCGGATCTTCGATCGTGATCTGGCACTCAGGACTGCGGCCGATGACGACCTGGGGGCCCTGCAGATCAAGCTCCTGCAGCAGAAATCGAAGACGGTAACGGGACACGAACTTGGAGGCCTCGAGCGAAAAGAGTTCTCCAGATACTGCCAGCGCCGACCGGCCGTATCCAGGGGCAAAAGTGCTCACCTCGGGTACTCCAAGATCGGACAGAGTGCGCGTCCGACGCATACTGCGTGGTCTTTCCTCCTGGCACGCAGACGAGCAGACCGCGCTTGCTCCCTTGTCAGCAGAGCTTCGTGGTACGCTCTTTCATCGTGCAACAACGTATCGAAACGCTTTTCCAGGAAGTCCTTGGCCCCCTGTTCGAGGCCGACGGTGCCAGCGTCGAAGTCGTGAACGTGCGCGGCGATCTCGTGCAGATCCGGTTGGGCGGCGCCTATCGCGGATGTCCGAGCACGACCTACACCGTAGGTGGCGTCATCGTGCCGGCACTGCGCAAGGTCACCGGCGAGGACTTCAGAGTCGAAGTGCTGGTCTGACGCGGGCGGTGCTTCTGGAACGCAAGAAGGCGCGCGGGACGATGACCGCGCGCCTTCCGGGTAGCTCGACGCGGCGACAACGCCGCGCGGATGGGCTCAGATTCCGAGGCCCTTGAGCGGATCGTCGTCGGCGAGCACGCCACCACCGCTCTCCATGGGCGGAGCGGCGGACGCCGCAGGGGCCTTCTTCGAGCTCGAGCCGGGCCCCTTGGCAGATGGCTCAGGCGCGTTCTGGCGCACGCGCATCTTGCCGGTGATGCGATCGATGATGTCAGGGTTGTGGTCTGCGCCCTCGTTGGCGTCGGTGGTGGCGGACTCGACCAATGCGTGTGCGCGGTTGGTGTCGCTGGCCCTGTTGCGGCGCAGGTCGCCCAGGCGGGCGAGCGTGTCCTTGCTCTCGAACACCAGGCAGTAGAAGCCGTAGAACTGGTTGTTGTCCACGGCGCGCAGGCTCGAGCTCTGATCCTGCCAGGCGATGAAGCGCTGCTTGCCTTCGCCTTCCTTGACCTGGCCCTTGCCATAACGGCCCTGCACGGCCTTGGCGAACTGGTCGAAGTTGCCCTTCACCGCGCCGGAGTTGAAGGCCTTGTACCACTTCCAAAACTTGTTGTTGATGAAGAAGTAGTAGTTCTGCGAGTTGTCGTCGGTGACGACGAACATCGACTCGTTGTTGTCGTGGGTGAACTCGCCCTTCAAAAACGAGACGTCCCAACCGGTCTTCTTGCCGTTGAACTCGACGATGCTGCTCTTGATCTTGGCGAGCTCTTCGCGCGCCTTATTGCGCAGCTTGTCCTCTTCGATGGCGCCGTTCGCCTTGGCGATCAACGGGCGATACTTTTCCTTGATGGCCTCGACGAACGTGCCGAGTACCTCGTCGCGCGTCATGCCCCACTTGAGGTTGCCCATCGCCCCGCTGATCGCGGCGCTCTGCGGCGCGGCGGCTTGCTGGGCGCTCTTGGCGGCCTTCTTCTTGGGCGCTGCGTGGGCCACGCTGAGCGACAGTGTTGCGGAACAACACAGCGCACCGACGAGCGCTCCGATCATCTTGCGCTTCATGTCATCCTCCTCTTTCCCCTCGCGCCTTGCACTTGCGCGTTACGACTTCGAACCGCCCAGAGCATACACGTGCACCCATGTACGCTGCTAGTAGGATCGCACGTCTTGACGCCTACCACACAGCTCCTATTCGCTCTGTGGCTCGGCTTCCAAATCGAGAAAAAGGCGCGTACCGCCTGCCACTGCGATGGGCATGAACGCGAGGTTCAGTAAGGGTACAAACAAGCACCCCCATACGGCCACGCCGAACCCCAGCATGAGCCAGGGGCGCCGAGAAAAGAAAGATAGACGTTGTCGCACACCGAGACCTCGCCGGGAGGCGGGCCAGTCGATGTAGTCGATCGCGAAGTAAACAATCGTGAAAAGGCTCCCCATCACGGCGAGCGCCGCATGCCCTACACCGGGAGCCAACCACGAGATCACGCTGAGCGGGATCATGATGGCGGCAAAGACCGACATCTTGAAGAGCTCCACGCGCAGCGTGCGGAGGAGATCGGAGAGCACCCGTCGGAGCGAAGCCGGCGGGCTCGCCCTGCCCGTCTCACGCTCCTCGATCGCCTCGCTGAGGGCGTCGTTGAACGGTGCGGCCACCAGCATCGAGAGCAGAATGGAGAGCAGCAGAAGGCCCATCAGACTGAGCACGAAGGAGGCCCCGCGCGCGAGCCAGTAGAGCCCGCGCGAGAGCTCGGCGAGCCAATCGTGCCCCTCCGGCAGGCGCCACACGAGCTCGAGCAGGTCGTCGTGGTAGCGCACGGCGAGCACCAGACTGGAGAGCAGCGCGAGGGCCGTGACGACGATCGGCACGCTCCAGTAGCGCGCGAGCCCCCGATAGCGGCGGAGGATGGCCACCCCGCGGAAGAAATAGCCCAGGCCGCGCACGAACTCGCTCGGGTCCAGCCAGGCAGGCAAAGCTCTCGCGCCGCGCGGCATCGCTCCTCCTCACCGGGTGGTGGCGGGTACGAAGGGCAGCAGCGATTTGAGATCGTCGTCGGTGAAACGCAGCTGACCGCCCAGGAAGAAGTCACGCCCCTCGTTCAGCGCGTTGTCCATGCCTGCGAGCAACCACAGCCGCTTGACGACCTCGTAGCCGAGCCAGGTGTCGAGTCGGGCGTACTGCTGTTCGCCGATCGCGAACACATTGGTCCTCCACTCGAGCGTGTCGCGCAGACCGTGGATGTCCAGGCCGAGACCACCGGTCGACTCGATGATGCCGAAGCGGAAGGTCGCGAAGTGGACACGCTTGGCGACGTTGAGCGTGAACCGGAACTCGTCCTTCGTCTCGGAGATCGTCTCTTCGTAGAACTCGGGCTCGCCGTTGGGAGGAGGGCTCACGCGCACCTGGCGTTGGGTGAACCTGGTGCGACCACGGGGGTCCGCGATCAGCTGAAAAAAGTAGTAGTGATCCTCGCGCGGCTTGATGTACAGCCCCACGTAGTTCTTGAAGGCGTTGGCGAGGAAGCGGTACTCGCTCCGCAGCTCCACGATGGTCTGCAGACGCGTGATGGGCTCCACGAATCCGTTGACCCCCTCCACCACGCCCTCGACTTCGTTGATCAACCGCTCGTCCTGCGTGAGGCGACCGATCGTGCCCTCACCGCGGGCAGTGCGCTCGGTGACCTGCTTGACGTCCTTCATCACCGACTCGAGATCCTTCGAGGCTCGCTCGATGGACGCGATGGTCCCGTCGACACGGCCGAGCCCCTGATCGAGCCCCTTCGAGTTGTTGCCGATCACCGTATGGATGTCGCGCGTGACCTCTTCGATGTGCGTCAGGATGCGCTCAATCTTGGGCGCCGCGTCGGTGGTGATGCTCTCGATGTTGTGGACCGTGTGACCGACCGCCGCCTCGTTGACTTGAATGGTGCGGTTGACGGCCTCGAGCGCCTCCGTGAGATTGCGCAGCGCGCTCGACATCTTGTCGCCCGCCTCGTCGCTCCCGAAGGTGCGCTCGAGCTGGGAAGTGACCTTCTTGACCGACTCGGCGATCTCTCCGACCGTCCGGATCACGTCGTCGGTCTTGGCGGCCGGGGCGGCGGTCGCGATCTGCGCGCCGTCTTCGATCTCGGGCTTCGGAGGCCCTCCAGGCAAGATCACCAGCAGCATCTCGCCCAGCAGCGACGCGCTGCGCTGCGCGACTTGAGCATTCTGGTAGAGCTTGACCTTACGGTCGATGCGCAGGTCCACCCGGGCGCGGTCGCCTGCCAGACTGATGGATTCGATGGTGCCCACCGGGATACCCGCGATCAGGACTCTCGACTTGGGCACCAGCCCCTGTACGTCGTCGAAGATAGCGTAGACGCGATAGCCATCATCGCCCTGCGCCCCCTCATCGACAAAGCGGTAGATGGCGATGCTTGCGGCGACGATCAGCAGCACGAGAAGGCCAACCTTGGCCGCGTTGTACGTCTCCTTCATCGCCTCCCGGCGGCATCCTATGGCTACCCGAGAAGGGGGGCAAGGTCAGAGCGGGTGCGATGAAGCCGAAACCCTGGGAAGTCGTGCACGTTGACCATCCTCCCTGCGCTTTGGCAAAGTTTTCGCGGTGCGCAAAAGGCGATCGTCCCAACCAGCCCCAAGCAGGGGCCATTGGCCCGGCTTCACGGTGTTTCGCCCCAGCGCGCGCGAATCGCCCGCGCATGGATCGCGCGCTGCTGCGCCTGGACGGTCTGCCTTGATCCGAGGTCTGCCATGTGCGCTTTGGCTTACCTGCTTGGGCTGCACGACAGTGGGTGAGACCGTCGATCTGGGGGACCACTTCGAGGCCAGTGATCTGGATGTCGACGAGAACTTCTTTCACTGCGAGGTCCAGCCCAAGGTCCTGACCGAGTTTCGCTGCGCGAGCGGAGCAGGCGGGGAACAAGGCGGCTGCCACACGGCGCGCAGCGCGCTGCGCCTGGTCGAGGTCGCTGAGTTGGCGCACTGCAAGGACGGGCGCGTGATCGGGGCGCCCCCGCAGGACTCCCAAGCCAACCTCGAGCGTGTCCGCGCTTCGATCGGGATCGATGCCGACTCGAGCCCGCTCTACCGACGCGCGCTCGGACTGGACTCGCATCCGCGCGCAATCTTCGCCGCGAACTCGGACGCCGCAGCCGTGCTCCGCAGCTGGCTCAACCAAGGATCCCCATGAGGGCCCGCTGCCCTGTGTGCCCCCCCCTGGCCGCGCGCGCGGGGGGCCGGCGTCCCCTGCGTGCCAGCTTTGGCCTCGTGCTCCTCCTCTTGAGCGCGCTCGTCCTCTCACGCAGCGCGCCGACGAAGGCCGAAGAGGATGTCAGGGCCGCGGAGGCTGGCGAGATCCACGCTCGGGTGACGGTCGAGACGGCGCCCTTGCGCACGGGACCTGGTGCGGGCTTCCGCATCGTGCGCCTTGCGGTCCGGGGTGAGACCTTCCGTGTCCACGAGCGTGCCAGCCGTGGCTACTGGCTGCGCGTAGAGCTTACGGACGGATCCCTCGCCTTCGTGCAAGGCGACATGGTCTATGCCCACGAGGTCGGCCCCCCTTCGCGGCGCGCGCGGGTGCTGGCCAAGGTGTTCGCGCCCCCTCCTCTCCTTCAGGCCCACGGCGAGCTCGCCGTTTCACTCGGCGCGATGGGGCAGAGCGGCTTCATGGCGGTTCGCCCCACCTGGCTGCTCGCGCCCACCTTCGGCATCGAGGCGAACCTGGCGGGCAGCGTGGGTGCCTCGGGCCGGCTCTTGCTCGGGGGGCTTGGCGGGATCGTCAACCTGTTCCCCCACTGGCCGATCGTGCCCTTCTTCGCGGGCGGAGGCGGCATGGCCTACGCGCGTCCCAACGCGGACAGCTTCGTGCTCGAGGAGGGGGCCCGCTCGATGCTCTACGCGGGGGGCGGCCTTCGCTTCGGCTTTCGACATCGCATCATCGTGCGGCTGGAGGGGCGCAGCTACGCGCTCTTCACCCAGGACGATCTGCGCGCTCAACAGGAGATCAGCGGTGGACTCTCGGCGTTCTTCTGATCCCCTGGCGGTCTGCTGCCTGCTCGCCCTCGCGACGCTCGCCGGCTGCGTTACCGTGAAGCCACACGAGAAGGAATTGCTCGCAGATCCCGCCATGATCTACGGGAGCGGCGGGGAGGCAGCGGTGCAAGAGGGGCACGTCCTTTCGAACCGCGAGGGCTCGGCGGGGGCGGCCGAGGGCAGCGGCGGCGGGTGCGGATGCAACTGAGAGCGAACAAGCTGGTTGTGCTCGTGGTCGCGCTGGTGACGTCGATCGCCGCGCCGCGCGCCGTCATGGGCCAGAGCAGCTTTGACGCCACGACCACCATCTTCCGTGAGTCGGGCGGCCCCTTGAACATGACCGTGGTGAACCCGGCGGTGGGGGCTCGCGGGCAGGTGGTGGACGCCTTCTCGGTCCAAGCAGGCTGGGAAGCCGACGTCGTGTCGGGCGCGAGCGTGGCGGTCGTCGACGCGCCCGGTGGCTCGGAGGTCGACGCCATCACCAGTGCCACCACGCTCAACGACTTTCGCCAAGTGGTCCGCGGCGGCGCGGGGCTGCGCGGAGAGACCACCCGGCTCGACGCGTTCTACAGCTACGGTTGGGAGAGCGATTACCGCTCGCGAGGGATCGGCGTGCGCGCGCAGGCCGAGCTGTTCGAGCGCAACACGATCCTCGAGTTGACGTACAACCGGGGTTGGGACCAGGTCTGCGATCTACTCCAGCCGGAGGCCGAAAAGGCGGTCGACCGCCAGCGCATGCCGGGCTCGGAGGGCTGCTTCGAACGCGGCAAGGGCCGCACGAGCCGTGATCTTTCGACGCACGGTCTACAGGGCGGCTGGACCCAGGCCTGGACGCCCATCTTCAACACCCAGGTCCTGGTCTCCGCCCAGCTCCTCCATGGCTTTCAGTCCAATCCGTACCGCGCCGTCTGGCTCGGCAGGCGAGCGGCGCAGGAGCATCATCCCAACGATCGCGCACGCTACGCGCTGGGGCTGGGCGCGCGGCTGTGGCTTCGCCCGATCGGCGGCGCGCTGCAGCTCATGACGCGTGCCTATCGCGACACCTGGGACGTCAAGTCGGTGAGCGTGGAGCTCGCCTACGAGCGCCACCTCGGCGTGTTCTTCCGCTTTCGAGTACGCGGGCGCTATTACCGCCAAACCGCCGCCGCCTTTTACTCCGATGACTACGCGCTCGATCCGGCAGGCCAGTACTTCACCGGCGATCGCGAGCTCTCCCGCATGTCGAGTTGGCTCGCAGGCGGGCGATTCGAGTTCCTCCCAGCGGGGGACCGTCCCGAGCCGTTGCTCGGCTTCATCGATCGTCTGCGTATCGTGCTCAAGGCCGACCTCATACGCTACGAATTTCCCGATTTCCATTACGGTCTCGCGGAAGTACCCAACAACACGGCGCTGTTTGGCACGCTCGGGCTCGAGAGCCTTTTCTAGCCTCGCTCGTTCTCGCCTCGCTTGCGCCGTGTCTCAGGCGCGCCTCTCTCGTCCGTCCATGGGCAGGCACGGGACGCGCCCTACGTGCTGGCATCTGCTATCATCGGTCCCCAGCCAGAAGGCTCGGAGGGAGTGATTTCGTGGCGACTTACGGCGTGATCATGGCGGGCGGATCCGGGACCCGATTTTGGCCCCTCTCACGCGCCGCCCGTCCCAAGCAGCTGCTCCCTCTGGGCGGCGGAGAGCTCTCGCTCCTGCGTGCGACCCAGGAGCGCATCGCACCGGTCATCCCCCCCGAACGCACGCTGGTGGTCACCTCGGAGGCCCTCGCCGCGCAGACTCGCGCCGAGCTCTCCCACTTGCCGCCAGAGAACGTCCTGGCCGAGCCGGTGGGACGCAACACCGCTCCGTGTGTCGGCTGGGCGACCTCCGTGATCGCCCGCAGGGACCCGAACGCGGTGGTGGGCGTGCTGCCGGCGGATCATCACATCGAAAATGAGCGCGCCTTCCAGGCGACCTTGGAGCGCGCGCTCGAGGCCGCCGGCGCGGGCGACATGGTCACCGTAGGCATCAAGCCGACGCGCCCCGAGACCGGCTACGGTTACATCGAGATGGGCGAAGAGCTCTCGCCCAACGTGAACCGCGCGCGCCGGTTCGTGGAAAAACCGGACGAGCTACGGGCGCATCAGTTCCTCTCGGCCGGGCGCTTCCTTTGGAACAGCGGCATGTTCTTCTTTCGAGCCGAGACCCTGTTGTCCTCCGTTCGCGAGCATCTCCCCGGACTCGGCGACGCCCTCGCCTCGTACGATGCGGCCGCGCAGCGCGGCGAGGAGCTCGCGCTGGTGCAGCGCACCTACGCCTCCTTGCCGGACGTCTCCATCGACCACGGCGTCATGGAGAAGACCTCGCGCATGGCGGTCATTCCGGGTGACTTCGGCTGGTCGGACGTCGGCAGCTGGACGACGGCCTGGGAGCTCGCCGAGCGCGACGCGGACGGTAACGCGCTGTTCGGCGACGTCGTCACGGTCGACGCGCGTGGCTCCTACGTGCGCGCCCCTGCAGGCAAAGTCGTTGCGCTCCTGGGGCTCGAGGATGTGGTAGTCGTGGACACGGAAGACGCCCTGCTGGTCATGCCGCGAAGCCGGGCCCAGGACGTCCGCGCCGTGGTGAACGCACTCAAGAGTCAGAAAAAGACGACTCACCTCTGAGGCCTGCTCCATGTTGCCCAAGCATATCTTTCGCGAATACGACATCCGAGGCGTCGCTGACCGCGACATGCTCGAGCCCGACGTTCAAGATCTCGGCCGCGCGCTCGGGACCTTCCTGACGCGCCTCGGGGCCAAGCGCATGGGCCTCGGACGCGACTGCCGGCTGAGCAGCCCGCGTCTTCACCGCGCGCTCCGTGCGGGCCTGCTGGAGACGGGGCTCACGGTCGTCGACATCGGCGTGGGACCGACGCCCATGCTCTATTTTGCGGTCTTCGATCAGGATCTCGACGGAGGCGTGCAGATCACGGGCAGCCACAATCCGCCCGAAGACAACGGCTTCAAAATGATGAAGGGCAAGCAGTCGCTGTTTGGGCCCGACATCCAGACGCTGCGCGCCATGATTCAAGGGCGTGACTTCGATCTCCCGGGCGGCGGCGTGGTCGAAGCGCACGATCCGCTCCCGGCCTATACGGGCTTCGTGCGTGGGAACATCTCGCTCGCGCGCACCGACCTGCGGGTCGCCATCGACGCGGGCAATGGCGCAGGCGGTCCGACCGCGCGCGCGGCGCTGCGCAGCGTGGGCCTCGCTCCCGTCGAGCTGCTCTGCGAGATGGACGGCTCTTTCCCGGTGCACCATCCCGATCCCTCCCAGCCCGAGAACCTCGAGCTCTTGCGGCGCACCGTGCTCGAGCAGGGGCTCGATCTCGGCATCGCGTTCGATGGAGACGCGGACCGGATCGGAGTGATCGACGCCCGCGGCGAGACCATCTGGGGCGACAAGCTGATGATCCTCTTTTCGAGGTCCATCCTCGCGCGGCACCCGAGAGCGCCGATCATCAGCGAAGTGAAGTGCTCGCAGACGATGTACGCGGACATCGCCGCGCGCGGCGGCCGCCCCATCATGTGGCGCACGGGCCACTCGCTGATCAAGCAGAAGATGAAGGAAGAGGGCGCCTTGCTCGCGGGAGAGATGAGCGGGCACATGTTCTTCGCCGACCGCTTCTTCGGGTTCGACGACGCCATCTACGCGTGCCTGCGCTTGCTCGAGATCGTCGCCGAGAGCGATGCGCCATTGCACGAGCTCTTGTCCGACGTACCGGTGACTTACGCCACGCCCGAGCTGCGCGTGGATTGTCCCGACGAGCTCAAGTTCGGGCTGGTCGAGCGGGTGCTCGCACACTATCGACCGACCCACGAGGTCATCGATGTAGACGGTGCCCGCATTCAGTTCGAGGGCGGCTGGGGCCTGGTGCGCGCCTCGAACACGCAACCCGTGCTCGTGCTGCGCTTCGAGGCCGAAAGCCCGGAGCGGCTCGCCGCGATCCGCGAAGAGGTCGAGGCCAACGTCGAGCGCCTGAAGCACTGACGAGCGTTTCGCCCCCTCCCCCGAGTCACCGCGACAAGGCGCGACTTTCGTGGTGTAGTGCGGGTTTGGAGGACTTCCGAATGAGCACGACCGAGATCACCAATGCGAACTTCGAGAGCATCATCGAGGCGAATGACATCGTCGTGCTCGACGCCTGGGCTGCCTGGTGCGGTCCGTGCAAATCCTTCGCGCCCATCTTCGAGGCCGCCTCGGAGCGGCATCCAGGGGTCGTCTGGGGCAAGCTCGACACGGAGAACCAGCGCGAGCTCGCCGCGGCGTTCGGCATTCGCTCGATTCCCACCGTGATGGTGTTCCGCCAGGGCGTGCTGCTGTTTCAGCAGGCAGGGCTCTTGCCGGCTGGCGCGCTCGACGAGCTGATCGGCAAGGTCCAAGAGCTCGACATGGAGGCCGTGCATCGCGAGATCGAAGAGCACGAGCGGGCCCATGCGGCCGGCGAGTGCAATCACGGTCATGGTCATGGTCATGGCGGGCACGGTCACAACCACGGACCCGACTGCGATCACGACTGAGGCGTCACGGTGGCGCCTGGCGTCACACGACCGAGCCTAGTGCGCCGACTTGCCCCGCGGGGCGAGCGTGATCCGTACCTCGGCGACCGGGCGTGACCCCGTCTCTGCCACGAAATCGCTCGGCGCCACGACCTTGATTTGGGGCTGATATCCCTTGTGGATGACGAGCAGCTCCTGCGCCTCGTCGAGCGGCAGGTTCTCGATGCGCGCCTCGGGCGCAAAGCCCACGAGCTGATAAACCTTGGCGCCTCTGGGCGTGGTCACGATGCGCACCGTGCCGCGCGTGGACTGAGGTGACCCCAGCTGCTGCGGCATCTGGCTCGGCCCGAGCTCGAGCGCGGCCTCGGGCGCTGCCTTGGGGCCGAGCTGCATGGCGACCTCGAGACGCGCTCCATCGGGCGTGCGCTCCCACTCCGCGTCAGGCGGCAGCACGAGCCTGGTGGGCGCGTACCCCTCCATCGTGGCCACGAATTCGTGGGCCACGCCCAGCGGCACGTGCGGAACGTGGACTGGCCCTCGTCCGAGAAAACGCAGGACCTGCGCGCGCTCGGGGGC
This sequence comes from Myxococcales bacterium, assembly GCA_044507075.1. Classification (GTDB taxonomy): domain Bacteria; phylum Myxococcota_A; class Polyangia; order Polyangiales; family DASUME01; genus DASUME01. Next base: position 33,300 of record JBIQKA010000002.1, read on the forward strand.
GACGTGGACCACGAGATCTCCGGCCTTGGGCGCGACCTGTGCAGGCTTTTCTTCCGGCTCGACCGGCGCAGCGATGGGCGCCCGCCCCAACAGGCGATCGACGACCTCAGGCCGCATCACGAACGTCGCGGCGCCGAGCGCCACCGTCAACGCGATCAGCGTCACCCCGAGCCACACCCCCTTGCTCTGCCCCGGACGCATGGAGGCCCCCGGCGGAAGCGATTGAGGGAGCGATGGGCGTGGCGCACGCACCTTGGCGGGGGCCCCCGGCTTGCGCGGCGGTGGGGCAGCGCTCATCGGGCTCATGCGCGGCGCAGGCAAAGGAACCGGATCCACGGTGGTCCGTGCGTCGCGCGTCGGGGTCGGCGTCGGGCGCAACGAGGTGCGTCGCTCGTCGAACAAGAGGTCACCGCTCGCGTCCCCGATCTCTTCGACCGGCTCACGGATCGTGGCGTCGCGTTCACGCTCGGCTCGTCGCGCCGCGAGGCTCGCCTCCTCAGACATCGGCGAGCTGGCCTGGTCCTCGCTTTCGCCCGGCGCAGGCTCGCCGCCCAGCAGCGAGCTGAGCTCCGAGTCGAGTTCTTGAAAGGTGGGGGTGGCGGAAGGCCGCTCCTCGGCTCGCGGATCTGCCTGGACCTCACGCACCAGGCGCGCGAGGACCCGCCGCGACGCGTTGCGATTGAGCGGCACGAGCGAGGCCTCGAGATCGTCGCGCAGCTGATGGAGCGACCACACGCCGCCGCGCGGTCCCTCCTCCACCAGGCGCATGAGGGCCGGAGTCGGTGCCGGACCTCCGGCCACCAGGAGCGAGGTGAGATCGCGATGCAAGGCACGCGCGCAGTCGGGCTCCCTCGCGGGCGGCGCGCCCGCGAGGGTCACGGCGCCATCCTCGGAGATGCGAATGTGGGCGAGCGAGGCCTGGCAGGGACCGCTGGACAGCGCCTGCTCGCACGCCTCCAGGATCAGGAAGGTCCCGATCTCACCGGGGAGCCTCGTCTGGAGACGCACCAGGGTGCGGAGCAGCACCTCCGCGCTCACGCCGCCCCCCGGTGCGCTCATGCCTTGGGTCCTTGCGCCTTGACCGCCCGCTGCGCGGCCGTGGGCGGGCGCACGTGGATGCCCTCGGCCAAGAGATAGTCTTTCACCTGCGCCACGGTGAACGTTCCATCGTGAAAAATCGAGGCCGCGAGCGCGGCATCGGCCAGCGCATCACGGAAGCCCCGCGCGATGTGCTCGAGCGTTCCGACGCCGCCCGAGGCGATCACGGGGATACTCACGCGCTCGGCGACGGCGCGCGTCAGGGGCACGTCGTAGCCGTCTTTGGTGCCGTCACGGTCCATGCTCGTGAGCAAGATTTCACCGGCCCCCAGCTGCTCGATGCGGTGCGCCCAGTCGAGCACGTCGAGGCCCTCGTTGGTGCGACCGCCGTGGGTGAACACCTGCCAGCGCGGCGACTCCCCCGCTTCGCTCACGCGCTTGGCGTCCACGGCCACCACGATGGCCTGGGCGCCGTAGGCAGCCGACACGTCCGCCACGAAGTCGGGGTTGCGCACCGCGGCCGTGTTGATGGAGACCTTGTCGGCCCCGGCCATCAAGAGGTCTCGCACGTCGTCACGGTTTCTCACGCCGCCTCCCACCGTGAGCGGCGCGGCGATGTTCTCCGCGGTGCGTTCCACCACATCCAGCAAGATGCGGCGTTGATCGCTCGAGGCGGTGATGTCGAGGAACGTGATCTCGTCCGCGCCCATGGCGTCGTAGCGCACCGCGCACTCGACGGGATCGCCCGCGTCGCGCAGGCCCACGAAGTTTACGCCCTTCACCACGCGCCCGGCCTTCACGTCGAGGCACGGAATGATGCGCTTGGCCAGCATCTCAGCCTTCCCCCGCACAGGCGCGGAAGGCCTCGGCGAGCGTGAACGCCCCGCTGTAGAGCGCGCGCCCGCACACGGCCGCGCGAACCCCCGCGTCACGCAGCGCCGAAAGATGCTCGAGCGCGCCGATGCCGCCCGAGGCGATCACGGTGGTCTTCACCTGGGCTTGCAGGCGCGCGGTGGCCGTGACGGCCGGACCTTCGCGGGTGCCGTCGCGATCGATGTCGGTGAACAGGATGGCGCTCGCGCCCCAGGCGTCCGCCTGCGCTGCCACCTCTTGCACGGGCTTGCCGGTCGCCTCGAGCCAGCCCTCCACCGCGATCATGCCGCCCTTGGCGTCCAGGGCCATCACCACGCCCTCGGGATGCGCCGCGCACAAGGAGCGCGCGAGCTCGGGGTTCTTGATCGCGACCGTGCCCAACACCACGCGCGTGGCCCCGGCCTGATACCAGGCCTCCGCCGATTCGCGCGTGCGGATGCCTCCGCCCACCTGCACCATGAGCTCGGGCGCGGCGCGCAGGATCTGCTCGATCACGTGGCGATTTCCCGGCTTGCCGTCGCGCGCTCCGTCCAGATCCACCACGTGCAGCCGACGCGCGCCCGCGTCGCGGAACAGCCTGGCCTGCCCCGCCGGGTCGTCCGAGTACACGGTGACCTGGGCGTAGTCGCCCTTGTGTAGCCGCACGACCTTGCCGCCGAGCAGATCGATGGCCGGAATGAACTCCACTAGGCACCTCCAACGAACCGCTGAAGCAGGCGATGCCCCTCTTCCTGGCTCTTCTCGGGATGAAACTGACAGGCGAACACGTTGTCGCGCGCGACCGCCACGCAGTAGGGCTTGCCGTACTCCGCGGTGCCCACCACCACGCTCGGATCCTCGGGCACGCAGTAGTACGAGTGCACGAAGTAAAACCACGCGGGCTCCTGCGCGAGCAGCGGGTGACTTCCGCTCACCGCGTTCCAGCCCATCTGCGGGACCTTGAGGCGATTGCCGAGCGCGTCGCGCATGTCGGTCGCGAACTTCACGACCCGCCCGGGAAAATGGCCGAGACCGCGTGCCCCCTCCGCCTCCTCGCTCTCGTCGAACAGGAGCTGCATGCCCAGGCACAGCCCGAGGTAGGGGTTTCCCTTGGCGATCACGCTGCGCAGCGCCTCGCCAAAGCCGCGCTCGAGCGCGACCCCACAGTCACGGAATGCGCCCTGGCCCGGCACGATCACCCGCCCGGCCCGCAAGAGCGCGTCGGGATCGGCCGTGATGGTCACGTCCCCGCCGGCCCGCTGCACCGCGCGCGCGACGCTGCGCAGGTTGCCGACGCCCAGATCCGCAATGACGACCGCGTGTGAGCTCAACATGCAGGCCTCACTCGGACAGCGTGCCCTTGGTGGATGGGACGCCGGTGACCCGGGGGTCGATCTCCGCGGCCTCCCGCAGCGCGCGCGCCAGGGCCTTGAACGAGATCTCGATGATGTGGTGGAGGTTCTCCCCAGCGTGCAGCAGCATGTGCAAATTGCACTGCGCGCCGCGCGCGAACCCCTCGAAGAACACCTCGGCCAACTCGGTGTCGAACTCGCCGAGCTTCGCCTTGGGCAGGGGCACCTTCCACACGAAGAAGGTGCGCCCCGAGAGGTCGAGCGCGCAGGTGACCATGGCCTCGTCCATGGGCAAGGTGGCCGAGCCGTAGCGCCGGATGCCCCGCTTGTCGCCGAGCGCGTCCGCGAAGGCGCGACCGATGGCTATCCCCAGGTCCTCCGTGGTGTGGTGACCGTCGATGTGCACATCGCCCTTGGCGACCACGGTGAGGTCGAACAGACCGTGGCGCGGGAGCTGCTCCACCATGTGGGTCAGAAACGGCAGCGGGGTTTCAATCTGGTGCTTGCCGGAGCCATCCAGGTTGAGCTCGACGCGGATCTGGGTCTCACTCGTCTTGCGCTCGAGGGTCGCCTTGCGGGTCATGTTACGCGGCGGACGATAGCACGCGGGGTGCACCCTCTCTCGTTTGGCGTACCCTCAGTGGGGCTTGGACGTAAAACCCGCTGGCATCTTCGTTTTCGGCCTCACGTACCTGCTGATCTCGGCCCGCCGGCTCTCCTGGCTCGGCTTCGATCGCCCGGCGGGTGCCCTGTTCGGCGCGGTGCTGGCGGTGGGACTGGGTGTGCTCAGCCCCCAGGAAGCCCTGAACGCGGTGGATGGCCCCACCATCGTCCTCCTGTTCGGGGTGATGGGGATGGGCGCGTTCCTGGCGCTGGACGGCGGGCTCGAGCAGCTGGAGGCCACGATCTCCCGGGTCGCGCACACCCCCGCGCGGCTGCTCGGTTACGTCATCTGGACGAGCGGAGCCATGAGCGCGCTGGTCACGAACGACGCCGTGTGTGTCCTCGGCACGCCGCTTATCGTGCAACTGGTCCGTCGCCACGGCTTGCCCCCCCTCCCCTTCCTGATCGGGCTCGCCACGGCCGCCAACACGGGCAGCGTCGCCACCCTGGTCGGCAATCCTCAGAACATGCTGTGCGCGAACCTGGCGGGGCTCTCGTATCGCGAACACCTGATGGCCCTGGGGCCGGTCGCGATCGTCGGGCTCGGCCTCAATCATGTGCTCGTGCACTGGTTGTTTCGCAGGGAGCTGGCTCCATGCGCGCTGCAAAAGCCGCCCCCCAGCCCCTCGGGAAGTCGCCTCTGGTTACCCGTCTCCGTGAACCTCGCGGTCGCCGTGGCCTGCGTGCTCGGGGCGAACCTGGCGTGGGCCGCCGTCGGTGGGTTCGTGACGCTGATGGTGATGTACCGGCGCGACAGCGCGAGCCTGTGGGCGCGCATCGACTGGTCCATCTTGCTGTTCTTCGCCGGGCTGTTCGTGGCCGTGGCCGCGCTGGTACGGAGCGGCCTGCCGGACCTGCTCTTCACCCTCTTTCCCTTGGACGGGGGCGACCACCAGGGCCTCGCCGGTGGGCTGCGGCTCGCGGCCATCTTCCTGTTCGGGTCGAACGTGGTCTCCAATGTTCCCTTCATCGTCCTGGTGAGCGGGGAGATGCACAAACTCGCGCAGCCACGCCTGGCCTGGGAGATGCTCGCGATGGCCTCGACCTTCGCAGGCAACCTGACCCTGCTCGGCTCGGTGGCCAACCTGATCGTCGCCGAGGGCGCGCGCGAGCTGGGCGGGATTGGCTTCTGGGCCTACCTGCGCGTCGGCCTGCCGCTGGCCCTCAGCACGACCCTGCTCGGCACGCTGTGGCTGCTCTGGTGGTTCTAGCGCAGGCACAACTGTCCAATCCGACCGTCCGTTGGGCGACCGTGGCGCTCCACTTTTGCAGGCAGCGCCGACTTCCGGGGCCGGAGGCGCGAACGGTTGATCCCAGACGGCCCGCATGATGCTAACTTTGCGCCACTTCCCACGGCTCGTCGGGTCATGACCCTACGGTGACCGGATGCCGTGGGGGTCCTTCCTTGCTCATGTCGTCTCGCCGCGCCGCACTCTCGCTTAGCCTTCGTGCCGCTCTCGGCACCGCGCTCGTGCTGTTGGCAGGCTGCGGCGATGACAAGCCCGGGGGCATGCGCCCGCAGCCCGGTGAGGTCGGAAGCCCCTGCGCGTCCGAGGAGGAGTGTGGCCCGGGCCAGCGCTGCGCGGACCAGCTCACCGGCGGCGCCGCCTACTCGCTGATCGCCGATCCGTTGCCTGCCCCCCACGGCTATTGCTCCGCGGAGTGCAGCTCCCACACGGATTGCGGGGAGCACGGCGTGTGCTTCGGGCGTGGCCTGCTCGGGAGCGGGGGCGAGTGTCGCCGCGCGTGCCAGACGAACGCCGACTGCGCGAGCGGGCTTGAGTGTGCGAGCGCGGGCGGGCTTTCGAACCCCCTCTTGCCTGACACTTGTCAGCCGCTCCCCATCCCGGATCAGCTCGCGCCCGATGAAGCCGGCAAGCGCTGCACGCAAGATGCCGAGTGCGGCGACGGCTACTGCGCAGAGGCCAACGCCAAAAATGGTGGGTTCTGCAGCGGGCTGTGCATCGCGGACGCAAACTGCGGCGAAGGCGGCACCTGCGTGCGGGGCCTGTACGGCTCGCGCGGGACGTGCCGAGAGGCCTGCAAGACCGACGTGGACTGCCAGAACGACCAGAGCGGATGGGGTTGCGGACCCGAGGGCCTTTGCGTGCGGGAGGCCGACCCCTTGCCCGCGGTCGGAGAGCGCTGCGATCCGAACCACGCCGAGCGCGATTGCGGCGCGGGCTCGTGTCGCACCCAAGGGCTATCGGGCGAGCGCTATCCGGACGGGTACTGCATCGGCAGCTGCGACGAAGACTCCGACTGCGGCGCGCTCGGCGTTTGCATCAACTCGCTGACCTGCCTGCGCGGGTGCGAGTCCGACGAAGACTGCCGCGCTGGATATCGGTGTCAGGTGCACCCGCAGGCCGCGGGAGAGAGCAGGCAGCGCCTGGTGTGCTTCCCGAAGGCGACGCACTGAACCTGGGCCGCGCCCACGACGCAGCGCCGTCCGTAGCCGCGCCTCACAGAGACTCGAGGAATGCCACCAGCGCCGCGCGCTCCTGCTTGGAGAGCGCGAGCACTCCGTCCCTGGCGGCCTGCGCCTCGCCCCCATGCCAGAGCACCGCTTCCAGGAGCCCACGCGCGCGGCCGTCGTGCAGAAAGTAGGCGTGGGAGTTCACCGTCTTCACCAACCCGATGCCCCAGAGCGGCGGGGTTCGCCACTCTTGCCCGCTGGCTTCGTAGTCGGGCCGCAGGTCCGAGAGCCCTTCCCCCATATCGTGCAGGAGCAGATCGGTGTACGGTCGAATCGTGTGCCCCTCGAGCTCCGGAAACCCCGGCAGCGCCCCCGTCTGCAGGCTCGGCAGGTGGCAGCGCGCGCAGCCGAGCTCGTGGAAGATGCGCTCGCCCTGCGCGACCGCGGGCCGCGCGTAGTCACGCCGCGCGGGGACGGCGAGTGTGTGCATGAAGTGGATCAGGCTGGCGAAATCCGTGGGCTCCACCTCGGGTTCACCGTCCAAGGCGCCCACGGGGGCCGCGCTGCAGGCGCGCTGCGCGGAAGTGCATTCCTGGGTTGGAAAGAGCTCCGTGCTCAGCCCCATATCGCCCAGGAAGGCGGCGGCGGTCTGCTGGGCCAAATTCGGCTGGCTCGCCTTCCAACCAAAGCGCCCGACCGCTGGGGCACCCGCTTGCACGTCCCACACGTGATTGATGCGGCCCGAGATTCCGTCGCCATCGCGGTCATCCGGATCGGCGAGGCTGTACAGGGTCGCCTCCGGGATGGCCGCCAACAGGCCCAAGCCGAATACGGCCGGCGCCACGCGTGGCGACATCAACACGTCGGGCGAAAGCGGGCCGTAGCCCAGCTGCTCGACGATGTACACGGGCTTGCGCAGGCTGAACGCTTCACCGTCGGCGAAGGCGCCGGGCAGCTCCTCGTATCGAACGGTGACCTGCGCCTCGGGCGACACCCCCGCGATCGCACGGTCCTGAAGCTGAGTGCCGTAGCTCGGCTCGGGCAGCGGACCACCGTGCTCGTGCATCCCCGGCACGCTGAGGCGCACGATCATCGAAAGCATCATCTCGCCCGGCTCCTTCGGCGGGCGACCGCGGCCGCTGTTGAGGTGACAGGCCGCGCAGCTCGCAGCGTTGAACAGCGGACCGAGTCCGTCGACTTGGGTCGCCGCGGCAGGCGCCGTGATCCAGCCGCGATCGAACACCGCATTGCCGAGCAGGAACGCCTCCCTGCGCTCGCCCGAGAGCGCGGGCAGCGGTTGTTCGTACGAAAGGCGTGTGCGATCGAACACGGTGGCCGCGCCCGCGGAGAGGGCCTGGTCGCGTCCGCCCTGCTCCTCTGCGCCGCCGCACGCCAAGCACAGCATGACTGTCAGCAGAGGCGCTCGAATTCCCCAGTTCATCGGCTTCCTTCGTGGCTCTCAAGTTTGACCGAAAGGCGTGGCCCTGTCGCTCATCTCCCCGGCGCGCAGAGCGCGCTGAGCGCCGCTCGCAAGAGCCCCCGGGGTTCTGAAGCGTCTCAAAGGCAAACGGCCCGCTCCCGCGCTCCGCTTGGCCCTCGTATGAAGACCTTCTATGATCGCGACCATCCGATGGCTCGCGCGGCCTCTTCTCGCCAGGTCACGGCGGAGGGTGCAAACAGAAAGGCCAAACCATGAGCACACGTGTCCGCCTCGACGTGGAGGGCGCCCGCGCGCTCGTCACGCTCAACCGCCCAGAAAAGCACAACGGCATGGACTTCGAGATGCTCGACGCCGTGGTCCGTGTGCAGGGAGAGATCTCCAAACGTCGTGATCTGCGCGCGGTGATCCTGCGCGGCGAGGGGCCCTCGTTTTGCGCGGGGCTCGACTTCAAGTCCGCCTTGAGCAAGCCCTGGGCGACCGCGGCGCGCTACCCCGCGCTCTATACGCGCGGAGAGAACACCTTTCAGACCTGGAGCATGGGCTTTCGCCGGCTCGGTCTGCCGGTGATCGCGGCCGTGCACGGCAACTGCTTCGGCGCCGGCCTCCAGCTCGCCCTGGGCGCGGACATCCGCATCGCACGTCCCGACGCGCAGCTCTCCTTGATGGAAGCCAAATGGGGGCTGGTGCCCGACATGGGAGGCCCCACGCTGCTCCGAGAGCTCGTGCCGATCGACGTCGCCAAGGAGCTCACCATGACGGGGCGCGTGCTCAGCGGCGAAGAGGCCAGGCGCTTGAACCTGGTGACGCACCTCGCGGACGATCCGCTCGCCCACGCGCGGGCGCTGTCCGAGGAAATCGAGTCCCGCTCCCCGGACGCGGTCGCGGCGGGCAAGTTCATGCTCCAGGAGGCGTGGGACGCGAACGAAGCCGGCGCGCTTTCGGCGGAGCGCCGCTGGCAACGCCGCGTGCTCGGCCTGAAGAACCAGCGCATCAGCATCGAGCGCAACCAGAAGAAAGCCGCCCTCCCCTACGCGCGCCGCCGCATCGGAGATCGCTCGTGAGCGTCCCGTCGTTCCCCGCGACTTGAGAACAGGCGTTCAAGACAAGATCGAGGTTGGCGCCGATGGCCCTGGGACGTGGACGCGCCCGTGGCGTAGACGCGCTCGTTTTCGGGGCGTCTAGCACATTACCTATGTCCCCCGGTTCGCACCGAGCGGCTTCGATCACCTTCACGACATCGTTGCAATTCACCGAGCGCGGCCTCGTCCACCGGCGCGAACATGCTCTCGGCCACGGCATCCCACACACCGTAGCTCCCGGGAGCCGCACGCAAGCGCGCGCCCAAGAGGGCCGACCTTGGAACGCCTGATGTCTGCTTTCCGGCGGGATGTCCGCGCATACCGTGAGGGCACCGCGCTCGCGCCGAGGCATGTGCGGCGCAACGGATGCCCTTATCGGCGCCTCAAAGCCGCCGGTTTCCTCGCAGCAGTGGAGTTCATGATGCCGATGCCCCTCAAGCCCCTCAACGAGCAGGTCATGGTGATTACGGGGGCCTCCAGCGGGATCGGCCTCGCGACGGCCAAGCTCGCCGCCGAGCGCGGCGCCAAGCTCGTGCTGGCTGCGCGCAGCGAACGCACCCTGAAGAGCGTCGTGCAGGAACTCCGCATGCAGGGCGCCGACGCCACGTTCGTCGTCGCAGACGTGGCGGTTCGGAAGCAGGTCGAGCAGATCGCGCGCACCGCCGTGGCGACCTATGGCCGCATCGACACCTGGGTGAACAACGCGGGCCTTTCCATGTACGGGCGGCTGGATGAGGTCTCCGACCAGGACAGCCGACGACTGTTCGACGTCAACTTTTGGGGGGTCGTGAACGGCTCGCTGGTGGCGCTCGAGCACATGCGCGAGGCGCCTGGGGCGCTGATCAACGTGGGCAGCGAGGTGTCCGATGCGGTGCTGCCCCTGCAGGGGATTTACGCGGCCTCCAAGCACGCGGTCAAAGGCTTTACGGACGCGCTGCGGGTGGAGATCGAGTGCGTCGATCGCTCACCGCTCTCGATCACGCTGATCCAACCCACGGCCGTGGACACCCCCTATCCGCAGCACGCCAAGAACTACATGGCGAAGGAGCCGAAGCTGCCCTCACCGCAGCTCGAGCCCTACCAGGTCGCCGAAGCGATCCTGCAAGCCGCCACCCAGCGCTCACGCGACGTGCTCGTGGGCACCATGGCCCGGGTCAACACAGCGTTGTTCAAGCTGATGCCGACGCTCGCCGACCGGATGGCCGCCAAGCAGGTGGATCGTCAGCAGTACGACGCCTCGCCACGTAACCCGGCGGGCGCCCTCTACGAGCCGAGCGAGACCGGCAGGGTCAGGGGCGAGCAGCCACCCCGGCAGGCCATCCACAGCAACTGAAGGACGTCACACCGAGCGGCCGCGCGGCCTGGTGGCCGACGGCTTCGCGCAGAGGTGCGCAGGAGAACTCGATCAGGAGGCAATCATGGAAGGGCGCTGTGAGACGTGCGGCAACGACTACGACAAGGCCTTTCAAATCATGAAGGGCGGACACACCCATACCTTCGACTCTTTCGAGTGCGCCATCCACGCGCTGGCCCCTCGCTGCACCCACTGCGGTGCACGTGTCATCGGCCATGGCGTGGAGCACGACGAGCGCATCTTCTGCTGCGCCCACTGCGCGAGCGCAGAAGGCGTGAAGGAGCTGCGTGACCGCGTGTGAGCGGCTGAGGTGTTCGCCGCGCTAGTCGCGCCCACCCAGAGCCAATCGGCGCTCGACGTCCGCGAGCAAGCGCTCGATTTGCGGGTTTCCCGCGTCCTTTTGCAGCGCGAGCTTGAGGTTCGTCTTGGCGTTGCCGAAGTCACCCGCTTTGTACAGCTGCTCGGCCTTGATCGCGAACGGACGGGCGAGCGGGCTCTTCACCTTGATGGGCCACTGTCCCACCTCGACTGGCTCGGGCGACACCTTGAGGGAGGCGTCGAACCGCAGATGCCCCTCGGCTAAGCCGGCGTCGTAGATCCTTCGCCGGGCCGCGTCCGTGAGCACTTTGTAAGCCTCGGCGCCGCGCCGGTAGATCTCCGCCGCGCGCTCGACCTTGGAGGCCTCCGCGCCTGCTCCCGCGAAGCGGTCTGGGTGATATTTGGCGGCGAAGCGATGAAACGCCCGGCGCACCTCGTCCGCGTTGGCCGTCTCGGCGATCTGCAGGAGCGTGTAGTAGTCGAGCGCCTCGAGCGGATCGTCGCCGTTCATGGTTCCTGCTCGCCGTCCGACAGGAGGAGCTGTTGTCGCTGGCGCATGCGCTCCACTTCGGCGTCATCGATCGCGCCCACCAGGTTCACGCGGATCATCTGCAGCGCACCGGTCTGCAAGTCCTTGGCGCGCACCCTCAGCGTCCCGTCAGCGTCGATGATGAACGTGACCTCGATGCGCGTCTTGCCGCGCGGCTCGGGGGTGAGGCCCGTGAGTTCGACGACCCCGAGCTCCTGGTTCTCCGAGAGCTTGCGCGATTCTCCCTGACATACGCGGGCGCGCACGCTGTCCTGGAAGTCCTGGCTCGTGCTGAACAGGCGGCTCTGCTCCACCGGGATCGCGGCGTTGCGCTCGATGATCACCTCGGTGAACCCCGCCACGGTCTCGATGCGCAAGGTCTGGGGCGTCACGTCGAGTAAGAGCGGAGCCTGCCCCAGGGGCAATGCGAGCTCCTCCGCGGCCGGCGCTGGTCGCGCGCTCGGCTCCCTGGGCAGGCTCGGGAGCTCGAGCTCGGGCAGCGGATCCGCGGCGTCGAGCTCCTTGTATTCCAGATCTTCCAGCTCCGTGGAGCTCACGAGCTCCTGCGAACCGTCCCACGCAGCCTCGGGCGCGAGCACGGGCGGCAAAGACGACGATATACGCGCGGGAGGCCGCTTGGGCTGAAAGGCCGGGCCAGCCGGAATGCGCTCCTCGCGCGCCACGGGTAGCTTGCGGTTTGAAAGGCCGGACATCGTGGCCGTCTTCTTGAGGGCGATCCTTCCGATGGCGATTGTGCCCGTATTGGGGGGCTCCGCCTCGGGGGTCCCCGCGAGCGCTGCCCCCTGGATGGCTGCGCCCTGGGCGACCACGAGATCGGGATCAATGCTGGAGAGCGGCGTGCGCCCAAAGAAGCTCTGCACCATCTCGCGCACCAGGGGCATGCGCGTGGCGCCACCCACGAGGATCACCTGATCGAGCTGGCTCGGGCGCAGGTTCGCGAGCTTGAGCGCCTCCTCGCAAACGCCGAACGTGCGCGAGAGCAGGCGCTGGGCGAGCACCTGAAGTCGGCTCCGCGAGAGGGAAAACTTCATATCGAGCGCGCTGCCCGAGGGGCCGTACGCGAGCTCCTCGACGGTGAGCTCGACCTCCTCCGACTTCGAGAGCTGGCACTTCGCCCACTCGGCGGCCGCGCGCAGCCGCTCGTAGGCCTGCGGATCCCCCCGGACGTCGTAGCGATGCTGCCCGAGAAATGCCTGCGCCATCTCTTCGGCCACCGTCACGTCGAGATCGTCGCCTCCGAGAAAGGTATCGCCGGCGGTGGCCACCACCTCGAACACGTCGCCCGCGAGTTCGAGGATGGTGACATCGAAGGTGCCGCCTCCGAGATCGTAGACGGCGACGCGCTCGCGCGTTTTTCCGAAGCCGCATCCATAGGCCAACGCCGCCGCCGTGGGCTCGTTGAGAATGCGCAGCACATCGAGGCCCGCCACCCTCCCCGCCGCCTTGGTCGCGGAACGCTGCAGTTCGTTGAAGTTGGCCGGCACCGTGATCACCGCGCGCCGGCAGGGCTGCTTGAGGGCGTCCTCCGCCACGCCGCGCACGCCGCGCAGCACGAAGGCGCTGATCTCCGGGAGCGTGTAGGTCTCCCCGCGCGCGATCACCAGGGGGCCACCGGTGGGCCCCTCCTGAAACGCAAACGGCAATCGTTCGACGCCGCGCCGAACTTCTTCGCTGTCGAACGGGCGCCCGAGCAGACGCTTGACCGAGTAGACCGTGTTGGCGGCGTCGACCAAGCGGCGCTCACGGGCCGGATACCCCACGAGCACGTCGCCGTTCGGATGAAAGGAGACGACGGATGGGAACAGCTTGTTGCCCTCCGCATCCGCGAGCACCTGCACTTTGCCGTCGACGGCCGCGGCGACGACGGAATTGGTGGTCCCGAGATCGATGCCAAGGACGGGACTGCCCATAGGCCTGCGAGCCTACCACGGGTCCCCGATTGGCGTCAGCTCTCGCCGTCGCCCTCGCTGCCGTCGGAGGCACCCACATCCCCCCCTGCGGCGTCATCGCCGATGCCCCCCTCGGGCTCTGCGTCCTCCGCCGCGTCCTTCGAGATGGGCTCCACGTCGACCACGCGTTCGCTCTCGCCCAGGCGGATCACCCGCACGCCCTGGGTGTTGCGCCCCACCTCGCGGATCTCCGAGCAACGGGTGCGGATGACCACGCCCGAGTCGGTGACGCACATCAGCTGGTCCTCGGGGCGCACCAGGCACAGGCGCACGAGCTCACCATTGCGTTCGCTGGTGTCCATGGCGATGATGCCGAGGCCGCCGCGGCCCTGCACCCGCCACTCGGCGATCGGCGTACGCTTACCGTAGCCGTTGACGCTCACGGTGAGCACCTGCTGGTCCTCGCTCTCGAGTACATCGACGCCCACCACGCGATCGCCCTCGCGCAGCTCGATGCCCTTCACGCCCATGGTGTCGCGCCCTGTCGGACGCACCTCATCCACCTCGAAGCGGATGGACATGCCCTGCGCGGTGCCGATCAACACGTGCTGACCGCTGCGCACGATGCGCGCGGCGAGCAGCGCATCGCCCTCTTCGATGGCCACGCCGATGATGCCGGTGGAGCGGATGTTCGAGTAGGCCTCGAGCGAGGTCCGCTTGACCTTGCCCCTGCGGCTGCAGGTGAGAAGATCCGCGCCCTCCACGAACTCGCGGATGGGCACCACCGCGGCCACGCCCTCGCCGGACTCCATGCCCACGAAGTTCACGATCGCGCGCCCCCGCGCGGTGCGGCTGCCGGCCGGGATTTCGTAGACCTTCTTCAGGTAGACCTTGCCGCGATCGCTGAAGAACAGGATGTGCGAGTGGTTGCGCGCCACGAACAGCTTGGTGACGAAGTCTTCCTCCCTCGTCTCCATGCCGCGGGTGCCTCGACCACCCCGGCCCTGCTCGCGGTACTCGCTGACCGGGACGCGCTTGATGTAGCCGGCATGGCTCACGGTGACGACGACCTCCTCGTCGGCCACCAGGTCCTCCATGCTGATGTCGCCTTCGGCGGGCACGATCTCGGTGCGGCGGTCGTCGCCGTAGCGCTCGCGGATCTCGATCAGCTCCTTGCTGATCACCTCCATCAGCAGCTTCTCGCTGGCCAAGATCGCCTCGAGGCCGCGGATGGTGTCGCACAGCTCGCCGTACTCCTTGGCCAGCTTCTCGCCCTCGAGGCCCGTCAAGCGCGCAAGGCGCATCTCGAGGATGGCCTTGGCCTGACGCTCGCTCAGGTAGTAGTCCCCGCGCTCGCGCGCGGCGACGATTTCTTCCTCGGGACGCCCCGCGCGCTTGACGAAGGCCTCGAGCCCCTTGAGCGGGAGCCCCATCAAGCGCTCGCGCGCGGTCTCGGTGTCCGGCGATTCCCGGATCGTCTTGATCACGAGATCGGTCTCGGTGATCGCCATACCGAGACCTTCGACGATCTCCTTGTGCGCCTCGGCCTGGCGCAGCTCGTAGCGCGTCCTGCGCGTGACCACCTCGCGCCGGTGCGCGATGAAATGCTCGAGCATCTCCTTGAGGTTGAGCACCTGCGGGCGCCCGCCCACGATGGCCAGCTGGATCACGCCGAACGTGCTCTGCAGCGGGGTCATCTGGTAGAGCTTGTTGAGCACGATCTGGCCCACCGCGTCGCGCTTGAGCTCGATCACGATGCGCATGCCATCGCGGTCGCTCTCGTCGCGCAGATCGCTGATGCCCTCGATGCGCTTTTCTTTGACCAACTCGACGATCTTCTTGAGCAGATCGGACTTGTTGACCTGGTAAGGGATCTCCGTGATCACGATCTGCTCGCGATCGTTCTTTCCGACCAGCGGCTCGATCACCGCGCGCGCGCGCATCACCACGCGACCGCGGCCGGTCTCGAGCGCCTGGCGAATGCCGTTGGTGCCGTAGATGAAGCCCGCGGTGGGGAAGTCGGGCCCCTTGACGCCGAGGCGCCCGCCTTCGGCCTCGTCCACCATCAGCTGTGCGCAGGTGAGCAGCGGATTGTCGATCAAGCGCAGCGTGGCGTCGATCACCTCGCGCAAGTTATGCGGCGGGATGTTGGTGGCCATGCCGACCGCGATGCCGCCCGAGCCGTTCACCAGGAGGTTCGGGAAGCGCGAGGGCAGCACCAAGGGCTCGCGCTCGCTGTCGTCGAAGTTGGGTCCGAAGTCGACGGTCTCCTTGTCGATGTCGGCGAGCAGCTCGCTCGACAGGCGATCCATGCGCACCTCGGTGTAACGCATGGCCGCGGGCGGGTCGCCGTCGACCGAGCCGAAGTTGCCCTGGCCGTCCACCAGCGGGTACCGCATGGAGAAGTCCTGGGCCATGCGTACCAGCGCGTCGTACACGGATTGATCGCCGTGCGGGTGGTACTTACCGAGTACGTCGCCGACGATGCGCGCGGACTTCTTGTACGACTGGTTCCAGAGGACCTTCTGCTCCTGCATGGAGTAGAGGACGCGGCGATGGACGGGCTTCAAACCATCGCGCACGTCGGGGATCGCGCGACCGATGATGACGCTCATCGCGTAGTCGAGGTACGAGGTGCGCAGCTCGTCTTCGAGTGCGACTGCGACCTTCTGGGAATCCGCCATGCTCAGGTGCCTCTTCCTGCTCGCGCGCCGCTCGGCGCGCTCCTCTTGCCAGGGAGGATCAGCCGTCTGGCTGCATCTTTAAATGCGCGCGTACGCGTACGCGTGCGCGCGACCCCTAGCTGAGGGCGGAAGGTATCACGTTCGGGCTCCCGAAGCACCTGTGAGCAGCACCGCAAGGCAGCGTTTTGGCGAGCCCTTTCGGCGCGCTGGGCGCCCCGATTCAGAAGCGTCTCCCGAGCCCGGCACCTGTGATAGGGTGGTTCCATGCGTCGGCGCCTGCTCGCCTTGCCCCTGTTGCTGCTGAGCGCCCTGCCTTTCATGGGCGGCGTGGCCGGCTGCGGGGCCACGCCCACGCTGCCGCTGCCCCCGCCCGTAGCCTCGGTGAGCGAGTCCAAGAACGGACTCGTCTTGGTCGAGGGCGAGGTCCTCCCCGAGGCGTTCGTCTCGGTGTTCAACGAGCGCACCGAGGCCGGCGTGATCACCCGGGCGGACCCGCAAGGCGTGTTCATGGCCGAGATCGAGGGCGAGATCGGCGATCGGCTCAGCATCTGGCAGGAGCGGGACGGCGAAGTGGGCGAGCGCAAAGAGCTCATCGTGCCCACGCCCCGCTGAACAAACGCCCAAGTTTCAAGCGATTTTTTGACGACCTTCGCGGCGGGTCATACAGCTAGCGGAGGGAGCGTCGGCCATTCGGCGCGGGTTCGGACGGGCTGGGACGGGAAACGATGGATAGCGCGATGCGCGATCTCGACCAACTGCGCGAAAAGGGCGAGCCCGCCGCGGGACGAAAGCTGGGGTTGTTCGCCCTCGCTGGCGTGCTCTCGGTGACCGCCACGCTGGCCATGGTCCTCACGCTCCACGATGGCGGCGCCAAGGCCGCCCAACCCGGCCCGGATCTGCTGGCCCAATTGTCGGCCCATGAGCCGGACTCGAGCGCCGCCCAGCTCGGGCAGACCGCGCCCGTGAAGCTCGAGTCGCTCTCGTTTCCCACCACCCTGCTCGACCGCGAAGAGGCCGTCCTGGAGGCCACGGTACGCGCAGCGCAGGAGGAACACGACGCACTCTCCGCGCCCAAAGCCGCGCCCGTGCTCGATCTGCCCACCCCCAGCTTGGCCGAAGTGCCTGCCGGGCAGCTCGCAGGCGCCGAGCGCGCGCGCCTGCAGCGCGTGGCCAAGCACGACCCGATGGTGGCGGAGACCTTGCCCACCGGAACGGCCGAGGTAGCGCCCATGGGCCACGAGGGCAGGTACGTCCTGCAGGTGGTCTCCTACGAGACCCGCGAGGAAGCGGAGACCTTCGCCAAGGCGCTACGTACGCGGGGCCACAAGGCCTATGTGTTGCAGGCCGAGGTGCCCGAGCGTGGGCGCTTTTTCCGGGTGCGCGTGGGACCGTTCAGCCACCGACAAGAAGCGCGCAGCTACCAGGACCGGTTCGAGGAGAGCGAACACATGCGGACCATCCTGGTGAGCAACAGGGACCGCGATAAGGGCAAAGCCAAGGACAGCGCCCCGTAGCCGCGCGGCCCGCCGGCACCCCCACCCCGACCGCCCCGACCGCATCGGCCGCCGACGCGGCTGCCCCTCTTCGGCAGCGAACGCTGGTAGGATCGGCGCCATGGATGAGCAGACGTTTCATGCCCTCCTGGCCAAAGGGGCCCAGCACAAGGCGAGCGACGTTCTCCTGAAGGTGGGTCAGCCCCCCGCGTTCCGGGTGGGCGGCGACCTGCACTATATGAACGCGGACAAGCTGAAGCCGGCGCAAACCCAGCGGCTCTCGGAGATCGTGCTCTCCCAGACCCGCTACTCGGGCGCGATCTCCGACCTGCGCGAGTACGACTGCTCCTATGCCGTGCCTGGAGTGGGCCGCTACCGCGTCAACATCTTCCGCCAGCGGGCCTCGC
This sequence comes from Myxococcales bacterium, assembly GCA_044507075.1. GTDB lineage: Bacteria > Myxococcota_A > Polyangia > Polyangiales > DASUME01 > DASUME01. The sequence continues at coordinate 50,836 of JBIQKA010000002.1, forward strand.
TGGCGCTGGCCATGCGCGCCATCCCCAACGCGATCCCCACCTTCGACCAGCTCGGCTGTCCCCCGGCAGTGCGCGGCTTCGCGGCGCTCGAGCGCGGGCTCATCCTGGTCGTGGGGGCGGCGGGCAACGGCAAGTCGTCGACCCTGGCCGCCTTGATCGGCGAGATGAACCGCACCCGCCGCTTGCACATCGTCACCATCGAAGACCCGATCGAGTTCATCCACACCGACACGCTGTCCTCGGTCTCGCAGCGCGAGGTCGGCTTCGACACCGAGTCGTTCGCCAGCGCGCTGCGCGCGGCGCTCCGTCAGGACCCAGACGTGATCCTGGTGGGCGAGATCCGCGACGAAGAGACCATGGACATCGCGCTGAAGGCCGCCGAGACGGGCCACCTGGTGCTCTCCACCCTGCATACCCCGGACGTCGCGCGCACCGTCGGCCGCGTGCTCTCACTGTGCGGGAGTCAGGATCCCCAGGAGATCCGCGATCGCCTGGGCGACGCGCTCAGGGGCATCGTGGCGCAGCGGCTCTTGCCGCGTGTGGACGGCGGCATGTGCGCCGCCGTGGAGGTGTTGGTCAACACGCCGACCGCGCGCGAGTCCATCAGAAAGCCCGAGGGCAACTTGCCGCTCAAGGATGTGATGGAGAAGGGTACCCATCCCTACGGCATGCAGACCTTCGAGATGCACATCAAGGAGCTGGTGCGACACGGCTTCGTCAGCGTAGAGACGGCCCGCGCGACTTTGCTCTAGCCTCGGATTTGGTGGGCGGAAGCTCAGCGGCTCGCCACCTGGGCGGTGACCTTCTTGGGCGCCTCGAACAGGTGGTAGCGCAGCGCCTCGCGCGCGAGATAGGAGGCCTTGATGCGCCACTTCGGGGAGTTGACGATCAGCGCCGCCACCGCGATCTTCGGGGCCTTCGCTGGCGCGAAGCCGATGAACCACGTGTAGCCGCGGTAGGGGCGCTCCTTGCTGAGCGTGCCCGTCTTCCCAGCCACGTCGATCCCGGGCAAGAAGGCATTGCCCTTCGCGTCGAAGAACGTCTTGCGCGCGGTGCCCTGGGTGATCGTCGTGCGCATCATGCGCGTGAGGAGCTCCGCCGTGCGCCGCTCGATCACGCTCCGATGCAGCTCGGGTTCCGTACGTGACACCAGCTTGCCGCGCGAATCCACGATGCGATCCACGACCTGGGGCCGCATCATCCGCCCGTGATTGGCGACCGTGGCCGCAATCAGCGCACCGTGGAGCGGGGACATGTGCGTGTGCCAAAAGCCGGCCGCGGTGCGCGCGAACTCCAACGGTTCGCTCGGGATGTCCACGGCGCCTGTCTCCACCTTGCCCTCGAAGGGCAGCCTCTCGCCGAAGCCGAACGCCCCGGCATAGCGAGCGAGCTTGGGGACATCGAGGTGCTTGAGCGCGAGCTTGCCAAACACCGCGTTGACCGAGAAACCGAGCGCCCCCGAGAGCGAAATACAGGACGTGTCGAGCTTGGGATTGTCCGTGAGCTCGCCGAGCGTCAGTTGGCTCGCTCCTCCGTGGTAGCAGACGTTGCTCTCCGGACGGATCCCCTGATCGAGCAGGGCCGAGCCCGTGACGAGCTTGAACACAGAAGCCGCCGGAGGAGACGCGTCGAGCACGTGGTCGCGCTCGTCCGCAGGGTCCGCGCTGTGAGTCACGTAGGAAAGCAACTTGCCGGTGCTCGGCTCGATGGCCACGAAGCCCGCCTGCGGCACGTCGTAGCGCTCCAGTACGCCCTTCACGAAGGAGTCGAGCCCAGGATCCAGCGTCAGGATCGCCTGATAGTCCTGCGGAAGCTGGCTCGTGTACTGTCCAGACTCGAGTCGTCGCTGCCGCGGATCGAAGCCCTTGAGTAAGGCCTCCCGCGTTGGCACCTTGGCGCGCGCCGGCGCCTGGGGTCGACGCTCCTCTGCGGGGGCGGCGCCAGCCGAACGGATGCCGACCGCGAGGCCGAACGAAGACAGGGCCAACGCGAGGCCAACGAGCGTGCGACGAGACGAGAGCCCCATGGCAGTACGCTAGCCGCCCCGACCGCGAGCGGTCAAAAACGGTGCGAGACGCGCATACATGCCTGCTAAGCTGAGGATCAATTTTTGCGCTCGCTCAAGAAGTGCGCACTTCAGCCACCCAAAAACGACTCAGCAGGAGGACTCGCGTGACCACGGATCGCATCCGCATCGAATACGCCCTGGCCATGAGCGAGGGGGTGGGGGCTTCGAACGCTCCCAGCGCCGAGGTGTTGGCGGCAGAGCAAACGGCCTTCGCCGAGGGCCTCGATCGGGTCTTGTCGGCGGTCCGGGCGGGAGTGCTCGGCTTCTGGAGGCTCCCGGAAGACCTCGAGCAAGCTGACCGGAGCGAACGTTTGGCCAAGGAGTTCGGGCGCGACATGGACGACGTCCTCGTGCTCGGTATCGGCGGCTCCTCGCTCGGGGCGCGCGCAGCCCTGCACGCCCTCTGCTCGCCGCTGTCCAGCGTGGGGCTCGGAGACAAGCCGCGCATCCACCTCCCGGACAACAGCGATCCATGGCTGTTCAAGGCGCTGCTCGAGAAGCTCGATCCCAGGCGAACCCTGGTGGTCGTGGTCTCGAAATCAGGCGGCACCGTGGAGACCGCGGTGCAGATGCTGTGCGCCGAACAGTGGCTCGAGAACGCCCTCGGCAAGTCTTCGCTCGCGCGCCACGTGATCGCCATCACGGATCCCGAGAAGGGCTCTTTGCGCGCCCACGCGCGCGAACTCGGCCTCTCCACGCTCGCCATTCCGAGCAACGTGGGCGGTCGCTTCTCCGTGCTCAGCCCCGCGGGGCTCTTGCCGCTGTTTTTGGCCGGGATCGACGCGCGCGCGCTCTTGCGTGGCGCCAAGGCGATGGCCGGGCGCTGCGAAAACCGCGACCTGCTCGAGAACCCCGCGGGCATCCTCGCCGCGCTGCACGTCCTGCACATGCGCCTCTACCGGCGCAATATTCACGTGCTGATGCCCTACGCGGACGCCCTGCGTCCCACCGCCGCCTGGTTCGTCCAGCTATGGGCCGAGAGCCTCGGCAAGCGCGTCGATCGCAAGGGGCGGGTGGTCGAGGTCGGCCCCACCCCACTGCCCGCCGTCGGAGCCACCGATCAGCACGCGCAGGTGCAGCTCTTCATCGAGGGGCCGCGCGACAAGCTTGTCACCTTCATCGCGGTCGATCGGCCCGAGACAGACATGACCATTCCCCATGTCACCGGGGACAACGCCTATCTAGGAGGCCACACGCTCGGCGAACTGCTCGATGCCGAGCGCCGCGGCACGGCCCTCGCGTTGGCGCGCAACGGTCGGCCCAGCATCAGCGTTCACCTGCCCCGGCTGGACGGTGAGCAGCTCGGGGCGCTCTTCTTCCTGTTCGAGGCCGCCACGGCCATCGCCGGAGAGCTCCTGGACATCGACGCCTTTGACCAGCCCGGGGTGGAAGAGGGCAAGCGCCTGGCCTTCGGCCTCCTGGGACGCGAAGGGTACGAAAGCCAACGGGAAGCGGTGCTCCAGCACGAGAAACATCGCCCAGCCAGATATCAAACATGATGCAAACGAGGCTTTTCCGTGCTTTGTAAGGCCAGGGACTTCGCTGGAACTTTACGGGACCGCCCGCGACCGGGATACACTTGAGGCGTGTCGAAGGACTCTGGACGACTTTCGCCCGAAAACACGGTCGTTACCATCGTCGCCCCGGACCCCCAACGGATCACGGTTGGGAAAGAAGCTTGCCTGGTGGTGATCATCGGTGACGAGATTGGGAAGCGCGTGCGGCTCGAGGAGGCCGACGTACTGATCGGTCGCGCCTCCACCACGGACATTCAGCTCGATATGGACAACGTGTCCCGCAACCACGCGGTGGTGACACGCACGGCCTTGGGTTGGGTGCTGCGTGACCTCGGCTCCACCAACGGCACGTTCGTGAACGAGCAGCGCGTGGACGAACGGGCGCTCAAGGATGGCGACCAGATCCGCATCGGTCGAGCCATGCTGAAGTTCCTGCGCGGCGGCAACGTAGAGGCGCAATACCACGAAGAGATCTATCGCCTGATGACCATCGACGGTCTGACCCAGGTACACAACAAGCGGCACTTTCAGGAGTCGCTCGAGCGGGAGTTCGCGCGCAGCAAGCGCTACGGGAACCCGTTCGCATTAATCCTGTTCGACATCGATCATTTCAAGAAGATCAACGATACCTACGGGCACCTGGCCGGCGACGAAGTGCTGCGCACCCTGGGCATGCTGCTCAAGAAGAGGGTGCGCACGAACGACATCGTGGCCCGCGTGGGTGGCGAGGAGTTCGCGGTCATCCTGCCGGAAGCGGGCAAGCCGGGCGGCGTGGCCCTCGCCGAGAAGATCCGCAAGCTCGTGGAGGACGAACCCTTCTCGTACAACGGGGTCGCCATCCCGGTGACCGTGAGCCTGGGCGTGGCCGGCTACGAGGCGCACCACGAGAGCAGCGAGACGGTCGTCAGCGAGGCCGACGAGAAGCTGTACGAAGCCAAGCGCGGCGGCCGCAACCGCGTGTGTTCTTGATTGTCGAGGAGGGCACCCGCCCTCCCCGCCCGTCGCGGCAAGGCCGCCATGAGCCCCCCACCACGAGGTTCGCTGCGCTCACGTAGCGTCTTGTGGTGAGCATTCGTTCGGATGGGCACGCGAAATGCGCTCTAGCCAAACAGCACGGAGCGGCGCGCGGACCTGCCCTGGTTGAGCATGTCCTGGACGATGCCGCGGATCTGCTCGTTCAAGCGATGCACGAGCAGCGCGTCCTCGGCGGCCTCGGGTCCATAGCTGGCCAGCACGATCGGCTCGCCGAGCACGATGCGCCACTTGATCGGCGCGGGCAAAAGCCCGGCGAGGCCGAGCCAGGGGAACGTGGGGGTGATCGGAAAATGCTCCGAGCCCACGAGCTTTCCGAGCACGCGCGAGCGCGCGAGCAGGGGATTCGTCTCTTCGGCGCCCAAGATCGCGGTGGGGATGATGGGCGCGCCGAGCTTGAGCGCGAGCTTCACGTAACCGCCACGACCGAAACGCTGCAACTGATAGCGATCCCGATACAGCTTCTGCGAGCCCTGCGCCCCTTCCGGAAACGCCACCACGAGCTTGTCCTTGGCGAGCAGGCGCTCGGCGTTCTCCTGGCAAGCCCGCACGGCCCCCAGCCGATTCATGAACACGCCCAGGAAAGGATAATGAAAGACCGAATCCTCGGACAGCCAACGCAGCGGCGGCAGCTCCGGACGCTCCATGCGCACAGCGGTGCGCAGCACCAGCCCATCCCAGGGCAGCGCGCCCGAGCGGTTGGCGACCAACAGCGCCCGGCCCTGCTCGGGGACGTGCTCGAGCCCCTTCACTTCGACGCGGAAGTAACGTTTGCACAGGAGTTCGAGCATGGGCCGCGCGCTCTCTTCGACGTGCGGATCGAGGCCGAACTCGTCGACCTCCGCGCTCATGCTGCGCATGCCATGGGCGCCGTATTGGCGGAAGTAATAGTCCGTGGACAGGAGCGATCGCGCGCTCCCGATGGCGGCGGCGTCGCCGGTCGGCTCGGAGGCGCTGGAACCCCGGGCCAGGCGCGCCGCAGGCTTCAGTACGTTGCGCTGCTCGCGCTCGAGATCGCTGGAATCGAGCGCGGCAGCCCGCGACTCGTGGACGGCCTCGGGAAAGGGCGCGCTGTCACGCCAGATGTCGTCCTCCTCGTCTGGGGCCAGAACGCCTGCCGGTGAAGCCGCTGGCTGCCCCTCGGGCTCGCCTTGTGGCGCCACGCTCGCAGACGCGCGTTTGGCCTTGGCCCTCGGCACAATTTGCGCCACCTGCGGCGCCGCGCTCGGCGGCGCATGCTCCGTCGCGCCCGCGTCGGCCTCGGTCACGGTGCCCCGGGCAGGAGGGGGGACCGTCGCCCGACGCGCAGACACGCGGGCGCGCGGCGGCGCCGCCTTCGCTCCGCTCGCTGGGGTCCGCTTGGCGGCGGGTGCAGGGGGCTGCGCGGAGGGCTTCGAGGAACTCGCCTCCGCGTCGGGTACCTGCGACGGCGGGCTGGGTCGCTTGGATGGACGCGCCGAGGGGCGCTTTGGACGATCAGGTGGTGTCATGCGTAGGCCTCGTGGAGCAGGCGCGCCTCGCGGAGCCGCAGCGTGGCCCCAAACTCGAGCACCGCCTCTCGGGTGGTGTAGCCGGGTGAGAAGCCAAGTTCGCTGCGCGCCTTGTCCCCGTCGGCCACGCACAGATGGCGCAAGAACTGCAGCATCGGAGCCGGCACGTCGTAGAGACCCGCGAGCCACAAGAGCGCGCTGATCCGCTCCGCGACGAAGTGAGGGAGGGGAAGGTTCCGACGCCCCGCCAGCTTGATCACGGTGGAGACGGGGAGCACGCCATCCGCCGTGATGTTGAAGACCCCCGAGACATCGCGATCGAGCGCCAGCTTGAGCGCCGAGAGCGCATCGACCTCGTGCACGAACTGCAAGAGCGGATCGAAGCCGAGCAACGTGGGCACCAGGGATCCGCTGAGCCAGCGGGTGATGTAACTCTCCACGGTGGGACCGATCATGGGCGCAAAGCGCAGCACCGTCACCCGCGCCGCGGGGTGGTCCTTGGCATAGGCCTGGACCTGCTGCTCGGCGTCGATCTTGTCGTCCAGGAACGGACACGCGGTGAGTCCCCGAAGGGGATGGCTCTCGCTCAGGAAGTTCGGGTTGTCGAAGCGTGGACCATAAAGTTGGGTGGAGGAGGCCATCACGAACTTGTGCACCGGCCGCTCGCGACAGGCGTTGAGCAGGTGCAGGGTCCCGACGCTCTCGATTTCGTGCGCCCAGGCCGTATTGCGCGTGGGGCTCGCGAGGAATCCCAGGTGGGCGAAGGTGTCCACCGACTCAGCCGCCAAAATCTCCGCGATACGCGCCGAGGCGTTCGGCTGCGTGCGATCCACCACGTACGATCGTGTCTTGGAACCCGCGCTCACGGGGACCTGATCGTCGATCACCACGAGCCGGCGAGCACGGTCATCCTCCTCGAGCAAGCCGAGCAAGTTCCGGCCCAAGAAAGTACGCGCACCGGTGAGCGCGATGACTCGCTCGCCCGCGCGGTGCCCCCCCGAAATTCGCCTGATGCCAGCAGCGTTACCCACTCCGCCTTGGGTCATTCCGATGCACTCCCGTCCCGTCGGTTGCGGACATTAGGCGGCTCGCAAGGAGCGGTCAACGCAAGCCGCTCCTGCCGTCGCGCTCCGCGTCGGACGCCCTCCCCACCCGTTACGGCAAGACCGCGCCAGCGCAGCCCTCCGCGAGGTTCGCTGCGCTCACGAAGGACCTCGACGCAGCGCAGCGTTGCGCCTCCCTGAGCGGTCGCTCCCCGACGGGTCCATGCACAGCACGCCGAGACGCGCCACCCCAAACGTCCGGAGATCTTGCGTGTCGTACATGCACGCAGTCTTGACCCCCATGGGGCGAAGGTTAATGTTGCCCTTTTTACCTGGGGGCGCCCGGGCGATTGGCGCTACAGTTAACTTCGAGAGCCGCTCGCAATCTTTGCGACGGCCTTTGAGCGGGACAACATGACCGACGCAGACGAAAAGTTCGCACCCGATTTCGACGAGCAGGAGATGGATCTCAGCGAAGAGATCCCGCTTCTTCCGATTCGCAACGCAGTGCTGTTTCCCGGCGCCGTCGCACCCTTCGACGTGGGGCGCGAGAAGTCGGTCGCTTTGGTCGAAGACATCGAGAACCAAAGTCAGCCAATCATCGTCATCTTCGCGCAGCGGGATCCGTCCACGGACGATCCCGGCCAAGACGAGCTCTACCCCGTCGGGGTCGCGGCGCGCGTGCTCAAGGCGCTCAAGCACAGCTCGGGCAACTACAGCCTGATCCTCCAGGGACTCGTCCGCGTGCGCATGGAGCATGTCACGGTCTCGGCCCCCTACCTCAAGTCGCGCGTGTCGCGGCTCGACGAGCCGAAGGTCGACGACGTCGAAGCCGAGGCGCTCGCGATGAGCCTGCGCGACATCGCAAAGCAGGTCATCCAGCTGATGCCCGAGCTGCCGCGCGAGGCCGGCTCGCTGATCGACTCCATCCAGGAACCCGGTCAGCTCGCCGATCTGGTGGCGGCCAACCTCGACACGCCGGTGGATGAGAAGGCCGCGCTGCTCGAGACCCTCGACGTCAAAGAGCGCATCCGCAAGGTGCTGCGCCTCCTCACCCGACAGCTCGAGATCCTCAAGATGCGCGAGCGCATCAACTCGCAGATCAAAGAGGAGATGGGCAAGAACCAGCGCGAGTACGTGCTGCGCCAACAGCTCAAAGCCATCAAGGAAGAGCTGGGCGAGGAAGACGGCGACCAGGGGGACCTGGACGTGCTCGACGAGCGCATCGCCAAGGCGAACCTGCCCACCGAGGCCGAGAACGTCGCGCGCAAGCAGCTCAAGCGCCTGCGCACCATGCAGGTGGGCTCAGCCGAGTACACGGTCGTGCGCACGTACATCGATTGGATTTTGGACGTACCGTGGCACCAACAGACCACGGACAAGATGGACATCGCCCAGGTGCGCCAGGTCCTCGACGAGGACCACAGCGGCCTCGACAAGGTCAAGAAGCGCATCGTCGAGTACCTCGCGGTTCGCAAGCTCAAGCCCGACAAGCGCGGCCCCATCCTGTGCCTCATCGGCCCCCCCGGCGTGGGCAAGACCTCGCTCGGCCGGTCCATCGCGCGCGCGCTCGGGCGCAAGTTCGTGCGCAACTCGCTCGGTGGCGTGCACGACGAGGCCGCCATCCGCGGCCACCGGCGCACCTATGTGGGCGCACTGCCCGGCCAGGTCATCCAGGGCATGAAGAAGGCGGGCACCATCAACCCGGTGTTCATGCTCGACGAGATCGACAAGATCGGCCACGACTTCCGCGGCGATCCCGCGGCCGCCCTGCTCGAGGTGCTCGATCCGGAGCAGAACGACACCTTCTCGGATCATTACCTCGAGATCCCCTACGACCTCTCGCGGGTGATGTTCGTGGCCACCGCCAACGTGGCGGACACCATCCCCGCGCCGCTGCGCGATCGCATGGAGATCCTCGAGATCCCCGGCTACACGCGGCGTGAGAAGCTGGACATCGCGCGCGATCACCTGATCCCGAAGCAGCTCGAGGAGCACGGCCTCTCCAAGGAGCAGCTGGTGATCCACGACGCCGCCGTCGAGGCCCTGATCGACTACTACACGCGCGAGGCCGGCGTGCGCAACTTGGAGCGCCAGGTGGCCAGCGTGATCCGCGGCGTGGCCGTGAAGGTCGCCGAGGGCAACGCGGGCCCGTATAAGATCGAGAGCGGCGAGAGCGTGCGCGAGTTCCTCGGGCCGCAGCGGTTCACGAGCGAGGTGGCTGAGCGGACCTCGGAGTTCGGCGTGGCCACGGGGCTCGCCTGGACCTCCGTGGGCGGCGAGATCCTCTTCATCGAGGCCACCCGCATGCACGGCTCGGGCAAGCTCCAGCTCACCGGCCAGCTCGGCGACGTGATGAAGGAGTCCGCGCAGGCGGCCCTGAGCTACGTGCGAACGCGCGCCAAGCTGCTCAACATCCCCGAGGACTTCCTCGAGAAGAGCGACCTCCACATCCACATCCCCGCGGGCGCCATGCCCAAGGACGGCCCGTCGGCGGGCGTGACCATGATGACGGCCATCGTGTCGCTGCTCACCGAGATCCCGGTGCGCAACGACGTGGCGATGACCGGCGAGATCACCCTGCGGGGTCGTGTGTTGCCCGTTGGGGGTATCAAGGAGAAGGTGCTCGCTGCGCACCGCGCCGGCATCAAGCACGTGATCCTGCCCGAGCGGAACATGGCCGACGTCGAAGAGGTCCCGCAGGAGGTCCGCGAGGAGCTCGAGTTCCACGCTGTACAGAAGATGGAAGAGGTGCTGCGCTTCGCGCTCACCACGCCCGAGAAGCTCAAGCTGGGCGGCGGCGAGAAGGGCGAGAAGAAGAAGAGCGGCAAGAGCGCGTCGGCTCAGCCGGCCGGCTGAGCGCGCGCACCAGCGGAGTTGCTCGCTTTCGAGCAACCCGTTTTTGCCATTCGCGCATCCTTTTGGGTTTGCTACATCCGACGGATGGGGGACACGCAAAAGATCAAGCGCGCTACCGTGCTCGGCGCGGGTTCTTGGGGCACGTCGCTCGGCAAGGTGCTCGCCGAGAACGACATCCAAACCACGCTCTGGGGGCTGCCGACCGATCCCATCCGTGAGATCAACGAGCAGCACGAGAACCCCAAGTATCTGTCCGGCATCAAGCTCCCGCCCAACCTGCGCGCGACCGATTCGCTCGACGCAGCGCTGGCGGGGGCGGAGCTGGTGATGCTGGTGGTCCCCTCCCATGTGCTGCGCGGCGTCGCGACACAGCTCGCTCCGCGCCTGCCCGTGGGCTTACCGGTGATCACGGCCATCAAGGGCATCGAGAACGACTCGTTGATGTTGCCGTCGCAGATCCTCGAGGACGTCTTGCCCCGGGACCGCCATGCTCAACTCACGTTCCTCGCGGGACCGAGCTTCGCGCGCGAGGTCGCGCAAGGCATCCCGACCGCGGTGCTGGTGGCCGCGCATTCTTCGGCCTACGCCGAGACCGCCCAAAGCGCGCTCAACAACACGCGGCTCCGCGTCTACAGCACGGATGACGTGATCGGCGTCGAGCTCGGCGGCGCGCTCAAGAACGTGGTGGCGATCGCCGCAGGCATCTCCGATGGACTCGGGTTCGGGCACAACTCGCGCGCCGCGCTGATCACGCGGGGCCTAGCCGAGATCGGTCGCCTGGCGACCAAGCTCGGGGCCCACCCGCTCACCATGAGCGGCCTCTCCGGCATGGGCGATCTGGTGCTCACCTGCACCGGAGATCTCTCGCGCAATCGCCACGTGGGGATCGAGCTCGGCAAGGGCAAGAAGCTTCCGCAGATCCTGGGCGAAATGACGATGGTGGCCGAGGGCGTGCGCACCACCAAGAGCGCCTACGAGCTCAGCCAGCGCGAGCAGGTGCCGATGCCCATCGTCGAGGGCATGTACCGCATCCTCTACGAGCAGGCCGATCCACGCAACGAGGTGGCCGGTTTGATGGCCCGGTCACCGCGACCCGAGCGCGACGACCTCCGCGGCTAGCCACGTGATACGCTGGGGCGCGATGCCCAAGTGGCGCCCTGAGCTTCCTTACATCGTGCTGCTCCCGCTGATTGTCGCGGCCGCAGGGATCCTCAGCTATTACACGTGGGATACGGCGTCTCGCTTCGATGAGCTGGGCGCCAGCTCCATCGCCCACAGCACGCTGCTCTTGGTCGAAGAGAAGGTCGACCGCATCGAGCAGCAGATCATCTCGCGCGACAACGCCGTTTTTCACCTGGTGGACGTGGGCGACCCGGATGGCCTGCGAACCCGCTGGCTTCCCCTGGCCGAGCGTGTCTCTCCCAGCGTGCGCGCGGTGCTCATCTTGAGCGACGAACTCGAAGTGGTCGACTATGCGGCCCGCGCGACCCCGGACGAGCAGCGCGCCTTCTTGCGCTTGTTCCGAAAGAGCCTGGCGCCCGAGCTGGCGTTGGTCGATCTCGGTGCGGACCAGCTGCGCCACCTGCACACGAGCCTCAACGGCACGAGCTACCTCATCTCGTACATGGCCGTGATCTACGAGGGCTCGACCTTCTTCGTGGTGGCGCACCATGACACCGGCTACATCGTGCGCGAGGAGTTTCCGCGCTTGTTCGCCAACGAGGAGGCGCGGACCTACTTCAACATCGTCGACGACGATGGAAGGCGCATGTTCGGTGACAGCCTGGCCAAGGTGGCCGATTACCTGGTCGGCAAGCGCTTCCCCACCACGCTCTACCGCTGGCGCTTGCAGCTCGCGCCGAAAGACGCGCCGCTGCTCGAGCAGCAGGCGCGACAACGCGAGTTCAACAAGGCCGCCCTGATCGGCTCATCGGCGCTCATCCTGGTCGTCGCGGTCGCCTTCTTCCTGTTCGCCCTGCTGAAGGAGCGTCGGCTGAATACGCTCAAGAGCGACTTCATCGCCAACGTCTCCCACGAGCTCAAGACGCCACTCTCGGTCGTGCGCATGTTCGCGGAGATGCTGATGACCGAACGCGTGAGCTCGGCCGAAAAGCAGCGCCAGTATCTCGAGATCATCGGCCGCGAATCCGAGCGCCTGAGCGGCCTGATCGAGAACGTGCTCGACTTCGCGGCGCTCGAGCGCGGCAAGCAGACCTACGCGCGTGAGGAGGCCGACCTCTCGGAGATCGTGCAGCGCGCCGTGGAGACCGTGCGTCCGCGCCTCGAGAACGTCGAGCTCCGGGTGCACCTGCCCGAGGCGGCCCCGAGCGCGCGGGTCGATCCGCAGGCCCTGCTGCTCGCGGTGGTGAACTTGATCGACAACGCCATCAAGTACGGCGAGGGCTCACCCATCGACGTGACGTTGCTGGTGCAGCGCAGGGAGCTCTGGATTCAGGTGCGCGATCGCGGCCCAGGCATCCCTCGGGACGAGACCCGCCGCGTGTTCGACCGCTTCTATCGTGTGCGCCGTCCGGGCCAGCAGGTGCGCGGCTCGGGCATCGGGCTCTCCCTGGTCAAGCACATCGCGGACGCCCACGGGGGGCGGGCCTGGGCCGAGAACGCGGCCGATGGAGGGGCGGTGGTCTGCTTCTCGATGGCCTATCGCGGGGAGCCACGGATGCCCACCGGCGAGACATCGTTGAACGAGGCAGCGGACGGTGTACCTTCTTCGAGGTCATCATGAACAGTGGCGCGACGGGACAAAGGACGATCCTGCTGGTCGAGGACGATCCGAGCCTCGCGCTCGGGCTCGTGGACGCCCTGGAGTTCGAGGGATTTCGTGTGTTGCACGCGGGACGGGGCGCGGACGCCATCGATCAGGCGCGCCGCACTCCCCCCGACTGCATCATCCTCGATCTCATGCTGCCGGACCTCAACGGTTACCAGGTCTGCGAGCAGCTCCGGCGGGGGGATCCGCGCACCCCGATCCTGATGCTCACTGCCCGGAGTCAGGAGGCCGACAAGATCCGGGGGCTCGACGCGGGGGCCGACGACTACGTCACCAAGCCGTTCTCGGTGGGCGAGTTGGTGGCCCGCATCCGCGCGATCTTCCGCCGCACCGCGCGCAACAGCGCATCCGACCAGCCGTTCACCATCGGCGAGGCCGTGATCGACCCAGGAACGCACACGCTCACCCGGGGCGAGCTCTCGGAGCAGCTCTCGTTCTACGAAGTGGAGCTGTTGAAGCTCCTGTTCGAGCGCAAGGGTCAGCCCGTCTCGCGGGACGACATCTTGCGCAAGGTCTGGGGCGTGGACGCCAACCCCACCAACCGCACCGTGGACAATTTCGTGGTCAAGCTGCGCAAAAAGATCGAGGCGGAACCTGCCCAACCGCGCCACATCCTCACGGTCTACGGCCTAGGATACAAGTTGGTGCCCTGACCCATGTCGCGGCGCGCCGGCCAGGCCGCGGCGTTTCAGCCCCCGGGCCCTGCCCGGTTTCGACGTTGACAGCCTCCGCCCAGGCACCTAGAAGAGCCCCCAGACGGGTCAAGCTTTGGGAGACACGGGCAATCGACACAGCGCGGGATGGTACGCAGGGGCAGCCGCATTCTGGCTTCTCGCCGCCTGGCTCATCACGGTCGGTCTGAGCTCCATCATCCCCCAGATCTTCTGGCCTTCAGGGGGGACCGCTGCCGATGGCTCCTGCAAATCGACGCTGGTCGAGCTCCAGGGCGAGCTATTGGCCAAGGCGAGCGCGTGCATGGCCGACGCCCCCGGCCCCAAGAACCGCGAAGAACTCGAAAAATGGCTCAGAGACTGGGATCATCGGCTCTCTGTCGCACGTCCCACCTGCAATCCAACGGAGCACCCTGCCTGGGCGGAGCTCCTGCGCCTACGGCACGGCATGCGTGGCCTGATCGAACGTTTCGATCGCGAAGAGGCCCCGCGCATCCGCAAGCTGGAGGCGATCCTTTCAGCCGGTGCTCGAGGCACCGATTCAGCCGGTGCACCTGGCACCGAGCAGTGAGAACGCACCATGAGCGACGAAACTGACCTGCGCGAGACGGCCCCCACCTTCGAGGCACTGGCCCTCTCACCCGCGGTGCGAAGGGCGCTCGACGAGCTCGGCTTTACGCACCCCACCCCGGTGCAAAGGGCCGCCTTCGAGCCCGCGGCCGCCGGCCATGACCTGATCGTCCAATCCCGCACGGGCACCGGCAAGACCTTGGGCTTTGGCTTGCCCGTGGTCGACCGCTTGGTCGAAGAAGGCAGAGGCGTCCAGGCGTTGATCCTGGCGCCCACGCGCGAGCTGGCGCTGCAGAGTCAGCGCGTCCTGGAGCAGATCGGCAAGTACCGCGACCTGCGCACGGTCGCCGTCTACGGGGGTGCGCCGATGGAGCGACAGATCGCGCAGCTCAAGCAGGGCGCGGAGATCGTCTCTGGCACCCCCGGTCGCGTCCTGGATCACCTGCGTCGCGGGACGCTCGATGCGGCGGCCATCCGGGTGTTGGTGCTCGACGAGGCCGACGAGATGTTCTCGATGGGCTTCGCCAAGGAGCTGAACGCCATCATGGATGCGTTGCCGGACAACCGGCAATTTCTGTGCTTCTCGGCCACCATCGACGACAACGTGCAGCGCATGGCCGAGCGGCGCATGCATGAGCCCGAGTTCATCACGCTCTCGAGCGATCAGGTCGGCGCCGCGGAGATCAGCCACTACTTCTACATGGTCCTCGGAGACAAGCTGAGCGCGCTGATTCGCGTGCTCGAGGTCGAAGATCCCGAGAGCGCCATCATCTTCTGCAACACGAAGAACGAGACTGAGACAGTCGCGCGGCACCTGTCCGCGGCGGGTTTCAACGCCGACTGGCTCAACGGCGACCTGCCGCAGAGGGACCGCGAGCAGATCATGAAGCGCACCCGCGAGGGTCAGCTCCGCTACATGGTGGCGACCGACGTGGCGGCCCGCGGGATCGACATCTCGCACTTGACTCACGTCATCAACTTCGGCTTCCCGGAGTCGGCCGAGCAGTACGTGCACCGCACGGGCCGCACCGGCCGCGCGGGCCGTACCGGGACCGCGATCTCGGTGCTGGGCCCTTCAAACCTGGGCGCGCTGTATTACCTGCGGCTCACGTTCAAGATCTTCCCCATCGAGCGCTCCCTCCCCAGCGACACCGAGCTCAAGACCCGCAAGGAGGCCGATCGCCTCGCGCTGCTTGCGGAGGCCTTCAAGGGAGCACCGCTCGATGAACACCGGGAGGTGGTGCGCCGGCTGCTCACGCACCCCGACGCCGAGCGCATTCTCTGTGGGCTCGTGCGCAGCTTCTTCTCGGGCGTGACGTTTGACGTGGACGAAGCGGCGGCCGCGGCGCGGCGCGAGCGCGCCCCCACCCCAGTCCCAAAGGACGCCTCGGTCGCTGCTGACGATCACGGCGAGGACGAAGGAGACGACGAGGGGACGGCGGGCGCAGCCTCGGGCAAGCGCAAGCGTCGCCGCCGCCGCGGTGGGCGCGCCGAGGCCAGCGCTTCACCAGCCGGCCCCGTCACCGCGGACGCGGGCGCGGTGGCCGAAGAGCCGCCACCTCCTGCGGACGAAGAGCCGGTCAGCGAGGCGTTGCTCGATGAGCCGCCTCCGATGCCGGACGACATGACCACGCTCTACTTCAACGTGGGCAAGCGCGACGGCCTCGAACCGCGCGATCTCGCCAGCCTACTCGTCAACACCTGCGGGCTCGGCGCCGAGGACATCGGACGTGTGCGCGTCAAGGATCGACACACCTTCGTGGGCGTACCCACCGAGCACGCCGACGCAGTGATCTCGTCTTTGACGGGGCAATCGATCAAGAATCGGGCTTTGCAGGTGGAGCGCGCCCGGAGCTGAAATGACGTGGTGGTCGAGGCGTGCATGGGCACGCGCGAGCAAGCTGGGGATGTTCGTGGGCGCAATCGCGCTCGGGGGCTGTGGAGGAGACGCCAAGCCGGTCCCGCGCGGGCTGCTCGGCCCAGATGGACAACCCCTGTCGCCCGCCGCCGGCCAAGCGCCTCCTGCGGCGCCCCGCCCGGCACCGCCCCCGCAGTTTCAACCCCTGCCTTCCGCCTTCGACCCCAAGCCCGCGGTCGACCCGGGGGCGCTGATGGCCTCGCCCGCCCAGGCTGCGCCCGCCGCTGCCAGCCCAGCGAAGCCCGCGCGGGATCTCGCGATCGAGCTCGCGCGCTTGGTCCCGGCCCCAAGTCAGTGCTTGGACCTCGCGCGCGCTGCCTCGCAGGGCGAGCTCACGATTTCGGTGAGCGCGACAGCCTCGCCGAGTGGTCAGCTGAGCAACGTCGTCGTGAGCGCGCCCGGCCAGTCCCCGGAGAGCATCCGCTGCCTTCAGCGCGGGGTAGCGACAGGTGCGCTTGCGCCCGACGTCCCCGACGCGCCCGTGCAGGTCCAGGCAAATCTTTCAATCGAGGTGCTGGCCGAGGCTGCGCCCCCCCCGCCTGCGCAGCCTGCCCGACCCGCCGAGCCGGCGTTGCCCCCCCCATCTCCCAGCGTGGCGCAGCCCGAAAATGGTGAGGTCGCCAAACCAGATGGCACTGAGTTTGCGCAACCCAGTCAGTGAGCCCTTGCTGGTCGTCTCCTTGGTTGAGTAGGCTGCTGGCCGATACATGACCGTGCAGCCTCAGGTTTCCCCTTCTCAGCTCGTCATCAACGGACGCTTCGAAGTGCGCGAGCGTCTCGCGGTGGACGGATTCGGCGAGATCTTCGGCGCCATCGATCGCAAGACCGGTAAGCCCGTCTCGCTGCGGCCTCTCATCCCACAAGCGGAGGCCCACGCGCGCCAGATCTTGAAGGGCCTCGGCAACTTCAATCATGCCAACGTGGTCCAAACCTACGGCATCATTAGCAGCGAGACCGGCGCTCCCTTCCTCGTTCAGGGACCGCTCAGCGGGCAGCAGCTAGCCGCCTACGTCGCCGCGAACGCGCGCTCAGGCAGGCCCATCAGCTTGCGCGGGGCTTACAATGTGGTCGCGCACATTTGCAACGCCCTGACCGCGATCCACGCCACCGGCCCCCACGGGGCCGTGCGCCCCTCTGGGGTGTGGATGCACGACGACGGGCGCGTGCAGCTGGGCGATCTGCTCATCGCCCGCACCCTGATGGCCCAGGGGGGCACCGCGGGAATGCCCGAGCACGAAGCGGCCTATCTCGCGCCCGAGCAGAAGGTCGGCGGACGCCCTTCAGCCGCGAGCGACGTGTTCGGCCTCGGTGCTTTGCTCTACACCTTGCTCACTGGGCGCTCGCCCAGCGACGAGTTCGCGCTGCCATCGCAGGTGCACGCCGAGGCGAGCCCGGCCATCGATCAGGAGCTCTTCCGCGCCCTCGCGCCCGACCCGGCCGCGCGCCACGGCAGTGCCGAGGAGTTCCGCGCCACGCTGCTCGCGCTGCTCGGAGACGCCCCCGCAGAGAGCGCGGAGGACTTCGGCCACGACATCGAGATCGAGGTCAACCTCTCGATGCGCCCCGCTCCCGGGCGCGCAGCGCAGCAGAGTCTGCCGCGCGCTCCACGCGTCCCGCAGATCCTTGACGGCGCGCCCGAGGTCGGCTCCCGCGTCTCCATCTACGACAACTTCCGCGTCTCCATCGTCGATGCGGAGGAGGCGGCAGCCGCGCGCGACCGCCGCTCGCTCGGCGAGGTCGATCTCAAGGACGCGCTGGCCAAGGTCACCGAAGACGACTCTCCTCGCTGGATGGTCGTCAAGAACGGCATGGACCATGGCCCCTTCTCTGGGCGCCAGCTCGTGAACATGATCGTGCAAGGCGAGGCGCTACGCGACCACGAGCTCCTGAACACGGACACCGGCCGCCGCGGCAAGGTCGGCGAGTTCGCCGAATTCACCGACTTCCTGGCCCAGTTCGAGTTGGTGCGCGCGGAGCGTGAGCGCGCCACGGCCATCGCAACCGCGGAGACCAAGGACAAGCGCTCCACGGTGTTCAAGGCCGGCATGGGCCTGGCTGCGTTGGCGGTGGTGGCAGTCGCGGGCGGAATCTACGCGCTCTCACGCGGCGACGCCGACAACGAGGGCCGCGACGACGCCGCGCTCGACATGTACAAGCGCGGCGAGCTGGAGATCTCGGGCTCGGCCGGCATCCTGCCCAAGCCCACCGGCCATCGTCGCGCGAGCGGCGGCAGAAGCGGCGGAGCAGGCGGCATGTCCTACGAAGAAGCCATGATGCAGGCGGTGGACATCGGCAGCGCCTCGGGCGGCGGTGAGCAGACCCTGAGCGCGGGCACCGTGGCCGGCGTCGTGAACAAGAACCTTAACGCGATGTACAACGCGTGCGTGCGGGGCTCCGTGGGCAAGGTCAAGATCGACATCGCGATCGCTGGCTCCGGTCAGGTGATGGGCGTCACCGTCAACGCCGGCGACGCTAGTTTCCAGAAGTGCGTGGCCGATCAGATCCGCAAGATCCGCTTCCCCTCCTTCCCTGCGCCGCGCATGGGAGCACGCTACAGCTTCGACACATGACCCCTTGGCTGCTCGCGCTCGTCTTGCTGTGGTCGGGAGCTCCCCGCGCCAGAGCGGACGAGGCCGGCATCGCCAAGGCCTCCGCCAGCGCCGCCGACGCGCTGCCCTTTTTTCCCGGGGCCCATGAGCAAGCGCGGAGCGAAGACCGAGCTGCCGCGAGGGAGCTCGAACGCCTGTTTAGCGCCCTCCCCCAGGTCGCCCAGGCGCGGGTGGCGGTGAGCCGAACAGACCCGAGCCTGGTCCCGCTGGACGCCCCCATCCCCGCCCCCAAGCTGACGGTGCTGCTCCAAGTCTCGGATAGCGGCCCGGACCCGGGCGAGCTCTCAGCCGTGCTCGACAGCGTGCAGCGCGCCACGTCGCCGCCCGCGCTGATCGAGGTGATCCAAACCCGCGCCGCGCACGCGCCCGTTCGCGAGCAACCTCACCAGCCCACGCGACAGCATGAAACACCGGATTTTCCGCTCCGCACGCTGCTCGCTATCTCGCTGGCTGCAAACGTACTGCTCGCCACAGTTCTCTTGCTGCGAACGCGCGCGCGCGGTGCAGTGGTCAGCAATTCAGCCAGCCGGGGCCAATAGCCCCCCGTGGACACTCTCCACCTACATCGTTAGACTCCACCTCCTGTGCTTTCCCTGCGTTCAGTTTCCCTTCGCTTGAAGGACGCTCCGGTCCTGCGAAACGTGAGCCTCGATGTGCCCGCGGGCGGCATCCTGGCGCTCATCGGCCCGGGCGCTGCCGGCAAGAGCGTGCTGTTCAAGGTGATGACGGGATTGCTCACGCCCGATCGCGGCGAGGCCGAGGTCGATGGCGAAGTCATCAACGACATGTCGGCGCTCGATCTCGCGCGGGTGCGCAAGAAGATCGGCATGTGCTTCCAGAACAACGCGCTGTTCGATCACATGACCGTCGCGGAGAACATCTCCTTTCCGCTGCGCCGCCTGTTCGACTACAGCGAGAGCGAGCTCTCCGCGATCGTTGCCGAGCGCCTGGCCCGCGTGTCCTTGCCGGGCTTCCAGGGGCGCATGCCCGCGGGTCTGTCGGGCGGCCAGAAGAAGCGGGTGGGCATCGCGCGCGCCACGGCGCAGAAGGCGCCCATCGTGCTCTACGACGAACCCACCGCCGGACTCGATCCGGTGAACACGCAGAAGATCTTCAACCTCATCCGCGATGAACAGCGCGCCCAGGGCAGCACCGTGGTGGTGATCTCGAGCGACGTGGGGGCCCTCCTCACGATCGCCGATTGCGTCGCCATGCTGCACAAGGGCGAGCTTCTTTTCTTCGGCACCACTGCCCAGGCGAAGAACAGCGGGATCGCTGCCGTGAACCAGTTCGTCCACGGCCTCACGGAGGGACCGTTGTGACGAGCCCTGCACTCGAACAGGATCAAGCGTCGTCCACGCCATTCGGGCTTCTCGTCCCGGAGCGCATGGGCAAGGCCCTGCTCAGCATCGCGGAGCAAGCAGGCGGCATCGGCGTGCTCGCGGGCCGCTTGATCGCGCGCATGCGGCCCTCGAACATCGATCGCTACGAGCTCGTCCGCAACTTCTACAAGATGGGCGTGCGCTCGGTCGGCATCGTCTCGATCACGGCGCTGTTCACGGGCGCGATCATGGTCATCCAGATAGCTCCGCTCGTGGTGCGCTTCGGCGCGACGGCCATCATCGGCTGGGGCGCGGGCTTCGCGATGCTGCGCGAGGTGGGTCCGCTGCTCATCGCGTTGATGTTCTCCGGCCGCGTCGGCGCCAACAACACGGCCGAGCTCGGCACCATGGTGGTCACGGAGCAGCTCGACGCCCTGCGCGCGCTCGCCATCGACCCGCTCACCTACCTGATCTTGCCGCGCGTGATCTCGATGGTGGTGATGCTGTTCGTGCTCACCATCTTCGGAGACTTGGTCGCGCTCGCAGGCGCCATCCTCAGCGCCAAGGCGCTGCTCGACGTGGACGCTGCGGTCTTCCTGCACAGCTTCTTCGAGATGCTGGATCACTGGGACTTTTTGCAGAGCTTGATCAAGGCCACCGCCTTCGGCGTGATGATCGCGATCACGTCCTGTCACTTCGGTCTTTCGACCAAGGGAGGCGCCCCGGGCGTCGGCCGTTCGGTGAACGCAGCCGTCGTGGCGGCCGCCATCGGCATCTTCGTGATGGACTACTTCTTCACCTTCATCCTCAAATGACCATCCAAGCCAACATCGACACGCAGCGCCCCGCGGCGGAGAGCCTGAGCTCCCGCATCGTGGCGCCCTTTGGGGCGCTCGGGCGGGACCTGTACGGGCTGTGGTCGATGCTGCAGCAGTGCATCTATCACGTGATGCGCGGCCGCCTCAATCGCAAGCACCTGTTCGAGCACGCCTACACCATCGGCAACGGCTCGATGCTTTTCGTGACGGTGACGATGACCGTGATCGGCATGATCACCGTCGTCCAGTCCGGCATTCAAATCCAGCGCGTCATCCCCGACTTCTCCATGCTCGGCGCCAACATCATCCAGATCATGGTGCGCGAGTTCGCCCCCACGGTCTGCGCGCTGATGATCGCCACGCGGGTGGGCGCCGGCATCGCCGCCGAGATCGGCTCGATGGTGGTCACCGAACAGGTCGACGCGCTGCGGATGAGCGCGGCGGATCCGGTCGAGTACCTGGTGGTGCCCCGCTTCGTGGCCTCGATCGTGATGACCGTCGCGCTGGCGTTCTGGTCGCTGTTCGCCTCCCTCGTCGCGGGCACCCTGACCGCCAACATGGTGTTCGACGTGAACCACGACACGTTCATCAGCTTCAGCCTCGTCAGCGGAGGCGATCTGGTCGTGTGTTTCCTCAAGGCCGCGTTCTACGGCGCGGCCATTCCCGTGGTGAGCGCGCAGCGCGGCCTCACCACCTTCGGCGGCTCCGAGGGCGTCGGCGCGGCCACCACCAACGCCGTGGTCCACAGCTCGCTCGCCATCATCGTGCTCGACCTCTTCCTCAGCCTGTTCGGCTACATCGTCTTTCCCCCGGCCTGAACCATGCCCATCCACTTCTCCAACCTGCACAAGCGATTCGGCGACAAGCACGTCTTGCGCGGCGTGGACCTGGAGGTCCAGGACGGCGAGTGCTTCTTCGTGATCGGCGCGAGCGGCGTGGGCAAGAGCGTGCTCATCAAGCACCTGGTGGGGCTCTTGCGCCCGGACGCGGGAGACATCTTCCTGGATGGCAACGAGGTCTCGCGCCTGAGCGAGAAGGCCTTCTACCCGGTGCGCATGCGCTGCGCGATGGTGTTCCAGCACTCCACCTTGTTCGACTCCATGAGCTGCGCCGAGAACGTCGCGCTCCCGCTGCGCATGCACAAGAAGCTCAGCATGGACAAAGCCATGGTGGAGGCCGAGCGGCGCCTCGACCAGGTGCAGATGTTGGAGTTCGCCAAGGCCTACCCCGCGGAGCTCGGCGACGGCATGCGCAAGCGCGTCGCCATCGCGCGCGCGCTCACGCTCGATCCCCAATACGTCTTGTTCGACGAGCCCACGACCTCGCTCGATCCCATCTCGGCCCGCCGCGTCGACAAGCTCATCTTCGAGCTCTCGCGGGAGCTCGGGGTGACCTCCATCGTGGTGAGCCACGATCTCACCAGCATCTTCAGCATCGCAGACCGGATCGCGATGCTCTACCAGGGACAGGTGCGGCTCCTGGGCACCCAGGAAGACTTTCAGCGCACGGTGGATCCGATCGTTCGTCAGTTCATCACCGGCCAGGCCGAAGGCCCGATGGAGGTGTGAACGTGACCCGAGAACTTAGGCAGCTCCAGAGAGAGGTGTGACGTGAAGGGCTTTTCAACAGAGGTCAAGGTCGGCCTGCTCTTGTTGGCAGCATTGCTGCTCATGGGAGGCTTCCTGTTCGCGCTTGGTGGTATCAGCCTCAAGGGCGGCTACAGCGTGTTCGTCGACTTCGACAACCCGGGTGGCCTCAAGCCGGGCGCCGCGGTGCGCATCGCGGGCGTCCGCGTGGGCACCGTCGAGAAGAGCGAGTACATGGGCGGACGGCTGGATCCCAAGACCAACCGGCGCCCCCTGGTGCGTCTCGAACTGCGCATCGACAACGACGTCAAGGACACCATCCACGAGGACGCCCTGTTTTACGTGACCTCCTCCGGCGTGCTCGGCGAACCCTTCATGGCCATCGATCCCGGCTCGGCCATCAAGCCCGTGCTCGCCGAAAACAGCATCAACCGCGGCCTCGATCCGCCACGCCTCGATCTCGCGCTGGCCATGGGTTACGAGCTGCTCGAGACCATGGTGGAAGCGGTCCGCAACAACAAGGAAGAGATCGCCGGCCTCCTGCACGACACGAGCGGCCTGCTCAAGGGTCTCAACAACGTGATCGGCAAGAACGAGCAGAAGTTCCACAACATCATCGCCAACGTGGAGACGGCCTCCGACGAGGGCACCCAGCTCATCAAGGGCGTGCGCACGAACTACGTCGACAGCCCGCAGATCAAGCGCATCGTGAACAACATCGACAAGACGATGCAGGACACCTCTCCCCTCGTGAAGGACGTGCGCGCCACCGTGGCCGACGTGCTCGGGCCGGAGCAGCGCGCGAAGCTCAAGTCCACCATCAGCGACGCCTCCATCCTGGCCGATCGCGCCAAGGTCACGCTGGCCGACGCCCAGGCGATCATGACCCACATGAAGCGTGGCGAGGGAACCGTGGGCGGCCTGCTGATGGACGAGGAGATCTACGACGACGTCCAGGAGATGCTCCGCGACATCAAGCACAACCCCTGGAAGCTGTTCTGGCGCGAGTGAGCTGAGGGCGGCGAAGTCCTCCGCATCGCCGGCCAGATTGGCTTGGGCGTGGTCTTGGACCTGGACGTGGACCTTGACGGCGACGGCGACTCGAACTTGGACGGTCGACGTCTGAGGCCGCCGAGCAAGAGCTGACCGTCAACGCATGCGCGCCCAGGTTCAAGTCGCCGTCGCCGTCAAAAGTCCACGTCCAGGTCGACGACCAGGAGCAGGTCAACGTTCTGTGGCCCAATGCGACCCACGGGGTCGGTCCCACGTGCTAGCTGCACTCTTCTCTCCGTATTGAAACGTACGAATTGAGGGCCCCTCCCTGCGTTACCCCCTTGCAATTGGCCACGAAAAGGCGGCAAATGCGTGTCTCGTACGTCCTGGGCAAAGCCCCCACCTGTAGGGCCAACGACGCTGTAAACTCGCTTCGCCCCCGCTCGACCTGCTCAAAAACGTGAGCAGTTTCGTGTCATTAGCCGCTGACCCGGCGTTGACATGCGGACAACACCACGATAGTTTTGAACCCACCGTGGGAGGCGTTCGCGGGGCATGGATCGAAAGGTCGTGCTGGGACGTCGTGACGACTTGACGCTTTTCGCCAGCCACGGAGAACGCGATGCACGGAGCACCCATGGAAGATCGCAAGGAGTCCTCTGTTCTCTTCAACCTCAAGGAGCTGATGAGCCTTGAGGACGATCGTATCAAGAGCGAAGAGGAAGCGAAGAAGCGAGCCGTCGAGGAAGCCCGTCGCCGCGAAGAGGAGACGCGCCGCGCGGCCGAGGAGGCCGAGCGCGAAAAGATCCGTCGTGCCGAAGAAGAGAAGCTCGCCGCCGAGCGCCGCGAGAAGGAAGAGGAGGCTCGCCGCCTCGCCATCATCGAGGCCGAGAAGGAGCGCGCCCGCCTGGAGACCGAGGCTCGCGCTCGCCAGGAGGAGCAGGAGCGCATGCTGGCTCATCAGCGTGAGCTCGAGCGCATCCAGGCCGAAAAGCAGAAGGGCACCTCTCCCGCAGTCATCGGCGCGATCGTTGCGGTGCTGTTGGCGGTCGGAGCCGGGGGCTACTTCGGCGTGATCAAGCCGGAGCAGGAGCGCGCCGCGGCGGCCAAGGCTGCGGCGGAGAACCTGGCTGCGGCCACCAAGGCAGAGGCCGAGAAGCGGGCGCTTGAAGCCGAAGAGGCCCTGCGCAAGGCCGCCGAAGAAAAGCGCAAGCTCCAGGACGACAAGGCAGCTGCCGAAGCGAGGGCGGCCGCGGCGAGCGCGGCGCGCCCGACGGGCGGCGAATCCAAGGCAAGCACCGGCCAGAGGCCGGCCAGCAGGCCCAGCGGCGCCAGCAAGCCCGCGAAGGCCAAGCCCAAGAGCGGCGGCATTGGCGGCGGCGGCGGCTGCGACCCGAACGATCCGTTGTGCGGTCTGTGATCGCCTGAGGACGCTCCACGCGCTCCCCGAGGCCGTGCGCGCGAGCGCGCGGCCTTTTCGTTTGCCCGCCCCTGGGTCCCCGGGTAGGAGCGGGCCATGAAGCGTCTCATCTGCGGCCCGCGCGCGGTCACCGAGGCCCTGCGCGCCCAGGCCAACGAGGTTTCCGTCGTGTACTTGGCGGAGGACCCGCGCCGTGAGCTCAAGGAGCTGGTCGAGCTCGCCCGAAGGCGCAACGTGGCCTTCGAGTTCCGCGAACCTCGGGAGCTCGAGTTGCTCGCGCGTGGTGAGCGGCACCAGGGCGTCGTGGCCATCGGCGGCAGCTACTCGTACCTGAGCTTCGAGGAATTGCTCAGCAAACTCCCGGAGCGCGCGTTGTTGGTGGCGCTCGATGAGATCACCGATCCGCACAACTTTGGCGCCATCGTGCGCAGCGCCGTGGCGTTCGGTGCCGATGGCATCCTCACGCTCAAGCATCGCGCCGCCCCGGTCACGCCGGTCGTGGTACGGGCATCGGCCGGCGCCACCGAGCACGCGCGCATCGCGCGGGTCTCAAACCTCGTCCAGGCGCTCGATGCGCTGCGCGAGCGCGACTTCTCCGTGATCGGCCTGGCGGTGGAGGGAGCACACGATCTCCCCAAGCTGCGTGACGGTGGGGGCAGTCGCGTGCTGGTGGTCG
Organism: Myxococcales bacterium; assembly: GCA_044507075.1. Taxonomy (GTDB): domain Bacteria; phylum Myxococcota_A; class Polyangia; order Polyangiales; family DASUME01; genus DASUME01. The sequence goes on from JBIQKA010000002.1 coordinate 76,216, forward strand.
GCTCGGAGGGCCGCGGCCTGCGCCGGCTGGTGCGCGAACACTGCACCGAGCTCGTGCGCATCCCCATGGCAGGCCCGATCGAATCCCTCAACGCTTCCGTCGCCGCCGCGATCGCCCTCTACGCCCTCACCAGCGCGTGACCCCTGCCCCCGGGCACGCGACGCGAAAGAACGTGCGCACGCGCATGGCAAGCGTCTCGCTGTGCCGAGGCGCGCGGTCTGGGCCCAAATGTGCGATAGAGCTTACCGTATTGGGAAGCGAGCCGGCTGAGATACGATCGAGACCTCACGACTCTTTGGGTGGTGTCTCGAACAGCCATGGACTTCGAAAAGCTCTTCTCAGCACTCGGACGCCACGACGTGAAGGAACTCGCGCTGCAAAGCGACCGCCCCCCCTGTGCGTTGGTGGGCGAGCAATACGTGCCGGTGATCAAGCGCAACTTCAGCGAAGAAGATGTGCTCGCCATGCTGGTCGGCGCGGGTGGTCGCAATGAGGTGATGGGCCTGATCGAGGGGCAGCGTCGCTGGGACTTCCAGCACCCCGCCGTGGGCGCGGTACGCATCACGGCCGGCTACCACGGTGAGCGCCTGCAGGCGCGCTTCAGACGCCTGGGACCGCCGCTCGCGGCCAAGCCCGTGCCGCCGCCCCCCGCCAAGCACAACCGGTTCGGCGAAGAATCCACGGGGGAGCGCCCGATCGCGGCGCCCCCCTCGTCGCCGCTCGAGCCACGCGCAGCGCCCGCGCCCGCCGTGGCGCCCGCGCCCGCCGTGGCGCCCGCGCCCGCCGTGGCGCCCGCGCCCGCCGCCCCTCCACCTCGGCCGAACCTCGGCGATACCCCGTCCGAGGTGTTCGAGTCGTTGCTGCGGCTCTCCCGCGAGCAGCGTGCGAGCGATCTCCACGTGTTGGGCGATCGCTCGCCCACCCTGCGCATCGCGGGCGATCTGGTCCCGGTCGCCGATCCGCTCTCGGCATCGGTCGTCGCGGACATGCTGCTCGAGCACGTCCCCGCCAACGTGCGCGGCGATCTCGACCTGCACGGCGCCTGCGATTTTCCGCTGGTCCACCCCACCCTCGGCCGCTTTCGCGCCAACGTCACGCGCCAGCGCACGGGCTACAAGCTCACGGCGCGGCCGATCGGCGAGCGCGTGCCGACGCTCGAAGACCTCGGACTGCCCAAGGCCATCGCCAACGCCACGCACCACCACCAGGGCTTGATCGTCGTCACCGGCCCCACCGGACACGGCAAGACGACCACCCTGGCGGCCATCGTGGATCTGATCAACCGCGAGCACACGCATCACATCATCAGCGTCGAGGACCCGATCGAGTACGTGCATCCGCCCAAGCGCTCCGTGATCTCACAACGCCAGGTCGGAACCCACACCAAGACGTTCGCAAACGCCCTCAAGGGCTCCCTGCGCGAGGACCCGGACGTGATCGTGGTGGGCGAACTGCGCGACACCGACACCGTGCGCATGGCGCTCTCCGCGAGCGAGACGGGCCATTTGGTGATCGCCACCATGAACACACCGAGCGCCGCCAAGGCGATCGAACGGCTCATCGATCTGTTCCCGCCCGGAGATCAACCCCAGGTGCGGATGACGCTCGCGGGCGGCTTACGGCTCATCATCTCGCAACGGTTGGTCCCCAGCAAAGACCGCAAGCAGCTGCATGCCGCCGCCGAGCTCTTGCCCGGCACTCCGCCGCTGTGGGCGCTGATCCGCGACAACAAGACCTTTCAGATCCCGAGCCTGCAGCAGCGAGGTAAGGCGCTCGGCATCGTGCGGCTGGACGACTCGTTGGCCGAGCTCGTGCGCAGCGGCCGCACGAGCCTCGAGATCGCGCGCGAGTACGCCGAGGCGCCCGACCAGCTCGAAGCTCTGATCACCGGACGCGTCGCGGGCGCTTCGCCGACCGCGGCGGAGGCACAGGCGGCGGGCTCCAACAACCTGCTCGGCAAGGCCGGCAAGATCTTCGGCAAGTAAGGAGGATCCGCGCGTGGCCCGCATCGACGCATTGTTCGACCGCTTGATCGAGCTCTCGGGCTCGGATCTTCACCTGGGCGTGGGCGTGCCCCCCATGGGCCGCGTGCGCGGGGAGCTGATCCCACTGGATCCAAAGGAGCTGAGCTCGACCGAGATCGAGGCCCTGTTGTTCGAGATCACCACCCCCGAGCAGAAGCAGACCATCTGCGAACAGTGGGACTTGGACTTTGCTCACCAGCACGGGACCAAGGCGCGCTTTCGCGCCAACTACTTCTACAAGCAGACGGGGCTCGCGGCGGTCTTCCGCACCATTCCGACCAAGGTGCTCACGCTCGATGATCTCAAGACCCCGGAGGCGGTGCGCAAGCTGGCGGAGCGCAAGAGCGGGCTCGTCCTCGTCACCGGCCCCACGGGGTCCGGCAAGAGCACGACCCTGGCCGCCATGCTCAACCACATCAACCGCACCCGTCCATGTCACATCCTGACCATCGAGGATCCGATCGAGTTCGTGCACGAGCCGCTGAGCGCGCAGATCACGCACCGTGAGGTGGGCCCGCACGCCTCGAGCTTCGCCAACGCCATCCGCTCCGCCGGCCGCGAGAACCCGGACGTGATCCTGATCGGCGAGCTCCGAACCAACGAGACCATGCGGCTCGCACTGCAGCTCGCGAGCTACGGCGTGTTGGTGTTCGGCACCGTCCACACCAACAGCGCGCCGGCCACCATCGAGCGCATCATCAATGCCTTCCCCATGGACGAGCAGCCGCAGATCCGGGGCATGTTGGCCGAGAGCCTGATCGGCATCGTGGCGCAGCAGCTGATCAAGACCGCAGACGGCAAGGGCCGCGTGGCGGCGCTGGAGATCTTGATCGGCTCCCATGCCATCGCGTCGATGATCCGTGAGAACAAGACTTTCCAGCTCGCGAGCATGATGCAAGCAGGCAAGGGCCAGGGCATGCAGACCATGGATCTTGCCCTGGAACGTCTGGCGCGCGCGGGTACGGTCACGCCAGCGGCCGCGCTGGAGAAGGCCGATGACAAAGAGTCGTTCCGCAAGCTCTTCCCTGGCCTCGGCACGGGCGAGGGGGCGCACGATGGCTGATCCCGGAGGGGCCCCGCTCGCCGCTCGCCGACGGGCGTATCCGGGCCTATCCTGCGCCCCATGACGCGCAGCGCCGCCGCCCTGATCATCGGCAATGAGATCCTGAGCGGCAAAGTCCAGGAACAAAACATCTACGTGATGGCCAAGGAGCTGTTCGCGCTCGGAGTCGAGCTACGGCGGGTGGTGGTGTGCCCCGACGAGGTTCCTATCATCGTGCGCGACGTGCGAGAACTCTCGAGCGTGCACGACGTGGTGATCACGACAGGCGGTGTGGGCCCCACCCATGACGACGTCACCATCCGGGCGGTCGCACAGGCCTTCGACGTGCGGGTCGTGCGCGACGCCACCTACGCCGCGCTGTTGAAGCAGCATTACGGCGACCGCTTGACCGAGATGCACTTGCGCATGGCCGACATACCGGAGGGCTCACGCCTGGTCACCACGGCGGAGCTCAACTGGCCCACCATCGTGATGCGCAACGTCTACGTGTTCCCAGGGGTGCCCCAGATCTTCAAGCACAAGTTCGCGGTCATGCGCGAGGACCTCAAGGGCACGACGCCCTTCTTCAGCCGCGCGGTCTACGTGGATTTGGACGAACCCGCCCTGGCGCCGCTCTTGGATACGCTCTCAGCGTCGCACAAGGACGTCAGCATCGGCAGCTACTTGCATTGGGGGCGCGACGCGGATTACCGCACCAAGCTCACGATCGACGGCCGCACACAAGCCGCCGTCGAGCGCTGCTTCGAGGCGATGGTGGCCGGAATTCCGAGCGAGAGCGTGGTGCGCGTGGAGTGAGGGCCCAGGATCAAGGCGGCACCGGGCGCAGCTTGATTTCGAGCGAAGTCACGCCGACCGGAAGATCCAGCTCGATGTCGTGCGGAAAGTAGTTGGGCGCCTCGATCGTGATCCGGTGCTTTCCTGGCGTGAGCGACGCAGGCTGCTTCTTGAGCACGCGCGCGGCGCCCACGAAGCGCTCGTCCACCTGGACGATGGCCGTCTCGGGGACCGCCACCACGCGCAGCTGCGCGGGTCGCTCTCGGGGGTGCTGGGCAGCGCCGCACGCGGCAGCCAGGAGCAACAGGCCGAGGACAGGAGCCGCGCGCATCATTCCCACTCGATGGTGGCGGGAGGCTTCGAAGAGATGTCGTACACCACCCGGTTACAGCCGCGCACCTCGTTGATGATGCGGTTGCTGACCCGCGCGAGCAGCTCGTAGGGCAGACGCGCCCAGTCCGCGGTCATGGCGTCCTTGGACTCCACGGCGCGCACCGCCACCGTGTACTCGTAGGTCCGCGCATCTCCCATCACACCCACGGAGCGCACGGGCAAGAGCACGCAGAAGCTCTGCCAGAGCGCCTCGTAGAGGCCCGCCTCGCGCACCTCGTGATCGAGGATGGCGTCCGCTTCGCGCAGGATGCGCAGCTTCTCCGCGGTCACCTCGCCGAGGCAGCGGATCGCGAGCCCGGGCCCGGGGAACGGCTGACGCCACAGCACGTGGCGCGGCATGCCCAGCGTGGCGCCCATCTCGCGGACCTCATCCTTGAAGAGCTCTCGCAGCGGCTCGCACAGCGCCATCTTCATCTTCTCGGGCAACCCACCCACGTTGTGATGGGTCTTGATCACCACGCTCGGCCCGCCGTTGAAGGACACGCTCTCGATCACGTCGGGGTACAGGGTCCCCTGCACCAAAAAGCGCACATCCTTGAGCTTTTCGGCCTCGGCGTCGAACACCTCGACGAAGTGGCGCCCGATGATCTTGCGCTTTTGCTCGGGATCCGTGACCCCCTCGAGCGCGCTCAAGAATTGCTCCGACGCGTCCACGTGGATGAGCTGCAGGTGGAAGTGGTCGCGGAACATGCGCACCACCTGCTCGGCCTCGCCTTGGCGCAGGAGGCCGTTGTCCACGAAGATGCAGGTCAGCCGCTCGCCGATCGCCCGCGACACGAGCACGGCCGCGACCGAGGAGTCCACGCCGCCCGAGAGCCCGCACACCGCATGACTGTCACCGACCTGCGCGCGGATCTTCTCGATGGTCTCCTCCGCGAAGGCGCCAGGCGTCCAGGTCGGCTCGCACGCGGCGACCTTGAACAAGAACGCGGACAACATCTCGGCCCCGCGGTCCGTGTGCACGACCTCGGGGTGGTACTGCACACAGACGATCTTGCGCTCGGCGTCGTAGGCCGCCGCGAAGGGCGTGCTGCCGGTGGTGGCGAGGGTGACGAAGCCCGGAGGAAGCGCCTTGACGCTGTCTCCATGGCTCATCCACACGTCGACGAACTCGTCGACCTTGAAGCCGTCGAACAGCGCCTCGCTTTGCCTGATCTGGATCCGCGCCGGTCCGTACTCTCGCTTGTCCGCGCGCTCGACCTTGCCTCCGAGCAGGTGACAGGTGAGCTGCATGCCGTAGCAGATGCCCAGCATGGGGACGCCCAGCGTGAACAGCCCGGGGTCGATCACCGGCGCGCTCTCTCCGTACACGCTCTGGGGCCCCCCCGAGAGCACGATGGCCTGCGGCGCCAGGGCGCGGATCTTGTCCAGCGCCAAGGTAAAGGGGTGGATCTCGCAATAGACGCGCTGCTCGCGGATGCGGCGGGCGATCAGTTGGGTGTACTGCGATCCAAAGTCGAGGATCAGGACTGGCTTTCGATCCATGGGCCGCGATGTACTACCGCCGCCTGCCAAACACAACCGACTCAGAGATGATCGAGTAGGTAGAGCCAGGCGAAGTAGGCCGCCGCGGTCAACACCCCCACGCCCAGGTAACGCCAGGGAAAGCGGCGCTTGGGACGCTTGCTGCCCAGGGCGCCCGGATCGCGCATGCGCGTCGGGGCATCGCTATAACGCTCGGAGGGACCGGGGCTCGCCGCAGGCCCTTCGTCGACCAGCACAGCCTGGGGCGTGGGGTCTCGCGCGGCGCGCCCGTCGTCGGGCGACTGGTCCCCGGGCGTCTCGTGCCATCCGCCCTGCTGCGCGTTGCCCACGGACGCGGCCGGACGCTGGCTCGCCGCGGGCGTACCGGTGGGGCTCGCGAGCGCTGGCGCCGGGGGCGTGTGCGCAGGAGGCGCGGGGTCGCTCGGGTGGCCCTGTTGCGTCACCCTCCGGTCGCGCATTTCGTGCGGCTGCCCGCCGATCGCGAACCCCTGGATGGTCCGCTGGTCGTCGTCGCTCAATGAGCCGCCCCCGACGCGGCGCCCGGCCGGGATGGGCCCGATCCCGATCCCCATCAGCGTCGGATTGGCCGATGGCGGGGACGAGCTATGGGGCCCAGGGGGCGCCGAGGGCGAAGGCGCGCTCGCGCTGACGGAGGGGGGCGGCACGGAGTCGGCGATCCCGAGCAGGGTCGGCTTGTGGGAGCGGGGGCCTGCCGATGGAACCTGGGCTTCGTCTTGGGTCGCTGCGGCCCGCATATGGGGCGGCAAGCTGGCCGCGTCGATGGGCGCCACCCCCAGCAGGGTCGCCTTCGTCTGGGGCCTCGCCGAGCCGCGCCTGGGGTCCGCACTCATCGGCGGCAACGAGTCGCTCACGGGCACCGCGGCGTACCCTGGGGACGGGGTTTCGACGACGATGGCGGCCTTTCCAAACTCGACGCGGACGCGCCCGCTGAGGGCGCGCCACTGGGCGCCCACGAGCACCCCATCCGCACGCACCCCGCCGGCACCATAGACGTCTGCGATTCGCAGCACGGCACCGTCCCAATGCAGCGAGAAATGCACCGGCGCCACCCCCAGCTCGCGCACGACCCAGTCGCAGCCGGGGCTCTGGCCGACCGTCAACGTAATGGATCCCTGCGTGTTCGAGAGCTCCAGCGTGGAAGCCTTCGATTCACCTTGCGCGAGCCTCAATCGCGCCCAGGACTCCGGGTCACCCGCCGACATCGCCGAACTCCGACCTCCCCTTGGCGGTGGCAAAACCGCGCGAGGATGATGACATGGGCCCGGCAGGGGAGAAAGGAACCGCGCTCGTCAGGAGCGGGGGTGGAGCAGCGTGGGATCGCCCAGTTCGCCGCGTTCGACGAAGTCAGCCGTAAATTTTCCGCAATTTTCTGCCAATTGCTCCACTTCGGCGTCGTTCAAGCCGCGCGTCTCGAGCTGCGGCCCCACATAAACCTCGAGCTTGTGGGGCCTCACCACCCACTCCCCACGGCGCAGGATCTGCCACAGCCCGCGCACGGCGATCGGCACGACCGGGATGCCGCTGTCGCGGGCCATGCTGAACAGGCCTCGCCGGTAGGGCAGTACGCGGCCGTTCTGGGTGCGACGCCCCTCCGGAAAGCCCAGGATCGAGATGCCGCGGCGCACGCGGTCTTGGACCTGGGCTTTGACCATCTCGGCCTGGCCCTGTCCGCCCTTCGTCACGCCGATGCCATTGCCGCGCTTCATCAGCCAGCCGTAGACCGGCACGTTGAAGTGATGGGCGTGTTGGATGCCGCAGAACGCGTGCGGGATCGCCCAGAGCGCCACGTGGGCATCGAGGATGCTGGTGTGGTTCATGACGAACAGGCTGACGCGGTTCGGATCGAAGTCCTCGTGATAGCGCAGCGAGGGCCGGCGCAGCGGCACGATCTGGGGGACGAGCCCCATCAGCGGCTGCGGCAAGTACGGCATGATCTTTTCGAACGGCACGAACAAGGAGAGCGGCACGCTGCTCGCGAAGGCGGTCGTCATCAAGCCCAGCGAGATGGGCCAAGCGCCGAAGATGGACCAGAGCTTGTAGAGGGGCTCGAGCGGCGTGTTGAGCGGCAGGGGAAGCGGGTCCACGCCCGACTCGGGCGCGATGCCAGTCTCGTGCTCCTTGAGCACCGCAATCGGATTCAATCTCATACGCAAACCTCAAGAGCCTGGTGCAACACTTCCAGCCGTTCGGGCCACACGGAGATCACCTCTCCGTCGATCATCGCGTCCATCGGTCGGTCGACCCGAAACTCCAACTTGCGCGCTTGCCTGGACTCCACGGCCGGATGAGCGACGTGCGTTCCCTTGAAGATCTTCGGGAAGGTGCGCAAGAGCCCCACCCTGCTGAGCTCGCCCACGCTGATGATCTCTGCGACCCCGTCGCAGGCATCCGCGTTGGGCGCCATCATCATCTTGCCGCCGGTGAAGCGGCTATTGTTGATGGAGATGAAGGTCTTGGGGCGCTCATCGAAGGGTCCGCCGTCGAGTGCGAGCGGAATCGGCCGGGTCTGCAAGTCGACCAGCTTGGTTACCACCCCCAGGCCGTAGCCAGCCTCGCCGAGGCGCTTGAAGCGCCGGTTGGCGACGGTGCACACGTCGGCCACGAAGCCAAAGCTCAAGATGTTGATGTAGAAGAGCTCGCCGTCTCGATGCTCGAGCCGGATCACGTCGCAGCGTCGGCGCTTGCGCTCGACCAGCGCCTTTCGCGAGTAGATGGCGCCCTCCGTGGTGAAGTCACGGAGGAACGAGTTGCCGGTGCCGAGCGGCAAAAAGCCGATGGTGGGCACTTGCTGCTCGTGAAACGCCTCGGGAAATAGGCCGTTGACGATCTCGAAGCCGGTGCCATCGCCGCCGACGGCGATGAAGCGGCGTACGCCCTCGCGGAAGGCCTCGCGGACGATCTGGGTCGCCTCACCGGGCGCGCCGGTCTCGACGGCGTGGATATCCAGGCCGGACGCGCGCAGGTTCGCCAGCGCAGCGGTGGCTTCGCGACCACAGCGCCCACCCCCCGCTGCTGGATTGACGATTGCCAGGTACTGCTCGGCCACCCTACCCCCGTTTCCGCCGAGACATCCGGCTGGTGTACCTGTCGCTTACAGCGAGATCACCGCTTCGTCACGCTTTGTTTGTTTGCCGAGTTGCCTCGCCAGCTCCTCCCGCTTGATCTTCTGGGAGGCCGTACGCGGGAACTCTTCGGGCCACACGACCACGCCGGAAATCCGTTTGTACTCGCTGAGTTTGGCGTTGAGCTTGCGCAGCCGCTCCTTGAGCGCCTCGTCGAAGCGCACGTCGGACTTGGGGCGCAGCGCGATCACGAGCTCTTCGCCCACGAGCTTGCCCGATGGCCAAACGAAGTTGGCGGCGAACACGCAATACTCCTCGAGCTGGTCATCGAGCTCGATGAACGCGCTCTCGATGTCCTCGGGGTACACGTTCTTGCCGCCCGCCGTGACGATCATGTTCTTGGCGCGGCCGAGGAGCTTCAGGTGCCCCGAGGCGTCGAGGATGCCGAGGTCCCCCGTCTTGAGCCAGCCGTCCGAGAGCGCGGCCTGGGTGAGCTCGGGCGCATCGAGATAGCCCTTGAAAACCGTCGGGCCACGGATCCAGACCTCCCCGACTCCCTCCTCATTGGCGTCGCGGATCGTCACCTCGGTGCCGTCGACGGGCACCCCCACGCTGTCGCCGCGGAACGGCTTGAGGTCGTTCACCGTGATCACGGTGCAGGCCTCGGTGAGCCCGTAGCCGATCACCACCGGCAAGCCCAGCCGATAGAAGTACTCGGCGTTCTTGCGCTCCACGAAGGCGCCGCCCGCGAAGATCAAGCGCAGCTTGCCGCCGAACTTGTCGTGGATCGGCTTGAGTAGGGTGCGGGAGAGGGCGTGCCGCGGCTTGCGCTGTGTGGCGAGCTCGTTGAAGTCAGAGAGCCGGTCGATCAGATTGCGCTGCCACGCCTCGCGCTGGTCGAGCTGCTCCTCGATCTTCGTCTCGAGCGCGCGCAAGATGCGGGGCACGAGCGCGATGTGGGAGATCCCGTACTCCTTCATCGTGGGCATCAAGAATTCGGGCCGCAGCGTGCGCTGGTGCACCACGGCGGCGCCGAACAGAAACGGCACGATGAACCCGCACATGAAGTCGATAGCGTGGTTCGTGGGCAAGATGGAGAAGTAGCGATCTTCCTCGGTCATCGGGAACATGCGCCCGAGCACCTCGGCCTGGGCGAGGTAGTTTTCGTGCGTGAGCAGACACCCCTTGGGGGTCCCTCCCGTGCCCGACGAGTAGACGATGCACGCGACGTCGTCGCGCTGGCGCAGGCGCAGCTCGAACTTTCCGCCCGCGAGCTGCTCGTAGCGGCGCGCGGGTCCCAGGTCCGCCTTCTCGGGCGCCTCGGTGACGATGACCCGCGTGCGCTCGATGCGGCTCACGTCCTCCTTGAGCAAGAGGCGCCACACCGGGTACTCGGTGAACAACACCTTGGGCTGGGAGTGCGCGAGCAGATCGAGCTGCTCCTTGGCCGTGAGCTTGTAGTCGAGCGGCACCAGGGTCGCGCCGGCCCACAGCGCGCCGAGGCCGCCGATCACCCACTTGGATTGGTTGCTCATCAGGATCGCGCAGCGATCGCCCGCCTGAAAGCCCCCGCCCTCCAGATACGAGGCGAAGTGCTCGGCCCGGCGGCGCAGATCGCCGTAGGTGAGGCGCTCCTTCTCGCGATGACGATCGGCCTCGATCAGCGCGGGATTGGTCTTGAAGGTGAGCACCGCGTCACGCAGCGCTTCCCCGAGGCAACTGAGGCGAGACAGGTCCAGCATGGGCTCAACGTCGGGTGTCGATGACTTCGGCCAAGGCCGCGAACGTTTTCACGTCCTGGAGTTCGTAGTCCGGGACCTCCACGTCGAACTCGATCTCGAGCTCACTGAGCAGCTCCAGGGCCTGCACGCTGTCGATCCCGAGTGCTGAAAAGAAGTCGTCGCTCGGCTTGAGGCCGGACACGTCCACCTTGAACTTCCTGGCCGCCAAGGTGATCAAACGCTGCAGTGTGTCTTCCGACATGGTGTCTCTCTCGGGCTGATTACGGGAGGTAGGGGCGGAGATCGGTGCTCTCCACGAACTTCTTGAGGGCGGCTTCGACCTGCGGGCGCACGATGAGCCGCTTGAAGTGCTGCTTTTCCTGCTCGAGCTCGGCGTAGGGGATGGGCTTCGTAAAGGCCTTGCAGGTGTTCGCGGCGTCGGGGTCGAAGCGCGTGGCCTGCCTGGCGGTCGCGCGCGCCACGTCGACGTGCTTGCCCTGGGCCACCATCTGGCTCACCAGGCCGAGCGTCTGCGCTTTCTTGGCGTTCAGGCTGCGCCCCGTCAGCAACAGATCGCGCACCACGCCGTTGCCCACGTCCCGTCGCAGGCGGGGGATGCCGCCGAAGCCCGGGACGATGCCGAGCCGCAGCTCGGGGAAGCAAAAGCGCGCCGTCTTGTCCGCGATCAACACGTCGCAGGTGAGCGCGAGCTCGAAGCCGCCGCCGAAACACACGCCGTGGATCGCGCCGATGGTGGTGAGCGGCAAGGTGTCGAGCGTGTTCATCACCGCGTGGATGCGATCGATGAAGTCACCGATGCGAAGCTCGCGCTCGGCCACATCCGGCGTGGCGACGAGCCCCGCATAGAGCGCGCGCAGATCGGCGCCCGCGCAGAACCCGCCTGGCATGCTCGAGTAGATGACCAGGGCCCGCCCCGCTGCAGCGTCGATCTCCGCCAAGGCCTGCTCGAGGGCGCCCAGCATGGGCTCGCCGATCTCGTTGACCTGTGGGGCGCACAGCTCGAGTTCGTACACGCCTTGCGTGAGCCGCAGGTTGATCACTCGTACATCCCCTGGATCTCGGCGGCGTAGCGCTTCTCCACCGCGGCGCGCTTGAGCTTCTGGTTGGCCGTGAGCAGGCCGTTCTCCACGCTGAAGGGCTCCGCGGCCACGAAGAAGCGGCGCAGGCGGCGGTAGTGCGGGAGCTCCTGGTTGAGCTGATCGATGGCCGACTGCACGGTCTCCTGCGGATGCGCCCCGGTGACCACCGCCGACAGATACGGCTTGGCGTGTCCCACCACCATGACTTGCGCGCCCGGGAGCAGGTTCGCGAGCTTCTCCTCGATCGGGCCGGGCGCCACGTTGTGACCGCTCTCGGGCACCAGGAGGTCCTTGAGGCGCCCGACGATGCGCAGGTAGCCGTCCCCAGTGATCTCGGCCATGTCGCCGGTGTGAAACCAGCCGTTGCGGATGCTGCTCGCGGTGGCGTCGGGGCGCTTCCAGTACTCGGGGAAGATGTTGGGGCCACGACAGATGAGCTCGCCCTCCTCCGTGACCTGCATCTCCACCCCGTCGATCACCTTGCCCACGTAGCCAGGGCGCGCGAGCCCCTTCTGATCCATGGTGACGATGGCCGTGGTCTCCGTCAGTCCGTAGACCTGGTAGACCGGGATCCCGACCAGTCCGAACCAGCGCTGCGTCTCCTCGCTGAGCGGCGCCGACCCGCAGATCAGAAACTCCAGGTTCTTGCCGATCTGCTCGCGGATCTTCGGGAACACGAGGCGCTTGGCGACCTCGCGCGCGAACTTGTCCTTGAGCGTGGCCACGCCGCGCGCGCTGCGCTCGTTGCCCTCCACCGCGTGGCGATAGAGCGAGTAGACGAGCCCGCCGCGCTCCTTGAGCTTGTTGCCCACGCCGAGCTTGATGCGCTCGAGCAAGGTGGGGACGTTGAGAAAGTAGTGCGGCTGCGCGGTCGCGAGCTCCTTTACCAGATTGTTGAGATCGGTGGATAACATCAGCGGGTTGCCGCGCACGAGCTGCGACCAGAGCTGGATGCGCGAGCCGGCGAAGCACACCGGCAGGTAGTGGAACACGCGATCGGGGCCCGGTCGGCCTCCGACCATGGTCCGAATGCCCTCGATGGTGCGCTGGAGCATGAAGTCGACGTTGGCCACCGTGTACAAGACGCCCTTGGGCTCACCGCTGGTGCCCGAGGTGTAGATCATCGTCACGCGGTCGCCCTCGGCGCGCGGCACGGGCAAGGTGTCCGCCTTTTCGTGGGCGAACACCTCGTCGAAGGTGGCGATGCCCGCGGCGCCCGCGGGCCACGCGGCGGCGAGCTGCTCGCGCAGGAGCTGTGTGTCCACCAGCACCAGGCGGGTCTCGCAGTTGGTGAGCATCCCGGCGAGCTCGTTCGCAGCCTGTCGGTCGTACATGGGGACCACGATCGCGCCCGCGCCGAGGATCGCGAGATCGGCGGCGGCCCAGCGCGCGGAGTTGTGCGCGATCAGCGCCACGCGGTCGCCCGGGGCCACGCCGCGGCTCGCGAGGAAGCCGCGCGCCGAGGCCACCATGTCCTTCAGCTGCTTGCCGGTGGACTCGACGATCTTCTCGCCGTGTACCTCGAGGATCAGCCCTTCGTTGGCCCGCGAGTCGAGGCTCGCGTGCATCTGCTCGATAAAGCTCATGCCACCTTCTCCAAGATCGCGCGCACGGCCCCCGGCAACGACGGCAGGTTGGCCTCCCAGGTGCGGGGCAGCGCGGGCCGGGGAAAATCGGGATAGACGCGCACTACTTCATCGGCGAAGTCGACGCCCATCTGCCCCATCAGTTGAAGCTGCGTGGGGATCGCCTGCGCGATCTCGGCACGGATGCGCTCGCCCTCGCGATCGAGTGTGCGCAACATATCGAGCGTACGTTGCTCGAGCTCCGGGTCATCGACCTCGAGGCACAGATCCTGGTGCCCGCGATCGGCCATCAGGTTGCGGATGCGCTCGTCCATGGTGATGCCGCCGGAGGAGACCAGGCCCGGCATCGAGGTGACCACCGCGTGAAAGCGTGAGGTCACGAGCAGGGAGCAGTTCCGGAGCACGCTCACGAGATCGTACATATTGTACTCGTCGCTGACGAAGAGCGGCGCGTCGCTGTCGAGGCGGGATTCGACCTCCTCGCAGGCGAGGCGGTCCAGCTGCTCCATGCCGATCAGCACCGGAAAAACGCGCTTCTCCTTGCGGAACGCGTTGACTGCGCCGGCGATGGCGCCGCAGTAGGCGTCGAACTTCTCCCCCACCTCCGAGGCGGAGTTGTGAAAGTACACGCTCTTGTAGTGCTCGCGCTTGAACTGGCCGTACACGTGCATGGCGGCCGTCTTCAGCACGTCCGGCTTCACCGGCCACCAGAACGGGTTGATCGGGCCGATGGCGAGGATGGGGGTTTCGCCGTCCCAGCCCTGCTCGCGCAGGAGCTGTCGGCCGCGGGCGAGCGGCGCAGGCTCGAAGGTCCACGCGGTGTCTGCCCCGCCCACGTTGCGGATGCCCATCTCGTCGAGCACCTTGCGCGAGGGGACGTTGCGGCAGAGCACGAAGCTGTTCTTGCAGTGCTTCTCCACGAAGCGCCGCATGTGCGGCGTCATGGCGCCCGCCTCGGCGCCGTAGCCCACGCTGATCTTGTTCTCGGCCGCGGCCATGCCGATGGCGCCGGCCATGAACGTGGTGAGCGCGTCGGCGAACTTGCTCTTGAACATCGAGCCTTCACACGCGATGGCGCCGTGGTGCTTCGGGACCTCGTCGAACAAGAACTTCGGAAACACGGTGGGCAGCTCGACTTGCTTCACGGTGCGGAAGTAGCCGGCCGTGAGCTTGGGATCGACCGTGGTCAGCGTGAGCTCGAGGTTATCGTCCCCGAGCACGTGGCGGATCTGCCGGATCATCTCCTCCACGCGCACGTCGCCGCCCGTGTTGCGCGCGCCCGAGTAGCCCGCGAGCAAGAGCTTCAGCGGATTGCCCGCCTCGTACACGCTGGGTGACCGGTCGAGCGCGTGGCGCGTCCCCACCGCCTCGATCAACGCGTCGACGGTCATCATCAGCGCCCGATCAGGATCGAGCGCCTTGTTGAGCTTGTCGAGAAACCCCATCGAATCAGGCTCCCGTATGCGCGCCGAGGCCGTTTTCGCTGCCGTTCCCCTTGCGCTTGGCGGCGCTTGCCACGTCCTCGGGCCAGGGCTTGTACGGGTACTTGAAGTTGCCGTCGGTGGCGAACTTGAACAGGTGGAAGCAGTACTCCGTGAACGGCGTGGGCGCGTACCCCAGCACCTTCTGAATACGCGTGTTGTCGAACACCGTGTCGTAGGTGAGGTACGGCAAGAACACCTTCATCAGGGAGGCGCCACCGGCGAGGCCCCACTTCTTCGGGCTGTCCATCAGGCGGTCGACCGCCTTCTCGAAGGTGGGCACGAGGCCGGGCGCGAACAGGTGATGGGTGCCGTGGCCGGACTTGCGCATGGCGTCGGTGATCTGACGGTAGGTCGGTGAGGCCAGGCCGGTGCTCAGGTTGTAAGCCCCATGCTCGGGCTTGTCCTGCATGTGCACCGCGACGATGCCCGCGCCCACGTAGTCGGCCGGCACGATGTCCATGCGCCACGAGGCGTCGAGCGGCAGCACCGGCAGCTTGGCCAGGAACACGAACGCGCGCACCATGTCGAACTGGGTGGTCGCCGGGTGCCGGCTGTCCCCGAGCACGGTGCTCGGGCGGAACACCGTGACGGGCACCTCGGGCAACAGCTCGTGCACCATGTGCTCGCAGAACTTCTTGGTCCGCGAATACGGGTCGTAGTCGCTCTTGTTCCAGTTGATGGCCTCGTCCTCGTGGACGTTCTGACTCTGGACCTCGCCGCTGACGGCCACGGTGGACACGTCGCTGAAGCGCCGCAGGCCGTGGTGGTCCTGGGCGGCGCGCGCGAGCTTCACCACCTCCAGCGTCCCGCGCAGGTTCACGTTGAAGCAGGCCTTGTTGGACTTGCGGTTCAAGGAGGCCGCGCAGTGGATCACGCTCGTGGTCTCGTGCGCGAGCTTCTGGTAGCTCGCCGCGTCGAGGCCGAAGTTCTTGTCCGTGAGATCGCCCAGGTAGATCTCGATCTTGTCGTTCAGGTGCTCGTAGAACGTCGCAAAATCCATGTGCAGCTGCAGCGACTGCCAGAGCCGCTTTCCAGCTTCTTGCTTGTTCTTGGCGCGCACCAACAACGCGAGCCGCTGACCGTGCTGGTTGAGCAGCCCGTGGGCCACGTAAGAGCCGAGATAGCCCGTGGCGCCGGTGAGAAAGATCGTCATTCCGCAACCTCTGTGACTTCAGCCGCGGGCACGTGGCGCCGGCTGGTATCGGACCTTGAAGAGGCTTGCTCCGGTTGGACCTCGGGCAAGCGAACGGGGAATTGGGGCTCGTAGCTCTCAACCTTGCGGTTTTCGATGATCGGGAAAGACCAGCGGCGCAAGCCCGGGACGTGCTTGTCGATCCAGTAGCGCCGCCAATCGAGGCGCTTGGGATCGTAGTGGAAGAAGGGCTCCTTCACCTCGAGGCTCACCAACTCGTCGCAGGAGAAGGTCTGCCGGTTGTCGGAGACGAACGGCTTGTAGGTGTCGAACACGCGCTCGGCCAGGCTCAGACGTCGGTCGAGACGATCGGTCTTGCCGCGCAGCTTCTTCAGCTCCTTGCGCGCGAACTCGGGCCAGCTGTCGGGCGCATCTTTGGCGAAGTCCGACACTGCCTGCACCACCTTTCGGATGTTCGGCACGGTCATGATGTGATCATCGCCGACCACCTTGGCGTCCCAGCGCGAGAGGAGCACCCGCTCGATGGCGTCCTCGCCGAACTGACGGTAGTGCTTGCGGTGGGCGAGCGACGTGAGCTCGAGGCCTCTGCCCACGGTGAGCGGGTGGCGATCACTCGTGGCGCACTGGTAAACGGGTTTGGCTTTCCCCTCCGCAAGCGCCGCCGAAGCCGCGATCAGCGCCGCGCAGCAGTAGTCCACCGGCACCACGTCGAGCGGCTTTTCCTTGCGGGCCTGCATGTGCCTGAACCAGGTGCCCATGAAGTAGACGAGCGGCCCCGAGGTGTTGAGCCCCTCGTTCCAGCCCGCGAGCGGGAACGCCTCGGCGCTCTCGATGATGGCGGGGCGGAAGAAGGCCTTCTCCAGGTCGGGGAAGCGCGCGAGCAACATGGACTCCGCCATGCTCTTGGTGAAGGTGTACAGATTGGGCCAGCCCCAGTGGCGCGCGCGCTGTTTGCCCGCGTCCACCAACCGCTCACTCAAGAGCGCCTTGGACTCGCGCCGCAGAATACGCTCCATGAGCTGCTGGTTGTTCGGATCGTGCCCCTTCTCGGCCACGCTCTTTTGGAGGTCGGCGCGCAGCTTGGCGAGCGCGGCTTCACTCTCGGTCTCCTCGTGCACATCGAGCACGAGCTGCTTGAGATGACGGTACTCCGCCTCCACGTCGAAACCAGGACGGATGGGCGAGTAGTTGGGCGTCGCCAGCTCCAGGATGCGGCCCTCACGGTTGCCGGCCACGAAGCAGGTGGAGACCTGGAGAAAGCTCGCGTGCTGCGCGGCTGCGGCGAACTCGGCGGCGTGGATGGTGCCCTCGACGTTGGTCTCGAGCGCCGCGGGCAACTCAGGATCGAAGTCCACCTGGCCTGCGCAGTGGATCACCATGTCGAGATCGCGTTGGATGCGCGCGGCCACCTTGGGATCCACGCCGAGCCCTGGGCGCCCGACGTCTCCGCTCACGACCTCGACGCGCTCGGCGATGAAGGTCGAGAGGCTTTCGCCGTGCCGGTCGTGCAGCACCTTGAAGGCGTAGGACTCGTTGATCATGCGCTCGAAGCGCTCGCGGGCCCCCTGCTTTCCCTTGCCGCGTAGGAGGACGTAGATGCGTCCCACCTGCGGCACCTTGTCCAGCATCATGCTGAGCCAGACTTTGCCCAGAAAGCCGCTCCCCCCCGTAAAGAGGATGTGACGCCCCGCAAGTGCCTTCTCGACCGACAACGACATGCTCATGTTCCTCGACTCAGAATCCGTGCCTCGGGTTTCGCTGCGGCTTCGCTCGAGCAGCGAGCGAACGCCGACCGCGGCGTCCCGCTCGCTGCCAGCTCGACTTCAGCGGTATTCGAGGAGCGGCCAATCGGCATCGCGCGCCGCCGCCCGCAATGCGAAATCAGGGTTGACGGCGCAGGGCCTGCCCACGCTCGAAAGCAAGAGGATGTCGGCGCCGTGCGCCGCGTAAGCGAACGACTGGGCGAGATCGAGATCGCGCTCGTGTGCGTAGCGCTTGACCCACTTGCTGCCGTCATGGCCGCCGATCACCGGCTCGATCAGCTTGCCCGTGGCCTCGCCGTGCACGAACTCCAAGTGATTGCACACGTAGTCGTCGGCGCCGATCTCGGAGACCAGCTGGCTGACCACCTGCTCGATGCCCTCGCTCAAGAGCACCACCCGATGGCCATCCTTGCGCGCCTTCTTGATGAGCTCCCTGCCGCGCTCGTAGATGCGCTCCTTGAGGATGTCCTTGAAGTACTCCTCGGCGAGCTCTGCGATCCGGTCCTCCGACATGTGGCGCAGCGTCACATACGCGGCCCGTGTGGCCAACGTGCGATCGTTTTGCGAAAGCCAGCCGTACACCGGCGCCCCCAGGGCGAGGGCGCCCACCCGGAACGCACGCTCGGCGAACCCTTGCGCATTGCTTGCAAAGTAAGCGGACGCGGCGAGCGCGCCGCGGTCCACGAGGATGCCTTCGACTCTGAAAAAAGCTGCGGTCTGTGGTGCCAAGACTGGGGTCTCCGTTGCGCGGGCTGAAACCTAGCGGGGGATACGCCAGATGAAAAACGAAAACTAGACTGACGTGTCAGTTCAGCGGCTTCGCTCACGATGTGCGGTCTTAGGGCCCTATGTAGTTTGTTGCGCACATTCGATCGCACAATTGGGGCGCGAGTCGTACTCAGCCGCCGGTGAGCCGTCGAGTTCGCACGGTGAACGGCACGAATTCGCGAAAGGCCGAGCGGCACAACGCGTCATTTACAGTTTTCTTTACTGAGTGAACCCAAGTGTCGATCTGCAAAGCATCGTTCAAAAGCCGCTTAATCTCGCAGAAATCACTCACTTCTACCGGACGGAACAAAATAAGAACGGCCCAATGTTTACCTTGCGTCTGGTTGACGCGATCTGCTAAACGGCAAAGAGGAAGGGTTGATGTTGATTTGTAAACCCTTCCTTTCTTAGGAGGTGCGTGTGCGTGACGTGTTCATCGCTGGTTGCGGCGAAACTCCTGTGATGAAGCAGAGCGCTGACGACCTACGTCAGCTCGGAGCCACCGCAGTACGCGCCGCCATTCAGAATAGTGGGATTGAGGCGCCGACCGCCCTCTATGTAGGCAACATGCTCAGCGGCATGCTCTCTGGCCAGCAACAGTTGGGCGCCCTGATCGCCCACTCGGCCGGCCTGCACGGAATCGAGGCCGCCACGGTGGAGGCCTCCTGTGGCTCCGGTGGTGCCGCCGCCCGCTGGGGCGTGATGGCCATCCAGAGCGGGGCGCACGATGTGGTCGTGGTGTGCGGAGTCGAGCGCATGACCCACGCTCCCAAGGAAGCCGTCACCCGCTCCTTGGCCGCCGCGTCCGACTGGGAGCAGGAAGGTGGCCGGGGCGAGACCTTCGTCTCGCTCAATGCCCGCCTGATGCAGGCGTACATGCAAGAGCACAAGGTCGACAACGCGGCCTTTGCTCCCTTCGCGCTCAACGCGCACCGCAACGCGGCCCGCAACCCGCACGCCCTCTTCAAGGGCAAGCAGGTGAGCGAGCAGACCTATCACGAGTCGCGCCAGATCGAGGGGCCGCTCAAGCTTTTCGACATCTCTCCCATTTGCGACGGCTCCGCCGCCATCGTGCTGGTCTCGGGCGACGTCGCCCAGCGCATGCGCCGCAACGGTCAGCCGCTGGTCCGCGTGCGCGCCTCCACCATCGCCACCGACTCGCTGGCGCTCGACGATCGCGAGCGTCTCTTGCGCCTGGCCGCGGTCGAGCGCGGCGCCAAGCGCGCCTACGAGCAGGCCAAGATCAAGCCGCAGGACGTGGATCTGTTCGAGTGCCACGACGCCTACACGGTGATGTCGGTGCTCTCGCTCGAGGCCGCCGGCTTCGCCGAAGAGGGCAAGGGCTACACCATGGGTCTCGAGGGCGAGATCTTCACCGAAGGCAAGCTGCCGATCACCACGATGGGCGGGCTCAAGGGCCGCGGTCACCCGGTGGGCGCCACGGGCGTGTACCAGCTGTGTGAGGCCTACGCGCAGCTCACGGGCACAGCGGGCGAAAATCAGGTCAAGGGCAACCCCGAGCTCGCCATGACCCAGAACTTCGGTGGCACGGGCGCCACCGTGGTCACGCACATCCTCGAGCGCGCCGCCTGAGTCCTTGGCGAGCGTTTGCCCGCGCGCGGACGCGGAGCGTGCAATGGGCCCTCGGTCGTCGACCGGGGGCCTTTTGCTTTGGGGCGCGCGGGTGGGTCAGAATCAAAGCCCGATGAGTGCCTATGATCCGGTGGCCACGCTCTACGATCGCGCCTTTGCGGACATTCGGGTGCGGCGAGCGGAGTGGCGCTGGATCCGCGGGCGCATGGACGCCCTCGAGGTCCGACCGCGCGTGCTGGAGATCGGCTGCGGCACGGGGGCGCTCTTGCGGGCCCTCGCGCCGCGCCTGGCGTGCGGCGTGGGGGTCGATGTGTCCCGCGAGATGCTGGCGCGCGCGCAGCTGCGCGGTCGCGAGCTCGGCGAGCTCAGCTTCACGCAGATCTCCGGAGCGCGCTTGCCGCTGCCGGATCGCTCCCAGGACGTGGTGATCTCCTTTCTCTCCTTCCGCTACCTCGACTGGCACGCGATCTGGCCCGAGGTGCGACGCGTACTCGCCCCGGGCGGGCGCTTCTGGATGGTGGATATGGTCGCCTCCCGCGCGACGCTGCGCGATCTGCCCGGCCTCGCGCGCTCGCTGGCCCGTCAGATCGCGGCCCCGGTGCGTACCCCGCTTCTTTCACGCGATCTGCGCGCCCTCACCCGCCATCCGGAGTGGCGCGCCATGCTGGTACGCCACCCGGCCCGCGCGCTCGCGGAGTACGCGTCGTTCTTCGGACATGCCCTCCCCGGCTGTCCGCTCGTGACGCTGGACGTGAGCCCCAAGCGGCGCGTGATCGCCCTCGACAGCGGGGCTTTGCCGTGAGCTGCCTGGGCATGCTCGACTGGGGCGTCGGTGGGCTCGGCTGTTATCGCCTGTGGAAGCGTGCCCGCCCGGACGTGCCCGTCCTCTACTGGTCGGATACGGGCGCGATCGCCTACGGGAAGCTGGCCCGCGTGGAGCTCGCGCAGCGCGTGCAACGCGTGCTCGACGCGCTCGCCGCCCGAGGTGCGACCCACGTGCTGGTGGCGTGCAATGCGGCCTCGACCGTGCTCTCGGAGATCGCCCCCAACGTGCCCACGCTCGGCATGATCGAGGCGGCCCGATCGGCCGTCCCGCGCGATCTGCGGGGCACACTCGCGGTCCTCGGCGGCGCGCGCACCGTGCGCTCGGGCCTCCATCGCAGGCTGCTCGCGCGTCGTGGGCTCACCGTGACTGGGCGCATCGCCCAGCCCTTGTCCGGGCACATCGAGGCGGGCACCACGGACCGTCCACGCTACCGAAAGGACCTGAAGCGCGTCCTGTCTCCCCTGGTCGACGTGGATGCCCTGCTGCTCGCGTGCACCCACTATCCGGCCATCGCCGAGGACATCCGAGCCGTCGTAGGTCCGCGCACGCGCCTCCTCGACCCCGCCGAAGCGCTGATCGCGCAGGCCCTCGCGCACTTCACGCTCACGCCAGATACAGGCCGCGACCGCTTCTTCACCACGGGCGCTGCGACGGGCATGCGCCTCGCCGCGGAGCGCGCCTGGCAGATCACTCTGCCGCGTTGTGAGCGAGTAGCGCTGCGCTAGCCGTCTCGGGCAGAGGGGCGAGCGCGGGCGGGTTGGGCCTGGGCGCGGTCGCCGCAGCGGCAGACTCGAGGTGAGGCGCATCGGCGCGCACGATGAAGCTGGTGGCGAGACTCTCGCCGGGATCGTCGGGCGTCTTGATGGTGTTGACGAAGTACCACTCGGCCTGCACCTGCGCCGGCGTGACGTCCAAGAGCACGTAGCCCTTGCGCGTGACCTCGCTGTACTTGACCTGCGGGTTCGTGCCCTGGATCACGAGCGGCACGATCTCCTCCGTGCCAGACCCCTCGAGCGCGAGCGAGGTCACCGAAGGCCCTACGAACTCCACGCCGAATGCGCCTTCGCCGGTGGTGGGGTTGTACAGAGCGGCGTTGAAGGGATCCTTGGCCATGTCGATCGCCCATGACGTGTGGATATCGCCCGTCATGAACACGATGTTGCTTATGCCTTCACCCAGGATCCAATCGATCAGGCGGTTGCGTTGGGCGCGGTAGCCCTCCCAGAAATCCGAGGTCAGCGAGGTGCCGCCCTGCGGGTCGATGACGGGCGAGAAGACCACCTGATTTCCCACCAAGCGCCAAATGGTCTGCGCATCGCGCGAGGCGAGCAGCTGCTGGGTGAGCCACTGCTCTTGCTCGCCCCCGATCAACGTGCGCGCGGGGTCATCGTACTCCGCGGGGACGCCCGTGCCATCGCCCAGGACCTGCTCGCTGCGCGCCGCGAGCCGCGTGTCGAGCATGAAGAGGTCGAACAGCCCCCCGAAGGAGAAGCTCCGGTAGATCTTGGCGATCGGTTCGCCCGGTTGCGAGCGCGTGGGGACCCACTCGAGGAAGGCCCTGGTCCCGGCCTGCTTGCGCGCCAGGTAGTCGCCCTCGTTGGGCATGTGGTTTTGGGCGCCGCCGACCCATGCGTTGTTGGCCACCTCGTGATCGTCCCACACGGCGATCAGCGGATGCTGACGATGGATCTCTTGCAGGTCCTTGTCTCTTCGATACTGCGCATAGCGCGCGCGGTAGTCCTCGAGCGTGATGGTCTCGTTGGGGGGCACGTACGCGCGATCGGTGAGCGTGGGATCTCCGTAGCTGTTTGCGGGATCGGCCGCGGCGTCGGCGTACTCGTAGATGTAGTCCCCGAGGTGGATCCACACGTCCAGATCGGCGCGGTTGGCGATCGCTCGGTAGGCGTTGAAGTAGCCGTTGTTGTAGTTGGCGCAGGACGTGAAAACGAGCCGGAGATGGTCGACGCCCTGGGCTGGCAGCGTGCGCGTGCGCCCCGTGACCGAGCGCGCCTCGCTCGAGTACGCGAACGCGTAGTAATAGGTCGTGCCGGCGCTCAGCTTGTCGGCATCCACGGTGAACGTGTAGTCCCGCTCCACATCCGTGCTGCCCGTGCCCTCGTTCACCACCTGGGTGAGCTCCGGATCGGTGGCGATGACCCAGCTCAGCTCCACGGGCCGTTCGCTCCCTTCCTTCACGGTGACGCGCGTCCAGAGCAGCACGCGATCGCTGAGCGGATCCCCGCTGGCCACGCCGTGCGCGAACACGGCGGCATCGACCGGGACGGCCCCGAGTTGATCGCCAGCGACGGGCTCGTTGCCGGCGCCATCCTCGTCCCCGTTTCCACACGCGCCGAGCAGCGCGCCCGCCGCCCCGGCACCGACGCTTCCGATGATGAACTTGCGACGCCCAAATGTCATTGCACGGTCCCCCTGCGCGGTCCTGGCCAGGCGCAGCCGCGCCGACCGAGTCCAAGCGGGCAGCTCGGCCCGCGAGCAACGTCCAAGCGGACCGTTCGGTCCGCGCGCAAAAACAACGGCGCCCATCATGCACCAACCACGCGACCGGCGAGCAACGATTTGGCGCGCAGGGAGGCCCTGTGGGACCGCGCCACGTTGCCAAAACGGGCTTTGCGGCTAACACGCTCCGGCGGTGCCCAGCGAGTTCCCCAACGATCCGTTCGTCCTCGAAGCGGGGCTCGTTCGCGCCAACAGCACGCTCGAGGCGGCGGCCGCGCGTTTGCGCACGCAGGAAAGGCTGGACCTCTCCGGCCTCCCAGGCGGGAGCCTCGCGCTTCTGCTGGCCGAGGCGGCGCGCGGCGGCGCCCCACCCATGCTGGTCATCACGAAGGACCAGGACAGCGCCTTCGCGACCGCCCAGGACTTGCGGTTCTTCGGGGCGGCGAGCCGCGCAGGCGAAGACGCGCTGCCTGTCCTGCGCTTCCCCGGCATGGACACCTCCCCGTTCCTACAGGTCGCCTCCGATCGGAAGTCGGCCATGGAGCGCGTGGCGGCCCTGTGTCACCTGGCCCATGGCCTCCCCTGGCAGTTCTTGGTGGCCCCGGTGGGGGCACTGCTGCGCCGGGTGGCGCCCGTCAGCGCGCTTCGGGCGCGATCGCGGCGCATCCAGGTCGCCGACATCGTGGACCGCGATGAGCTCGTCTCGCTCTTGAGCGAGTGCGGATACCTGCGCGTACCGGTGGTGGAGGACCCGGGCAGCTTCGCCGTGCGCGGCGCGCTGATCGACGTGTTCCCTCCGCACGCGGACGCTCCCGCGCGGCTCGAGCTCGACGATGAGCTGGTGGCCTCCATCAAGCGCTTCGACGCCGACTCTCAGCGCACGCTGGAGACGGTAGACCACCTGTTCGTGCATCCTGCGCGCCAAACGCTGAGCGACGCGGCCACGAAGAGGCGCGTGCGCGAGCGGGTGAGCGACCTGTGCGACGCCGAAAATCTCCCCTCGCGCAAGCGCAACGAGCTCTTGGACGAGCTCGACACGGGGCGCGCCTCCCTGCTCGTGGACGCGCTCCTGCCCGCCTTCTACGACCAGCTCGACACGCTGTTCTCCTACCTCCCCGGCGACGTCCGCTGTGCGATCGTCGATCCCACCGCGGTCGCGCAGGTCGCCAGCGAAGAGCTCTCGCGCGCCCATGCCGATCGCGCGGCGCGCGTCGAACACACCCCGGCGTACGCGGTGAAGCAGCTGTACCTCTCGCTGCACGAGCTACGCGCGGAGCTCGAACGCCATCCCGTGGCCTCGGTACACACCCTGGCCGTGGCTGGCGCGCCGGGCGACGAGGAGTCGCCGCTCGCGGTGTTCGAGCTCGAAGATCCCGAGCGCGTGATCACCCTGGGCGGCGAGGGTCACGAGGCGGTGCTCGCGCAGCTCAAGCAGCAGCGCAAGGAGGGCGGAAATCTCGACGCGTTGATGCCGCTCGCGAGGCGGATCGGCAGTTGGCTCGAGAGCGGGCTGCGCGTGATGGTCACGGCCCGCACGCGCACCCAGGCCGACCGCATGCTCGGGCTGCTCAAGGGCTACACCTTGCCCGTCGAGCCCCGCACCGAGCCGTTCTTGCCCGAGCGCCTGAGCGCGCCCATCGCGGGCCGCGTCGAGGTGGTGCTGGGCGAGCTGTCGCGCGGCTTCGTGTTGGCCGCCGCTGGGCTCGCGTGCATCACGGAGACCGAGGTCTTCGGAGCCAAGCAGACCCGTGCGAGCCAACGCAAGGCGCGCCGCGCCAAGACCGAGGCCTTTCTCGACGATCTGAGCGCGCTCGCGGTGGGCGACTTCATCGTGCACGTCGAGCACGGCATCGGGCGCTACCAGGGGCTCGAGAAGAAGCAGATGCCGCTCTCGCGTCACGAGGAGCTCCTGGGCATGAAGGCGGTGAGCGTCGAGGTGCTCGTCGTGGAGTACGTCGGCGGCAAGCTCTACCTGCCGGTCACGCGCCTCAACCAGATCCAGAAGTACGCGAGCGCGGAGGGCAAGGCGCCCAAGCTCGACAAGCTGGGCGGTCAGACGTTCTCCAAGACCAAGGCGCGCGTACGCGACGAGGTGAAGAAGCTCGCCGACGATCTGCTCAAGGTCTACGCGCAGCGGGCCGCCATGCAGAGGCCGCCGCTTCAGCCTCCGGACCGCACGTACGCCGAATTCGAGGCGAGCTTCCCCTACGACGAGACGCCGGATCAAACCCGGGCCATCGAGGATGTGTTGTCGGATCTGGAGTCTCCGCGCGCCATGGATCGCGTGATCTGCGGCGACGTGGGCTTCGGCAAGACCGAGGTGGCCATGCGCGCGGCGTTCCGCGTGGCCATGGCAGGACGCCAAGTCGCCCTGCTCTGCCCCACCACGGTGCTGGCCCAGCAGCACACCCACACCTTCCAGGAGCGCATGGCCGGCTATCCCTTGCGGATCGGCCAGCTCTCGCGCTTCGTATCCAAGGAGGAGCAAGCACGGACGCTCGCAGCCTTGAAGGAGGGCAAGCTCGACATCGTGATCGGCACCCACCGCGTGCTCTCCAAGGACGTGCACTTCAAGCAGCTCGGCCTGTTGATCGTCGACGAGGAGCAGCGCTTCGGCGTGACCCACAAGGAGCGCATCAAGGTGCTGCGCGCCCAGGTGGATGTGCTCACGCTCAGCGCCACCCCCATCCCACGCACGCTGCAGATGGCGGTCAGCGGCCTGCGCGATCTCTCGCTGATCACCACGCCGCCGCTCGACCGCAGGGCCGTGCGCACGTTCGTCACCCGCTGGGATCCGCACGTCTTGCGGGAGGCCGTCAAGCGGGAGATCGCGCGCGGCGGGCAGGCCTTCATCGTGCACAACCGCATCGAATCGCTGGCCGAGCGCGGCGCTCGAATCCAGGAGCTCGTGCCCGAGGCGCGGGTCGTGATGGCGCACGGGCAAATGAACGAGGCCACGCTCGAGAAGGTGATGGCAGACTTCGTGGAGGGGCGCTTCGACGTGCTGTGCTCCACGGCCATCATCGAGAGCGGCCTGGATATCCCGCGCGCGAACACGATGATCATCGATCGCGCCGACACCTATGGGCTCGCGCAACTCTATCAGCTACGCGGCCGCGTAGGTCGCTCACGCGAGCGCGCCTACTGCTACCTGGTGGCGCCGCCTCCGAACGCGATGAGCGAGGAAGCACGGCAGCGCATCGCCGCCCTCGAGCGGTTCACGGAGCTCGGCTCGGGCTTCAAGGTGGCGTCGCTGGACCTGGAGCTGCGCGGCGGGGGCGACGTGCTCGGCGCGGAGCAGAGCGGCACCGTGAGCGCGGTGGGCTTCGACCTGTTCCTGCAGATGCTCGAGGAGGCGGTCTCCGAGCTACGCGGCGACGTGGTCACCCACGACATCGACACCGAGCTCAACCTGGACAGCCCGCTGCTCCTGCCCGACGAGTACATCGAAGACATCGGGGTGCGCCTCTCGTTCTACAAGCGCTTCGCCGGCGCCGAGAGTGAAGCGCACGTGGAGGAGATCGCGGAGGAGATGGAAGACCGCTTCGGGCCCGCGCCCGACGCGGCCCGCACCTTCGTGCGCGCCATGGGGGTCAAGCCCGAGCTCAGGTCCCTGCGCGTGCTCGGCTGCGAGGCGAGCAAGACCCGCGTGACCCTGCATCTTGCGGACGACGCCCCGCTCGACGTGGCCCGGCTGGTGGTCCTGGTCGCAGAATCGAAGGGGCGCCTCAAGCTCACGCCCGACCGCAAGCTCAGCGCCCGCTTCGAGGACGCCCCCGGCAGCGACGCAATTGGCCATATTCAGTCGCTCCTGCGCGAGCTCGGGCCAGCGGTCCTGCGCGCCTGAGAGCCGATGCCCCATCTTCAAGAGGACGAAAACGCCTCACGACGACGAGGATGTGCACGAACGGCTCCCGCACCGCCAGCCCCCCTCGCCCCCCGTCCCCGTTCTCCTACTCGTACTCGTCCCCCGTCCTCGTCCTCGTAGTCGTAGTCCTGCGCGAACTACCTTCCTCCTTCTCCTTCTCCCCCCTCCGCCCCCCGCATTGCCGGCACATCCTGCTCAGCATGCGAACAATACGCACCGCCAGCGCCTTACCCGTGGCGGGTCTCAGGGTCCTCGTGGTCGCGCGCTGCAGGCGCACTGCACCCTGACGATTGGTTACTTCGCGCACGACTACGACGACGAGGAGGAGGACGAGGACGCCTCACGACGACGAGGACGTTCCGTGCCCGTACACGATCTCCGGGAAACCGCGAGAGCAGTCGGCACGAGTACGACCCGGGGAGGGGGCCCATGCGGGAAAAAGCGCCAGGCGGTGGGGGCCTCGGCGTAAGATGGCAGCCCCGCTTCGACGCCTGGACCCCCATGACTGCCACCGATCCCAACGAAAGCCCCCGCGTAGCTCCCCCTGGGCCTGGAACTGCGCTCGCTCCGCTGCGCAACATTCCCGATGACCTGCCGTTGTTCCCCCCCGGCACGACCGTGCACGAAGACCGCCTGCGCTGCGGGCTCCTGGTCCGCTGGTACGAGCGCGGCCCGAAGGACGCACCGTGCGCCATCTTCCTGCACGGGTACCCCGAGATCGGGGCGAGCTGGCGACACCAGGTGCGCCTGCTCTCCGAGGGCTATCGCGTGGTGGCGTTGGACATGCGCGGCTCGGGGGCGAGCGAAGCGCCCTTCTGGTTCTGGAACTACACGCTGGGACGGGTGGCCACGGATCCGGTCGAGCTGATGGAAGTGTTGGGTGTGAACAAAGCACACCTGGTGGGGCACGACTGGGGGGCAACGGTGGCCTGGGAATCCGCGGCCCGCTACCCGCAGAGCTTTCAGAGCCTCACCGTCATCAACTCGCCGCCCATGCCCTTCTTGTACCGCAACACGCACGTGCAGAAGACCCGCTCTTCGTACGCCCTGCGCTTCATGGTGCCCTTCTGGTGGAACGAGCACAGCAAGCGCCACGCCTATCAGTTGCTGGAGCAAACCTTCCACATCGACGAAGAGCACAAGCGCATGTTCCCGCCGGAGGTGATCCGTCACTACGCGGCCCACGGGACGCGGGCGGGCGCGCCGATGATGAACTACTACCGCGCCGCGGTGTTCATCCCGCCGCTGCGTCTGCGCCGGGTCGAGGTCCCCACGCGCATCATCTGGGGCCTCTCCGATCCGTACATGGCGCCGTTCTTCGGCCAGCCGGAGAACTACTTGAAATTCGTGACCGCCGTCGAAGCGGTGCACCTCGAAGGGATCAGCCACTTCGCCCAGCAGCAGGCTCCCGAGGCCGTGAGCGAAGCCATCCTCGAGCACTGGAAGCAGACTGAGGCAGGAAAGCCGCTACAGCACGGCCAGGTCGTGCGCGTGGTCAAGCGCTGAGCACCGCATCCGATCGCCCCCCTGCCGCCCGTAGCTCAGCTCGACCTCCAACGAGATTGACGGGCGCAGCGGGGCCGTCGGTTTCGGCAGTGTTGCTGCCGCCTCAGGGTGCCGCGTCGCCAGTCCCGGAATCGCCCGCGCCGGCGTCCCCGGTCCCGGCGTCCCCGGCCCCCGCGTCCCCGGCCCCGGCGTCGCCTCCCGTAACCTGTTCGCCGGTCGTGGGGTCGCATACGGCAGCCGCCTTCACCTGGTTGAACTGGTCTTGGCCCCCATCCGCGGCGGTAAACGCATTCTTGAAGGTGTCGAGCGGCAGGCAGCCGAAACCGAGCTCGGCCCCCAGGACCGTATCGGCCGCGAAGCCGCACTCCCCCTTGCCGTCCTGCAAGCGACAGCATCCTTCGAAGCTCACGGTCTGCGTCGCGACCGTGACCGTGAAGCCGTTCGCGGGGCTGGGAGGCGTGGCCTCGTCCGGGTCGAGCTGCTCCCAGTAGTTCGTGCAGAACTCCGAGCGCTTGTGATTGGGCGGGGCGTAGGGTTGATTGCGCTCCAGGCAGCCCGGCGGGAACAGGCCCTGCGTCACGTTGCTCACCAAGGTCGTGTCGAGACCGCAGGCGTTGTTCTCCTCGGTGCAACAGGCGGGCAGCGCCGTGCCGGGCAAGACCTCCACGCTCTGGCAACTCACGGCCTGGTCGCCCTCACCACAGCTGAGCGCGGCGCTGGCGTCCATTCCCGGCCCCCCAGCGTCGCCGTCGCCCGCGCCACTATCGCGGTCTCCATCGCCGTCTCCGTCGCCGGGCGTGTCGTCGTCATCGTCGTCATCGCCGCACGCGTAAACGGACAGGGGGGCGAGGGCGAGCACGCCCATGAGCCCAAGACGTTTGATCCTTGCAGACATGCTTGCACCTCTTCTGGCTTCCAGGTCGCAGAAGAGCCTGACACCGCCCCCATTCCTCCTGCAATTTCAGGGTTTTGTGCGCACTTGCGCGAGCGCGCGCGAAACCGCTCCGAGCGTGTGATGGGGAGCCGTCTCGAGAACCATTCGGAGCCGGTAGCGCAGCGCGCGGAGGGCTCTTCGAAATTCGTCAAGGTTTCTCGAACCATCGCCCGGGGTCGCGCAGTCAATGCCCGAGGGCTGCGATCCGAGGTATGGTTCAGGGCGCTTTTTTTCGAGCGACATCTTTTCATTCCTGTCCGGCTCGCGCGCCTAGCGCGCCGCCCCACATTGCTCGCGGGCTGCCCGCCCGCTTCGACCAAGTGCCCGCACGAAACCGGGCCCGCTTCGACCGAGGAAACAAGGACATGCAGCAATCGAAAGCTCAAGTAGTGGCTCTCAACGGCACGTCGACGCACTCGGCGGGCGAGACGGTCTCCTATGATCCCGCCACGCTGGAGGAGATCGGTCGCGTCCCCAACACGGACCTCGGGAGCATGCCGGAGATCTTTGCGCGCGCGCGGGCGGCCCAGAAGCGGTGGGCCGCGCTGTCATTCGCTGAGCGCAGGACGCACGTGCTCAGAATGCGGGACTACATCGTCGACCACGCGGAGGATCTCGCCTCCATCGTGAGCCGAGACAACGGCAAGTCACGCATCGACGCGATGACCACCGAGGTCATCCCCTCCGCCTTGGCGGCCGACTGGTACGCGAACAACGCAGCCGAACTGCTCGCCCCCAAGAAGCTGCCCATGGGGTCGGTGCTGTTCGCCAACAAGCGCAACGAGCTGCACCGCGTGCCGCTCGGCGTCGTCGGGATCATCAGCCCCTGGAACTATCCGCTCTCCATCCCCTTCGGCGAAGTGGTAATGGGCTTGATGGCCGGCAACGCCGTCCTGCTCAAGGTGGCGGCGGCGACCATCATGGTGGGCGAAGCCATCGAGCGCATCATCGCCGCGGGCGAGCTGCCGAGCGGGCTGTTCCAGCACGTGGTGGGCTCGGGCTCTCGCGTGTCCCGTGCGTTCTTCGAGAACGGCATCAACAAGATCTTCTTCACCGGCTCGGTCCCGACCGGCAAGCAGCTGATGGCCGAGGCCGCCAAGACGCTGACCCCGGTCTCACTCGAACTGGGCGGCAAGGATCCGATGATCGTGCTCGCAGACGCCGACCTGGAGCGCGCCGCCAACGGCGCGTGCTGGGCAGGCTACCAAAACGCAGGTCAAAGCTGCGGCGGCGTGGAGCGCGTCTACGTGCACGAGTCCGTGTACCCGCAGTTCGTCGAACTGATGACGCAAAAGACCCGTGCCCTGCGCCACGGCGCCGACCGCGACTTCAACGTGGACATGGGCTCCATGACCACGGAAGAGCAACTCAAGACGGTCGATCGTCAGGTGAAGGCCGCGGTCGCGGCGGGCGCGCGCATCCTCGCGCAGTCCAAGCCCGTCAACCCCAGCGAGAAGGGCCACTTCTATCCGGCCACGCTGATGGTGGATGTGGATCACACGATGGAGATCATGCGCGAAGAGACCTTCGGCCCGGTGATCCCCGTCATGAAGTTCTCCTCGATCGACGAGGCCGTCGCGCTCGCCAACGATTCGACCATGGCGCTCACCTCGTCCATCTGGACCAGGGACACAGCGCTCGGTCGTCGCATCGCGCTTTCGCTCGAGTCCGGCGTCACCACGGTCAACGACCATCTGTACACGCACGGCCAGAGCGAGACGCCCTGGGGCGGGTGGAAGGAGTCCGGCCTCGGCCGCACCCACTCCGTGATCGGGCTCGAGGAGATGACTCAGCCCAAGCTCGTGAACTGGGACATGGTCTCGCCCAGGCGCAACATTTGGTGGTTCCCCTTCGACCGCGACACCTACGAGGGCATGTACGCGGCCTTGAAGGCGAACTATCCCAAGTCACCCGCCGAGCTCAGCCAGAGCATGGCGGCGCTCTCCAAGCTGGCCGTGAAGAAGATGTTCACGGCCTGGAAGCCCTGAGCTCGAGGGGCCCGTCAGAGGATGGGCCCCTCCACGATGGCGCCGCACGCCGTGTGCTTCTGTGAGCACACGCTGGCGGCCTGCTGGTTCTTGCGCGCCTCTTCCTTCGCCTCGTCGTCGTTGAAGCGGCGGCAGGAGAGCCGATCGAGGATGTCGTACACGAGCTCGAGGTTGAAGTTCACGCATCCTTCGAGATCGACCACGCTGGTCTCGCAGGTGTCGAGGCTGCTCACGCAAGCCGCTTCGTCGTTGATGGTGGCGTTGAGCTTGCCCGTCACGAGGAAGTTGTCGGTGCACTCCGCGAGGAACTGCTCGCAGCTCTCGGCGGAGTTTCCTCCGAGCAGCAGGGAGGTCGGAAGGCACACCGCGCGCGCGATCTGGTTGATGTCCAGGTAGGCATTCACGTGGGCACCGTAGCGCTCGCAAATCTGGCGCTTCTGCGCGTCACTGAGCTCCGCCACGGGTGCGTCCGACGTCACGCCACTCTGGTATGGCGGCGGATTGCGTTCTTCATCGCCGCAGGCGACCGTGGAAGCCAAGAGGCCGATCAGGCAAGAATGGGCGAGGACGTTCTTCATCGGGCGGACCATCTCCCATCTCGCGCCCACGCGCAACCTGCCGCCCCGCACAGGGTAACCACGATGGCCGGAAGGCTCGGTCGAGCGGCGGTTCAACCACCCGAAAGTAGAGTTCTTACAGCTTGCTAGACCCGACAGACGGGCTCGCACCTCCCGCGCGAGCCCGCCCCGTACGCCCCCCTCGCCCCCCTCGCCCCCCGGGCGGCTGCGCTCAGGTAACGAACGAACGCCAGCGGGGAAGCGACTTCAGGTCACTCCCCCGCGCTCGGACCGCTTTGGACTTGCTGGCCTCACCTGGTGGGGTTCGGCATCTTCTTGGGCATGTCCGTGCTCGGGAGCTCGGGCCTCGCAGGCCGAGGCGAGGTGAGGTTTTCGCCCGGCGTGGTGGTGTTCGGCATGTTGTTCATGCTGCCAGACGCAGGTCCCATGGGCGCGCTCGGGTTCTGCACGACGATCTCGACGCGTCGATTGTTGGCGCGCCCCTCGGGGGTGCTGTTGTCCGCGATCGGCCGCGAGAAGCCGAAGCCCTGGGCCTCGACTTGCTGGCGTGGGATGCCCTTCGCGACGAGGTAGCTGCGCACCGCCTGAGCGCGCTTGAGCGAGAGCTTGTCGTTGAGTTCAGCCGATCCGGTGGAGTCCGTGTGGCCTTCGACGATCAGCTGCGCCTGCGGATCGTTCTCGAGGATGGCGTCCGCCACTTCCTTCAAGCGACGCTTGGCGGCAGGCATCAGCGCGCTCTTGCCGCTGGCGAACAACAAAGACCCGGAGAGCGAGATCACCGTGCCGCGCTGATCGGATGAGATCGTGCCGTACTTGGCCAGCTTGTCGTAGGCCTCCTGGGCCGTGCGCTCGGCCTCCTCGCGACGGTGACGCTCACTCGCGAGCTGCTCCTTGGCCTTGCTGGCCGCGTTGCGCGCGCGGGCGATCATGCGGGCCTCGGAGACCTCGGCCTGATGACGCCACTGCGCCGACTCCTTGTCGGCCTGGAGAATTCTCGCCTGCACCTCCGCCAGCTGCGCCTTGCGCATGGCGACGTACGCGCGGTCCTTGGCGCGGAACGAATCTCCCTCGTCTTCCCAGGTCTGCTCCGCGAGCACCAGGGTCTGCTTGGCCACGTGGAGCTGGGCGGGGTTGACCTCCGCCGCCGGCCCCGATGCCGCACGATTATAGGCGGCGCGGGCGTCTTGAAGTTCCTTGGGCGGCGTGCTGGCACAACCGATGAGGGTGAGCCCGGCGAGCGCCACGAACGATGTTGCATTGAGTTTCATACGGCTTGCTTCCTGTTTTCGTGGTTGACGCTCACTCGGAAAGGTTCTGTTGAGCCACGCTCTCGCGCTCTCGCTCCGCGGCGAGACGTGCCAGCTCGGCGGACTGCTGGGCGCGACGACGCGCCGATTCTTCGCGGGTCAGAGCGATGGCGAGCGTCGCGTCGTTGTAGGCGCGCAGCGTCTGGTAGTCCGCACGCTCGTTCTTGTCATTGTCCATGAGCTTCTTGGCCCGGGCATTACCCTCTTCGGCGAGCTTCAGCTGAAGTGCGGCCTCAGGAACCTGCGTTGCGCCAGCCTCCTGAGCGCCCCGCGTGGCTGCGACCGAGCTCGCGAGATGCTGCACCGGCGCCGGATAGCTCGCGCAACCGACACCGAGCAGCGCAAGCGCACACAGAAGTTTGGTTTTCATTTGAAGGCCCCCCCTCCTCACTAAATGCGTTCGTAATCCGCAGCTCACCCGAGCGAAGTTCGTGCCAAGCGCTTACGCGACGAAAAAGCGCGAAAACGAGCGCTTCTTTGAGGCAAACATCCTCTCCCCGCGCGACCGCGCCCCACCTCAACACGCTGAAACAGCACGCTTTCGCGCATGTGCTGCAGTGAGCGGGCGAAGCATGCGATGGACACCGGCGCTGCTGAAGATCCTCGAGATCCGCGAGCACGGGCACAAACCGCGCGCCTTGGCTTGGCGATTGCACACGCTCCGGGACGCAGGCCCTCATCCTGAACAGGCCCGCATTGGAGAAAGCACATGCGCCAGTCTCTTCGTTTTCTTGTGAGCCTGTCGGCTGTTGCGACCGTCTTGGGCGCGGGCTTGTCGCTCGCCACCGCGCAGGAGTCGACGCCGCAAACCAATACGCCTAGCCCAGGCCCGGTGCTCCCGGAAGCGCCGGACACCAGCGCCACCGAAGCCTCGGACGCGATGCAAACGCCTTCTTTCGAGCCCTCGACGCCCTACATGCAGACCACGGAGACGCCGGCCTTCACGATCTCGGATCCCAACGAGCCGATGATCGACGCGAAGACGACGCGCACACGGCGGCCGAACTTGCCGCTGCTCGGCACCGGCAGCTTGCTGTTCATCGGCTCCTACATCCCGACCATCGCGTATCAGGGGGCCAAGGATCGGGACAGCGATCTCTACATTCCCATCGCTGGTCCCTGGATGGACTTGGCCGATGGCCACCAGAGCACCGCGGCAAAGACGCTGCTCTCCTTGAGCGGTGTCGCACAGGGTCTCGGCGCCCTGGCCATCGTCAGCAGCTTCTTCGTTCCGGAGCGCAAGACCCGCAACTGGTCGCTGATCGGCATCCGGCGTGCGCGTGAGAACCGCCGCGCCACTGTGGCCTTCGCGCCGCGCATGGGTCCCTATCACTACGGGGTCGGCGCGCTGGGCCGGTTCTGAACGAAGCCCCCGCCGCGGGCTTCGGCTTTTCGATAGCGTTCGGGCGCAAGGCTTGGCATATCAGCCCTCGATGATGAGTGCGATCCCCAACGCCAAGGCGCTTTTGGAACAACTGTTCGAGGCCGATCGGCGGGTACGCGAGGCAGAAGCTTCGCTGCTCGCCGCTTCGTCCTCGGGTGAAGACCTGGAGAAGCTGCTCGAACGGGCCGCGGACGCCGCCTTTGGACTGGCCGACCGCGAGGAGGGAAGCGCGCGGCTGATCCGCTTGAGCGATCTCTGCGCGCAGGTGCAGGGGCCACGCATGGCGGACACCCTGCTGAACATCCTGAACCACGAAGATCCCCAGGTGCGGGTGGCCGCCGGAGAGGCACTTCGTGATTTCGCTTACGACCGCTACGCCGAAATCGCGCGCGCCGTGGAGCGCCTCTTCGCGCGCGACGCGCACGGGCCCGCGCTGTCGGAGATTCCCTGGATCCTCGCCGAAATCGCGGAGCCGAGCGCGCTGCCGCTGATCGCGCGCTGCCTCAAGCACAACGATCCCGAGGTGGTCGCCTCGGCGATCGAGGCCCTGGCCGAAATTGGAGATGCCGAGGCCATCGCCTTGCTCGAGCCTTGGGTGAAGGACAAGCGCGTGGTCGAGCTCGACGAGGGCGAGACCGCGTTCTCGACCACCCTGGGAGAGCTCGCGCGTGAAGCCATCGACGAGCTCGGCGACCGATGAAGTCGATCAAGCACACCTGGCTCATCACGGGTGCGGCCAGCGGCATCGGGCGCGAACTCGCCAATCAGCTCGCGCGACGTGGCGAGCGGCTCGTGTTGTGGGATCGCGACGCGGAGAACCTGGAACGCGCGGCGAGCCTGCTCGGACCCGCTGTGCGCCACGCGCACACCGTGGATATCGTGAGCTCGGAGGCCACGCGCGAGGCTGCACAACGCTCGCTGGACGCGGCGGGCCCGATCACCCGGGCCATCCACTGCGCAGGCATCTTGCGCGTGGGATCGGCTCTCACCATGTCCGCCACGGACTACCGCGCCATGATGGAGGTCAACTTCCTGGGCACAGTTCACGTCGCCCGCGCGGTGGTGCCGGTGCTGATCGATGCGGGCAAACGGGTCGGCGGCTCCAAGTTGGTGTTCATCTCGAGCATCGCCGGGCTCCGGGGCATTCCAACCCTGGCCGGCTACTCCGCCAGCAAGTACGCCGTGATCGGCTTCGCGCAGGCCTTGCGCGATGAGCTCTACGACGAGCCGCTCGACATCCGCGTGGTCTGTCCCCCGCCGGTCGACACGCCGATGGTCAACAATCTACCCGAGCTCCCCGCCGTGTACAGGCTGTCGCCACCTCAACCCGTGGATCTGGTGGCGGGACGTCTGCTCGAATCCCTCGAACGCGACGAATGGATCGCCACCTTGGACACCCCGACCAAGCTGCTTTGGCGGATGCAGCGCGCGCTGCCGAGCGGGCTCGACTGGGCGCTGCGCAAGGCGAGTCGGCGCTAAAAATTTAGGGGCCCGTCAGCGGCGTGGTCGTGCGCGGGCGCGCAGCTTGGCCCGCGTGGCCCGCGCCTTGTCGCTGGGCAGGAGCGCCATGTAGTCGAGCGGCCGGTCCACGATGGGCGGCTCGGCGTCTCCCTCGGGGACATGTGCGCACAGCGCCTGCTCGAGCGCCGCCATCGCCTCGGCGCCCTCCACGGAGACTGGCTTGAAGGCCCGCACCGCGGAGAGCAGCGCCCCGTGCGCGCGCACCCCCACCATCTTTCGACGCGCGAGATCCGCGTAACTGGCCGCCAGGGCCTCTGGGCTGAAGGCGTGCGAGCGCACTAGCTCGAGGCCCACGCGCATCACGACATCCGAATCGACCAGGCCGTCTTCGAGCAGCACCACGGCCGGCTGGAAGTAGTTGTGGAACGCGCACACGCGGCGGCCGAAGTCGGAGAACACGGTGCTCGGCTCGACGCGCTCGAGATGGATGAAGATGCGGTGGGCGATGTCGTGTCGGGGTATCTGGCGGGCGAGCTCCAGGAGCTCGGCTGCGTGGTCATCGTAGGCGCGGGCCGCGGAGAGGATCTCCGCGAGCACGTCGAGCGTCACGACCCCCGAGCAGAGGTCGGCGTACAGCGAGTACACGAAGGCGTCCGCCTCGGCGTCGTCACCGAACATCACTTCATCGCAGGGATCGCCCACCGCGAGCCGAGAGCTCAGGAGCGCGTGCAGCTTGTAGCTCACCTGGTCGCGCAAGAAGCGGAAGCGTCCCCGGAGCAACATGCTGAGCGACGGCTTCAGCACCAGCCCATCGTACGTGATTCCGTCGAGCGCCAACTTCTCGACGATCACCTTGCGCATCTGCTGCGGGCTGCCGGAGAGGATGAACACGCCCTTGGGCCCGGTCGCGCACAGCTCTCGCAGCAACACCTGCGCGCCCGGGAACGTGCGCTTGTCGGCGGCCTTCTCGAACGCGGCTCGGGCCAGGCCCTTCAGCGAATCGAAGTCCGTGTTCAGATAGGTCTTGTCGAGATCCCAGCGATAGACCGTGCACTCCGCCTTGAGCTGTCGCGCCGCTGCCTCAGCCGTCACGAAGTGGAGGCTACCGCGTGAGGCCTTTCCGGGCCAAGCCGCGCGAGTAGAATGCCGCGACGCGCTCACGGTCGCGCAGGTGTGCAGCTTCACGAGTGCTAGAGGTTCGGACGTATGCGTTCATCACAGAGCATGCCGCAATCCCCCCCTGACATCTTGGTGCTGGCCGCCCATGCCCCCGAGTTCGTGGGGCTGCGCGCGCACCTCGGAGATCAGCTGAGTGGACCACTGCGCGGGCTCAGCGTGATCGCCAAGACGGTGGGGGTCGGCATGGCGGTCGCGGGGGCGGGCACGGCCAATCGCCTGATGCAGCTCAACCCACGCGCGGTCATCCTGCTCGGTAGCTGCGGCATCTATCCCAGTCCGGGGGACTATCGCCCCCTGGACATGGTGGTGCCGCGTAGCTGCCACCTGCTCGATCCGGCCGTGCTGGCTGGCAAAGCCGAGTTTCCAGATCCGATGCAGACCGCCATCGACACGCACGCGCCGCTCAGCGCCGGCCTGCTCTCCGCCGCCGGGCCGCGCGCCCATGCCTCCAGGGTCGCCACCACGCTCGCGATCACCGTGGACGACGTGGTCGCGCGCGCGGTCCACCCCGCGAGCGGCTTCGACGCCGAGAACTTGGAGATTTTTCCGGTGGCGGTAGCTTGCAAGGCCGCCGACATCCCGTTCGCAGCCGTGCTCGGCGTGACGAACATGGTCGGCTCCACGGGCCGAGTCGATTGGCGCCAGTTTCAGCGGGATGCCGCCGTCGCGGCCGCCGAAGTGTTCATTAACTGGGTGGCTAGCGGGGCGTCCGGCCTCCCGAGCACGCCCCGGATGGCTTGAGTCGGGAGCCCGGCTTTAGGGTGACAGCAAGTTGACACTGCGCATTTGGCCAGCGATGATGGAAGCATCTTTCGGGAGCTGTCGTACACAGGAAGCATCCGGATGTAGAGTCGTACGGAGCGGTCGTGTTATCAAAAAGGGACTTGGCAATGTCAGAGACGCCGTTCCCGCACCTCGAAGAGCTCGATCCACCGCTGGGCACCGCCCCAGACTCGCGGATCCGTCGCCGTCCGAGCGCCCCAGGCCGTCCCGTTTCAGCGTTCGCTTCCCCGGCCAAGTCCGAGCCCCCGGCTGCCGCCGAACCGGCCCAGCTCACGCCCGACGACTTGGGCTACGTCGCTGCGCTGCGCGAGGCGGGCGTCGCGTCCGAGCTGCACGGGGCCGAGATCACCCGCATCGCGCGTAACGTCCTGAGCAGCGAGCGCCGGGCACGGCACATGGATCTCTTGTTCTCCTACTACGCCGCGGGTGGGGATGCGCTCGTGAGTCGGCGGCGCATGGTCACCGACCGCTGGTTCATCTACTCCGCGAAGCAAACCTTGAACTTGAGCCAGGTGCTCGCGCGCTTACTCGGTGTGTTGCCCGAGATCGCGGCGTCACGTCTGGAGCGCGTCGGGGGGCCCGAGGGCGCCCTGGTCGTGCGCTGCGGCGACCATGTGTGCGCCCTGCAGGACGAGATCGAAGAAGAACCCGACGTTCGCACCGTGAGCGTCGCGGGCCTGGTCCGTGCACTCAACGTGCTGCTCGATCGCCAGGGAGTCCGGGCGCGCTTGATCGGCTTGTTCGGCGATGGCACGCGTGAGGCGTACGTGGGCATCGCGTCGCTCGCCTCGGCGGTGCGGCTCGCGCAGGCCGACTACCTGAGCGTGCTCGACGCCGAGGGCCTGATGGAGCAGACGGGCTGGTGAGCGGTTGTCGGGGTCTTGGCTCCGCACGCGCCGCTATCCTGCGCGCTCACTTGTTTGACCCGCGACCGCGCGCGTTCGCGCCTCGGGACGGCTGGGTTACCCTGTCGCCGCATCGGGGAGGCCAATGAGCAGCGACGTCAGCAAGCGTAAGCGCATTCCGCGCGACAAGACCCAGGACTACACCAAGGAACAGGCCGCAACCCGCCGCGAGTTCGTGCGCAGCGAGACCGAGGCCGAGCTGACCCACGTGGGCAGCTTCTCCCTCGATCCGGGCAGCCTGCCAGGCAACATCGAGAACTTCACCGGCGTCGCCCAGGTCCCGATCGGGATCGCGGGACCGCTCCGCGTCCGAGGGGAGCACGCCCAGGGTGACTTCCTGATCCCGTTGGCCACCACCGAGGGGACGCTCGTCGCGAGCTACAGCCGGGGCATGCGCGTGCTCTCGGAGTGCGGCGGCGTAACCTGCACGGTGGTCGAGCAGTACATGCAGCGCGCCCCGGTCTTTCTGTTCGACAATGCGCGCGAGGCCCGCGACTTCGGCGCCTGGCTCGACGAGAACATGGCCAAGGTCCGCGAAGTGGCAGAGGCCACCACGCGCATCGGCAAGCTTCAATACGTGGGCCAATACGCGGTGGGGTGTCTGCGCTATTTGCGCTTCAACTACACGACGGGCGACGCGGCTGGGCAGAACATGACCGGCAAGGCGACCTACGCGGCCTGCGAGTGGATCAAGGCCAACTACCCCAAGCCCAGCAAGTACATCCTCTCGGGCAGCATCGACACCGACAAGAAGCACTCACGCATCAACGTGCTCGCCACGCGCGGGCGCCGCGTGGTGGCGGAAGCAGTGCTCAAGCGCGACGTGGTCAAGGCCATCACGGGCGCCGACACGCGGGATCTCTTCTACGCGCGCCAGATCCACAACACCGGCTCATTCATGGCGGGCTCGGCCTACAACGGGGCCCACGCGGCCAACGGGCTGGCTGCCCTGTTCATCGCGACCGGTCAGGATGTGGCCAACGTCTCCGAGTCCCATGCGGGCATCGTGTACACGCAGCTGCTCGACAACGGGGACTACTACTGGTCGACCACCTTGCCGGCCCTGATCGTGGGGACCTATGGTGGGGGCACGGGCCTTGCGACCCAACGCGAGTGTCTCGAGATGCTCGGCTGCTACGGGCAGGGCAACGCCGACAAGCTGGCCGAGATCTGCGCGGGCGTGGTGCTCGCGGGCGACATCTCCCTGACCGCGGCCATCATCCACGGAGACTGGGTCTCGAGCCACGATCAGTACGGACGGAACCGGCCTTAGATAGAGCGGGGAGGGCACGCGCCCTCCCCGCCCGCCGCGGCAAAGCCGCGGCGGGACCCACCCCTCCGCGGGGTTCGCTGCGCTCACGTGGAGCCTCGCTGCCAGCTTTCGGGCGGACTTGGGCACGCGACCTCCACGACCAACGCGGCAAAGCCGCCGCGGGACCCACCCCTCCGCGGGGTTCGCTGCGCTCACGTGGAGCCTCGCTGCCAG
>JBIQKA010000002.1:116967-123364 GCA_044507075.1 Myxococcales bacterium
CAGCTTTCGGGCGGACTTGGGCACGCGACCTCCACGACCAACGCGGCAAAGCCGCGGCGGGACCCAGCCCGCCCCTCCCCACCGTGCTCCTACGGCGACGGCGACGTGGACTTTGACGGCGACGGCGACGTGAACTTTGACGGCGACGGCGACGTGAACTTGGCCGCGTCTACGTAGAACCGCCCAGGTTCACGTCGCCGTCAAAGTCCACGTCAACGACCAGGTCAACGTCAACGTCAACGTTTCCGTGCTCGTGCCGGGACGTTCCTGCGTTTCAGCCCCTCCCCCCACCGCCCGGCGCGGCAAAGCTGCGCCGGGGCCCCCCGGAGCCAGCCTGCGGGCCAAAAACTAGGGGTCGACGCGGAAGGTCTCCGGGGTTAAGCCCTCCCCGTCGTTGAGGGCGAGATGAACGAGCAGGAAAAACTGAATGAGTTCGGGGCCAGTAGCTACGAGGAGTGGTTGAAGCTCGTGGAGCGGGACCTGGCGGGCGCACCCTTCGAGAAGAAGCTCGTGAAGCGCGTCGCCGGGGTGGATATTCGCCCGCTCTACACCCGCAAGGACCGGGAACCCGAGCCGAGCTTACCGGGGTTCGCCCCGTTCCGTCGTGGCGGCCACGCGCTCGGTGCAGTCGAGATGGGCTGGGAGGTTCGCCACGAGGTGAACCACGCCGAGCCCGCGTCGGCCGCCGCAGCAGCCCTCGACGCCCTCCAAGGCGGGGTCACCGGGCTCACCTTGCGCTTCGATCGCGCCACGCGTCACGCGAGCGAAGAGCACGGCGCAGACGGTCTCGCCGCGCACAACCTGGCCGAGCTCGAGCGCGCCCTCGGCGAGACGCGCCTCGACTGGGTGCCCGTGCACCTCAAGGCCGGCGTGACCACCTCGGTCGTCGCCGCGGCGCTGCTCGCGCTTGCGCAAAAGCGCGGACTTACGCCCGATGCGCTCACCGGGACCTTCGGCGCCGATCCACTCGCGCTTCTCGCCAGCCACGGGAGCCTGCCCGGCTCGCTCGAGGCCGCGTTCGCCGAGGTGGTCGAGCTTGCGCGCTACGCGCGGGAGCACGCCCCGCGCATGCGCACGATCACGGTGGACACCACGCCGTATCACGACGCGGGCGCCGACGCGGGCACCGAGATCGCCGTGGCCCTCGCGGCCGGGGTGACCTACTTGCGCGTGCTCACGGACGCGGGTCTCTCCATCGATGACGCCGCCACCCAGATCTGCTTCGACTTCAGCATCGGGCGCGACGTGTTCGTCGAGATCGCGAAGCTGCGCGCCGCGCGTTTGACCTGGTCCAAGCTGGTGGCCGCCTGCGGCGGAAGCCCCACGAGCCAGGTCATGCTCGCGCACGCGAGCACTTCGCGGCGCACCAAGACCCAGCGCGATCCCTGGGTCAACCTGCTGCGCGGGACGGGCGAGAGCTTTGCGGCCGCGATCGGCGGGGCCGACGCCATCACCACCCTGCCCTTCGACGCCTTGCTCGGCGAGAGCGACGACTTCGGCGCGCGCATGGCGCGCAACACGCAGGAGCTCCTGCGCCACGAGTCCAACCTGCACCGCGTGGTCGACCCCGCGGGCGGCAGCTGGTACGTCGAGGAGATCACCGACGCGCTCGCGCGCCGCGCGTGGGAGAAGTTCACCTCGTTCGAGAAGGCCGGTGGCCTGGTGGAGGTCCTGAAGCAGGGCGCCCTCCAGAAGGAGCTGGCGCAGGTGCTCGAAGCGGAGCGCAAAGCGGTGGAGACGCGCAAGCTCGCCATCACCGGCGTCAACGAGTTCCCGCACGTGAAGGAAGAGGCCGTCGAACGCCCCAAGCCCAATAAAGCGCAGGCGCTCACGCGCGCGCAGGCGGCCGACAAGGCCACGGGCGCCGCGCCCTCGCTCACGCCGGGGCAGCGCATTGCCCAGCTGGTCGAAGCCGCCGGCCAGGGTCACAGCTTCAGCAAGCTGCGGAGCGCCCTCGTGAGCGGCCCGCGCGCCACGGTCACCGCCGTGACCATGGAGCGTCTCGCCCAGCCCTTCGAGGCCTTGCGCGACGCCGCAGATGGCTTCGCCGAACAACACGGGAAGCGACCCGCCGCCTTCCTGGTCAACCTGGGTCCCATCCCCGAGCACAAGGCGCGCGCCGGGTTCGCGCAGAACTACCTCGAGGCGGGTGGCTTTTCGACCATCGGCAACGACGGGTTCTCCGACGCGGCGAGCGCGGCCCAGGCCTTCGCGCAGAGCGGAGCGCAGGTCGCGGTCCTGTGCTCGAGCGACAGTGTGTACGCGGAGCTGGCCGTCCAGACGGCCGAAGCGTTGCG
Source organism: Myxococcales bacterium (assembly GCA_044507075.1). Lineage (GTDB taxonomy): Bacteria > Myxococcota_A > Polyangia > Polyangiales > DASUME01 > DASUME01. The sequence goes on from JBIQKA010000002.1 coordinate 119,265, forward strand.
CGCGAAGGGGGCCAAGTTGATCGCGCTCGCCGGGAGCCCCGGTGAGCAAGAAGCCAACTACCGCGCGGCCGGCATCACGGACTTCATCTTCGTGGGCGCCAACGTCGCGCAGTCGCTGCGTTCGTTGCTCGAGCGCGTGGGAGCCAAGTGATGTCCAAGATTCCCAACTTCTCCGAGGTCCCCTTCGACGCGGCTCCTTCCTCCCCCGCGAGTCTCTCGGCCTGGCGCGCCCAGGTGGAGCAGGAGACCGGTCGGGCCGCCGAGTCGCTCACCTGGCAGACGCCCGAACAAGTGCCGGTCAAGCCGCTCTACACGGCCGACGATCTCGCCCCGCTCGATCACCTCGACACGATGCCCGGCATCGCGCCCTACATGCGTGGACCGTACGCCACGATGTACGCGCTCAAGCCCTGGACCATCCGCCAGTACGCGGGCTTCTCCACGGCCGAGGCCTCCAACGCGTTCTATCGCCGCAACCTGGCGGCCGGACAGATGGGCCTCTCCATCGCGTTCGATCTCGCCACGCACCGCGGCTACGACAGCGATCACCCGCGCGTGATCGGCGACGTCGGCATGGCAGGCGTGGCGATCGACTCCATCATGGACATGCGCATCCTGTTCGACGGCATCCCGCTCGACCAGATGAGCGTCTCGATGACCATGAACGGCGCCGTGCTCCCGGTGATGGCGCTCTACATCCTGGCGGCGGAAGAACAGGGCGTGAAGCCCGAGAAGCTCAGCGGGACCATCCAGAACGACATCCTCAAGGAGTTCATGGTCCGCAACACGTACATCTACCCGCCGGATCCCTCGATGCGCATCATCGGCGACATCTTCGCGTACACGGCGAAGAACATGCCGAAGTTCAACAGCATCTCGATCAGCGGCTACCACATGCAGGAGGCGGGAGCCACGGCCGACATCGAGCTCGCCTACACGCTCGCCGACGGCGTGGAGTACATCCGCACCGGCCTGAACAGCGGCCTCACGGTCGACAAGTTCGCCCCGCGCCTCTCGTTCTTCTGGGCCATCGGCATGAACTTCTTCATGGAAGTGGCCAAGATGCGCGCCGGCCGCCTGCTCTGGTCGAAGCTCGTAAAGCAGTTCGGTCCGAAGGACGCGCGCTCGCTCTCCCTGCGCACGCACTGCCAGACCTCGGGCTGGAGCCTCACCGCGCAGGATCCCTTCAACAACGTCGCGCGCACCTGCATCGAAGCGATGGCGGCCACCCAGGGCCACACCCAGAGCCTGCACACCAACGCGCTCGACGAGGCGCTCGCGCTGCCCACCGACTTCAGCGCGCGCATCGCGCGCAACACGCAGCTCTACCTCCAGCAGGAGAGCGGCACCACGCGCGTCGTCGATCCCTGGGGCGGCAGCTACTACGTCGAGCGCCTCACCTACGATCTCGCCCAGCGCGCATGGCAGCACATCCGCGAGGTCGAGGAGCTCGGGGGCATGGCCAAGGCCATCGCCACGGGCTTGCCCAAGATGCGCATCGAGGAGTGCGCGGCGCGCACCCAGGCCCGCATCGACTCGGGCCAGCAGGTGATCGTGGGCGTGAACCGCTTCAAGGTGGCCAAGGAAAAGGCCATCGACGTGCTCAAGGTGGACAACAAGGCCGTGCGCGAGGCCCAGGTCCGGCGCCTCGAGGAGCTGCGCAAGAACCGCAACGATCACGACACCCAGGCCGCGCTCGACGCCCTCACCAAGGCCGCGTCGGGCGAGATCCAGGCGAACCTGCTCGATCTCGCCGTGGACGCGGCGCGCAAGCGCGCGAGCGTCGGCGAGATCAGCTACGCTCTGGAGAAGGTCTGGGGCCGGCACGTGGCCCAAATCCGCTCCATCAAGGGCGTGTACAAGGACACCGTGGGAGACGAGTCGAAGGACATCCAGGAAGTGCAGGCGCTCTCCGATGCGTTCGAGCAAAAGGAGGGCCGCAGGCCGCGTATCCTGGTCGCCAAGATGGGCCAGGACGGCCACGACCGCGGCGCCAAGGTGATCGCCACTGCGTTCGCCGATCTCGGCTTCGACGTCGACGTGGGCCCGCTGTTTCAAACGCCCGAAGAGACCGCGCGTCAGGCCGTGGAGAACGACGTCCACATCATCGGCGCGAGCTCGCTCGCCGCCGGCCACCTCACGCTGGTGCCCGCGCTCAAGGCGGAGCTCAAGAAGCTCGGTCGCGAAGACATCATGATCGTGGTGGGCGGCGTGATCCCGCCGCAGGACTACGACCAGCTCTACAAGGAGGGCGCGAGCGCCGTGTTCGGCCCCGGCACCGTGATTGGAAGGGCCGCCAAGGATCTCTTGGCAGAGCTCAATCGTCGCCTCGGCTATGCCGCCGACTGAGCCCTTGCGCACCGTCCCCCGGCGGCGTGCGCTCTCCCGCGACGACTACGTGCAGGGGGTGCTCGCGGGCGATCGGGCGATCCTCGGCCGCGCGATCTCGCTCGTGGAGAGCAACGCCGCGGCCCATCAGGAGCTTGCCCAAGAGGTGCTCACGCAGCTCTTGCCGCACACGGGCAAGTCGCACCGCGTGGGCATCAGCGGCGTGCCCGGCGTGGGCAAGAGCACGTTCATCGAGGCGCTCGGGACCAACCTGACCAAGCAAGGACACAAGGTCGCGGTGCTGGCCGTGGACCCCACCAGTGAGCGCACCAAGGGCAGCATCCTCGGCGACAAGACGCGCATGGTGAACCTCGCGCAGGATCCCAACGCCTTCATCCGCCCCTCGCCCAGCAGCGGCTCGCTCGGCGGCGTGGCGCGCAAGACGCGCGAGACCATGCTGCTGTGCGAAGCAGCGGGCTTCGACGTGGTGCTCGTGGAGACGGTCGGTGTGGGTCAGAGCGAGACCATGGTGGCCGACATGGTGGACTTCTACCTGGTGCTCATGCTGGCGGGTGCAGGCGATGAACTCCAGGGCATCAAGCGCGGCATCCTCGAGCTCGCCGACATGATCGCCGTCAACAAGGCCGATGGCGGCAACGAGAAGGCCGCCGAGCGCGCGCGCCGCGAGTACGCGGGCGCGCTCGCGCTCATGCACGGTCGCCGCGACGGCTGGAAGGTCCCGGTGGTCAAGTGCTCGGGGCTGAGCAATCAAGGCCTCGATACGCTCTGGGAGCACGTCGAGCGCCATCGCGCGGAGCAGGCTGCCTCCGGCGAGCTCGACGCGGTCCGCAAGAAGCAGCTCTTGCACTGGATGTGGCAGATGGTGGAGGGCGAGTTGCTCGACCGCCTGCGTCGGCACCCGCGCGTCAAGGCGGAGGGCCCGCTGCTCGAGCAGCTCGTGCACGACGGCAAGCTCACCGCGACCAGCGCCGCGCGCAAGCTCCTCGAGGCTTTCTCGACCGAGGAGGAGGCGAGCGCCCCCTCAGGCGAGCCGCCCCGGTAGGGACGCTATTCGTCCGCCTTGTTTTGGTTTCGCTCGCGGGCGGAACCGCCCGCTTCGTTTTGGTTTCGCTCGCGGGCGGAACCGCCCGCTTCGACGTTTCGCTCGCGGGCGGAACCGCCCGCTTCGACCACCACGATGGTGCGCATGGTGATCACGTCGTTCGTCGGCCCGGGCGCGGGCGGAGGCCGCAGGCTGCGCGGCGGAAGGCCGTGCGCGACCCGCGCGTCGATCACGGTTTGCCCGAGTTCGCGCGGGCTCACGGGCGATGTCCCCAGCACGCGCAGGAGCGCGTGTCCCATCTCCTCGGCGCTCTCGAAGCGTCCCTCGGGCTCGGGCGCGAGCGCGCGGTCGACCACGGCGTACAGATCCGCCGGGAGGTCCGGCCGCTTCTTGCGCAGCGAGGGCACCTCCGCTTCGCGGACCTTGCGGATACGCTCTGCGTCGGTATCGGCCCAGTACAGGCGCTCCCCGGTGAGCGCCTCCCAGAGCACGATGCCGACCGCGTACAGATCGCTGCGCACGCTCGCCGGCTTGCCACACGCGAGCTCCGGCGCGAGGTAGCTGAGCTTGCCCTTGACCACATCGGGGCTCGTCATGCGCGCCCGGTCCACCGCGCGGGCGAGACCGAAGTCGGTCAGCTTCGCCACGCCGGAGACGCTGATCATGATGTTGTGCGGCGTCACGTCGCGGTGGATGATCGGCGCGAGCT
>JBIQKA010000253.1:0-4509 GCA_044507075.1 Myxococcales bacterium
TGGTTGCTTCGCGCACGCGCACGACGACGCCTCACGAGGATGAGGACGTGCACGAACGCTCCTGACACCGCCGCGACCTGGTCCCTCTCGCCCCCGTCCCTCGCCCTCGTTCCCCGTTCCCCGTTCCTCGTCCTCGTCCTCGTCCTCGTCCTCGTAGTCGTGCCCGTGCGCGCACCAATTCTCCCTCCCCGTGCGCCCGAGCCCCGCTCGTCCCCGCCTTCGGGCGCCCCGAATTTCCGGGAAATTTCCAAGGATCTCGAATCCTTGATGCCCATATTGTCTTGCGGCCCCCCAGGGGCTATTCACCCGCCTTGATCGAAGCAGGCGGGGGCCGCCTGCGGGCAGGAGTGAGGGTTGCCATGGGTCGGGTACTCATCGTGGGTGCGGGCGGAGTGGGCGGAGTCGTGGCGCACAAGTGCGCCCAGCGGAGCGAGGTGTTCAGCGAGGTCGTGCTGGCCAGCCGCACCTTGGCGCGCTGCGAGAAGATCCGGGATCAAGTGAAGGAGCTCCAGGGCCGCGAGATCAAGGTCGCGCAGGTCGACGCGGACAACGTCGCCGAGACCGTGGCGCTGCTCAAGAAGGTCAAGCCGGACCTGTTGATCAACGTGGCGCTCCCTTACCAGGATCTGCCGCTGATGGACGCCTGCCTCGAGGCCTCCGTGCCCTACCTCGACACTGCGAACTACGAGCCGCGCGACGTGGCCAAGTTCGAGTACAAGTGGCAGTGGGCCTACCAGGAGCGCTACCAGAAGGCGGGCCTGATGGCCCTGCTCGGCTCGGGCTTCGATCCCGGCGTCACCAACGTGTTCTGCGCCTACGCGCAGAAGCACCTGTTCGACGAGATCCACACCATCGACATCGTCGACTGTAACGCAGGCAGCCACGGCAAGGCCTTCGCGACCAACTTCAACCCCGAGATCAACCTGCGCGAGGTCACGGCCAACGGGCGCTACTGGGAGAACGGCAAGTGGGTGGAGACCAAGCCCATGGAGTTCTCCGAGGTCATCGACTTCCCGGGCGTGGGTCCGCGCAAGGCCTACCTCATCTATCACGAGGAGCTCGAGTCGCTCGCGCTCAACATCAAGGGCCTCAAGAAGATCCGCTTCTGGATGACCTTCGGCGACGAGTACCTCACGCACCTGCGCGTGCTCAACAACGTGGGCATGCTGCGCATCGACCCGGTGAAGTACCGCGACACCGAGGTGATCCCGATGGAGTTCTTGAAGAGCCTCTTGCCGGACCCGGCGAGCCTGGCCGAGAACTACACCGGCAAGACCAGCATCGGCTGCATCATCGAGGGCATCAAGGACGGAAAGCCGAAGAAGGTCATCATCTACAACATCTGCGACCACGCCGAGACGTACAAGGAAGTGCGCGCCCAGGCGGTCAGCTACACCACGGGCGTGCCTGCGATGGTGGGCGGCGCCATGATGCTCACCGGCCAATGGAAGCGCGCCGGGGTGGTGCACATGGAGCAGATGGATCCGGATCCGTTCCTCGCGATGCTCGCCGAGAGCGGGCTGCCCTGGCACGTGAAGGAGCTGTGAGGGACTGGCAATGGACAAGGGAATGCTCGCCATCGATCCGACCCAGGTGCCCGACTCGCCGTGTTGGGTCATCGACATGGCGGCGCTCGAGGACAACCTCAAGATCCTGGCCAAGGTGCAGGAGGACGCCGGCTGCAAGATCCTCCTGGCGCTCAAGGGCTTCGCCACCTTCCCCACCTTCCCGCTGGTCGCCAAGTACCTCGCGGGTGCCACCGCGAGCTCGCCTCATGAGGCGCAGCTCGCGCGGGAGGAGCTCGGCGGCGAGGTGCACTGCTACGCGCCGGCCTTCAGCGAGGCGGATCTGCGCGAGGTCCTGCGCTTCAGCGATCACATCGTGTTCAACTCCTTCTCCCAGTGGCAGACGCTCGGGCCCATCGCGCGCGCCGCGGGCGCCTCGTGCGGGCTGCGCGTGAACCCCGAGCAGCGCGAGGTGGCGGTGGAGCTCTACGACCCGTGCGCGCCCAACTCCCGGCTCGGGGTCACGCTCGCGGAGTTTCGGCCGAACGCGCTCGAGGGCCTCGAAGGCCTGCACTTTCACGCCCTGTGTGAGCTCGGCGCGGACTCCCTCGAGCGGGTGCTCACCGCCTTCGAGCAGAAGTTCGGCAAGTACATCCCGGGCCTCAAGTGGGTGAATTTCGGCGGGGGCCACCACATCACGCGCCCCGGCTACGACCTCGAGCTGCTCGTGCGCCTGGTGAGCTCGTTCAAGGCCCGCTACGGCGTCGAGGTGTACCTCGAGCCCGGCGAGGCCATCGCCATCCGCACCGGCGTGCTCGTGTCCACCGTGCTCGACATCGTGCACAACGGCCTGCCGATCGCCATCCTCGACACCAGCGCCACCGCGCACATGCCCGACACGCTCGAGATGCCCTACCGGCCCGACATCGTGGGCGCGGGGCTGCCCGGCGAAAAGGCGCACACCTATCGTCTGGGCGGGCTCACTTGCCTCGCGGGCGACGTGATCGGCGACTACTCGTTCGATCGTCCGCTCGCCGTGGGCGATCGCATCGTGCTGCTCGACATGAGCCACTACACGATGGTCAAGACCACGACCTTCAATGGCGTGCGCTTGCCGAGCCTCGTGCTCAGGCAGCCGGACGGGCGCTACGAGCTGGTCAGGCGTTTTGGCTATGAGAGCTACCGAGATCGCCTGGGCTGAACGCGAAGCTCGCGAGCGCGTGGTCGCGGTAGTTGGCGGGCGTGTCGCCCGAGGTCCAGCGCCGGAAGGCCTTGTAGAACGCGGCCACGTGCGCGAACCCGAGCATGAAGGCGATCTCGCTGATCGCGAGCCGCCGATCGCGCAGGTAGGTCTGGGCGAGCTCGTGACGGACCTCGTCGAGGATGTTGGTGTGGCTGGTGCCTTCCTCGTCAAGCCTGCGGCGTAGCGTGGCCACGCTCATGGCCAAAGCCTCGGCCACGGTCGACATGCGGGTGTCACCCGAGCGCAGCTGGCTGGTCACGAGCTCGCGCACCTTGCCGCTCACGCCCGAGCGCTGCGTGACGCGCACCAGCTGGTCGCGCGCGGCGAGCTCACAGGCGGCGTGCAGGGCGCTGTTGGCGTGGCGCATCGGGGCCGAGAGGAAGCTGCGGCGGAACACCAGCGCGTTGTGGGGCATGCCGAAGCGAACCCGCCCGCCGAACGTGCGCGCGTACTCCCCGCTGTACGCGGTGTGCTCGTGCTCCACGTGGACCTCGAGCATCGGCTCGGGAACGCCGGTGTGGGCGCGCGCGAAGGTGGCGGCGAGCGAGAGCGCGTAGTCGTTGGCCGCCGCGATCTGCGGCCTCTCGTGCACGCGCACGCGCCACATGGCGATCTCCTGCTGCTCCTCGAGCGAGAGGGTGAGCGAGCCGTGCATGAGGCGCTGGTAGCGCACGAGGCACGCGATGGCGTCGCGCAGGGAGGGGGCCGTGTTGGCGACCTGTTCGAGCGCCTCGAGGTCGCCGACCTGGTAGCCGCGCCCCGCCCGCAGGCCCACGCTCGGGTCGCCGTAGCGAGCAGTGGCCTGCTCCAAGAGGCGCATCAACACGCGATGGGGCGCGCGCATCTCCGGATCACCGAGCTCGCGCAGACCGATGCCGATCTGTCTCAGCTGATCCGTCAGCCAAGGGTCGTTCCCGGCCAGGCGGATCAGCGGCCAAACCAGGCGCACGGAGAGGGTTTGTTCGAAGATGTACACGGCAGCCTCACTTCGGAGCACGTGGTCTTCTAAAACCCCCATGCACTTCACGTCTACCGCGCGGCCCGAACGGTCAATGCGTTGTCCCCAGGTGTTCCCCGATTGACCGTCGAGCCCGGGTGCGAAGGTGGTCTGACGGCGACTTGTGGGCCCGGGGCGCCCCTCACCCCCGGCCAAGGCCCACAATGGCCATTGTGCGGCGCATTGCCGCTTGCGGAGATGGCCGTATCCGCTGGAAAATCTCGAATACATGAGACTGGGCTGGCTACCGGCGCTGCTTGTGGGCCTGTGGCTGTTTTGCGTAGGTTGCGGGACACACGAGGAGGTGATCACCGTCTCGCGGTGGACCTTTGCTCCGCCGTCGGGGCTCGCCCCCGTGACGGTCGAGCTGCCCGCCAACCTCTCCAGTGAGCTGCCGCGGCACGACTCCCAGTACTGGCTGCGCACGCGCGTCGAGCTGCCCGAGTCCATGCGCGGCAAGGCGCTGGTGCTCGCGTTCCCCCTGTTCCTCGGGGCTTCGCAGCTCTACGTGCACGGTCACGAGGCGGCGCTGCTCGACGTGGAGAACGAGCGCGCCTACCGGGCCGTCGGCGGACAGCGCTTTCGCATCCCCGCCGAGTGGAACGCCGAGCCCGTGCTCGAGCTGGCCCTGCGCGTCGAGCACACCTGGACCCGCAGCGCCTGGATCGACACCGCGCCGCGCCTGAGCGCCACGCGCGGCGGCGACACCTGGACGCGCAGCGTGCAGATCTGGAACCAGGGCACGGCGATGCTGGCGCAGGCCA
>JBIQKA010000060.1:0-31223 GCA_044507075.1 Myxococcales bacterium
ACTGCGCTCCAAACGAGCAAAGACGGCATCGTAAGGAGTCCTCCAAGAAATCAAACGAAGGGGTCAATGACGCGGCTCGTGCGCCGCATGGTCAGGGCCGTGAACCAGGAAAACCAAAGAACGCGACACGATAGGGCCGATCAGGGCCGTGTCAACGTAGGGAAGACTGCTGAATTGCACGTCTTGGTAGGAGCGGCCAAAGGCATTGACCGCGGGCCACCCAGTATTGACCTCTCCCGGCGGTCCAGCGGCGCTCGCTGCTTCGAAAACAGCGTCATCCGTTCAGTGCTTCAGCCCAGGCCCCGCTCTGCTCGCTCGCGGCGGCGTTCTTGGCCAGGGCTCAGACCACCTGCACTGCCGTCCTGATCCGATCGTGGCGGACTTCGAGCAAGTGACTTATCAAGTCGGCGTAAAAGTAGAGCGAGCGCAGGCTCAAGAAGCGCTCCTTCACGCGCTCATTGGCGTTGACGCCGAGCCGCTCGGCCAACTCCGGGTCGCTCGTCACCAGCCCGAGCAGCTCCGAAAACCGGCGATAGTCGAGCGGATCGTCGAGCAGCAAACCCGAGACGCCGTGCTCGATCTGATCCGGAATGCCGCCGACGCGCGAGCCGATCACCGGCTTTGCCTTCCACATGGCCTCGGTGACGGTGAGCCCGAAGCCCTCTTGGAGGCTCTTTTGCACGAGCACGGTAGCTTGCCGCTGTAGCGCGTTCACGATGGCGGCGTTCTCTTCGACGTCGGCCATCGGCAAGTTGACGAGCTCGACGCGACCGCGGACCGGCGGTGGCAGCGCGCGGTAGGCCGTGAGCACCTCGTCGAAGACCTCGGCTCCCTCCGGATCGTCCGCCACGGCGTGCACGTTCGGGCCTGCCAAAACCAGGTGCACGTCTCCCCCCTGCTCCGCGTACATGGCGAACCCTTCGAGGACGCCAACGTGATCTTTCAACCAATCCCAGCGCGAGACCTGCACGATGATCCGCGTCTCCTCGCTGCGCACCGGACCCGAACGGATCACATCCGCCCCCCGTGCGACCTGGCCGATGGAGCCGCCGCGCCGGCGAAATTCGGGCGCCACACCGTGGGTGGGCGCGTCGAGCAGGCCCGTGTGCGCCAGGATGGCGTGTACGACCTCCGGGCTGAGGGGCTGATTTTTGGCCGAGAACGGATCGATGGTGGGTGCCAGCACGAACACGGGCACGGGAAACTGCGGGGGAACGAAGGCCGAGCGGCTGAAGATCGCGCGCCTCACGGACTTGAGGTAAGGCGCCAAGAACGCGAACGCGGCCTCGGTGTGCGGGTTCTGCACCTCGGTGCCGATGTGACAACGCCAGATCACCTGCACACCGCGCTGGGCGACCAGGGGCGCGAGGCCCAGCGTCTGCGGATCGTGCAGGACGACCACGTCTTGGGCCGACATCCACGGCAACATCTGCGCGGCGTTGTGAGCCATCACCTCTTCGTACTCCGCCCGCCCATAGGCATCGAAGCACCCATCATCCCCAGGCGAGCCGTGGATCGCGTTGTGTAGCCGCTTCGTGAGGCGGAAGAAGTCGGGCCGCCCGCCGATCACGAGCCAGCGCGCGTCGATGCGCGCACCACGCGCGTACGACAGGTGGGAGCTGAGCATCTCGGCGACGCCGCCGCCGCGCGCGGTGGAGCTCACGTGCCAGATCACCCCGCCGTTCAGCGCGCGCGAGAGACGCGCCGCTGAGCGCCGCACGTTCTCCATCTCCGACGCCCCGTAGACGTCCGCGAGCGGCTCGAGTCGCCGCGGCTCCAACGTGACCTGCTGCAACGCCTCCATGACTTTCAAGCTGCGCCGAGTTGGACACGATGCAAACGCGAACCTCCCACGAGACAAACGTGTCGAGATCTTACGTGCGGCGCGTGCGCCGATACTCGGCCGGGCTCTGTCCAGACCAACGCCGAAACGCGCGCGAGAACGCCGCCGTCTCCGAGTAACCCAGCATGAACGCGATCTGCTGGATATCGGTGGAGTCGCTCGCGAGGTATTGATAGGCGAGCTCGCGCCGCGCCTGCTCGAGGAGCTCCTTGTACGTGGCGCCCTCGCGTTCGAGGTGGCGCGTGAGTGTGCGCCGGCTCATCCCGAGCCGCGCGGCCACGTAGTCGGCGTTCGAGTGGCCGGCGGGCAGCAGGTTGAGCAAGAGCTGGCGCACCTTGCCGGTGAGCCAGCTCGGCTCGGGGAGCTCGGAGATCAAGTGCTCCGCGTGCCTGCGCAGCACGGCGTTCAACTTGGGGTCTGCCGTCTTCATGGGCACTTCGAGCAAGCTGCGCTCGAAGGAGACCGCGTCCTGGGGCGCGGCGAAGTGGAGCGGCGCGGCGCCGAAGATGCTGCGGTAAACGGAGAGGTCGGCCGGCTCTGGGTGCGTGAACCAAGCCTCGAAGGAATCGAGCGAGCCGAGCCACTTGCGCGCCACCAGCGCGATGGTGGCCGCCTGGAAGTCGGACGCTGCGCGGTTGAGGGGGACCCGCGAGCGAAGCTCGACGAATGCCTTCTGCTCGCGCACCTGCAGCGAGAACTCGGCGGCCTCGTTGACCAGCCGAATGTAGCGGAGCATCAGCTCCAGCGCTTCGCCCCAGTTGGAGGCCGAACGACCCACGTACTCGATCACGTCGTAGCCGCCGCGCTCCACCCGCAGCACGGCCTTGAGGCCCAGGTCGGGATCGCGCGAGACCTCCACCGCGCTGTCCAGGTAGCGCAGCAGCAAGCTGACCGGGAGCCTGTCATCGGGCGCCATCGCGGCGAGCTTCTGGATCAAGCCCTCCGAGATCCCTCTCTGCCCTCCGACGACCTTCAAAAAAGGAAGCACGAGCCGCAACGAAAAGCAGGGCTCGAGTGTCCGACGGTTCGACTGCTTCACGGACCGGAGCTTAGCCCGTTTTGACCAGCTTCCGAAGCGCGTCCGGGATCGGGCGCGACGACTGCCCACACAAATCGCCAGCGGGCCACGCGAGCGGCTAAAGTTCGAGTCACGAAGCGCAAGATGCCGGCCACGCCGAGAGGTTCTAAGAAAGATGAGTTCGTCCCCTCCGCCACGCACGCGCGCCCGGCGATCCTCCGTCCGACGCCACATGTCCCTGCGCGCACCGCGCGCCTCGCAAATGGGGCACTGGCTCACCGCGCTCGCCCTCTCGACAGCCTGCGCCGTGGCTTCTGCGCAGGCCCCCGCGGCAGCGGCTCCCCCCCGCGATCTATCTGGCGAAGCTGCCCCGAGCGCATCGCCCGAGGCGCCGCCCGCGAACGCGGTCGAGTTGCTCGATCCCAACGTGGCGATCGTGCCGCCTCCGACGCAGGTGGGCACCGCGACCGAGCGCGTCGACACGGGTGGCGCTCCCAAGACCCAAGCAGACCCCGCGGACATCCTCAGCACCCCCGCGCGCAACCTGAAGGCCCCGGCGCCCTCGGGCGCCGCCACACCGAAGGACCCCTCGGGCATCCGCGTGCGCGCCTACGGCATCCTGTGGGCGAGCGTGTTCGGCACCCAGCCCGTGCAGTCTTTTGGCCTCCCCACGGCGGTGGCGCCCACTGCTGCGGTGAACCCGGCCATCTACGCGCACGCAGATGATGCGCTGCTCACGTTCCAGGTGCAGCAGACGCGCGCAGGGATCGCGATCGGCGAGGGCACGCCGTTCAAGGGCACGCTGGAGATCGACTTTACGCACTTCGATCAGTCGTCGCCCGTGGCCCAGGCGTACCCCCGGATTCGCATCGGTCTCTTGGAGTGGATGTACCGTCCGAACCAGAAGTTCTTCTTCGGGCAGACCTGGGACATCTTCGGCAATGCGAGCGGCCCTTCCCTCCTCTCCCACAGCTACAACCTGGTGGGCACGCTGTTTCAGGCGGGCAATATCGGGTTCTTCCGTCAGCAGCTCGGCTGGGCAGGGCGCTTCGGCGACCTCGAGCTCTCGCTCGCCACAGGCATGCAAGGCGTGAACACCGGGCCCGTGTACAACCAACTCGAGCAGGCCTACACACCCACCGGCGCCGCGCGCGTGATGTACCACTTGCCGGAGAACTACGGCGTGATCGGCGTGAGCGGCATCGCGACCTCGCTGCGCTTCACTCGGGGCGACGAGGTGAAGCGGCGCACAGCAGCCGGCGGACACCTGTTCGCCGAGGTCACGTTCGGTCCGCTCAACCTGCACGGTGAACTCTACGTGGCGCAGAACCTCGCGAACACGGGCTCACTCAACCTCGGCCAGGGGCGCTTCGAGCGCGATCTGGCGGACGCCGGCGGCTATCTCTCGGGCAAGCTGGGGCTCGGCAGGCACGCCCTCACGGCCATGTGCGGCTTCGCGACGGTGCTGCGCCCCTCGAACCTCGTTCCCGGCTACACCCCTAAGGTCCCCGCCTCGATGGGCGGCACAGCCACGCCCGCAGTGGTCAACGCCGCGCTCGGACCGGGCATCCGCAACAACATGACCGCGCACGTGGGCTACGGCTACGCGCCGCTCAAGGGCTTGACCCTCTTCCTCGAGCCCTACGTCTATGCGACCAAGTTCAAACTGGCCGCGGCCGACGTGGGCCGAGTCAGCTCCAAGAACACCTCCTGGGGAGCACAGCTCGGCTCGATGTACACGTTCTAGAGCCATCCTGGTCTTGGGAGCGAGGACGAACACGAAGTGCCCACGCGCATGCTCACAGCAGGATCAGCGCGGGGAGGCGGAAGATCAAGAAGGTCTGAGTTCGGTTCTCCGCGTTGCCCCGGAACGCGGAGGCGCCGTCCTCCGGGTCAAACCACATCCAGCGCGCCTCGGCGTCGATGCCTCGCATGCCCCTGTCGTCCTGCTGACACACGAGAGGGAATTCTCCTCGCGGGTCATCGTTGGCCTCGCCCAAGGCCAACTTGCCGCGCGCTCCCGGCGTGGCAGCCCCCGCGGTGTCGACCCAGCCACGGCTGAAGGTCGTTCCCTCGACGCCGCGGTTGCACTCTCGCAAGTAACGCTCGACCATGGCCTGATCTGGGCCCGTCGTCGCGCTGATGTCGTACTCGACGCCGGTGGCGCACACCTGCCAGGCGTCGTCGCCGCTGTAAATGATGGCGTCGCTGTTCGCGCGCTTGAACTGCGCCAGCGTGCCCTGGGTAAAGAAGCGATCGGCCCACGACACGATGTAGAGGAAGGCGTCCTCCGGCGCCTGCTCTCCAGGTACCACGAAGGTCTTTGGTCCGTAGCCGACGGGGCAATCGAAGATCTCGCGCGCCTCGGAGGCCACGCCCTGGATGAACGTGGCGAGTGAGTCCTCACTTCCATAGCCGAAGCTGAACGCGTTGTCGGAGGTGATCGCGACCGCCACATCCGTCGGGGGGCTGGGCTCGGGATCTTCGCGCCCCGCGTCGAGGTCGTGTTCGGAGATGGGATCGCGATCGGTGCTCAGGTCGTCGGATGCGGAGGCGTCCCTCCGAGGCGCGTCTTCGAGCGCACCTCCGTCGCGCGGGATCGCGCGCAACGCTGGGGCCTCTTCGGTGCAGCCGAGCGTGAAGAGGGAGAGGAGGCACAGGACAATGGGCTGGCGCATGCCCGGCATTGGATCCACGGCTCCACGACGGCTCGCAAGAACGTGAGCACCCACCTCAGGGCACAGCTGCGCTGCCGCGCCGACTGGATCTCTGACCCAAGGACGTGGCTTTCACCGCGCAAAAGCGTGCGGGCATGTGCCAACGAGCACGGTTTATCACTTCGATGCGTCAGGAAATTTTTTCGTGCGCGCCTGCTAACTCCGGGAGCGCTGCCGCCCCTCCAAGGCGCGCCTGACCAGCACGTAGCCGAGACACGCCGTGGCAATCCAGAGCACACCGACCAGCGCGACGTACGCCAGCCAACGGCGCACGCTGGCGTCGATCCGAGCCTCCAAGGTGCGCCACGCCGCAGGGCTCGACGAAGCGAGCGCGCGTAGCTCTCGCAGACTTCGGACGCTGTTCTCGGACGCGACCTGCGCGCTCTCGGCCAGCGCTTCGATGCGGGTCGGTGGACCTTCGCGATCCGGATCGCGGGGCCCGAGCAGCGGCGAAACGACCTCCGCGAGTGGAGAGAGCGCGTCCACCACCCCTTGTGTCTCTGCGACCACCCGCTCCGCGCGCGACGTGAGCTCGCTCGCCTGCGCGAGCGTCGGCTCGAGCGCTTGGAGCTCGGAGATCAGCGAGCGGCTCCGGTCCAACAGCCCTTCTGCCCGCTCCAGCTCGGCCAGGCTGTCTCCGAGCACCTCCATCGCGCCGAGACGCACCTGCGCCCGCAAGAGAAAGGGCACGCGCTGCCCGAGGAACAGCGCGCGTTCCCCCAGCATGAGCCCCTCATCGACCGTCTTGGCGGCCAGCTTGACGCTCGCGACGAGCCCGCGTGTCTGTCGTGCTTCCGCGCTTTGCCCCGCCTGCTTCGCAAACTCCGACAGGCGCACGGCCTCCACCTGAACCTGATCTGGGTGCTCGACTTGCCAGGAGCGGATGTACGTCCGCACCTGCTCCTTCTGCGCCCCGTTGAGCACGAGGTCCGCGAGCTGCCAGACCTCGGCCTCCGAGCGGGCCAAGGCGACGAGCATGGGACGTCCCTCCGGGCCCAGGACCTTCGGCAACCAGTGGGCTTCGAACACCTGCCGCGTGAGGGTCACGAACACGAGCATGTCGAGCAGGTTCACCTCGGGCTCTGGCCCGCTCGCGATGTCGAGCGCAGAGGCTTGGTACACGAGCGCGCGGCGGAGCACCTGCTCCGTGCGGCGCGGGTCGCTGCCGTGGGTCGTCAGCGGGTCGGAGGCCTGCGTGAGGCGCTGGGACATGGCCCCCGTGATCCGCTGCAGCGACTGCTGCAACTCCGCTTGATTCATCGTGCCGGCCGCGTCGCCGATGCGAACCTCGCGCGCGCGGCGCGGCACCACGTAGGTGCAGCCAGCGCACGCCATGGACAGCGCAAGGACGACGACGCGCATGCCGGACATGATGCGCCTGCGGCTTCAACAGACGTGCCAAGCTGGGGTGCCCCGACCCCTCGCGCCGAGACCCGCGAAGAACCGCGCGCGTGGACACGGCTTCGCCCGCCCGCGTGCGCACGTTCTCACGGCGCCGCAGGTCGGCGAGCTGTGTGCTTTCGCTCGTCGAGGTTGGCCTTTCGTCTGCGCCACAGCCACAGCGCCACCGCGATCACGAGCAGCACGATCGCGGCCGAAAGCGTGCGTGTCAGATCGTGCTGCCGCAGAGACTGACCGAGCAGCGTGAGCGCGATCGCGTAGAGGCCCGTGAACAGGAGCGAGCCCACGAAGAAGGTCCAGAAGGGCACGCCGACCAAGCCGAGCAGGTAGTTCTTGGCGAACCCCGGCACACCGGGGGCCATCTTGACCAGCGCCACGAAGCGCAACGCGCCCCGCGAGGAGCGCTCGAAGTCGGGGATCTCGTAGTTGAGCCGCGTAAACAGCGAGACCAGCCTCTTTCTGAGGCCGCTGCGCGCGATCCAGTAGCAGAGCGCCAAGTTGAGACTGAGCGCGATGGCCGATCCCCAAAGGCCGACGCGGGCGCCAAAGGTCGCTCCGGCCATCACGAAGAAGGGCGTCAGCGGGAAGCCGAGCGCGGGCAACAGCGCCATGGCGGCGAAGAACGTGAACGGCCCCGCCTCTTCCTTGAACGCCCGCACCGCGTCGCCGTTCCAGATCAGCCAGAACAGGGCGAGCAGCGCCACCGCGGCGAGCAACACCAACACGGCGAGTGCGGCGCCGGAGAGCGAGCGCTCCTTCTGCGAACCCAGGCTCAAGGGGTGCATCGTTCAAGCCTCCAGCGCGAGCTGTTCGTGCGCACGGGCGGAGCCGGGCACCTGTGGCCGCGCCGCTAGCGCGTGCGCGCGGCGCGCGCGGACGCCCTGCGGGCACGCCGCTTTGGGCTGGTCACGCGCTGGGTCTCACGCAGGCTGAGCTTGCCGCCGGCCTTCGCGCGGTTCTCACTCCGCCGCGTGCTCTTGCGGGAGGGCTTCCCGGTGGCGGAGTCTTCCAGGGCGAAGGCCATGCCGCGACGGTTGCGCTTGGTGTTGCGCGTCGCGGTCGACTCGAGCCCCACCTTGCGATCGGTGGCGCTCACGCCGGGTAGCGAGGTGTCCACAGGCACGTCACGGCGTCGCTTCTCGGGACGGGCCAGGGCGCGCCGCAGGTTTCTGGTGGCTTGCCCCACGCGGCGGCCGATCAAGCTGCCCTTGGGGTTGCGCGGAGGAGCAGGAACGGTCGGCGTTGTCTCGCGACGATCGGCCTCGGGCGCGTGCTTGGGCGCCGTCGACCGCCCGGCCCGCGAACCGCGCCGCGTTCCCCGGTCGAGGGCTTTCTGCACGGCGACCTTCGCGGATGGTGCGACCAGATTGAACGCCCTGCGCGCGGTCCTCGCGCGCTCCTCGACCACCACGGTCGGCAACCCCTTGAGCATGACCTTGGCGCGACACAGCGTGTCCCTCCCGCCGCGAGGCCCGTTCACGTCCTCGAACCGATAGGTCACGCGCTGGACTCTGCCTGCGAACTTCTCCAATTGGCGCCCCGTGCGCTCATGGATCCACGCCTCGGTCCTCTCGCTGAGTTCGACTCCCGACGACCGAACGTTCACCGGCGTCCCAGCGTGTGTCGAGCTTTTCATATCGCGTACCTCTCTTACATCGGCCCCTTGATCTCGTCGCCGATGCCGCGTCGGCTAGCCCCAGATCAGGTGAAATCGTGCACGCGCTGCGAGCTCGCGCTAGCCGGAGCGGCCGAGGTCGCGCAGGACGGCTTGGGCGCAGTTGTGCCCGGCGGCTCCGATCACCGAGCCCGCCGGGTGGCAGCCCGCGCTCGCGCTGTAGAGCCCCGCGAGCGGCGTGCGGTGCGGCAAGCGGTCGGCGAACGCAAACGTGTTGTCCACGTGGTGGATGTGTCCGTGGCGAATGCCGAACCGCTGCTCGATGGCCTCGGGGTGCAGCACCTTGCGATCCGCGACCAGCGCGCTCGTGCCGGGCGCGAAAAGATCGCACAGCGAAAGCAGATGATCCGCGTAGCGCTCCGCCTCGGCGTCCCAGCTCGAGCCCGCGATCCGGTTCGGCACCCACTGCACGAACAGGGCCGAGCTGTGGTGACGGCCAGGGTCCTGCAGCGAGGTGTCGAGGCTCGTCTGCACGTACCACTCGATGCTCGGAAACTGCGGCAGCTTGCCCGCGAGCGCGTCAGCGTGGGCGCGCTCCAAGTCGTCGAGCACCGACCCGCCCTGGGGGAGCAGATGGATGGTGGCCTGGTGCTGCCCGCGCGGCTCCGGCAGGCAGGTGAACCTGGGCAGGTCCCTGAGCGCGAGGTTCAGCTTGAGCGTGGTGCCCGGTCGCGCGTAGCCGTCGAGACGCGCGTTGTACGCGCCGTCGAACTGTTCGCGCCCCACCAGATCGCGCATCGTGAAGGGGTCGCTATTGACCACGACCACCTTGCTCTCGAAGCTGCGGCCGTCGCTGAGCTGCACGCCCGAGACGCTCCCGCCGCGGCGCTCGATCGCGCAGACCTCCGCGCCCAGCTCGATCTGTACGCCTTCCTTGCGCGCCTGCTCGGCGAGCAGGCGCGTCACCGTGCCCATCCCGCCCTTGACCATCATCCAGGTGCCGTCGGCGTGGGGGAGGCGACACATGTTGTGGACCAGGAAGTTGTGCCCGCTGCCCGGGGTACGAAAGCCAGCGCTCGAGCCGCTGAAGCCGTCGGTCACCGCGTACATCGCCTTCAGCAAGTCGCTCCGAAAGCCGAAGCGATCGAGGTAATCTCCGACGCTGCCTCGACACAATGCGATGAACGCGGCGCGCAACGCCGGCCGCACGTGCCGTTCGGCGGTCTCCTCCACGCTCTCGGCCTCACGCAGCCACGCGGGGGCCAGATCCTCGCGCAGCGCCGCGAGCTCACGCTGCAGAGCATCGTACGCGCGCAGGTCCTCTTCCGAGAACGAGCGACGCATCTGCGCCTCGAAAGCGGCGCGGTCGCTGCCGAACAGCAGGTAGCCCTCGCGCTCGAAGGGCAGAAAGTAGTGCGGGTCCCTGCGCAAGAGCGGCAGCTCGAGACCGAGGCTCCCGAGCAGCTCGGGCGGCATCAGCCCGAGCAGGTAGGCCCCGCTCGAGTGCTTCAGCTCAGGGACCTTGGCGAACGGCTGCTCGGTCACCGACGCTCCGCCCACCATCGGGCGTTGCTCGAGCACGCGCACCCGCAGGCCCGCGCGTGCCAGGAAGATGGCGGCCACCAGGCCGTTGTGGCCCGCGCCGATCGCCACCACGTCGTAGGGCTGTCTCGTCATGCGACGGAGTTTGTCACGAACTCCTTCGCGAAGACCACGATCTCCACGCGCTTGCCGTCGCTGCTACGGATGCCGGGGGCGGGATAGGGCTCGCCGAGCTGGATAAACCCGAACTTGCGGGCCACCGCCGCGATGCCCTTGTTGGACGCCACACATTCGGCGTAGAGGCCCGCCGAGCCCTGCGCCTGCATGTGCTCGAACAGCCGCGTGAGCAGCGCGGTCGCGACGCCCGCGCCCCGCACCCCGGGTCCCAGGTTGATGTGCGCGTGCGACGGGTATTTGGTGGGGTCGATGCGCGGTTTCTTGGTGGCGCGCAGATCGCGGAAGGCGTCGAGCAGCGCCCGAAAGTAAAAGCGCGCGGTGCCGGGGCGCAGCCACACGAAGCGCAACAGGCAGTGCTTGAGCACGTACCACAGGGGCGAGTAGATCTTGCTGGAGTCGAGCGCCGCGCAGGTATAGCCCTGCACTCTTCCGTCCTGCTCCACCACCAGCACGTTGCCTGGCTCGTGATCCGTGTAGGACGCCGTGAACATGTCGGCGAAGCTCTCGCGATCGGCGTACTGCGAGGCGATGGAGTTGCCCTCGAGCCCCGTCTCGAAGGCGATGGCGCGCACCGCCGCGCGGTCTTCCGGGCGATAGGCGCGAATCGTAAAGCCGCTCATGGAGCACCTCCAGGGCCGCATGGCAGAGCCCGCCCCTGATATAGCGGCATTCTCGGGACGCCTGGTCGCGGTTCCTCATAGTGATTTTTGCATCCTGCGGCCCCATCCCGGCAGGCGGCCGCGGACGCTCGTAGAGTGGAGCCGCCGAAAACGTCTTGCCTTGAGGTCGCACCATGCCGTTCGTTGCTTTGTCCGCGGGTGAAACCATCCGCTCTCACGGAACACGTCGCCGCCTTGGGTCTGCGCTCTCATGCTCCGCGCTGCTCTCGGCTGCGATCAGCGCGTGCGGACCGGAGCAGATCCCCAGCTCCGGCGGACGAGAACATGACGAAAGCCTCGACTCCTCCAGCGAGGACCGGGGCCAAGCCACGGACGACTCCGCGGGCGACGACGACCCGGCGCGCCCCGTGGTCGATACCCCCTGGTGCCGCGCGCTCGCGGTCCTGCGCACGCACTGCCAGAGCTGTCACGGCGACGAGCGGCAAGCGGGCGCGCCCATGTCGCTCACGCGCTACGAGCACCTGATCGCGCCCGCGGTCACCGAGCCCGACAAGAAGGTTTACGAGCTGGTCGCTGCGCGCGTGCGCGATCACGCCGATCCGATGCCGCCCCAGGGCGTGCTCGAAGACGATGCGCTTTTGGTGCTCGACGCCTGGCTCGGCGAAGGCCACCCCGCGGGCGCCGATCCCGCATGCGTGGGTCTCGAGGTGGACGCGGGCACCCTGCCCGAGTTCGAGCAAGAGCCGTGGCCCGACGACTGCGAGACCATCCACACCATCCGCGCCTACGACCCCGACGACCCCACCAAGCCCTTCCGCATTCCCGCCGGCAAAGAAGTGCAAGTGGCGCTGCGCGTCGACCCGTTACCATGGGCGGGGGAGCCCGTGCAGGCGCTCGCGTTCCGGCCCGTCGTCGACAACATCAAGGTGCTCCATCACTGGAATCTCCTCGAGGGAGAGGCCGACGCGGAGCCGGGCGCGCTTTTGTGGGGCTTCGCGCCCGGCAACCAGGGCTCGCCCGAGATCCCCGACGACGTGGGCCTCTTTTTGCCGCAGGGCCCGATCAACCTGGAGATGCACTACTACAACGTCGGAAACAGCGAGGACGCGCTCGATCGCAGCGGCCTGCAGATCTGCACGACGCGCACCTTCCGCAAGCACACGGCCGCCATCACCAAGCACTTCAACGCCTTCCCGTACCTGTTGCCGAAGCAGCGCGGCTCGTCCACCGAGGTCTGCCGCGTGCTGACCACCACCGAGGAAGACATCCACGTGCTCGCGATCATCCCGCACATGCACAAGCTCGGCGTGCACGCCTTCATGTCGATCACCCACGGCCTCGAGGAGCGTGTGGTGCTCGACCTGCCCTACCACTTCGACGACCAGCGCGTGCACCCGGTGAACGACGTGGTCATCCAGAGCGGCGACGTGGTGAAGACCCGCTGCACCTGGGAGAACACCACCGACCAGTTCGTCGACTACGGCATGAGCTCCGACAAGGAGATGTGCGCGAACTTCGCGATCTATTGGCCGATGGACGGCTTCTTCTGCCTGGGGATCTAGAGAGAGGCAGCCTTTCGTTCTCGAAGCTGCGCACGGCCAGTCGCTCACTGCGATGGACGCGCACGCGGATGCGCCTCAGTGAGGCGGAAGCGGACAGCCGAAGGGGCGGTCCCACACGCCTAAGGCCCCTGCGGCGGCTCCACCTGCAGCACGGCCGACCCGTTCACGCGATCCTGCTTCAGCGCGATCAGCGCGTCGTTGACCGCTTCGAACGGAAACAGCTGACAGGACGTGCGGACCTTCACGCGCGCCGCTTCCTCCAGGAATCGCTGCCCATCCTCGCGCGTATTGTTCGCCACCGATCGCACCTCACGCTCCCCGTACAGGAGCGCATAGGGCATGGGCGGGATGTCGCTCATGTGAATTCCGCCGAGGACCAGGGTTCCGCCCTTGACCAAATGGGAGAGCGCGGCGGGCACGATCTCGCCCGCAGGCGCGAACACAATCGCCGCGTCCAGGCGCGCAGAGGGGGCATCGAACGTGCCACCGACCCAGGCGGCCCCGAGTTCGCGCGCGAGTTCGCGATGCCCCTCTTCACGCGTCGCCACGTACACCTCTGCGCCCCGCGCTCGCGCGATCTGAATCGCGATGTGACCGGCTGCGCCGAATCCGTAGATGCCGAGGCGCGCCCCCGCCCAAGTCCGCAGATTGGTGCGGGCCAACGCCCGATAACCGATGATTCCCGCGCACAGGAGCGGCGCGGCGTGCAGATCGGACAGCTCTGCGGGGAGCGGATACACGAAGTCCGCCCGCGCCAGCATGAACTGTGCAAAGCCCCCCGGCTCGCTGTATCCCGTAAAGGTAGCCTGGTCGCACAAGTTCTCTCGGGCGGAGCGGCAAAAGGTGCAGCGACCGCAGGTGCCGTGAAGCCAGGCCACGCCGACCCGAGCAGAAAGCAGGCCGGGGTCGCCCCCCGGCCCGCACGCGTCAACCGTTCCGACGACCTGGTGACCAGGGATCATGCACGGCTGCCGCGGACTCAGCTCCCCCTCGATCACGTGCAAGTCAGTGCGGCAAACCGCGCAAACATGTACCCGAACGCGCACTTGGCCAGGGCCCGGTGTTGGGTCAGGCAGCTCCCGGAGCGCCAAAGGCCGGGTCTCAGCAGGAGCCGGCTCTATGAGTGCATGGACCAACATGCTCCCCCCAGTGAGTCCCTCGCCGAGCATGTAGTCGCGGCGCCATCAGCGAATAGGCTGAACGCAGACGGCCCGCGGTGTGTCTTCCTGATCGGGCCGTCCCGTTCCGAGGCGTCCGCTGACGCCGTAGCCCCAGGCGCTGACGCGGCCATTGCTGTGGGCGCCGAGGCTATGGTTCTGGCCTGTGGCCACGGAGATGACCGGGGACAAAAGGTCGGGGTTTCCAACTTCTGCGGCGCCTTCGCTGAGTTGCACGCGAACTGGCCGCGTGCGCTGGGTGATAGTGCCGTCGCCGACCTGACCGAGGGCGTTGTAGCCCCAGCAGTCGACCCCGGCGGCGCGCACCGCGCAAGCATGGCCCGCGGGATCACTGTTCGCGGCCACACTCTGCGCGTCTGTGATGAGCGCGACTTGGACGGGAACACGGGAAATCTCGGTGACGCCATGCCCGAGCTCTCCAAGGTTGCCGTCGCCCCAGCAGTAGAGCGCCCCGCTCTGCGCCAAGGCGCAGGTAAACTCAGCACCGCCCTCGATCGCGCGCGAGCCGCTGGCGATGCCAGCGAGGGTGCCGCTCGAGCCCACGCCCTTCACCGCCACGGGCAGTCTGCGATTGGTGATGGTGTCGTCTCCTAGCTGACCAAGGGAGTTGTAGCCCCAGCAGACAACGCCACCCGACCTCAGGACGGCACAGGTGTGGTTCCAGCCGGCGCCGATCGCCACGGCGTTGTTGAGGGCTCCTGTACCGGCCACGTTGAGCACCTGGACCGGCGTCGCGGCGTTCGTGATGGTGTTGTTGCCGAGCTGACCGTAGGGATTGTAGCCCCAGCAGCGCACCTGCGTGTCGCCGGTGCCGACCGGCGGCGGATCGATCAGCGCGCACGCATGGTACTCCCCCGCCACGAGCTGCACGGCGTTCTCAACGCCGACCACCTTGACCGGCTCGGGCCGCGGATCTGGGCTTCCAATCTGGCCGTCGCCGTTCTGACCGCTGCCGTCATAGCCCCAGCAACGCACCGTTCCGTCATCCAACAGAGCGCACGTGCCCGAGCGCTGCAGAGCGACATCGACGACACCGCTCAACGACGGCACAAGCCGGGGTGCCCAACGATCTGTCAAGTCTCCGAGACCGAGCGCGTAGCTGCCGTTGTTCCCGAAGCAATACAGGCGACCGCCCTCTGTTACGGCGCACGAGTGATTGAAGCCGGCCCGGATCGCCACCACATCACGCACGCCCGAGACATCGACCGGCTCGGAGCGCGAGAGGAGGCTGCCGTCTGCGAGCTGCCCTTGTGAGTTGATGCCCCAGCAACGCATCGTGCCGTCGGCGGCGAGTCGGCCGCACGAGAATGCATCGCCGGCGACCACCTCTTCGTAGCCCGTGCCGCCAACGACGGCCGTGGGCGACGTGCGCGAGGTGGTCGAACCGGTGCCAAGTCGGCCGCTGCCACCTGAGCCCCAACAAGCCAGCTGCCCGCCGTTACGCACGACGCAGCCATGGTCCTGCCCCATGGCCACGAAGCTCGCATCGTCCAGCGTGCCGCTGCCTACGCCGCTGACACGACGCGGCGTGTTGGACTGTTGCCCGCTGCCGCTCTCGCCCGTGGTGTTCGCTCCGAAGCTCGAGAGCAAGCCGCCCGCGTGGATCACCAGGGTCGCGTCTTGACCGGCGGCCACCATGCCGGCGTTGGCGAGGCAGCCTGTGCTATTCGCGCCGGTGCAAGTTCCGCTATTGCCCACCCCGTGCACGTACGTGGGCGTGAGCGCATTGGACGTGCTGCCGTTGCCGAGCCGCCCGCTGGCACCCTCGCCCCAGCACGCCACACGCGCACCGTGGGCGCTATCGAGCACCGCGCAGCTGTGCTTTTCGCCGCTGGCCAAGAAGACCGCCGAATTCAAGCCGGTCGCGCCGGTCTCACCACCGGACACCGCGGCCGGCGAAATTCCGTTGTTGGTGTTGCCCCGGCCCAGCTGCCCCACGGTTCCTGCACCCCAGCACCGAACTTCTGAGGTCGCGAGCAAGGCGCACGAGAACGCAGCGCCCGCTGAGACTTGCACTGCATTCGTGATGCCCGGCACGAGCGTCGGCACGGTGCGGCGGGTCGTCGTGCCGTCGCCCAACTGGCCGTTGAGATTGCGGCCCCAGCACACCACTTGCCCGGTCTCGCGCACCGCGCAGGTGTGGGAGCCGCCTTGGCCGCACGCGAGCGTCGTCGCGTCCGTCAGGCCGCTCACGTACACGGGCCCGGTCCGGTAATCGGCGGTCTCGCCATAGCCGAGCGCACCGTCGGTGTCGTCGCCCCAGCACAAGACTCGGCCCCCGTCGCTGATCGCACACGCGTGCATCGCTCCGGCGCACGACGTCGGCAGCGCGGCCACGCACACGCTGCCCTGGCAGCGACCGCTCGAGCAGTCCGAGTCGATGGCGCAGGTGTCGCCGAGCTCACATCCCGAAGCGCAGATCCCGCCGCTGCCACAGGCCGGGCAACTGCCTCCGCAGTCCACGTCCAGCTCGTCTCCGTTCGTCACTCCGTCGCTGCACGAGGCCGCCTGACACTCGCCCCCCACGCAGTTTCGGCTCGTGCAATCCAAGTCGCTCGCGCACTCGTCGTCGTCCTCGCACACCGGGCACTCGCCGCCACCGCAGTCCGTATCCGTCTCGGCGCCGTTCTTGATGCCGTCCGTGCAGCTGCTGGTGGGACAACTGGCCACGCCGCACGACGCGTCTGGGGTGACATCACCTCCACCGCTGTCCACGCTGCCAGTGCCCCCAGCGTCCACAGGGACAGCGCCGCCCCCCGCGTCCACGGGGAGATCACCGCCACCGCCATCCATACTGCCAGCGCCTCCAGCGTCTGGACTGACAGCGCCGCCCCCTGCGTCCACGGGAAGATCACCTCCCGCATCGTCCAGGGTGCCAGCGCCTCCAGCGTCTGGACTGACAGCGCCGCCCCCCGCGTCCACGGGGAGATCACCGCCCGCATCGTCCAGGGTGACGTCGCCCCCGTCGGTCCCGATGGGATGCCCGCCGTCAATTTGCCCGCTGTCAGCGCCGGTAGCGTGGCCAGCGTCCGCCCCTCCGCCGTCCAGCGCGCCACCCGAGCCAATCCCTGCGTCCCCGCTCCCGGCGTCGTCTTCGATAGGAAAAAGCTCTATGCCGATGCGGCCGCAGCCGCAAAGGACAAGTGCGCCGAGCAGCGCACCCAAAGCCGCGATGCGTCGCCCGAGGCTCGGGTCCAAGTTCACATCCTGATCGTCGGCGCCGGGGTAGGAAAAAGCAAGCAGAAGCCAACCACGAGGATGAGTTGAACACAGACGGCCGGCGGCAGGTTCGGCTACGCGGAGGTCGCGTCCTTGCTGCTCAGGAACGCCCGGATCGCAGGGATGAACTCGATGCGATGAGCCTCCGGCCAGGGGTTACGTGGCTGTGATCGCATGAGGATGCCGGGAGAAGCAACTTCGAAAGCTTCCGCGGCACATCGTGGACAACCTCATGATCTGGGTCGCGGCCGTCGAGGATGCCGTCGTCGAGGAACACGACTACTGAGGGGGCACCGTGCGCAAGCCCAAGGCAAAGACGAGCAACACAATGAAGCTCTTGGAGAAGATCGCCGGCGGACCGCTCACGCTAGGCAGGGCGATCGAGTCGGTTCGGAAGAGCGAAGAGCTGTCTCAGGACGCCTGCGCAAAGAAGCTCGGCGTCTCGAAGTCCCATCTGTGCGACGTGGAGAAAGGTCGAAAGACGGTGAGCCCCGAGCGTGCCGCCAAGTGGGCACGCATTCTCGGCTACCCGGAGTCGGTTCTCATTCGACTGGCCCTCCAGGGCGAGCTGGACGCGGCCGGGCTCAAGTACAAGGTCGAGATCAACGCGACGTGACGCGGCTGTAAGGCGGTCGAGGTGGACGTCGCCTCGTCCCGGGATGTGCGCGATGTGCAGCGCGTCGGCGCAGGCAGGCTCCAAGACAGCTCGCTCGTGCGCGCAAGCTCG
Source organism: Myxococcales bacterium (assembly GCA_044507075.1). Taxonomy (GTDB): domain Bacteria; phylum Myxococcota_A; class Polyangia; order Polyangiales; family DASUME01; genus DASUME01. The sequence goes on from JBIQKA010000060.1 coordinate 17,620, forward strand.
CCTCCGGCAGCCGCGTGCTCTCGGCCGCCCCGAGCTACCTGCGCAAGCGCGGCACGCCGCGCCACCCCCACGAAGCAAGCCCCTACCAGGCCTTCGCCGTCTCGCCCCCCACGCGCTTCGCCACCCCCAAGGCCCGCGCCCTGGTGGACTTTTTGGCGCGGCGCCTGCGTTGAGGCGCGGCCATCGGGAGCGAGGGCGATCGATGCCGCGTACTCGGCGCCTCGCGCCAGCTGTTCCTTCTCGGTTGGTGTGATGTAGTAGTAGACTGGACGAAGATGGTAAGGGAATGCCACTCCCTCCACCTTCCACAAAGCCATGACGCACTACATCACCCTCTTTTCCCCTGACACCTACCGCGCTTTTGCGGAGTCCCCACGCACGCTGAGTGCGGTGCACGCGCGTCAGAAGCGCGCCGCGGAGCGGGTTCAGCCGGGTGACTTTCTCGTCGCCTACATGACCGGGCTCTCGCGCTGGGTCGGGCTCTTTGAGGTGACCGGCCCTGCGTACGTCGATACGACACCGCTATTCGCGGCGCGCGATGATCCCTGGACGGTCCGCTTCCCGATCGTCGCACACGTCTGGCTTGCGCCAGAGCAAGGCCTCCCCATCCACGACGAGGCGCTCTGGCCCAAGCTCTCCTTCACGAGGAACCACGAGCTCAACTCAACAACCTGGACCACGACCGTGCGCACGAGCCTGGGTCCCCTCGACGCGGCCGACGCGCGCCTGCTCGACGAGCTCCTCCGCGCTCAGGCCAAGACGCTCCGCACCTACCCGCTCGATGCCAAGGAGGCGCGCCGCCTCGAAGATCACCGCGTGCGACGCGAGGGCGGCGAGGTGGTCGTCACCATCCCCGAAGACAACGACGATCGACCCGCTACGGCGCCCAAGGGCACGCGCGAGTCCATCCACGTCCAGGCACTGCTCGCGAAGATCGGCGCCACCATGGGCTTTCGCATCTGGATCCCCGCGAGCGATCGCGGCGCGGTTCTCCGCGTCGAGACCTCCGTCGAGCCGAGTCTGCTCACCCAGCTCCCGCTCAACTACGACAACACCACCTTGAAGACTATCGAGAACATCGATGTGCTGTGGCTTAAGGGCCGCTCGATGGCGCGCGCCTTCGAGGTCGAGCACACCACCGCGATCTACTCCGGTATCCTGCGCATGGCCGACCTGCTCGCGCTGCAGCCCAATATGGACATCCGACTCCATATCGTCGGCCCCGCCGAGCGCCGCGGAAAGGTCTTTGAAGAGATCCGTCGTCCCGTATTTTCTCTGCTGGAGGGCAAACCCCTGCAGGATCGTTGTACGTTCCTCTCTTACGAGAGTGTCGAGGAGCTCGCGAAACTACCGCATCTTCAGCATGTCAGCGACAGGGTGCTCGAGGAGTACGAAGACGATGCCCGCGCCGATGGATTGTGACGAACTGCGCCGGCCATGGGCGAGAGACGTTCCGCGACACATATCACCGGGATCGGCACAGGACGGTTCGGCTACACGGGGTTCGCCTCCGCGCTGCTCAGAAAAGCTCGGATCGCGGGGATGAACTGGTTGCGATGCGCATCCGGCCACGGATTGCGCGGCTGTGATCGCATGAGGATGCCGGGGTGCGCGCAGTGGACTGTAGGCACCGTCGCGGTCCCGATCTTGACCTCGGCGACGACGGGTTGAAGGAGCCGCACTTGTGCCGAAGCAGAGTCGACGCCGCGAAGGGCACCCGCGACCTCGGCTCCGAGCGTGATCACCTAGCGCGGCCGAGCGAGCTCCAGCTCTCGCGCGATCCACGGGATCGAAGCCTTCGCGATCTCTGAGAAGCGCTCGCGGACGTACCCCGCTGGCGGCTCGGCCTTGAGTCGACGGTAGCGCTCCACGTGACCGGCCTTGAACAGGAACACCTTCACCAGGTCGGTGATCCAGCACGACGACGGCTCGATTCCGAGGGGTGACAGAAAGCAGTCGCGGAGCTCGCGCGCCGAGGGCTGCTCACGAACGCGTGTCCCGTCGAACCAGCGCTCGTTCTCAAACGGCCCGAGGTTGTCAGCGACGGGAACGTCCGTGACGCGATCCACGACGGCAAAGCGCGCGGAGGGATACGCGCCGAGGATGAAGACCCCGCCGGTGGCGACATCGAGCGGCACGACCGGACGCAGCGGCGTGCCGTGCAGGTAGCGGGGGTCGGGAGAGAGGCCGACCGAGACCGCGTACTCGGCGTACATCGCCTTGAGGAGTTGAGAGGTGGCGAGCTCGCGTCCGCGCTCGTCTTGGGCAGCTTGGCCGCTCATACAGGGGCACGCTCCGCAATCGCGAGGCGCTGGCGAACCTGTTCGTAGAGCTCCACGACTCCCGGCATCGCGAGAGTGACCGCGAGTCCGAAGGAAATCGCGTCATCGATCACGGGGCCCTGATCAGGCTCCCTCTGCACGGTCAGCTCGATAGCAGCGTTGGAACCTACCACCGGCGCGCGGGAGCCGCTCCAGCAGCGTGTGAATAAGGTCCCCCGCCTCGCCATGTTCGCATCAGGCTGGTCTCCGAGCAGGTCGACCCCGAGCTCGCCCAAACTCGAGGGGTCAAGCAGTTTCAAGCGCACCGCGCGGTAACTTTGACGTCCTGGGCGGGTTGGAGTGAACCAGGCCAGCGTGACGGCGAACGCGTGAGGCAGAGCTTTGGCGCCGATCGCGACAGGCAAAGGAACCGCAACGACGGCCGCTCTGTTCGGCGGCAAGGTCCCAGTCGCCCAGAACACGGCACGGTCTACCGCACAGGCAACGGCCTCCTCAGCATTGACCGCGCCAAACCCCAGGAACCGCCGAATGTTGTCTTTCCGTTGGACGTGCTGTTTGGAGCTCGTCGGTCCAATCACCCCCCGAATCAGCTCGGCGGCTTCCTCCGGCCACCTCGCCGAGTGCGCCAGCAAGGCCTTGAGAAGTACGGCTCTTTGCTCGTGCGGAAGTTGCAGAAACGCGTCGCCGTAGGCCGCCTCGAGGGCATCGTGAATCTGGTGCGCCGTGCGCGATGCGAGGGCAGCGGCAGCGCTCGTTCCGCCGGTGAACCCCATACCGTTCCCGAAGCCATCTCTCGGCGGCGCCGCCACGCTCAAGCCAGCAAATCGGTTCGCCCTACCCGGCGAAACCTCGAGGACTTCGCCGCTCCGCATCGGTCGCAAGTGCTCGCGTCCACCGGGCAGGAGCAGATCCGGCTTTACGGACCGTGCAAAGCCGGGCCCGAGCGTGCTCGACGGATTGGGCATTCGCCGCGGTCCATACGGGTCGACATTGATCCGCGCTGAGGCGCGATGTTTCTCAGGCACAGCATCTTCGTTCAGCGCGCCGATGGTCAGCCCGTTGACCGTCTCGGCAGGTGAGAAGAGACGACGCTCCCCCATCACATTGCCAAGTGCACGCAGCGTCTCCGCAGCGCGGTCTTCCTCGCTGGCGTCTTCAAAAGCAGTGGTGTTGGCGAACGCCTCGATGCACAGCGGGTCGAGGCAGTTCCCCGCGCTCACGATGAACAGCAACCCGAACCGGTGGGCGAGTCGGTCGAGGAGCCGAGCCCAGGGAGAGAGCTGGCCGTGAAATGGGCGACGCCGATTTCCGAGCGACAGGTTGACGATCACGACCTCGGGCGCGGTCGCCGCAGCGCCCTCGCGCATCGCCACCACTGCGCTGTAGATCAGGTCCACGACCAAGCGATCGGAGGGGAAGCTGTCCTTGGCTCCCAGCACCGGGACAAGGTGAACGCGGCGCGGCAACGGCTGCTCGTCGCGGTTCAGGTCTCCATGGATCACCAGCGACGCCATCGCGGTCCCATGCTCGCGGTCCGCCACGAGGGCGCTCGGCTCCAGACCGAACTGATCATCCACGGTGATGTGCTCAGCCAGAAGCGGATGCGCGGCGACGGGCACTCCGTCGAGCAAAGCCAGGATGGGCGGTCCCAGTCTGGGCGGGCGCCTCGTGGCACGCAGTTCCGCGCGGTCATCAACCTCGATGCCAGCTAGCTCGCTCTGCGGACGAATGTGAAGCACCTCGTCCAGCCCCGCGATGCCGTCGGGAAGCCTGTCAACGATCTGGCGCACGACATGGACAGGCAACTCCACGAGCAGCGCGTGATATGCAATCTCTTCAATGCGGACTCTGGCGAGGACCCGGCCGGACTGCGCTCCGACAAACCGCTCGAGCGCTAGCTCCTGGAGCTCACCTACCCGTGCATCGCCGCGGAAGACCAGCTCCACCTCGAGCCGCACGGGCTCTGCGTCACCGAGTCCCGCGATCTCTCCGCTCAACAGGTCGGCTTCGTCAGGTCGGACTCTGTCGTGAGGTCCCCAGGGGCGCAGGTCCTTCAGGAGAGAAAACACGTCACGCCACGGCGTCTCTCCGTGCACCAGTTGGTCGGCCAAGTAGCGGCGCCAGTAGCTCTCGAGCTCGCGCAATGCTTGGGCATCCGGGACCATCAAGTAGAGGACGCGCTTCTCATCGCTCTCTCCGGGCTCGAGCTCCTCCTCATCGATGAGCTCGAGGCCCGGTACCTTGCGGGCTGCCGCCGCAAAGGCCGTCACGGGGCCGCGCAGTTCGAAAACCAGCAGGCGCTCGGGCGCCAAGGCAGTGGGATCCGAGCGCAGCTCGAGACCGGAGGGGTCACGTGCGAGGACCTCGGATAAGCGCTGGAACTTGGGCCCAAACGCCGTGGCCTGATGCTCGCGCGCGAAAGGCTTACCTCTTGGAGGGAAGCGGCTTTTTCCGGGCGCCCTTTCCTTTTCCGCGTGCGGGAGGAGCCGCAGGAAGGGCTTCGTGGGATCGCTGGCCATCTAGGACCTCCGGTCGAACCCTGGACGACCAGAGACCAAGCTCTGCCTTGAGCGCGTCATCGATGCCGACCTCTCCTAGGCCGAGAATATGTCGACGACGCACGTTTTGACAGAAATCGAGCACCTCTGCGTAGCTCACCTCAGCCAACCGCGCGGCGATCTGCCGCGCCGATCGCCGCGGGGCCTGGGGCCAGCTCGCGATGACCCTCGCCAAGAAAGCCTCCACCTCCTGGGGGCTCGGCGCCGGAAACCCGAGGCGCACCTGGAAACGCCGCCAAACCGCGCGATCGAGCAGCTCGGCATGGTTGCTGGCCGCGATCACGACGACGTAGCTGGGAAGCTGGTCGAGCTGCATCAGCAGGAACGAGACCACGCGCTTGATCTCGCCGGTCTCGTGGGTGTCCCCGCGCTCCTTGCCGATCGCGTCGAACTCGTCGAAGAAAAGGACGCAGGGCTGGGTGCGAACGTAGTCGAAGAGCTTGCGCAGGCGCGCGTTGGTCTCGCCGAGGTAGCTGCCGATCAACGCGTCGTAGCGCACCATGAAGAACGGGAGGCCCAGGGCCTCGGCGATCGCCTCAGCGTAGGACGTCTTGCCGTTGCCGGGTGGGCCGGATAGCAGGACCCGGTGGCGGGGTTCCATGCCATGCGCACGCAGCACGTCGGCGCGGACGTGCTCCTCGACCACCTGCCGTGCACTCTCGCGGGCGGGTAGCGGCAAGACCAGGTTCTCGAGGCGCATGCGCGGCTGCAGCTCGAAGATGGCGTCGCGGCTCGACCCGGCAGGCACGACCACCGCCGAAGTAAGCGCCGGGGTCACCGGCACCGTGGCCAGGGCCCGCTGGAGCCGGTCCGCGAGCCCGTGGTGCTTTTTCGCACGTTCGTCGGCGGCGAGCGCCTCGGCCGCAGAACGCGCCGTGTCCCGATCGCCGGAAGCGGCGGCGCGAACGAGGGAAACCAGAATGTCGCTGCGAGCCATGGTTGTGATCCCCGGAGCGGCAGAGGGGCGGACGATGGCGGTATCCTAGTTCTGTTGGGGGAAAAAGTCTCTGGGGCAAGTGGCGGAGGCGTGCGCGGGCCCGGCGGCCATGCGGTTCGGGCGCACGCTTTGGCGCAAAGTTGATCCGCCTGGGCGGCTGCTCCCCCTTCCGGTGTGCCTAGGTCGCGCTCACCGACGTGAGACTAAGGTTATGGTGGGCATCATACTCGTGGAGGCGCTCCTGTGAGCACACACTGCGATAGCGCTGGAAGTTGTCGAAGATCGCCTCAGTCATCGGGCTTGGAGTCGCGCCCCTAAGCTCGCTCGCAACAGCCCCGGCCGTGTGCGCTGCCCAATATCCGACCGCACTGCTCATGACGAGCGATGGGCGCGCGAGAGGTGGAGAGCATGGACCGCACGGGTTCGAAGAACTGCGTGATGAGGGGGGGCACCGCCATCAGCGTGCTCGCTTGCTGCGCTTGGGGGATTTCGCCGAGCCAGCGGCAGTCGTGGGCGTGGTGTTGGCGCGCTCGGCGGCGAGGCGCTCGAGCATGGCGGCGGCGGGTTCGTCGCTCGGGTCTTGGGGGACGAGTTCGCCCCGAAAGGCTTTGGCGAGCAGGGCAGCATCCATTGATGCTGACGCGTCGCGCAGCTGGTTGAGTAGTGCCGCGGGGACCAACCTCATTGCCGATGTCACGCGCTTGTTCAGCGCGCGCTGCTCTTCTAGCGGTGGAAGCGGGATGGCAAGCAAACGTGCGTGCTCGACATTGAGCCGCTGCACCGCGTTTCCGAAGCGGTACTTGCTGAACTGGGCCTGAAGCTGCGGGCTCTTCAACGCGTTAGCAAAGAACTCTGGCGCCATCCCCGAAGGAGGACGGATTCGCACTGACGACTGCGTGATATTGGCGCCGTTCAAATGCGTCGGGACAATCGCCACCTTGCCGATGGTCCCGACGATCGACAGCACGATGTCTCCTGTCTGTAGAGCCGCACGCCCGTACTGAGTTGCAGTCTCTGGCGACGTTCGCTTCAGAGAAGCCATGTTGACAGTGCCGTCGTCACGAATGTCGATGGGCCGAATGTACGGAACACCGTCCGGAATGTCTTCGCCTGGCAGGATGATTCCATAGACGACTGGCGCATCGTTCGGCGAGAGCTCCTCCACGCTCGCCCAACACCACCCTTCCGGCAGCTCCGGCAACTCGCTCTCATCCACCGGCGCCGGCTCCTGATACTTCGCCTTCCAGCGATCATCCGTGGGCGCCTTGCCCTTGGCTTTCAGCTTGGCGAGCTCGGCCTCCTCCCACTTCTTGCGGCGTTCGACGCGGATGCGCTTGAGCAGCTCGCTGGCGGGCTCGACGTCGGGGTGCTGCGCGCGCCAATCTGCCGTGAGGTCACCGCGGAAGGCGGCGGCGAGAATGGATTGGCGGAGCTTCTCGAGCAGCGGCGGGATGGCGTCGAGCACGTCCTTCGCGCGGCGGCTGCGCGCGAGCAGGTCCTCGAGCTTGGCGACAATGCGGCGCTGCTCGTTGAGAGGGGGTACATGCAGCCCTGTAGCTTCGAACACGGGCTTGGTTACATGCGCAAGCCCCGCTCCCCCGTGCGCTTGACCAATCAGATGCTCGATCCGCTCGTTGATGGCGAAGCGCAAGAATCGCTTTTCAACGACCTCCGCCCGAGGCAGCACCCGGAAGATGTGCTGGTTTAGGATTGCGCGTCCGCCCTGCCAAATGTGCGCCCCGAAGGAAGTACCGGGCGTGCCAGACCAGGCAAAGAGCAACTCTTCGGGATCGATGTAGAAGCGCGCGTCGACCTCGCCGCTGAAGTGGTTGAACGGTTTGTTTGGATCGTTGAGGTTTTGAATCCTGACAATCGGAAGGCCCTCGGTGCCCCATTCGTGCGGCTTGAAGGCTCGACCATTGATCAGGGTGCACAGGTCTTTGATTGGAGCCGTGCACCACCCCTCCGGCAACTCCTCCCCACTCACTGCGCCGCCTCCTTCTCCCCATCTCCTTCTCCACCGAGCGCTCTCCGCAACCCTTCCATCTCCTCCATCGCCGTCTGCAACAGCCCCAAGATCTCCGCCGCGATCTCCTCGGGCTCGCCGACATCACCCCCCGCGCCCGCGCTCTCGTCCTTGAGCCACGCGATGTCCAGGTTGTCGCCCCGCTTGGCGATCTCTTCCCGCGAGAACTTCCGGAAGCGCCCTTCCACCCCGAGGTCCTTGCGCTTGCTCTTGCCGTACGGGTCCGCTCCGAACGCCTTTTCGAACTCGGCGAAGTACTCTCTGGTCAACGGCGTGCGCTTGCCGAAGGAGGGCGCGTTGGCGCGCAGGTCGTAGACCCAGGTCTCCTTGGTGTTGCCCTTGTCGGTCTTGCCGCGGGTGAAGAAGAGCACGTTGGTCTTCACGCCCTGGGCGTAGAAGATGCCGGTGGGGAGGCGCAGGATGGTGTGCAGATCGCACTTGTCCATCAGGTCGCGGCGGATGTCGGCGCCGGTGTTTTCCTCGAACAGCACGTTGTCGGGCAGGACCACCGCAGCGCGGCCGCCGGGCTTGAGGCCGCGGTAGATGTGCTGGAGGAAGGCGAGCTGTTTGTTGCTGGTGGGGAAGGTGAAGTCGCCGCGGGAAGGGAGGCCGCCGCCCTTCTTGGTGCCAAACGGCGGGTTGGTGATGATCACGTCGACCTTGGGCAGCTTCGCGCCTTCGCCCGAGAGCGTGTCGGCCATGTGCACGGGGCACTCGATGCCGTGGAGCAGCATGTTCATCAGCGCGAGGCGATGGGTGTCCTGCACCAGCTCGACGCCGACGTAGGCCTCCTTGCGCTGAAAGTCCTGTTGGCGCTTGGGCAGCTTGAAGAGGTCGCCGGTCTCTTCCTTGATGTACCGGTCGGCCGCGATCAGAAAGCCGCAGGTGCCCGCCGCCGGGTCCTGGAGGGTCTCGCCGGCCTGGGGCTTCACCAGGTGCACGATGCTGTCGATCAAAGGCCGCGGCGTGAAGTACTGGCCGGCGCCGGACTTCTTCTCGCTGGCGTTCTTCTCGAGCAGGCCCTCGTACAGGTCGCCGAGGCCCTCCTCGCGCGCGGAGTACCAGTCGATGTCGTCGATGGCGTCGACGAGCTTCTTGAGGATCACGGGCGTCTTGATGGTGGTCTGCGCGTTGGCGTAGATCGCCTGCACGCGCTCGCTGCCCTTGCTGCCGAGGTCCACGAGCAGCCGCCGATAGAACTCGAGCTGCTTCTGGCCATCCAATCGATCCAGGTCGTCCCAGCGGTAGCCCTTGGGCAGCGGGTCTGCCTCCCCGGCCACCTTGGCTGCCTCCTGCCCCGTCTCCTTGGCCATCTTCAGGAACAACAGATAGGTGAGCTCGGTGACGTACTGGTGGTAGGTCACGCCGTCGTCGCGCAGCACGTGACACAGGTTCCAGAGCTTCTGGACGATGTCTTGGGTGTTCATGGAACTTCTTCGCGGGAATTAGCTGGCGCTGGGCCAGATCTGGTCCTGGAGGTCGGCGAGCAGCTCTAGCAGCTTGCCGTCGAATTGCTTGTCGAGGCGCTTGAAGCCGCCGTGGTCCGCGAAGGCGCCTTCGTCCAGGCTGCGCGCGTCGAGCACCACCTGGTACTTGAGCTGCTCGGCGATGTTGCTGAGCCACTTGCGCTGGGGCGTGCTCCAGCTGCGGGAGGCGAGCAATGCGCGCAGCGCGCGGTCGACGCGCTCGGCGTAGGGCACGAGCGGCTCACCGAGCGCGGCCTGGCGGATGAAGCCGATGATGGAGGCGGCGATGTCGGCGTTGCTCTTGGAGCGCCAGGCGGTCTGCAGGAACGACTCCCTGAAGCCGTTCTGGTCGAGCAGGGTGCGCAGCTCCACGAGCTGGGCGCGCGTGAGATCGCGCGGGCGGCGGGTCACGGCGATCAGTGCCGGCACCTGGTTGAGGTTCTCGCGCAGAAAGCGCGCGAAGGCGTCGAGATAGTCCTCGGGCCGCTCGGCCACGCCAAAACCGCGGGTCTCCCGACGGAAGGCGTCTTCGTGCGTGGAGAGGATGTAGGGCTGCGCGGGGCCGCTCGCGCGATCGAGCGTGCGGCCGAGCGTGGGCAGCTGCGAGAGCCGCGCGGGCGCGGCCTCGGCCCCGGCCGTGCGCAACGCGTCCACGAAGGCCCTGGGGTCGAGCCCGGTGAGCTCGGCGAAGCGCTCGCGCGCGGCGTCGCCCATGTGTCGCTCCTTGGCGCGGAGCTTCACGATCAGCTGGTCGAGCAGGCGCTCGCGCAGACCCGGCGCAGGCGCGCGCTGGATGTCGTCGATCAGCTCCTGGAACGTGATCTTGGGGTTCACCACCACCGGCTTCATCGCGCTCACGGGCGCGAGCGCTTCGTAGAGCCGCACCGCGTCGTACACGCGGAACACGGTCTTCTTGATCTCCGGACACAGGCGCGTGGCCCGGCCCAGCATCTGGTCGTAGAGGATGCGGCTGCGCACGCGGCGCAAAAAGACCAGGTTACAGATGCGCGGCACGTCCACGCCGGTGGTGAGCAGGTCGACGGTGACCGCCACGTTGGGGTCGCGCTCGTTCTTGTAGCGGCGGATGAGCCCGCCCGGGTTGTCGCTGCGGCCGGTGATCTTCTTGACCAGGTCGTCGTCCACGCCGCCGTAGGCCGCGTCGAAGGCGCGCTTGAGCTCGCTGACCACCATGTCGGCGTGGGCGTCGTTGACGCAGAACACCAGGGTCTTCTCGTCGAGCGTGGGATCGATGTGCTGCGCCAGCCATTCGCAGGCCACGCGGTTGAAGCTCTCGGTGATCACGCGGCGGTTGAAGCTGTCGATGTCGAGGTCGACCTCGTCCTTCAAGGTCACGGTCTCCAGCTCGCCGGTCTCGCCGTCGAGCAGGAGCATCTCCTCGCCCGCCTTCCAGGTGAGGCCGTCCTCCGAGTTCTGGGTGAAGAGCCGCAGCGGCGGCTCGTGGTCGATCAAAAAGCCGTCGATCACCGCCTGGCGATAGCTGTAGGTGGCCACGGGCGGGCCGAAGATCTCCGAGGTGTGCAGCGCCGGGGTAGCAGTGAGGCCGATCTTCACCGCGTCGAAGTGATCGAGCACGCGCCGGTACTTGGAGATGAAGTCGGCCTCATCGCGGAAGCCGAGCTCGTCGTCCGCGAGGTCGCGATCGAGCAGGTAGCCGCGGTGGCACTCGTCCACCACGATCAGATCGTATTCATCCACGGGCGGCGGCTCATCCGAGTAGAGCACCTGCTGCACCAGCGCCTGCACGGTGGTGATGTGCACCTTGGGCTTGCCCTCGAGGGGCTCGGGCTTGAGCCCCTTGACCGCGTAGGTGTCCGCAAACGTCTTGAGCCCCTCCACGCGCATCTCGCGGAACGAGTCTTCGGACTGTTCACCGAGCGAGGTGCGATCGACGAGGAAGAGCGCGCGTCGGAAGCGCTGCGCCTTGAGCAGGCGATAGAGCATGCCGATCGCGGTCTTGGTCTTGCCGGTGCCGGTGGCCATCGCCACCAGCAGGCTGCGCTGGCCGCCAGCGAGCGCGCGCTCCACCTTGCGGATCACGTCCACCTGGTAGGGGCGCAGCTTGAGGTAGTCGAAGCTCTCCCGCGCGAGCTCCTCCTCGGAGCGCGCGACGTCCTGCTGCAACAGCTCCTTGAGGCCCTCGGGCGTGTACCAGTCGGGCAAGGCGTCGTCGTGGTTGTGCTTGAGGCGCACGTCGAGGAAATGGATGCCGCTCTTTTGCTTGTGCTGGCGCAGGTAGGCGCGACCGTTGGTGGAGAACAAAAACGGCACGCGGTACTCGCGCCAGGGGCTCGCCTCCGGCACTTCGGCGTGCAGGAGCCCGCGGCTGTAGCGCTTGGCCTGCTCGATGGCGCCCTTGGCGTCGACGTTCTTGCGCTTGGCCTCCACCACGCCCACCGCGGTGAGCCCGAGGAAGAGCACGTAGTCGGCGCGGCCGTTTTCGGTGGGCCACTCGGCGATCGCGCGCGCCTTGTGGGGCTCGGGCCGCGCACCCGCGGCGTAGGTCAACGCTTCGCTGTCCGCCTCCCAGCCCGCGTGGCGAAGCTGCTCGTCGATGAGCACGCGCGTCTGCGCCTCGTCGAGGACGGCCACCACCTTCTCGCTGGCCTTGGCGGCCTCCTCCACGAAGTCGCGCGCCGTGGAGGGCGTCGCGGCGCGCGCTTCTTGCAGCGTCTTGAGCTGCGCCTCCAGGGCGGACTTCTCCCCGTCGGTGAGCAGCGCGAGCTCTTCCCAGTGCGTGCGATCCGCGAGCGCCTGGGCCGCGCGGCTCTCGGCCTCGGCGCGCAGGTTGGCCTGATGCTCGGCGAGCTGCTGCGCCGCCTCGTGGGCGCCCTGCGCGGCCTCGAGCTCGGCGCGCAGGCGTGCGAGCTCGGCGGCGAGCGCCTGGGTCTCCGTGCGCGGATCGGGCGGCGGCACGAAGGGGCCGATCTTCACGTCGCGCGCGGCCCCGAAGGCGCGGTGATACCAGAGGCCGAGCTCGCGCGCGCTGCGCAGGAGCTGGAGCGCGGTGCGGTGGTCGCCCTGGAGCTGGTGGGCCGCGCGGTTTCCGGCCCGGCGGATGGCGTGGAAGAGGTCGGCCACGTCGCGCGTGATCACGTGCCGCGCCTGCAGGCGCCCGAGCAGGGAGGCCTGGGGCTCGTCGAGCTGCGTGAACACGCCCGCGCTGGCGGCCACGCGCTGGGTGAGCAGCTCCGCGAACACGCGCAGCACCATCAGGCTCGCCTTGGGATGCTCGGCGAACAGCCGCTCGGCCTCGGCGGCGGCGCTCACGAGCTGCACGTCGTAGATGCCGAGGAAGCCGAAATTGACCGAGCGAGGAGCCGTCACGCGCGTTTGCCACACTACCAGGAATGGTCAGGTGAGAAAACGCCCTCGGGGGACGGCGGGTTGGCCGGAGGCGTTCCCGCGGCGGCCCCGCGGGCCTCCCCGGCGGTGGCGTAAGCCTTCCACAGCCTCAAAACCATGGAGCTTTTCACCAGAGTGGCGCAGCCCCCCCCCCCGCGCGGGCGGCCCATGACTTCGTGGGTCTCCACTTCCAAGTGCCGCGCCTGAACCGTCCGCGGCCTGCTATCCTGCTCAGGTATGGCAAGCGCCACCAGCACAGCGGAGACGAGACTGGCCTCGCCCGAGTCCGGGCTGGCGGCAGTGCGCGCGCTTGTCGCCGAAGTTCGAGCAAGCTGCCTGTGGTTTCTCGCGTCCGATTTCCTGCCGGAGAGCCGGGAGGAGGCGCTAACGGTGCTGCGCTCCATCGAGCGGCATGGAGACAGAGAAACCTATGTTCGCGCGAGGGAGCTCAGGGAATGGCTGTCACAGACTTCCAGCGCGACATCTGCCGACTCCTCGCCCGCACCCGCATCGAGCAAGGAGACAGCTACATCGCGTCGCTTCTTTCCGTTGGTAGAGCACCCGGACTTCGGCCTGACCATGCATCCGTTCGACCTCGCGACCAACAAGGTGCTCGCGCTGGTGGGGCGCCTGGAGGTGCGCGACTGGGTCGATACGATGGCCTGCAGCGACCCCGTGCGACGCGTCGGCCTCACCCAGCCGTCGTCCGTGCCGCCGCGCGATCTTCCGCCCGCGTCTTGCGCAGCCGATCCCAGATCGTGAAGGCCTCGCCGAAGTTCACCTCGGCGTTGGCGTGATGGCGATTGTGGAAGGCGGACGTGTTGAAGAGCAGGGGGGGCAAAACGGCCTCGAACGCGCGCACCGTGACCCCGCAGTGCAGGTACAGGTTGAGCAGCACGAAGCCGACGACGAGCGAGAGATAGAGCGGGCCGTAGTGGATGGCCTCCGGAATGGCCATCAACACGATGGGCC
>JBIQKA010000003.1:0-121524 GCA_044507075.1 Myxococcales bacterium
TCACCGCGGTGCTCGCGCCCGCTAGCCTGATCACGACCTTGCAGTGGTACGGCTTTGGCCGCTTCCTCTACCTGCCTCTTGCGCTGCTCTCCATCGCGCTGGCAGACGTAGCCTTCGGAGCGCTCTCATCCTTACAAAGGAGCACACGCCCTACCCTGGTCCGTCTCGGTCAGCTCACAGCGGTGTGCTACGTAGCCAGCCTCGGCCTGCGTCTCGCACTCAATACGCCCGCCTGGGACGGCCCGCCCGCATTCTATACGCAGATCCTCACCGAGCAGCCAGATGCCTCCCATGGCTACGGCGGGCTGGGAAAGTGGTTGATCGAAGAGGGGCGCCCGGACCTGGGCATCGCACCGTTGGAGAAGGCGGTCGAGCTCGGGCCTCGCGACTCACGCTACTTGAATAACCTCGGTGTCGCGTTCCTGCGCAGCGGACGCCACGCCGAGGCGCTGGCCGTGGCCGAGCGCGGTATGGCGCGCTTCCCCGACCAGGGAAAATTTCGGGAGCTGCACGCCTTGGCCCGCGAGCCACGCTAGTCGCGCCGGGACTGGCTCGGGGTCCAAGGGCAACGACTGCAGCACGCCCGGCGATTTGCGACCGAGGCCTGGCGCTGCTGCTCGCGTTTGGCTCTGTTTTCCGCCCAACCCCGAGTAAACTCTCCCCGTGCTCACTCGGTTCGTGGCCGTTCTCGCGCTCTGTTTCGTCGCCCTCGCGGCGCGTACCCTGCGCCTTCAGGCGTTCGCGGCGCACCAGGATGCGGAGCGCCACGAGGACGTCTACTATCTCCCTCCGCCCGACTGGCTACCGACCATGAGCTTCGGTTACACCAGCGCGCTGGCCGATCTGCTGTGGTGTCGATCGCTCGTCTACTTCGGTGAAGAGCTCGCGCACAGGAGCCCCGCAAAGAATGTCTTGCGGTATACCGACGCCATCTTGGCCCTCGATCCAACGCTACGGGCCGCATACCGCTGGGCCGCGACTGGAATCGGATATCGCCTCGTGCCGCCCACCGTCGAGGAGGTGACGCAGGCGAGTGAATACCTCAAGCGCGCGGTCGAGCGCTGGCCCAACGATGGCGAGCTACGGTGGGACCTCGCATCGTACCTGCGCTTCGAGCTCGGGCCGCGGCTCAGCGACGATCCCGCGCGCAAGGAGCGCGTCCTGGCAGAGGCCGTGCCCCACATGCACGCGGCGGTGCTCAAAGGAGCCGGCCCGCCCTGGCTCGCGCTCAATAACGCCACCCTGCTCAGCAAGCTCGGCCAGAAGGAGCACGCCATCCGTCAGCTCGAGGAGGTCTATCCCACGCTGAACGACGAGGCTGTCCGCGCGCAAATTCGGCAACGCCTCGCGCAGCTCCGCTCCGATAGCTATGCGGAGGCCGTTCAGGTCGCAGCAGAACAGTTCGAGGAAGAGCGACAGGCCAACTTCCCCTACCTCGATGGCGACCTATTCTTGCTCGTGGGTCCCAAGGTCGCGCCCGCATACCCCTCCGCCGTCGCCAATCTCTTCGCGCCCGCGGAGATGGATCAAGCGAGCAAATGAACGACTCTCTCTCCTCAACCCTGGAACGGCGCATCGCCGTGGGGCTCACCTGGGTCAGCACCTGCGCGCTCGCCCTCGCCGGCCTCTATCCGGGCAACAACCCGGACACCTTCGGCCACCTCGCCCAAGGTCGGCAGATCGTCGAGCTCGGGCGGGTCCCTCAGTTCGACACCTGGTCCTTGCTCCCCGGCCCAGCGCGCGCCTGGCACAACTACGAATGGCTCAGTGACCTCCTGTTCTACGGTCTGTATGCGGGCTTCGGCTACGACGGACTCCTCGCATTCAAGTGCGCGCTGCTTGGCATCACGTGCCTGGCCCTGTTGAGCTTCGCGCGCCGATTGGGAGGGGACCACGCGGTCGCGTTCAGCGCCTTGGTCCTCGTCTCGACCATCCCGGTCGCCCGCATACGCTTCAGTGATCGCCCACACGTGTTGGGGCTCTGCCTCGCTGCGTTCTACTTCGTGGCGCTGTCTCGGCTGATCGACTGCGCCCCAACGGAGAAACGCCTGCGTCGAAAGCTCATCGTCAGCATGTTCGCCATGCACGTCCTGTGGGTCAATCTCCACGGCAGCCACCTCTTGGGGGTGGCCATCACCGGTGCCTTCCTCGTCCTGAGTCCGCGAGAGAATCGCCGCGCGCTGCTCACCGTGCTCACGCTCGAAGGCATCGCGTCCTGCATCTCGCCGTACGGCCCGCATATCGTGACGGACGCCTTGAAGCACGTCTTCGATCCGCGTTATCGCGCGCTGGTCACTGAGTGGATGGCCTGGTCCGAGAACGATCCACCCTGGCTACAGCTAGGCCCCGCCATGCAGGCTGCGGTCTTGACTGTGATGGCGCCGCGCCTGTTGCGCGCCAGCGCGAGCGCGCGCGCGGGCCTCTTGATTTGTTTGTTGACCGCAATCGCCAGCTTTCGTTCGATCCGCTTCGTCGCGGAGTTCATGTTGCTCAGCGCACCACTCGTGGGCACAGGAATTGCGCTCGCTGTGAGAGGGAGCTCGCCCAAGCTCCTCATCCGCATATTCGCGATAGGTCCGTTGATTCTGCTTCCAGCCGTCGCGTGGGGGGCATCGACTTTGCCCCCCTTCATGGGCATAGGCCATGGCATCTCTGTCTTCGAGCGGCCTCATGGCCCTGGTGTGCTGCTCGCCAGCCTTGGCCCCGAAGCGCGCGTCTTTGGTTCGATCGAGACCAACTGGTACTTGATGTGGGAAGCCCCAAGAGCGCGCTACATCGTCGACGGCCGGGTGCCTTTCTACGGTCCTGAATTCGTCACCGAAATCGGAGTAGCGTTTCAAGACCCTCATGCTCTGGACGCGACGTTGCGGCAGTACGACATCACAGCCGTCGTCCTCAAGCACAGCCTCGCCCGCGACCACCATCTCGTCCCGCTCCTGCAAGCACGCGCAGGTTGGTCGCTCGCGCTGATCGATGACGCCTTCGTGCTGTTCGTGCGCGACGACATGCGCGATCTCGCGCCCCTGCCAGTGTTCTCCGAGCTGAAACCCGAGTTCGGGTCCGACTGGGTGCTACGCGCAACGGCCGAGAAGCGCTCGGCCATTGCACGAGAGCTCGCGCTGCTGGCTGCTTATCCGACGTCGGATGGCTATCGCTTGTGGGTGCAGGCATTGCTGGCACTCGCACCGTTTCGCATCCCCTACGAGGCCACGGCGCTTCGTTGGCCAGCGAGTCGAGAGGAGAAGGCGCGCTACGACGAGGCCCTGCACTACTTGAAGCAGGCTGAACCCTCCATCGGCGACATTCCCGTGGTGGCGTCGACCGAAGCGCTCGTGGCGGCGATCGCCTGCGACCTCGCCTCGAGCGAACGGGCGCTCGAACGCGCGGCATTGTACGGAGCGCCCGGCAGAGAAGCCGTGCTCGCACGCCAGGAACTCGCTCTACGCCAGGGGCACGACCAAGAGGTGGCCGCGTTCGTACGGGCCGCTCGGGGACTCGCGGGTGGGCGGGAGGACCCGGCTCTGACGCAACTTCTCAACACTGGCGACGCCCGTTTTACCTGTACGATCGCGCCGTAGTGGAACTGGACCCGAACATGCTCCATCGCTGCACCCCTCTTCTAGGTCGCGGACGCGCGCATCTGAGCGACTGGGCCTTCAACATCGACTTCCTCGTTTGCGAGTCAACCCTGACGCAGGGTACACCGCTTCTCGCCGAGATTGGGCGCGCGAGATGAGTGATCGCGAGTCGCCAGTATCGTCCATAGGCCTCACCCGGGAGCGACAGGCTTGGCTCCTAATCTCATGCCTTCTCGCAATCCTCCCATTCTGCGCGGGTAAGTTCGTCCCATCTACGGATCTTCCGCAGCACCTCGCCCAGATTCGTCTACTGGAAGAAATCTACGGCCTGAAACCAGCAACCGTTGACCTCTCCCAGCTGGTCGCGCGCCCTTTGGGCACCAACACCATGGTGTACTGGCCGCTCTTGCTACTCCGCCAGGTTGCAGCCCCGGCGTTGGCCGGCAAGCTCTGCATTCTCTCGATCGTCCTCGGTAGCGTCGCCAGCCTGCATGTCCTGGCCGCGCGCCGCGCGCGGGATCCCCAGCTCGCCGTGCTCGCATCGATGCTACTGTTCAGCGCGCCGCTGTACTGGGGGTTCCTCAATTTTCTCTCGGGCCTTCCTCTATTCTTGTGGTTCTCGCTGCGCTCTTTGGATCGACAAGGATCATCGATCCGCTCGCTCGCGGGCGACGCTCTCCTACTCCTGTCGTTGTGCTGGGCGCACGTGCTCTGGGTGCCCTTCTCCTTCGTCGTTTGTCTCGTTGGGCTCGTCAACAGTCGCAATCGGAGGGACACGCTGCTTCGAGTTGCTGCGTTCTTGCCTGCGGGCATCTGGCTCTTGCTCTGGTACCCCACTTTGATCGCTGCCCGTCGCGACGCCGGCTTCGATCTGGGCACGTACTACCTCATCCCACTCTCAGATCGTTTTAGTTTGGAATGGTTGGTCCAAGTGCTCTTTGGCGGCATCCGCGGTGCAGCAGAGTACGTCGTGACGATTGCTCTGCTGATCCTTTTCGGGATCGCGACACGCAATGTCGCTCGCCGCCGCACGTTCGCGGCCCTCGATGTCCTGCTACTCGCCGTCGCGTGTACGCTCCTCCTATTTTCACTTCTCGCCCCCGACCAACACATGAATACCGTCCTCTTTGGCCGCCGCTTCGCCCCAGTGGGCGCCATGTTTGGCCTGCTCTCTCTCCCAGAGCTGAAAGGACGTGTCATGCGCGCGGGTACGCTTCTCTTGGCAGCGGGTTTCGCCATCATGACCACCTTGGCGTGGGCTCTCTACGACATCGAGGATTTATCCGGCCTCGATGAGAGCCTCGACCAGATCTCCGCGCCCACGAGCGTGCTCGGCCTGGACCAGCAACGCACGAGCCGGTTCCTCTATGGCTATCCGTTCCTTCAGATCTTCGCGTACTTCCAGGCCACACATGGCGGTGAGCTCAACTTCTCGTTCGCGGAGCATGCCACGAGCATCGTTGCCTACCGAGGTCCACGCGCTCTCGCCTGGACACCCGGCCTCGAATGGCACCCGGAGCGAGTAACCTCCGAGGACGTTCGGCGTTTCGATTGCACACTCCTCAGCGGCAGCGACGGAGACCACCGTACGTTCCAGCGCACCTATGGCATCACGAGCTCAAGCGCAGAAGGCCGCTTCCGATTATACTGTCGTCCCTAGCGAGCCCGGAGTACCGTCAGGCACCACATCTTCGCTCTTTGCGAGAACCAGGACCGGCGAAGCGACCCAGGTTTTTGCCGGTGCGTCTGGTTTTATCGCTTCTTCGGCATAGCGTGAGCCCGGCGCGCCGCATGCGTGTGCTTCCGGTAGGATCGCGTGACGAGGCACGCGTAGCGCGACCAGCTCCGCGCTGTCGGGCGGGCACGCGAGCGGTCCCCGGTGGGGCAGGCCCCGCAGCGTGATGGTTGAAGCGAGTGGGGTCGTGCGCGAGCAAAACGGCATGGAAGACCTGGGGCCGGGGCACTCAGCGCGCGGACGCGGCATCGGACTGAAGCACGGAGTCACGCGCGAAGATCTTGGCCTCTGGTGCGTTCCAGATGAGCACCCATCCCCAGCGGGCGAGCTGCTCGACGGTGTGGCCGTCTGCACGCAAGACATAGACGAGATCCGGCCGGCGAGCCTGGATGGCGCGCGCCCCGAGATCCTGGGTACTCGGGTCCAGGTAGATTGTGGGCTCGAGGCCTATTGTCAGGCCCAGCGGGGTCCTCAGACCCGGCAGGCGGGCGAGCTCGGGATCGACGATCCCGAACGTGTCGACCAAGTGGACCACGCCACCCAAGCGCATTCCGCGCAAGTAGTAGGGAAAAAAACCCATCTGATAGGTCGCGATCGTGAGCTCTCGCTGCTGGGCGACGATACGGCGCAGCGGCCCCTCGAGGAATGGCAGAAGCTGCGTCTCGTCGCGGAAGTAAGGGTGGTTGAGGCGGCGCACGCGCTCCCCGAGGGAAGCGCCGAGCTGGTCGTCCATGAGATCGAAGATGGAGCGTTGCATACAGGTGTTGTGCATGTATGGAGGGCGGAGCCCGCTGCGCTCGACGACCAGCCACGGAATCAGGCACAAACCTATCCCGCCGATCCCGCGGCGTAGCAGGGGCGCCGAGGATACATGATCGAGGACATCCCAGATCATCTGGACGAGGCTCACACAGAGCAGCGGGACGGCAGGCGCGATGAAGCGGTAGTAAGCCATCCAGTCTCCGCCCGCGATCGCTGCGGCGCTCAGCTGCGTGGACACGACCAAGGCCGGGGCCATGCGGCGGAGAAGCAGTTCTGGCGGGCGGCCAGAAGCGAGCTGCAAACCTGCTTGGATCCAGCGTGCACCAAGCGCGCAGAGGACGAGCATGCCGAGCGTCGACGCTTGCGCAAATGCCAAAACGTAGCTCGTTCCGTCTGCAATGCGCTCGAATGGGTTCCCCCCCCCGGCCTTTGCGAACACCGGCAGCGGCACGGGTGAACCCAGCCAACCCCAGCGCACGGCCGTGATCAGGAGAAACACCAGCAAGGGGCTGGCGAAGCTGGCGACCCACCATCGGCGCGAGCGCTTCGTGGCGATGCCCCAGGCGAGCACGGTACCAAGGTAGACGAAGCCCTCCGGTCGCGTGAGCGCGAGCAGCGCAGCGCACATCCCCGTTCTGACGCTCGCGCCTGGCGTGGAGAGCAGAAACTCCGTGGCGAGCCAGGTGACCAGCAACGCGACCAGGGGCGTCTCGAGGCCGCCCATGATCCAAAACGCGTAGGTCGGGAGGCAAGCGGCTAGGCAGGTGGCCAAGAGCGTCGGCATCACCGTCTGATTTCCGACGAAAAAGCTCCTGCGCCGCGCGATCACCAGGAGCAGAGATCCGGCTCCGCACAGTAAACCGAACACCTTGTTTGCCAGGTACAGGTCGGGTATCCCGAGCCTGTCCAGCAGGGCCAGAACCACCACGTGGATCAAACTCGACCCAATTTCGCCTGGCTCTCCATTGGGCGTCACGAAACCATGGCCAGCCGCCAGTTCTCGCGCGGCGAACAGCGTGATGAAGGTGTCGTCGTGGCCCGCGCCGGCGAAGTTGCCGAGGCAGCGGAGCGTGAAGATCGAGAGCACGAGCAAGAGCGTGACTGATATGGCTAACGTTTCATTGCGCCGCCGCCCATCGCGGTCGCTAGTCAAACGCTCGCTTTCCTTCATGATGGCTCGCGAGGCCGCGCGGCAGCAGGAAACCAGTCCATGCTGGCTCGTTCCGCTACAAAAATGCTGAATACAGCTAGCACGACGCCACCAATCATGTCGGAAGCGTAGTGCCATCCGAGCACCAGGATCGCGAAGTAGGTCGAAAGTGTGAACAGGGCCGCAAGCAGGCCGAAGATAGGAGATCTCCACGAGTACCAGAGCATCACGAACTCGTGGGCCATGTGAAGACTCGGCATGGCTGCCAGGAAGGCGTAGGTCGGAAGCTCCTTCAGCGTCCCGTTGATAGCAGCGTTGGTATGGTAAAACAGATATTCTTGGACGAATCTGGTCTGCAGCTCCATGTCACGAATGAACACAAAGGTGCCGGGATCGAAGAAGGCGGGGCCGACCGAGGGAAAGGCGTAATAGCTCGCCGCACCCACGATGTAGCACAGGCACAACGCGCTGACATAGCGCTGACGGACCGCAGGTCGATTCAAGCCGGACAAAAAGGCTGAAACGATCGCCATATGATCGAACAAGTAATAATAAATTCTGTCAGAAAAGCGGATGACTGACGGGTGGACCAACGCCCACTCCGTGACGGCCACGTGAAGCGGGCGGGCGAAGACGGCGCGTTCCCAGCCGACGATGCGCGCGTCTTGAGGGGCGCTCAGCAGAAACAGGTGCGCCTTTACGACGGTGAAGGAGTAGCTGACGAGCGAGAAAGCGATCAAGGTGCATGCGAGCTCGATGCCCGTTCGTGCGAGTTGCCCCTTGTTCTTTTCTCGCGGACGCACACCCCCCACGGCTACGAGGAGCATCAATCCCGCGGCGAGGTGGTCTAGGGGGGAGTGTTCCCCGAACCATGCGAGATCACCCGCTGCACCCAGGGCGATCACGAGGCAAGAATAGACTCGCTCTCGGCGTGAGTGGGAGCGCCACATGCTTTCGAGGGTCGACCTGTCTTCCCTTGCCCTGGCGAACCAGCCAAAGATGTACCCCAGGAGCAGGAGCGTGAGAGCGTGTCGCCTCTGAAGGACGTCCTTCAGGATTTCATAGGGACGCGTCCAAGTATACGGGGCCGACAAAGGTCCATAGGCTTGCAGCATGGCCGCGACGACAGCTGCAGAGGCAGCGATGGGGAGGAGCCAGCCGACCTTCGAAATCCATGACACTCCGGTGGTGTCATGGGCATCCACGCGGGAGGGGGCGTGACGCAAGCCTGTGGTTTGCGGGGGCCCCTCGAGGGATGGCTGCTCTGGCTGCTGTAATTCGTCGTGCGGCAAACCACTATCCGGGCGGGGAGATCCCAAAGCCATCGAAGCTGACCTCCGCCAGGGCCCAGCGCTCGACAGGGAGGTGCAGTTGCTCCACTGAAAACACCGCGGTGTACCGCAAGATCTTGCGTCCGGGGAATCGCCCTCGAATCAGCGGTACGAGCAAAGGGTGGGTAGTGCGCAAACACGAGTCGACCGTCGAGAAGGGTGAATCCACAGCTTGCACGCTCACGATCCTGAGATCATTCGCCCACGCAACCACATCCCTCCCCCCTCCAAACGGGGACCCTATCACGCGCGAAGATCAGCAGGCAAGCAAGCCGGGACAAGGGCCGAGGTTGCGCCCCAGGTTGCGCTCTGCGCCCCGCGTCCCCGGCTTCTCAGCGTCGATGAAGAAGCGCGCGGCCGGCTCGACGCGGCGAACCCCTGCGGACACGTAGTCTGCGAACCACGCGAGCTCCCCGTCGTCGTGCTCGCTCTTCGCGAATTCGAGCGCAACGAGCAGCGCCTGAGGAGAGCGCATCTCGGCGAGCGCTTGGCGAAGCTTGAGCGGGTTGAGGCTCATGAAGTGCGCGCGAAACCACTGTACGAGAATGGACAAGAGGCGCGCGTCATAACCGAGCATGTCCCCCGCGAGCGCGATGTGCTGTTCGCGACTGGAGGGCTCGTAAGGCCACGGGCGCTCGGCGCCGACGGGGGTCGCGCCGATGTTCGCGAGCTCCCAATAGAGCCTGGCGAGCTCGTCTTCGCTCGGCGGATGGAGCAACTTAATGACATGTTGTCTATTTTACGTCAGTCATCCCATCGCGCCGCCGCCGGGATGCGGCGAGGGACGCCGCGATGTCCCCGATGGAGCGGAACAACACGAACGGATCGTCCTTGGATTGTAGCGGCCGAGGCTGAGCCTACGGGGTCCCGACCGGATCCACCACGCCGTACAGCGGCACGGGCGGCGGCGCAGGCTGCGGGTTGAGGTGGTCGGGCAACAAGCCAGCCAGGTCTCCGATCACCACGTCCTGCTCATCCGCGAACACGGCCTCCCGCCCGTAGATCGTGTACACGCGTACGGGGCCGAGCACGTCGTGCACCATGTCCTCTTCGCGTCGCAGCGTGACGGGGCCAATCTTCTCTAGCGCGCGTACGTCGATGGCGAGTTCGCGGACCTTCTGCCCGACGGCAAGCTTCGCGCGCTTGATCCACATCGAGATCAGGCCGCGCCCCGGCCCGATGACCACCGTTGGCCGCCCTCCCTTGAGCAGTTCGAAGTCGATCTCGCCGGACATCTGCCTGCGCTTCACGCTCACGGGATCGGTCCGCAGGTCGTAGCGTCGGATGTCCGCCTTCTCTCCCGCATCCGGCAGGCCGGGGAGCGTCATCCGCTTCCAAATCCGAAGCGGCATGAGCTCCTTGTCATAGAGCACCTCCACGTCGGCCGTGCCCATCGGCCACTCTTGCCGCACGCTTACCACCGTTAGACAATCACGCTCGCGGATGCTGTAGCGCTCCACGATCCCCTTGTCGGCGTGCGCTGGTCCCGAGCGCAGGTGCCTTTCGGCGATCACTTTTTCGGTGTGACCCGAGGCCGGGGTCGGACACGATGGATAGCCGAGCTCCTCGACCTTCTCCACCGGCACGTGCTTGCGCTCGAATCGCTCACATGCCGTGAGCGAAAAGCAAACAGCCACCCCGAGAACGAGGTGGCCGCACCGTGATCGCTGCTGAAAGCTCATGTCGGCCTCGTACGCGAGCAGCGCACGTGACCGCCTAGTGCTGCCCCTGGCCGTGCTCTCCACCCTTTGCGTGGATCGCTTCGAACAGACCGCGTCCCGGCACCCGGACCCCGTCATCCGAGACCTCGGTGCCGTAGGACGGGTCCCACTGCCCGCGGTGCTGGGTGTCGTTCATGGTGTAGACGAAGAACACGCCGATGAACAGCAGCGAGCCCAGGAAGATGAGCACGTTGAACCGGTTGTCGTCCTTCAAGTGCATGAAGAACATGGCCACCAGGCTGGCCTTGACGGTCGCGATGGCCACCGCGACGAAGAAGTTCCATTCGCCGAGGTGGACCTGCGCCACCCCGATGGTGACCGCCGTGAAGAACACCAAGGCGCCGAAGATCTTCCAGTACGTGGAGGCCGGGTGAACGTGGACGTGCACCAAACCGTCGTCCGGCGCGTTCACGTGCTCGTGGCTGAGATGGTCGTTGTGTCCGCTCATGGCTGCCTCAGTCGATCAGATACAGGAAGGGGAAGAGGTAGATCCAGATCAAGTCCACCAAGTGCCAATAGAGGGCCGTCAGGTCGACAGGAGTCCAGAAGTCCTTGGTGAACTCACCACGCTCGTTGCGGCGCCAAATCCACAGCATCACGCCGATGCCGATGAGCACGTGGACACCGTGGACGCCGGTAGCCACGAAGTAGATGGAGAAGAACGAGGCGGAGCCGGGCGGGAACACCGAGGCGACCGTCTCGCCCGCCACCGGGGCAAAGTACTGGCCAGGCAAGAGGCCCGCGTGGAACTTGTGGCTGTACTCGAAGTACTTGACCACCAAGAAGATGAGCGCGCAGGCGATGGTCGTCAGCAGGTAGGCGCTGACCTTGCTCTTCTCGCCGAGCTGCGCCGAGCGCACCGCGAGCACCGCCGTCAAGCTGCTGAAGAGCAGCACGAGCGTGTTGAGGCCACCCATCTTCCAGTCGAGCTCGTGCGAGCAAACCGACCAGGCCTCCGGGTACCACATACGGAAGACGAGATAGGCGACGAACAGCCCCGAGAAGAACAGGAGTTCCTGCGCCAAGAAGAGCCACATGCCCAGCTTGGCCGCGTCGAACTGCTGCGCGGGGGTTTCGAAATGGTGCGCGAGATAGGCCGGGCCGTGGTGGCCGTGGGCGTCTCCGTGACCGTGTGCTGCTTCACTCATGGATGGATGCTCCGGGTGGGGTCGACCTGTCGAAGCGCGTGGTGCTACGCGCGAGCCGCAAAAAGGCCATCAGGTGGTCGCGAGCTCTTCCTCGGTCGCGAGGTGGTAGTCGTACGGGCCGCGACGGATGACCGGCGTGGCCTCGAAGTTGTGGGGATGCGGAGGCGTCGTGGTGTTCCACTCGAAGCCCGCCGAACCCCACGGATTGCGGGGCGCCTTCTTGCCGCTCTTGAGCGACGCGATGAACATGAAGAGCATGATGGTGAAGCCCACGCCGAGGATCAGCGCGCCAATGGAGCTGAAGCCATGCATCAAGCTGAAGCGCTCGAGATAGTCCCAGTAGCGGCGCGGCATACCCTGCGAGCCCATCACGAACTGGCTCATGAAGGTGATGTTGAAGCCGACGAAGACCAGGAACCAGGAGATCCGGGCCAGGGTCTCGTTGTAGAGCTTGCCCGTCATCTTCGGCCACCAATAGTGGAGGCCGCCCACGAAGCCCATCACGGTGCCACCCACCATCACGTAGTGGAAGTGCGCGACCACGAAGTAGGTGTCGTGCAGGTGCACGTCGACGTTCAGGGTGCCGAGGAACAGCCCGGTGAGGCCGCCAATGGTGAACAGGAACAGGAAGGAGAGCGCCCAGAGCATGGGCGAGGCGAACGAGATGGACCCCTTGTAGAGGGTGGCGGTCCAATTGAAGACCTTGACGCCCGAGGGAATCGCCACGAGGAAGGTCAGCGCCGAGAACACCATGGTGGAGTACTCGCTCATGCCGGCCACGAACATGTGGTGACCCCACACGAGGAACCCGAGGAGCGCGAGCGCCACCGAGCTCATGGCGACGAACATGTAGCCGAAGATCGCGCGGCGGGTGAACGTCGCGATGAGCTCGTTCACGATCGCCATGCCCGGCAGAATCATGATGTACACCGCGGGGTGCGAGTAGAACCAGAAGAAGTGCTGGAACAGCACGGGGTCGCCGCCGAGCTTGGGATCGAAGATACCGAGATGGAGGCCGTGCTCGATGGTGAGCAGGAGCACCGTCACGGCGAGCACCGGGGTGGCGAGGATCTGGATGATACTGGTGGCGTACTGGCCCCACACGAACAACGGCAGCCGGCGCCAGTGAAGACCGGGCGCGCGCATGGTGTGCACGGTGGTCACGAAGTTCACGCCCGTCAGAATCGATGCGAAGCCGAGGATGAACACGCCGACCGTCGTCGACATCACCGAGGTGGCCGAATTCGCGCTGTACGGGGTGTAGAACGTCCAGCCCGTGTCCACCGCGTTGGTCATGATGCTGAACAGCAAGAAACACGCGCCAATCAGGTAGATGTAGAAGCTGGCCAGGTTGAGACGCGGGAACGCCACGTCCTTGGCACCGAGCATGATGGGCAGGAAGAAGTTGCCCAGCGCACCCGGGATGGACGGGATGATGAACAAGAACACCATGATGGCGCCGTGGAGCGTAAAGCTCTTGTTGTACCAGTCCGGCCCCATGATGGTCTCGCCGCGAAAGGCGAGCTCGGCGCGCACGAGCAGGGCGAAGATGCCGCCCGCGAGGAACGAGATCAGCACGGCGATCAGGTACATCAACCCGATCCGCTTGTGATCGAGGCTGAACGCCCAGCTCTTCCAGCCGGTTTCGTGGGTCAGGTAGTTGGGATGTTCTTCGGTCGTAGCGACTGCGGTTGTCATGTTGTTGCTCCCACTACTTGAGCGACTTGATGTATTCGATGAGGGCGTCGATCTTCCAGTCCTTCATGACGAAGACCGGCATCGTGGCGCCCCCGTAACCCTTGGCAATCTTGGCCTGTGGCTTCAGGATGGACTCACGGAGATAGTTCTCATCGACCAGCCCGCTGGTGCCGTCCTCGAACGCCTCGGTCTTGCCAAACAGCCCCTTCATCGAGGGACCGACCAGCCTGGAGCCGTCCACCGTGTGACAGGTGTTGCAGGCGTTCTTTTTGAAGAGGTCCTCACCCACCTCGACCAGCGACTTCCCCTCGGGGGGCACATCCTTGCCGGCGATGAAGGCTCTGTAGTCTTCGGGCGAGACCACGTGGATCTTCGCCAACATCTGCGAGTGGCTGGTGCCGCAGTATTCGGTGCAGAACAGGTCGAGGGGCTCACCCTCCACCTTGTTGGCCTTCGCGTCGTACTTGGAGGTCGTCGCGGTCGCCTCGAACCATGCGGATGTGTACATGCCGGGGACCACGTCGCGCTTGACGCGGAACTCCGGGACGAAGAACGAGTGCAGCACGTCAACCGATGCCATGTTCAGCTTCACGGGCATGCCCACGGGCACCACCAGCTCACCGGGGGTCGGCTCCACATCGCCTGGGTAGTAGAAGTCCCAGGCCCACTGCTTGCCGCGCAGCTTGATCTCGATGGACTTATCGGGCGCGACCATCGCCTGGACGTAGCCCTTGAAGCCGTAGTGGAACATCGGGATCAGCAGGATGAGCGGCGCGAACGTCCAGAACAACTCCAGCACGTCGTGGTGACCGGGCGGGGTCGAGTGCGGGTTCTTCTCGCGGCGATACTTGATCAGGAACCACAGGGCGGCTCCCATGGTCGCCACGAAGAAGAATACGCTCACCCAGAAGATGAAGTAGTACATGTTGTCGACGTCCGCGGCGAGCGTGGACATCTGGCGTGGGAGCTGAATGGTTGCTTCTTTCATGACCTTCAGACCTCGCGAACTCTGGGTTCGCTGGAGACGGATGGCGTTTTAGGCGGCGTGGCATCGGACCGGGCAGCTTCGCCCGCGAGCAAATTTCGGCGCTTTTGTCGCGCCTCGCGGCGCCACATGAACAACAGGAAAAAACCAAGTACGAAGACCGTGACCACCCCGCCCAGCCGCATGACGTTGCGGGCGACGAGCACGTACTTTGCTCCGATGGGGTCGTACATGTAGCAGTAGAGAATCGCCCTCTCTAGGGTCGAAATGCTGCGCCCCTCGGAGGCCTCGAGCAAACCGAGGCGAACGTCCTGCGGAGGGAACTCGAGCCCATAGAGATACCTGGCCATCTCCCCGTTGGGCTTGGTCAGCATGAGCACCGCGGCGTGCCCGTACTGGTCGGTGCGCTCGTCGTAGCGGTACTTGAATCCCGCGGCATCGGCGACGCGCTGGATGTTCGCTTCGTCCCCAACCAAAAAGTCCCAACCCTCCGCAGACTTTCCGTACAAAGCCAGCATCTGCTTGCGCTTCTTGGCGGCGGTCTCAGGGGTATCGCGGGGATCGATGCTGATCGTGACCGCGCGGAACTCCTGGCCCAGGGTCCAGGGCTGATTCTTCAGCGCCTCGACCTTGGCGCCGAGCACCATGCTGCACACGACCTTGCAGCCGTGATAGGCGAGCGTCAGCGCCACCGGGCGCTTGCCGTCGTAGAAGTCGCCCAATCGCACGCGCTTGCCCGTGTGATCGCGGAAGACCGCGTCCATGGGCAGCTGCTTGTCGAGCCGCTCGTCCACGTCCACCGCTTCGAGCTCGGCCGGCATCACGGCGGGCTGAGCGCGCACGACGCCGGCCGTGAGCGCCAGGCCCAGGCTGAACAACATCGCAAACGCGGGATGTGACAGGCGGCTCGCCATGATCAGTGAGCGGCTCCAGGAGGGGGGGCGTCAGGAGCAGGGGCGTCAGGAGCAGGGGCTTCAGGAGCAGGGGCTTCAGGAGCAGGGGCTTCAGGAGCGGGGGCGTCAACGCCCTCAGGGGCGGCCTCGGCGCCCTCGGCACCCTCTGCAGCGGGCGCCGCCTCTTCCTCCGCCTTGGGGGCTTCCTCCTCCGCCTTGGGAGGTTCGGCCACGCCGCGCTTCAGCTGACTCCAGCCGGCCACCTCGGGAGCATTGGCACCGCTGGCCGGAGCGATCGTCGGCGAAGCCGAGCGGCCCCGCTGGCCGATCAAGCGCATCGCTTGATCGATGGGGACCTGCCCCTTGCTCAGGGTCTCCTCCTCCTGGGCGCGGACCGCGGCCACCTCGGCCATGCCGCGGCTGTACACCTTCTCGTGGTACTCCGCGCTCATCATGCTGGCGAAGTAGGAGTCCAGCAGGAACTTCACGCCGATCAGTATGAAGACCGTGAGCAAGGTGTAGAAGAAGATGATCCCGTTCCGTGGGGGACTGTCGTCGTAACCTTTGGCAGCCATGTCGTGCTCCATCGAAGCGGGCGGAAAGCCCGTGAGCAAACCTGTAAGCGCGCGAGCCGAACTTTATGCGTTCAGGAAGTGGAGAGAGCGTGAGAGGCGCGGGTCCTTCACGGGAATGATGGGATGCTTGGTCATCCGCCAGAACACCAGGGTGAAGTAGACACCGCCCACGAACATCAGGCACGCGAGGTCCACCAGGCTGGGCGTCAGGCCCACACCGACCTTGGCGCTGTAGTACGGAAGCACGAGCCAGTACACCATGGCGAAGTGGAAGACGAGGATGATAGCCGCACCGAGCCCGAGGGGCGACAGCGCGCGCTTGGCGTTGCGTGAGAGGATGATGAAGAAGGGCACGATGAAGTGGCCGAAGATGAGCGCGATGCTCCAGAACTTCCAGCCGTCGCCGCCCTCGCTCCAGCGCTTGTGGTAGTAGGTGGTCTCTTCCGGAATGCTCGCGTACCAGATGAGCATGTACTGGGAGAAGTTCACGTAGGCCCAGAACACCAGGAAGCCAAACAGCAGCTTACCGAGGTCGTGGAAGTGCTCGACGTTGACGGCCTTCTTGTAGTGCCCGTGCGCGCGCAACGAGAGCGCGATCAGCACGGTCGTGGCGAACATCGCCACGATGCACTGGGCAAAGAAGTTCACCCCGAAGATGGTCGAGATCCACGAAGGCTCGAGCGACATCAGCCAATCGAAGGCCGCGAAGGTGGTGGTGAGCGCCAGGAAGATGATGGCCACGGGCGCGAAGCGCTGCGAGCTCACCGTGTGCGCCGCATCACCATCAGCATCTTGCTTGACGGAGTTCTGGAAGAACTTGCGTGAGATCCAGACCCAGCTGGCAAAGTAGAGCACCGCCCGGATCGCGAAGAACGTGAGGTTGAGGTACGGCTCCTTCTCCGCCAGGACGCGGGCATGCGCCGCGTGCTCCGCCTCGGGCAGCACACCTTCGATGGCGGGCGCAGCATGCTCGCCACCGGAGTGCTCGCCACCCTTGGCCTCGCCGCCGTGGCCAGCCTCCCCCGCGTGCTCCGTGCCGTGATCACCGTGGGCGTCGTGGTCCACCCACGGATAGAGCTGGTTGAGGTTGAGCGCGATGGGCGCGAACAGGATGACGAATACCCAGACCGGCCAGTGCAGGAACTCGGTCAGGCGCCGGATGGTCACGCTCCAGCCGGAGCTGGTGAGCCACTGCAGGATGCCGAAGAAGATCCCGCCCAACGCGATGGTCAAGAACGCCACGTAGGCGAACAGATACGAGAACGCAAAGCGCTCGTGATCCGTGAACGCCGTGAAGAGCACGCCTGCGAGGCCGACCACGCCGACCGCTGCCGACACCTTATAGGCACCGGCCCAGGAGCTCCCCGGATCGAGGCGATAAGCTTGGTCGTTGGTTTGAGCTTGATTACTCACTGTGCGGCCCCTGTGGTGTTGGCCTGGCTCAACTGAAGTGCGCGCACGTAGGCGACGATGGCCCAACGATCGTCCGCGGGCACCTGCACGTAGGCGGGCATGTTGTTGTAGCCGTAGGTGATGACTTGGAAGAGCTGCCCGTCGGGCATCGTGCGGATGCGGTCCTGGTGGAGCGTGGGCGGCTGGAACGCCTGGTTCGCAGCGCGCTCGATCACGAGGCCCTTGCCGTTGCCGATACCGTCGTGGCACGGCGTGCAGTAGATGCCGTAGCGATCCTGACCGCGGGCGAGGAGCTTCTCCATGCCGCCTGCACGCTGGATGACCACCGAGGGAACAGTGTCCACGAAGCCCTCACCGTCTGCCGTACGGCCTTCGGCCACGGTCGGATTGAGCTCCATTTCCCGGGCCACGGTGCCCTCGACCGGCGGCCGCATGGTGCGTCCATCCGGGAAATAGGCGCTGAAGGCCTGCGGGTTGTACCGGGGCTGCTGGTACATATTGCGCAGGATGGCGAGGGGCTCCTCCTGGCTGGTGCCACCGCGGCAGCCGAGCGCAGCGGCCGACAGGGCGAGCAGCGCGAGGATCTTGGAAGCGGGTTTCATACCTCTTCTACCTCTTCCGAGAGCAACTCCACGTGCGTGGGCTGCAGGGTCTCCAGAAAGCGACGCGTGTGCGCCACATCGAACTGAGGATCGGCGGCTTCCACGGAGATGAAGAATTTGTCCGTGGAGAAGCCCTTGAAGCGCTCCGACTCGAAGACCGGGTGGTTGTGCCGCGGCAGACCGTTGAGGCCCAACATGCCGAAGAAGCAACCGAGCGCCGAGAACAGGATCGTGAGCTCGAAGGCGATCGGGATCATGGAGGGGATCGAGATGGGCGGTTTACCACCGATGACGAGCGGGTACTCGATGCCGTTGGCCCACACCATGAGCCCGAGAGCGCTCGCGAGACCCGAGAGCCCCATCACCAGCACGATCCAGCCGAGCCGGGAGTCTCCCAGGCCCATGGCCGCATCCATGCCGTGAATCGGGTACGGCGTGTGCACATCCCACCTCTGGTACCCGGCATCGCGGACCTTCTCGGCCGCGTGGAGCACCTCCTCGGGCTTGTCGAACTCGGCGAGGATGATCGCCGGGCGGACCTTTTTCTGGGGGGTTATTGCAGGAGCTGACATGACGTTCTGTTCCCCTCACTCCGCCACGACGGGAGCCCCATGGGCCACCGCGTGCTCGTCTTCTTCTTCGTGATGATGGGGCTGGGAGTCCGGAAGGACGCCCTTCACTTCTGCCATCGCGATCATCGGGAGCCACCGGATGAACAGGAGGAACAGCGTGAAGAACAGGCCGATCGAACCCGCGTAGATGAGAATGTCGATGATGGTCGGGCTGAAGTTGCCCCACGACGACGGCAGGAAGTCTCGGTGCAGCGAGGTCACGATGATGACGAAGCGCTCGAACCACATGCCGATGTTGATGAAGATGCTGACCACGAACATCACGGGGATGCTGGTGCGGAGCTTCTTCGACCAGAAGAGCTGAGGCGAGATGACGTTGCAGGTGATCATCGACCAGTACGCCCACCAGAGCGGGCCCGTGGCGCGATTGATGAACACGTAGCGCTCGTAGGGATTGCCCGAGTACCAGGCGATGAAGAACTCCATCGCGTACGCGTAACCGACCAGCGTGCCCGTCACGAGCATGATCTTGTTCATCAGCTCGAGGTGCTGCATGGTGACCAGGTCCTGCAGCCCGAACACCGACCGGCAGATCAGGAGCAGCGTCATCACCATCGCGAAGCCGGAGAACACCGCGCCCGCGACGAAGTACGGTGGGAAGATGGTGGTGTGCCAACCGGGCATCACCGAAGTGGCGAAGTCGAAGCTAACCACCGAGTGCACGGAGAGCACGAGCGGGGTCGAGATGGCGGCCAGGATGAGATAGGCGCGCTCGTAGTTGCGCCAGTGACGGTTCGAACCGCGCCAGCCGAAGGCGAAGAAGCCGTACGCCAGCTGGCGGACCCGGCTCGTGGAGCGGTCGCGCAAGGTGGCAAGATCGGGGATGAGACCCGTGAACCAGAACAGCAGCGACACCAAGAAGTAGGTGTTGACCGCGAACACGTCCCAGATGAGCGGGCTCTTGAAATTCGGCCAGATCCCCATCTGGTTGGGGATGGGCAGCATGTAGTAGACGTGCCAGATGCGGCCGACGTGGATGCCGGGGAAGATCAACGCGCAGATAACGGCGAAGATCGTCATGGCCTCGGCGAACCGGTTGATCGAGGTGCGCCACTTCTGTCGGAACAGGAAGAGCACCGCGGAGATCAGCGTGCCGGCGTGACCGATACCGATCCACCAAACGAAGTTGGTGATGTCCCAGGCCCAGGCAACCGGGCTGTTGTTGCCCCAGGTGCCGATGCCCGTCCATGCCAGGTAGGCGATGGCCAGACCGAGGACGCCCGTGAAGGTCGCCGCGATCAGGAACAGGATCCACCAGCCGCGCGGTGCCGGCGTCTCGTTGACGCGGCTCACCGAGTCGGTGATCGACTTGCAGGTGGTGCCCTCGGGCAGAAGCAGACTCTCGCCGATGGCGGTGATAGGACCGTCGCTCATCCCTGCATCTCCGGGTTCGGATTGCGAATCTTGGCCAGGTAGCTGGTGCGCGGCTGGGTGCCGATCTCAGGCAGCAGCTTGTACTGGCGGTCGAGCTTCGTGAGCTTGGCCACGCGGCTCGACGGATCGTTGAGGTCGCCGAAGCTGATGCTGCCCGACGGACACGCTTGCTGGCAGGCCGTCTT
Organism: Myxococcales bacterium; assembly: GCA_044507075.1. Lineage (GTDB taxonomy): Bacteria > Myxococcota_A > Polyangia > Polyangiales > DASUME01 > DASUME01. Next base: position 19,783 of record JBIQKA010000003.1, read on the forward strand.
GATGTCGCCGTCGCGCAGCTTGCGGCCGTCGCGACGGGCAGCGATCTTGGCTTCCTGGATGCGTTGCACGCAGTAGGAGCACTTCTCCATCGTGCCGCGCATGCGGATGGAGACGTTGGGGTTGTACTGCATGCGAACCGTCTCCGGGACCTGACCTGTGTAGTCGAGGAAGTTGAAGCGGCGCACCTTGTACGGGCAGTTGTTCATGCAGTAGCGCGTGCCGATGCAGCGGTTGTAGGCCATGTCGTTGAGGCCTTCGGGGCTGTGGGCGGTCGCGTTGACCGGGCACACGTTCTCGCAGGGAGCCTCCTCGCAGTGCTGGCAACCCACCGGCTGGAAGGCGACCTGCGGGGCGTTCTCGTCTTCACCGACGAAGTAGCGATCGAGGCGCAGCCAGTACATGTCGCGACCACGTGCGACCTGCTCCTTGCCCACGGTGGCGACGTTGTTCTCGGCCTGGCAAGCGACGAGGCAGGCGTTGCAACCGGAGCAGGAGTTGAGGTCGATCACGAGCGACCACTTGTGGCCTTCGTACTTGACCTCGGTCCACAGGGGCAGCGTGCTCAAGGTAGGCGACTTGAACTTCGCGAACTGCGGCTTCGCGCGGTACTCCTCGAGCGTGGCGTCCAGGGCGATCGGGCGCCCCTCCATGCTGTGGGTCTCCTGCGTCTGCGAGACGCTGTAGCGCCTGCCGGTCTTCTCGACGGTGAATCCATCACCGAAGCCGAAGGCCGCGCTGGTGCGCAGCGGGTAGACGTTGAAGCCTGCGCCCGAGCCGTAGCGCCCCACCTCCTTGCGACCCCAGCCGAGGTGCAAGGTGATGGTGTTGTCGGTCTGGCCGGGCAGCACCCAGGTGACGATCTCCACGGGCTCACCCGCCGGGCCCTTGATGCGAATCAGGTCGTAGTTCTCGATGCCGAGGGCCTTGGCCGTGGCAGGCGAGACGTACGCGGCGTTGTCCCAGCTGATGCAGCTGAGCGGATCGGGCAGCTCGAGCATCCAGGGGTTGTTCGCGTGACGACCGTCGTACAGCGCCGGATCGGAGGCGAAGTTCACCTCGAGGTTGCTCGTGCCGAGCGCGTTCTTGCCCTCGGAGAGCGCCGCGAGCGCCTTGGCGAGCGACTCCTCACCGAGCTTGACCTCGGCGATGGGCGCGCCGCCGAGCTCGCGCACCAAGCCGAGGTGCAGCGACGCCTTCCACTGCTGCTCGAAGTTCGTGCCACCGAGCTGCTCGCGTGCGGTGGTGCGGGTCAGGTCGTGCGCGCGCCAGTAGGGGACGCCAGCGAACAGGGCCAGCGCCTCGGCGTCCGTGCGGCCACCACGCATGGGCGCGATCAGCGGCTGCTGCACACTGTAGGTGCCCTCGCTGGAGCGCAGGTCGCCCCAGCTCTCGAGCGCATGCGCGCGCGGCACGTGCCAGGAGGAGGCCAGCGTGGTCTCGTTGCGGAACTCCGAGAAGTGCACGCTGGTTCCGGCCTTCGCCAGAAGGCTCGCGAACTTGAGGTCTGCGGGCGCGTCGACGACGGGGTTCCCGCCGAGCAGGAGCAACGTCTCGACGTTGCCGCCCTCGAGATCCTTGGCGAGCGCGGCGATCCCGGCCGTGGCCCCTTCGACGTTCTGATCGAGCGCCGGGAGAAGCTGGACGGTGCGTCCCACATTGCCCAAGGCATGATTGATGGCGAACGCCAGGGCGTGAACGGCCGCCGGCTGGCGGATGCCCACCACGATCAAGGAGCGACCGCGCGCTTGGCTCGATCCGAGCTCCTTGGCGATGGCTTTGACTGCCTTCTCCGTGCCCGCGGGGGCCTTGGCTCCCTGGGCCGCGCTGCGGACTGCCGCGTAGCTGACGGCACCGGTGGCCGTGGCCGGAGCAGCTGCGGGGGCGACGCCGGGCGGCGTGGGCTCGCTCGGAGCTGCCTCGCTGTCCTTGATGGCTCCTTGCGCGATGAGCTCGGCGGCGAGCGCCTTGAGGAAGGCGCCCATGTCGCGCGCGGGCAAGCGAAGGCGATGATCCGCGCTCGCACCGGTGACGGTGTACCCGGGCTCGAGGGCGTAGAGGCGGTTCATGCCGTCGCCCGGCGAGGTCAGACGGCGGCCGTCCGAGAACTCGCGCGACGCGCGGGGGGAGCCCGGCTCGTTGCCGAGGAAGTCGGCATCGACGGCGACCACGGTGCGAGCGCGGCGATAGTTGAAGCTGACGTCCACGGGCTGCCCGAAGGCGGCGCTCGCGCCCGCCTTGCGTTCGGCTGCGCTCACGGGCTCGTAGCTGTAAACCTTGGCCTCCGGGAACTTGGCCAAGAACTCCTTCTTGACGCGCAGGAAGGTGGGCGACTGCGAGGGCTCAGCGAGCACACGCAGCTTGGCGCCCCGAGAGCCCTCGGCCTTCTTGGCGAGCTCGGCAAAGGCCTTGTCGAAATCCGCGAAGCTCGCGTCCTTCAGACCTTCACCCGACTTCTGCGCGGGAGCCGGCGAGCGGTCCGGATCGTAGAGATCCAGGATGGACGCCTGCGCGTAGCCGTCGGTCCCGCCCAGGCTCGTGGGGTGCTGGGGGTTGCCCTCGATCTTCGTGGGGCGGCCCTCGTGGGTGGTCACGAGCAAGCCGAGCGCCTCACCGGCCGTACGAACGACCGTGGCGTAACGAAGCGACACGCCGGGCACCACGTACTCTGGCTGCGTGGTGAAGGGGAGGATCTTCTCCTCGGGACGACGCACGCAACCTTCAAGGCCGAGCAATGCGCCGGCAGCACCGGCAACGCTCATGAACGTGCGGCGATCGACCTGCAGGGAGTCGGACTTCAGATCCGAACCTTGAACTCCGTCGACGAATTCGGCCGAGGCCCGCTCCTGAAAACCTTCAGGATCGGCCTTGGCTTCGAGACTGGTCCAGAAGACCTTGCCGTCGGCAGGCTTCGAGAACTGATACGGCTTACGCTTGCTCATCGGTGACACCCCGAGCAGTGTTGTGGGGGATTGACTTCGGCCGCGCGTGCGAGCAGCTCTTCGTTGTCGTCCGGAGGTTCCCAAGCCATGTTGGTGATTTGGTCCTTCGGTCGCAGCGCAGGCCCGGGATCACGGTGACAATCCAGACACCAGCTCATGCTGAGCGGCTGGTCCTGACGAACCACTTCCATCTGATCCACGCGCCCGTGACAGGTCGTGCAGCCGACGCCCGCGGCGAGGTGCACGCTATGGTCGAAATACGCGTGATCCGGCAGCCGATGGATGCGCGTCCACTCGATCGGATTGCCGGTCTCCCAGCTCTCGCGAACAGCGGTGAGCTTGATGGAATCCGGCTTCACCACCGCGTGACATCCCATGCAGGTCTGCGTCGCGGGGATCATCGCCTCGTGCGAGCGCTCGATGTTCGCGTGGCAGTAGCGGCAATCGATGCCGAGTTCTCCCGCGTGCAGCTTGTGGCTATACGGGACCGGCTGGACTGGCGCGTAACCCACTTGGGTGTGCTTCGGCGAGCCGTAATACCAGATCGCAAAGGTCAGCCCTGCACCACCGAGGACCGCCGCCAAAGCGCCGATCAGGGGCAGGAAATTGAGCGACCGAGGAAAGATTTGCATCTGCGCGTTCTTCTCGGGTGGGTTAGGTACAGCCCAGGAAGAAGCAACAACCTCTTCCCGGAGGGACGCCTTTTGACTGCACCGACACGGGCATTCAACACATGCCCGAAAGGCGAGGTCCCTTTAGGGTCGGTACCTCACGCACGTCAAGGGCCACCGGGCACCTCACGTTGCGGCCGTCAAAAAGCGGCCGGTTTATCCCCTCGCGCGGGAGCCACGTCAAGAGACTTTGCGAACACAGACGCGCAATTGCGCTCACATGGCGCTATGCGCCGCGCTGCAGCGGCCCGGTTCGCGATCGCGGCCCATGTTTGGGCCACTGAAACGCTCTTAAATGCGGCCGGGAGGCCCCTTCGGGTAGGCGCCCCTTAGCGTCGCGCCGTCCGTCGCCCGTTCAGCGCTTGATGCCCAGCAGCAGTCCGTCCGGCGTCGGAATGCAGACCGTATCGAAAGCCTGCGCCGCCTCTTCGTGGAAGCGCCGCATGGCCTGCGCTTCCTCCCCGTCCTCGAGCAGGCGACCGAAGAAGAAGGCGTTGTCTCCGAGCAGCATGCCGCCGCTCCTCAAATGTTCAGCGGCCCAGCGCCCGTAGCGATCGTAGTTGCCCTTGTCGGCGTCCACGAACACCGCGTCGAACGGCCCCTCCCTGCGCGCGAGGTCATCGAGTCCGTCCAGCGCCTTGCCGAGGACGCACGTCACCCGATCTTTGAGCCCGGCGGCTTCGATGTTCGCCCGCGCGAGCGCGTGGTGCTTCGGCTCGTACTCAAAGGTCCACAGATGCCCTCCCGCCGGCAGTCGCCGGGCCATGCGGATGGCCGAGTAGCCAGCCAAGGTGCCGATCTCGACGACCTTCCGGGCGCCGAGCAGTCCGATCAGCATGCCGAGCAACTTGCCCTCGGAGGGCGCCACCTGGATGGCTGGGAGCCCGGCGCGACCTGGCGTCGCGAACGCCTGCGCGAGGCCAGCGTCGTGGGCCGCGTGCACCTTCTCCACATACGCGAGCAACTCAGGTGTGGTGTAACGTGCGCCTGCGCGAGACTGGTTGTCGGCCATGCCCTTGTTTCTCTCTTCTCGGTCCCTTAACCGCTACCACACTTTCACGGGGGTCTCTCGTGGACCCAGGTAGACTAGGTGCGTGGTGGATCCGCTCGAGCCCGACCAACTAGGCCCGTATCGGCTCGCGGAGCGGATCGCCGTCGGCGGCATGGCCGAAGTGTTCTCCGCGATCCTCACGCAGGGCGCTGGCGCCGATCGGATCGTGGTGATCAAGCGAATGCTCCCGCGTATCGCCAGCGATCCGAGCGCGCGCGCGATGTTCGCGGAAGAAGCGCGGCTCGGAAGGCGGATCCGCCACCCGAACGTGGTGCAAGTGCTCGACCACGGAGGCAGCGAACACAACCCGTACATCGTCTTGGAGTTCGTGCAGGGCGTGGACCTGTGGCGCCTGATGCGCTTCTTGACGCGCACGGGGCGCTCGTTGAGCGTCTCGCGGGCCGCCTTCATCGCGCGCGAGATGCTGCTCGGCCTGCACGCCGTGCACGAGGCTACCGATGAGGATGGGCACCGCCTCGGAGTCGTGCATCGTGACGTGAGCCCTTCCAACGTGCTCCTATCGGTGCACGGCGAGGTGAAGCTTGGGGACCTCGGCATCGCGCGCTCGCGCCTGCGCGAGAAGTTCCCGGCCACCTCGGTCCACGAGCGAGCCAAGGGAAAGCTCGGCTACCTCGCGCCGGAGCAGGTCCGCGGGAGCGAGTCCGATCGCAGGGCCGACGTCTTCTCAGCCGGTGTCGTGTGCGCCGAGCTGTTGATGGGTCGTCCGCTGTTCGCGGGCGGCAGCGAGCTCGCCGTGCTGCTGGCCATCCGCGACTCGAATATCCACCCCTTCGTCGAGTTCAGCAAGCAGCTCCCCGAAGGCCTGGGCGAGGTGGTCATCGACGCGCTGGCGCAGAAGGCCACGCGCCGCCATGGCTCCGCCGAGATCTTTGCCGACCTGCTGCTCCCCTACGTGAGCGAACCCGTCGCTGAAGTCCGACTGGCCCTGTCACGACTGGTGGCCGAGGCGCTCGAGGCGGGCCCCACCAACCTTCCCGCGCAGCTCACGCCCACGCGCACTCAGACCGATCCGAGCAGTCTGTTCGACCCGAACGCCGCGTTCGACGCGTCGACCCCGCTGCTCATGGATTTCGACTCGAAGCTGACGCCGCTCCGCGACGGCGCAGAGCCGAGCGCGCTCAAGGTGGGCGCCGTGTACCGCGTGGAGACCACTTCACGCGAGCAGCTAGGGCCCTTCACCTTCGCGGAGATCGTCCAAGCCATCTCCACCGGGCGCTTGAACCCGCTCGATCAGGTCTCGGTCGAGGGCGCCGTCCCGCGCGTGCTGTGCGAGCTCCCCGAGCTCGCGCGCCATCTGCCCTCCTCCACCGCGACGGGCGACACCGATACCAGCGGCCTGCGTTTCTCTGGCGAGGTCTTGCCGCTCGACGACGGCGGCATCGTGATCGCGTTGGCGCGCGCCGCCATCGAGCGCAGCACGGCGCTTCTCCTGTGCGAGCTCCGCGAGGTCCGCAAGGAGGTCTATGTGAAGGACGGCGCGCCTGCCTTCGTGACCTCCAACGTGGCCGGGGAGCTGCTCGGCGAATATCTGGTAGCGCACGGGATCATCAGCCGCGGGGAACTCGACATGGCGCTCGCCGTCATGCCCCGCTTCGAGGGGCGGCTCGGCGACACCTTGAGCGCCCTGGGCCTCGTGGAGCCGGTCGTCCTTTTTCGGCACATCGCGGGCCAGGTCCGTGACAAGTTGAGCGATCTGTTCCTGTGGACGAGTGGGAGCTGCACCCACTACCACGGCGTGCCTCCTCCCCCGAGCGGCTTTCCCCTCAACATCGATGCCTGGGAGGTGCTCGACGAGGGGCTGAAGCTGCGGCTCGAACGCGGACTCGAGCCGGCGCGCATGGAAATGTTGCGCACGAAGCGCTTGCTCCCGGCGACCGGCACGAAACTCTCGGCGATCCGAACCGCCCTGCCCCAGCGCATGCGCCGACTGCTCACCGAGCTCGATCGCCCCCGCAGCATGCCCGACCTGATCGTCCGGCTCGCACAGGCGCAGGATCCGGATCAAGTGGTTCGCGATGCGGTGCTGCTCTTGCACCTGGGAGCCTTGCGGGTGAGCGAATAAAGCCATGAAAGAAGGTACGCGCACCTCCTGAAAGAGTTGCTTTCTGGGCGCCCAGTAGCGACCCTCCTTGAGTCATGTCGCTGCGAGCTCCCTTTCTCCCACTGGTCGCACTCTGTGTCGCCCTGCTGCTCTGGGTCATCCCGGGCGCCTTGGCAGACGGGGGCTTCACGGAGGCGCCCACGAAGAAGGCGGTCACCCTGCATGAGGGGCACGTCTTCTATCTCCACCGCGGGGAAGGAACGCACTCGCTCGAGGAGCGCGCGCAACGTGCGTCTCAGGCGCTGAGCCTCGCCGCCAGCGCGCCGGTCGCCCCCGAGGTGCACGTCGAACAGAGGGACGACGTGGCCACGGTGCTCGCCGGCAACACGCCGATCGTCGAGCTCCGCGAGGAGGACGCGAGGCTCGCCGGCGACTCGTCCCTCAAGGTGCACGCCGCGAGCGTCGCGTCGCGGATCTCGAAGGCGATCGAGGGGGAGCGGCGCCGCGTTTCGTTGGCCAACACGGTGTTCTCCATCTCGCTCGTGATCTTCTTCGGGTTGATCACCATCTATGTGATCGGGCGCGTCTCGGATCTCGGCAACCGCGCCCGGCGCTACGTGACTGCCCACCCCGAGAAGATCCCCGCGCTGCGCCTCAAGAGCCTGGACGTCATCGGGGCCGCCTCGGTGCGCAATGGCTTTTTGGTCTTCTTGGGCGTCGCGCACTGGGTCTCCCTGTTCGGCCTGGCCTACGCCTGGCTCGTGCTGTCGCTCTCGCTGTTCGAGAGCACGCGCCCCTACACCGAGAAGCTCACGGGCCTCGTGCTATCGCCGCTGACCGCGCTGGTCGGTCGCGTGGCCTCCGCCCTCCCCCTGGTCGCCATCGTGCTCGCGGCCGCGGCGCTCCTGGCCGTGCTCGTCCGCATCTCAGACCTGTTCTTTCAGAGCGTGGAGCGCGGCGAGACGCAGACGACCTGGTTACCGCGTGACACGGCGCTCTCGGTTGCCTTGGTGGTCCGGCTCGGGATCATCCTCTTTGCGCTGATCATCGTCGCCCCCGTGATCACCGGCGACGGCGACGGCTCGCTCTCGCGCATCGGCATGGTCATGCTCGTGGCGCTCGCCGTGGCCTCGGTGCCCTCGCTGGCCTCCATCATCGCGGGACTCACCACCGTCTTCTCTCGCACGGTCTATCGAGGAGACCTGGTGGACTACGGCGGCGAGCGCGGGCTGGTGCGCGAGATCGGGCTCGTCTCCATGACCCTCGAGGGCGAGGATGGATCGACCATCCGGGTCCCCCATGCGCGCGCGCTGTGGCATGCCACGCGCGTGGTGCGGAGGAAGCGATGAGCCCCATGCCCCTCCTGCTGGCGCTGCTGGTGCTGGCCTACCTGGGAAGCCTCTACACCGAGAGCGAGCGCAAGCGCTCCTTCGGGTCGGCCTCGGGCGTCGAGTTCGTGGTCCTGGGGGCGCTGCTCGGGCCCCATGCGCTCGGGGCGCTCAACAGCCAGGCCGTGCACGCGTTCGATCCCATCGCGCTGATGGCGCTCGGATGGATCGGCCTTGGCTACGGCGTGGACTGGGGGGTCAACGGCGAGCGCCGCGTGCCTTACTGGCGCATTTTCCTGGGCTGCGCCCTGACCCTCGTGGTCGCGCTCGGTGTGGGGGCGTCCGTGTTTGCGATCGGCAGCGCCCTGCACTGGCTCGAGCGCGAGGAACTCGAGCTCGCCAGCGCCGCCACGGCTTTGGTCTCGGCGGAGACCGCGCGTCACGCGGTGCGCTGGGTCTCCGAGCGCCGCATCGTCTCCGGTCCCTTATCGACGCTGATCGGGGATGTGGCCGCTGCGGACGACGCGCCCGTGATGATCGGCCTGGCCGCGGTGTTCGCGAGCTACACGGGCCCGCTCAAAGTGGCGGGCGTGGCGGTGCCGGTCTGGGCGAGCACCCTGGGGACCCTCGGGATCGGGGTGATCTTGGGCCTGGTGTGCGCGTACCTGACCTATCGCGACCGCTCCACCGTGGCCGCATGGAGCAGCCTGATCGGCTGTGCCTGCCTGGCAGCGGGCTTCACCACGAGCCTCGGCCTCTCGGCGATGGGCGCCACCTTCGCCATGGGGCTCACCTTGAGCATCACGAGCCCGATCGCCGCCGAGCTGCGGGGCAAGATCCTCCCCACGGAGGGCTCGCTGTTGCTGCCGGCGCTCCTGCTCGCTGGGGCGCGGCTCGCGATGCCCGGCTCACAGACCGAGATCCTCCTGCTGGCTGCGGCGCTCGCGGCGCGCGTGCTGAGCAGCTACATGCTGGGCGCCGCCGTCGCCATGTCGCGTAAGCCATGGCGTAAGTCGGTCCCCTGGTTGGGCTTCGCCATGACCTCGTCCGGCTCGCTCACGATGATGGTCGGGCTGGCCTTCAGCCTGCGACTGAGCCAGGACATCGGCACCTTCGCGCTCACCTGCGCGGCGCTCAGCACCTTGCTCGGCGAACTGGCAGGGCCCATCACCATGTTGCGTGCGCTCGATCGCGCAGGCGAGCTCCATGGAAGCGTCGACAACCCCGGCGCGACGGCCGGCGCCGCAAAGGCCACACCGTGAGCGGCGGCACGGCAGCGCACAAGGGCGTCGGCACGACCCTCATGCAGGCCCTATGCCTCGCGGTCGTCGGGGGGCTCTACTATCTCGTCAGCCACGCCGAGGTGGCCCCGGAGGCGAGCGGCGGCGTGCTGGGCGCAACCGGCTTTCTTCTGCTTGCCGGGATGCTCTCGAGCGGCGTGCTCGAGGCGTTCAAGCTCCCGCATCTCACCGGTTACCTACTGGCGGGCGCCGTCGCAGGTCCCCACGTCCTGCACTTCTTCGACCACGGAACCGTCAAGCAGCTGGAGCTCGTCAACACGCTCGCGCTCTCGTTGATCGCGCTGGCGGGTGGCCTGGAGTTGCGCGTCGACGACGTGCGCAAGGTGGCCCGCAGCGTGCTCGCGAGCACGGTCACCCAGACGGTCCTGGTTTTCGTGACGCAGGCCGGAATGTTCCTGGCGCTCGCGCACCTGATCCCGTTCACGCGCGGGATGCCGACGATGGTGCTGATCGGGGTCAGCCTGTTATGGGGCGGCATCGCGGTCAGCCGCAGCCCGTCTGCCACGCTCGCCATCCTGTCGCAGGCGCGCTCACGGGGCCCGCTCACGCGCTTCTCGCTGGCCTTCGTCATGAGCTCGGACGTGGTGGTGGTGGTGCTGATGGCGCTGATCATCACGCTGGCTCGCCCGCTGCTCGAACCCGGCGCGCAGGTCTCGCTCGCCAACCTCAAGGGCGTGGGTCACGAGCTGCTCGGGAGCATCTCCATCGGCACGACGATGGGCCTGTTGCTCGTCGCCTACCTGCGGCTGGTGGGGCGGCAGGTGTTGGTGCTGCTGGTGACGATCGGCTTCGTGCTCTCGGACGGCGTCCGTTACCTGCACTTCGAGCCGTTGCTCACTTTCCTCACCGCCGGCTTCGTGGTGCAAAACCTCTCGAATCAGGGCGACAAGCTGCTCCACGCCATCGAAGAGACGTCCGGCGTGGTGTTCGTGGTCTTCTTCGCGACCGCGGGCGCGCACCTCGACCTGCCGCTGCTCGCCACCATGTGGCCCATCGCCGTCTCGCTCTCCGTGGGGCGCTTCGCAGCGACCTGGGTCGCTCACCGCTTGGGGGCGCGCTGGGCCGGGGAATCTCCGCTCCTGCGCCGCTGGGGATGGGCGTCGTTGATCTCCCAGGCCGGGCTCACCCTCGGCATGGCGGTGATCATCGCGCGCAGCTTCCCCGCGTTCGGGGAGAGCTTCCGCTCACTCGTGATCGCGAGCGTGGCCGTGAACGAAGTCATCGGCCCCATCCTGTTCAAGATCGCCCTCGATCGGTCCGGGGAGTCGGGGCTCGCCGATCGGCCGGGCCACAGCCTGAGGCCAAGTCCCCTGGAAGAGGGCGCCCCCGGGGGAGAGCTCGAACTTGAACCTGATCCGCTGCCGCCGGCCCCCGAAGAGCCCGAGCCCGCAAACGAGCCCGACACCGCCCCTGAAACATCGCGTGAACCTGCGCCCGAATAGCGCCCCGCCAGGGGTGTGGCCGGTTGCCGGGCCAAGGGCTCGGTGCTACCTCGCCCCGGCACAGGGCAAGGTGCTGTGTGCCGCTCGGGCTGCCGTGCGCATTGAATTTACGCTCGCGTTGCGGGGCCACCCGCTTCGACAAGGCAGTTGAAGCGCGTGGAAGCACACCGCTCGCGAGCTGAGCAATCACTGTTCGCCGCAACCTCAAAGCGCGCCCGCATGGCGCCCCATCGATCGACGTGACCAAGAACGCGGAATCAAAGTCCGAACCCCCTGCCTCGCGCGGGACGCCGAAGGACTTCCAGACGGGCAACGGAGCGGGCTCCCTGTCGGGTGCGGCGCTCACGCCCCCCCCTGGCATGCGGGACCTCCTGCCGCCCGAGAGCCGCGCACGTCGACGCGTGAGCGAGCTCCTGCAAGGCGTGTTCGAGCGCTTCGGCTACGAGCTGGTCACCACGCCGCTTTTCGAGCACGTGGAGGTCTTCGAGCGCGGACTCTCGCTCGATCATCGCGACCTCGTGCGCTTCGTCGAGCCGGACAGCGGCGAGGTCGCCGCGCTGCGCCCGGACATCACCCCCCAGATCGCCCGCGTGGTGGCCACGCGCATGGCCGAGTACCCGCCGCCCTATCGCCTGCGCTACGAGGGCACGGTGATCCGCCGGCGCCGGGGGCGCGCGCGGCGCCAGCGTCAGATCGCCCAGGTGGGCGTGGAATTGATCGGGCTCGCGGGGCCCGAGGCGGACCTGGAGCTCATCCGCTTGATCGCCGAGGCGCTCGACGCGGTGGGCCTGGCCCGTTACCGCATCGAGCTTTCCGAAGTGGGCGTCGGTAGCGCGCTCCTGAACGAGCACGGGCCGGCGTTGCTCGCGCTCTCGTCGGACGCCCTGGCGCGCAAGGACCAAGCTCAACTGAACGCGGTGCTCCAACGGGCCCATATCCCCGAGCCGGACCGGGCGCGGATCGCCGCGCTCGCGCACCTGCACGGGGACCGCGACGTGCTCGCCGAAGCGCGCAAGTTGCTTGGAAACACCCGGGCGGCGCCCCACCTCGCGCAACTCGAGCGCGTGGCCGAGCTCCTGGACGCGCACGGACTGGGCGATCGCGTGGGGGTCGACCTCGGCGAGATCCGGGGGGCTGCCTACTACACCGGGGTTAGCTTCACGGTCTATGCGTCGGGTCCGGGAGAGGCCGTGGCGAGCGGCGGCCGCTATGACCAGCTACTCGAGCGCTACGGGCGGGCCCAGCCCGCCACCGGCGCCGGCATCGATCTCGAAAACCTGCTGTGGGCGCTCGATCACGCGGGGCATTCGTGGCGCGAGCGCCTGGGTGCCCGCTTCATCGTGTTTGGGGCGGACGGCCAGCGGCGCGCCGAGGTGGCAGCGGCGCTCCACCGCGAGGGCGTGATCGCGGCGAGTCTGCCGGAGGGCGACCTCGCGAACGCCGTCGCCTACGCCAAGGGCTGGAGCTACGACGCGTGCATCGACTTGGGCGCCACGCCCGCGCGCGCCACACGCAGCGCAGATGGAATCACCCAAGATCTCGGCGGCGCATGGTCCGCCTCAGACATTCGAGCTCTCGCCGGATGGGCGCGTGCTCCACAAAGCAAGGAGTGACCTATGGCTGTCGTGGTGGTGGTCGGTGCCCAGTGGGGCGACGAAGGCAAGGGCAAGATCGTCGACATCTACACGCAGCATGCGGACGTGGTGGTGCGCTACGCCGGCGGCGCCAACGCGGGTCACACCTTGGTGGTCAACGGCAAGAAGACGATTCTGCGCTTGATCCCCTCGGGCGTGCTCCATCCCGCGCCGCGCATCATCCTCGGTCAGGGGACCGTGATCGATCCCGAGGTGCTGGTGCAGGAGATCACGCTGCTGCGTGACTCGTGCGGCGTCACGCCCAAGCGCCTCCTGGTGTCCGATCGCGCGCACGTGGTGCTCCCGCATCACATGCAGATCGACGCCATGCGCGAGAAGGGCTCGGGCGCCATCGGCACCACCAAGCGCGGCATCGGCCCCACCTATCAGGACAAGGCCGCCCGCCGCGGCGTGCGCATCTGCGATCTGATCCGCCCCGACGTGTTCCGCCGCAAGGTGGGCGAGAACCTCACCGCGTGGGAACCCGTGGCCAAGGCGTTCGGCGAGGCCCTGCCCTCCGTGGACGAGATCGCCAAGACCTACTTGCCGCTCGGCGAGATCCTCGGGCCCTTCGTGGGCAACGCGGGCCGTGCCGTCGATGAGGCCGTGCGCGCGCGCAAGAACGTCTTGCTGGAGGGCGCCCAGGGCACCCTGCTCGACGTCGACCACGGCACCTATCCGTTCGTCACCAGCTCCAGCGCGGTCGCAGGCGGGGCAGCGATCGGCGCGGGCATCGGCCCCACCGCCATCGATCGCGTGATCGGCATCACCAAGGCCTACACGACGCGTGTCGGCGAGGGTCCTTTCCCCACCGAGCTGCACGGCGAGGCCGGCGATGCGCTGCGCAAGGCCGGCAACGAGTTCGGGGCGGTCACGGGTCGCCCACGCCGCTGCGGTTGGCTCGATTTGCCCGCCCTGCGCTACGCGGTGCGCGTGAACGGCCTCGACACGATCGCCATGACCAAGCTCGATGTATTGAGCGGCATGGACAGCGTTCAGCTGTGTGTGGCCTATGAGCTCGACGGTCAGCGCCTGGATGAGCCGCCGCCCGACGCCGAGGACGTCGCGCGCATCAAGCCCATCTACGAAACTCTCGAGAGCTGGTCTGGCGATCTGGCGAACGCCAAGGCGGCAACCGATCTGCCCAAGAGCGTGCGCGCGTACATCGAGCGCGTGGAGCGCGAGACCCGCTGTGCGATCAAGCTCATCAGCGTGGGCGCCGACCGCGAACACACCATCACGCTCGAGAATCCTTTCGCCGGATGACGCGGAGGGGCCCTTCGGGCCCGCCCTCCCTCAGCCCACGAAGGCGGTCGCCTCGATCTCCACCTTGGCCCCCCTCGGGAGAGCCGCCACTTGCACGGTGGCGCGCGCCGGGGGCTGTGCGCCCTCGAAGTAGCTGCCGTAGACCTTGTTCACGCGCGTGAAGTCCCCGAGGTCGGTCAAGAAGATCGTGGTCTTCACGACCTTGGCGAAGCCCGCGCCCGCGGCCTCCAGCACCGCCTTCAGGTTCTTCATCACTTGCGTGGTCTGGGCTTCCACGTCGTCGCCGCCCACCATCTCGCCGGATGTCGGATCGAGCGGGATCTGGCCCGACAGAAACACGAAGTTGCCCGCGCGCACGGCCTGTGAATACGGGCCGATGGCTGCGGGTGCATGCGGGGTGGACACGACATTTCGCTCCATGGGTTGCCTCCGAGGCTGCAGAGTAACAGATTCAGCTGCCCATGAAGGTCGCGAGCTGGAACGTCAACTCCATCAAGGCACGGAAAGACCGGCTCCTGAGCTGGCTACAAAGGAACACGCCCGACGTGCTCTGTCTGCAAGAGCTCAAGACGGAGCGCGACGGTCTCCCGCAAGCCGAACTCGAGGCGCTGGGCTACCACGCCGTCGCCCTGGGCCAGCGCAGCTACAACGGCGTGGCCATCCTTTCGAAGCACCCGCTCGAAGACGTGCGCACGGGGCTTGCCGACGGAGAGGACGATCCCGAGGCGCGGTTGATCTCTGCCCGCACGAACGGGCTGCGCGTGATCTCCTGCTACGTGCCCAACGGGCAGACGCTCGACTCACCGAAGTACGCGTACAAGCTACGCTGGCTCGATCGTCTGGGCGCCTATCTCGCGCGCCATCACGCACCCGACGAGCTCCTCGCGCTGTGCGGCGACTTCAACATCGCCCCAGAGGATCGCGACACCAACGACCCTGCCGTCTGGGCGGACAGCGTGCTCTTCTCGCCCGAGGTGCGCGCAAAATTTCAGGAGCTGTTGAACTGGGGGCTGGTCGACAGCTTCCGCATCCACAACCAGGAACCCGGCAAGCTCTCCTGGTGGGACTACCGCATGCTCTCGTTCCCCAAGGGAGTGGGCCTGCGCATCGACTTCGTGCTCGTCACCCGTGCGCTCGCCGAGCGCTGTACGGCGGTGGGCATCGATCGCAACGAGCGCAAGGGCAAGCTGCCCTCCGACCACGCGCCCGTATTCGCTGAGTTCCGCTGGCCCTGAGGCCGAGCTCACTGCCCCTTGAATTGGGGAGCTCGCTTTTCCAGGAACGCGCTCACCCCCTCGTGGCGATCCTCGGTGCGGAAACAGGTCGCGAAGGCCTCCACCTCGATCTCGTTTCCGTCGGCGAGCACGTTGTCGAGCCCTTCGCCGATGACGCGCTTGCACGCGCCCACCGCGAGCGGCCCCTTCTGGGCGATCAGCAAGGCGGTCTTCTTGGCCTCGCTCAAGAGCTGCTCGGACGGGAACACCTTGTTGGCGAGTCCAATTCGCAGCGCCTCCTGGGCGTCGATGATGTTGCCCGTGTAGATGAGCTCGCGCGCGACGCCCACGCTCACGCGACGCGCCAGCCGCTGGGTACCGCCGAAGCCCGGAATGATGCCGAGGTTCACCTCGGGCTGGCCAAACTTGGCGCGCTCGGACGCGTAGATGAAGTCGCAGGCCAGCGCGAGTTCGCAGCCCCCTCCGAGCGCGAAGCCGTTGACCGCTGCGATCACGGGCAGCGGCAGGGCCGCGATGGCGTCGAACGCCGCGTGCCCCTTCTGCGCGAACGTCTTGGCCTCGTCGACGCCCATGGTCTTCATGGCCGCGATGTCCGCGCCCGCCACGAACGCCTTCTCGCCTGCACCCGTGATGATCGCGCAACGCACCTCGGGCCGCGCTCGGATCTCGTCCACGGCGCGCTTGAGCGCGACCAGCACTTCGCCGCTCAACGCATTCAACACCGCCGGGCGATTGATCGTGATCGTCGAGACCGGGCCCTCATGGGCGAGCAACACCACTTGTTCTTCGGACATCGTCATCCCCCTCGCAGCACCCTGGCTCGTACAGCGCTGCCCAACGCGCGTCAAGCGCGTGCTCGCCCTCTTTTGCGGCGGAACGCTGGTTTTCAGGGGCCGCGCGCGATGAGCCAGCGGGGCGCGGCGAAGTTACGCCAGCGCCGATCGTCTTCGCGCCGCAAGCGCACGCGCGCCGCATAGGCGCCGAGTTCCCCTTCCAGGGCCTCGATGATCTCTGCCAGCGGCATGTACAAGGTGTCCTCGGAGCGCTCCAGGATGCCCTCTAGCACCAGTCGAGCACCCGCCTCCACGGCGGCGCCGCGCAGCCTCAGCAGCGCAGACGCGAGGGATTCGGCGAGCGTCCCCTTGGCCAGCGCCAAGCGCTCGAACAACAGAAGCAGCGCTCCTGCAGGCGCCACACCGAGCGCGCCGAGCGGCCCTTTGTACGAAAGCTCGAGCAGCGCTGACTTCGCGCGCTGCCTCGCTTGCTCGGGGTTGGCGAGCGCGAGCGAGCGTGCTTCGGTCACCGCCTGGGCCAGCTCCTCGTCCGCGGCGCCCATCGCTTGCGGGCGCACGTCCATGCCCAGGATGCGGACATGCGTGAGGTCTGCGCGAAGCTGATGCCAAGCTTGATCCAGGGCAGACGCGGGCGACGGCGGTAGGGGCAGCTCCCCATGCTCGTCCAGCGCGCGCAGAGCGAAGTCGTTGAGACGTCGGTTGAGCAGGCCGCGTTCTTCGGCCGGCTCGGGGGCCGCCAACGCATCGAGCACCTCGCGCGGCACGATGCCGCAGGCGGCCTCCAACGCCGGCAACAGCCCGAGCGTCGCGAGACGCGTACGCTCGAGCAGACCCATCGCGTCGGTCACCAGGCGCATCCGCGCCTCGAGCGCATCGACCAGATCCCGCTTGTCCAGCTCCGCGAGTCGAAGCGCATCGAAGCGGGCCATCCGCCGCGCGGCGCTGGCCCTGAATGCGCGGGCGTCCGCCAACGACATCGCCACGTTGCGGCCCAGGCGCGCGAGGCGATTGAGCGCGCGCATGGCCTCACGTCGCTCGAGCGCCCAGGGCGTGTGGTGCTCGTCCACGACTCGGTACGCGCGACCGAACAGGCGGCGTACGCGGGGCTCCTCGCCGCTCTCCCCCTCGAGGCGAAGCGCCCGCCACAGCGCGTCGACGGAGAGGGGGGCCAAGGTGGTGGGGGTCGCGACCAGGGCGGCCGTTTCTCGGTAGCTCTCGTTGGTGAAGCGGATCTGAGGCTTGAGCATGCGCGCATCGACGATGACCGCCCGCTCGCCGTAGATCGCGTAGCGCAGGAGCACCGGCTCACCGAGTACGAGCTGCGCGCGATCGGCGAGATCCGCCACGCGCACGACGTCCGACTCACGTGCGAGCGACGTGCGCGGCACCTGCACGAGCCGCATCGTGCGGCGATCGACCCAGGTGGGCTCCGGATCTCCTTCGGGAAACACGGCGAGCGTTTGGGGATCTCCCTCGCTCGGCTCGAGGCTCGCCACGATGCCGAGCCCGCGGGGCTCGGCCGCGCCGTCGCCCTGTACGAGCCCGTGCTCGGTTAGCTCCCGCAGGAACCTGCGCTCCCGGTGCGGGTCCCGCGCCGCGCTCAGCCACAGGCCCTCGCCAGAAGCGGCCCCCTCCTGCGCTACCATCGAGCTTCGCCCCCCAGAGCGGAGAATCATGCCGCTTCCCCCGTGGGCTGTCGACCTGGCTGACCTGGCAGCGCGCGTTCGCTACGTGCGTTCGACCACCACTGCCAGCGCCTCGCCGCCGCCGATGCACAACGTCGCCACACCGCGTCGGGCCCCCCGGTCGCACAGCGCGTACAGCAAGGTCGCGAGGATCCGGGCACCCGAAGCGCCGATCGGGTGCCCCAGCGCCACGGCACCGCCGCGCACGTTCACGCGCTCGAGCGGTACCGCGAGCTCGCGCGCGCAGACCATGGTGACCACGGCGAAGGCCTCGTTGATCTCATACAGGTCCACCTCTTGCGGGCTCAGGTGCGCGCGCTCCAGCGCGCGCCGCGTGGCGTCGATGGGCGCCGTGGAGAACCACTCGGGCGCCTGCGCGCAGCCCCCATACCCCACGATGCGCGCGAGCGGCGTGAGCCCATGGCGCATGAGCGCGCTCCGGCTGGCCAACACCAGCGCCGCGGCGCCATCGTTGATCTTGGAAGAGTTGCCCACGGTGATGGATCCCCCTTCCTGGAAGGCGGGTGCGAGCTCGGAGATGCGCTCCAAGTTCACGCGCGTGGGCTCCTCGTCGCTGTCGACCAGCGTGGATTTACCGCCCTTGCCCGGGATCTCCACCGGCGCGATCTCCGCCTTGAACTCTCCTCGCTCCTGGGCCTCGCGCGCGCGCCGATAGCTCTCGCGCGCGAAGGCGTCTTGCTCCTCGCGCGTGATCGCGAACTTGGCGGCACACAGCTCGCCGCCCCGCCCCATGTGGAACTGGCCATAGGGATCCCACAGGCCATCGTGGATCAAGGCATCGACCAGTTGGCCGTGCCCCATGCGGTAACCCTGGCGGGCCTTGGGCAGCAGGTACGGTGCGTTGGTCATGGACTCCATGCCGCCGGCCACCACGATCTCCTGGTCGCCGGTCATGATGGAGCGCGCTCCGAGCAGCGCCGCCTCGAGACCCGAACCGCACACCTTGCTGACCGTGGTGGCGGGCACGCCGTGGGGAATCCCGGCATAGATGGCCGCCTGGCGCGCTGGCGCCTGTCCGAGGCCGGCGGACAGCACGTTGCCCATGAACGTGTGCGTCACCTGCTGCGGAAGCACACGCGCGCGCTCCAGCGCCGCCGAAATGGCCGTGGCGCCGAGCTTCGGTGCGCTCACCGCCGACAACACGCCCTGAAACGATCCGATCGGCGTGCGCGCTGCCCCAACGATGAACACCTCTGGCTCGAGCATGGCGGGAAGAACTCCTCTTCTCTCAACCTTACCAAAGCCGGACGGAAGTGCCGCCGTGGGAGCCCTCTATGAAGTGCCCAGCCAGCACAGTGGGACGCGGGCAGCGCTATTTCGCGAGCCTGGACACGAGGGCCTGTGCGAGCGCGTAGGGATCTTCGCCCTGCCCTGCGCGCGCGCTGGCCTCCGCGATCTCTGGCGCGAACGCGCGCTCGCTGTGCTCGATCAGGAGCTCGCGCAACGTTCGCGCGAATTCGGCCGCGCGCCGCGCGTACGTCCGTGCCTGGCCGTCCACCGTGTTGCTCATGTATTCGCGGTGCGCCTCGCAGGACGCGAGCAGCTCCGCGAGCCCCTGCCCCCGATGCGCCACCAACTTGAGCACCGGCACGCTCCAGCCCCCCTCACGCGCGGCGACACGCGGAGCAGGACCGTGCGCGCCCGCGTGCCCTCTCCGGGCCGGAGCCGCGGTCGCGCCCAGCGCCAGCATGCCCTCCAGATCGCTCACCGTGGAGTCTGCCCCCTCGCGGTCTGCCTTGTTCACCGCGAACACGTCGGCGACCTCGAGGATGCCCGCCTTGATGGCCTGGATGTCATCGCCGCCGCCCGGCGCCAGCACCACCACCGTGGTGTGCACCACTTGGGCGATCTCGAGTTCGTCCTGGCCCACGCCCACGCTCTCCACCAGGATCACGTCGCACCCGCTGGCGTCGAGCACGCGCGCCGAATCGAGCGCCGACCGCGAAAGTCCGCCGAGGTGGCCGCGTGTGGACAGCGAGCGGATGAACACCTTGTCGTCGAGAGCGTGCCGCTGCATGCGGATGCGGTCTCCGAGGATGGCGCCGCCGCTGTAGGGGCTCGAAGGATCCACGGCGAGCACGCCCACGCGCCAATCGCGCGTGCGCAAGAGGCCGATCAGCCCATCGACGAGCGTGCTCTTACCTGCGCCCGGCGTGCCCGTGATGCCGAGCAAGTAAGCCTTGCCCGTGTGGGGGAACAGCGCGCTCAATTCGTCCAAGTACCCCGGCGAGCGATCGTCCACACGCCGCAGCATGCGCGCCACGGCCCGCTGATCTCCGGCGAGCACGCGCGTGACGAGCTCCGAGGCTTCGATCTTGGCCATGGGATCCTCGCGTCCTGGCTCGCGGGCGAAATGCGCATTGCATCCGCGCGCGAGCCCCTCAGACTCCCATCATCGAGCCTCGCGGTGCCCAAAGCAAACGAGCCGCCCGCGTGCACGCGGACGGCTCCTCGCTACAGTCGAACTTTGGTGGGCGATGCTGGGATTGAACCAGCGACTTCCTCCGTGTGAAGAAGGCACTCTACCACTGAGTTAATCGCCCAACTCCGGACCGGCCAGCCGAAGCTGCCCTGCGCGGCGGACACCTTCGTAGCACCACGACTCATTTCCGCAACAAGTTCGTGGTGCAGTCGGGCGCTATTTCGACCCCTCGAGCTTGGCGCGCAAGAGGTCGCCGAAGGTGCCGAGCCCCTGCCTGGCCACCTCACGGCGGTAGTCCTGCACGGACCTGCGCTCCTCTTCGACCATCAAGGCCTTGCGCGAGAAGCGATAGCCGCCGTCGCGATCGACACCGATGGCCTTCACGGGGATCTCGGTGCCCGGCGGGAAGCCCTTGCGGTGATCGGTGCCGCGCTCGGTCCCCATCTCCGAGTTCGGGATGAAGCCACGCCCGCGCCGCCCGAACACGCCAGGGATCTGCACAATGAGCCCGCTGTGCTCGATCTTGTCGACCACCACGGTGAGATGCGCCCCGGGCTTGGGTGGGCGCCCAGAGCTCTTGGCGTCGCCGCCCGCTTCGAGCGCCTTCTCCTCGGCCTGCGAGAGCTTCGACAGCGAGATGCGCCGCGCCTTGCGGTCCACGCGCTCGACGACGACACGGATCTCCTGTCCATCCGAGAGCGCCTGGTTCGCATGCTTCAGCTCGCGCCCCAGCTCGGAGATGTGCAAGAGCCCCTCGATCTGCGGCGCGAGCTCGATGAACGCGCCGAAGTCCGTGGTGCGCACGACCTTGCCGGTGTGCACGGTGCCGGGCTCGAGCAGGTCCGCCTGGGCGCCCCAGGGATCCTCCTGAAGGGCCTTGATGGACAGCGACACGCGCTCGCGCTCGCGCCGCGTCTGCCCCTCGCCCACGCGCAGCACCTGCACCTCGACCTCGTCGCCGGGCTTGGCCACGTCCTGTGGGCGCACGCCGCGCGAGAAGGAGAGCTCGCTCTGATGCACGAGCCCTTCGATGCCGCCGAGGTCCACGAACAGACCGAACTCGCGCACCTGGGTGACCTTGCCCTTGAGGCGCTGGCCCGGCTGCAGCGATCGGAACAGCTGCTTGG
This sequence comes from Myxococcales bacterium, assembly GCA_044507075.1. Classification (GTDB taxonomy): domain Bacteria; phylum Myxococcota_A; class Polyangia; order Polyangiales; family DASUME01; genus DASUME01. The sequence continues at coordinate 40,762 of JBIQKA010000003.1, forward strand.
CGGCCTTGCGCTGCTGGCGCTCGAGGATGCCGCGGCGACTCACCACGAAGCCGTGCGTGCCCGCCTTGGAGGGCGGCACGGTGAACTCGAGGCGCTGCCCGAGCAGCTCTTCCGGGTTCTCCACGGGCGTGAGCGACATGCCGCTGGCCGGGCAGAACACGCGGATGCCCTCGACGAGCACGTCAAACCCACCGCGATTGAACCCGAACACGACGCCGCGCACGCGCCTGCGCTGTTCACGGGCGCGCGCGATCTTCTGCTTGGCTGCGGGCACGTCGATGATGCGGTTGACGATCGCGATGTGGCCGCTCTCGGAGACGGATCCAACACGGCCACGGAAGATGCTCCCGAGTTCGGGCGCAGGAGGTGGCTCCGGCTCCGGCTCCGCGTCCTCGTGGGCCTCGTCCTGTCCGTCGCCCTGGGTCTCCTCCGCTTCGGCCGTGGCCGCCGCAGCCTCGGCCGACTCGGGAACGGCTTGTTCCTCGGGAGCGGCTTGTTCGGCCGTGGCTACCGCAGCCTCGGTCGACTCGGGAGCGGCTTGTTCAGCCGTGGCCGCCGCAGCCTCGGTCGACTCGGGAGCGGCTTGTTCAGCCGTGGCCGCCGCAGCCGTGGCCGCCGCAACATCGACCGCCTCGCTAGCTTCCGCAACCGGCTCGGCCACCGCTTGCAGGGCCTCGGCGGTCGCAGCCTCGGGCGCGACCGCGGCTGGCGTCGCGTCGGGCGCTCCCTCGGCGATCATCGAGGCTTCAGGCGAAGCCGGCTCGGCCGAGGGCACCTCGGCCGCACCTTCTTCTTCAGCGGCAGGAGCCGCTGGCGGCTCCGGCAGCACGGGGACCTCGTGGGGTTCGAAGAAATCGACGAACGCCTGCGCCTTGCCGAACAGGTCAACCGTGAAGGTGCCATCGTTCAGCTTGGCGACGCGCCCTGCGACGACCTCACCGGCCGAGAACGCGTGACGCTTGCTCGCGGCCGCTCCCTCGAAGAAGCGCGCGAACACCCCCCCCTGGCCTTCCTTGGCGGGACGCTCGGCCCGCTCGCCAGAGGGCCCCTCGCCTTCCTTGGCCTGGGCCCCCTCCGCGCCGCCCTTCTTGCGGCGCCGGCGACGACGCTTCTTCTTGGCGGGATCGGCGCCAGCGGCCAGCGCCCCCGGCTCAGCGGCCTCTTCCGAGGCCTCCTCTCCTCCGTCAGCGCCCTCCCCTTCGCCAACGTCGCCCTGCGGATTCACAGGCGCTTCGGCTTCGGACCGCGCAGCGGCGCCTTCGGACGGCCCAGCAGCGCCTTCGGAGGGCGCAGCGGCGCCTTCGAGCTTGGTTTCAACGGTGGGGTTCGTGGGGGCTTCGCCCGGTTGTGCGCCCTGAGAGGCTTCAACCGCCGGCGCGGGAGCCTCGGGAGCATTCTTCTGATCGGTCATGACGTACCTGACCGCCGCCGTCTATCTAGGGCGCGCGGGGCACGGACACTACGCTCCGATCTGGAGGTTCGTCAAGGCGCACACTACTGCCCACATCCACACTGCCGCCTCTGCGAGCGTGCGCAGAACATCGCGCAGCGGCCAGGCGGCACCTTCTCGCGCGCGGACCGCTACGGGGAGGCGAACTCCCACTTGAGATCGAGCTGTCCCCCGGGGCCGGTGAAGCGCAGCACCGCGAACATCGACTCGCGCGGGATGGTGGGTTGCCCGTCCTCGTGCAGGGCGGGGAACACCAGGCGAAAGGCGCGCCGAAAGGGGGAGACGCTCGGGAAATAGACGCGCTCGGAGGGCGTGCCGCCGCCCAGCGGCTGAATCTCCACGGGGCGCGTCATGCGCCCGCGGTCGTCGACCAAGAGCACGCGCCATGCCCCCTCATGGTCGGTCAGATCCATCTCCCGGTTCCTGCCGCTGCCGCCGATCGTCACGAAGAAGCGATGATGCACCTCCGCGTCAGCCATGCTGGCGGCGAGCATCGTGTTGCGCGCGTCGGTCGGGAGCTCGAAATCGTCCGCATAGCGCACCACGTACGCCCAGCGGAATTCGCGCGACTCGAAGGTGGCCGTGGCGTGCAGTACGCTGCGCAGCTGCCCGAAGTCGAATGGGTGCAGCGAGCGCGTCCAACGCTCGTAAACGTCCGGGTAGTCGTCGGCGGTGTAGCTGTGCGTCGAAGGCCAAAGCGAGACCACGGGAGCAGCACACGCCGAAAGGGCGACCAACGCGATCGTGCACGCCAGGGTCGAAGAACGAAGCACCGCGGCAACACTTATCGGGGTCCCGCCCAAATGTCCAACGCGTGCGTGTGCGCGCGCGTCCTGTCCCCGAACCTGGCCACCGCGGGCCGCGGCGAGGTTGTACCCGCGCGGACGGTCGGCTATGTGCACGGCCCGCAGGTCGCCGTAACGGCGGTGAAATCGCGGCGACTCACCCGGAATGGAGGCTGTTCTGAATCCAACTTCGCCCGGTTCCCCCCTCGGCGCCCGGCTGGCCCGGGACGATCTCCTCGCGCCCTTTCTGTCAGCGTTCACTCCTGAGAGTCACTGGCGCGTCGGCACCGAGGCAGAAAAGTTTGGAATCTTGAGCGACTCCTTGGCTCCCTTGCCCTACGAGGGAGAGCGCAGCGTGCGCGCCGTGTTGGCCTTGCTGGAACGACAGTTCGGCTGGTTCCCCATGCGCGAATACGAGGATGGCCCCGTGATCGCGCTCGAGCGGGGCGGCGCATCGGTGAGCCTCGAGCCGGGCGGACAGGTCGAGCTTTCGGGCGCCCCCTTCGCGAGCATCCACGACACCGCGGCCGAGTGGCGACAGCACATGGACGAGCTGCACTGGGTCGGTGCGGAGCTCGGCATTACTTGGCTCGGGCTCGGCTTCCATCCCTTCGCAGCCCAGGGCGAGCTACCGTGGGTCCCCAAGCTGCGCTACGCGATCATGCGGGACTACTTGCCCACACGAGGCGCGAGCGGCCTCGACATGATGCGTCGCACCTGCACCGTGCAGGCCAACCTCGACTATGCGTCCGAGGCGGATGCCATGCAAAAGCTACGACTCGGCCTCGCGCTCTCGCCCATCGTCTCCGCGATGTTCGCCAACAGCCCGATCGTGGAGCGCAAGCTGACCGGCGAGCGCAGCCGGCGCGCCCGTGTGTGGCTCGAGATGGATCCGGATCGCTCGGGCCTCTTACCGTTCGCTTGGCGCGCGGACATGTCCTTCGAGCGCTACGTGGATTGGGCTCTCGATGTGCCCATGTTCATGGTGAAGCGCGAAGGCAAGGTGGTGCGCAACACCGGACAAACCTTCCGGGCGTTCATGGAGGGCGGCTTCGCGGGCACGCAGGCGACCCCGCAAGACTGGCTGGTCCACCTCGGGACGCTGTTCCCCGAAGTGCGGCTCAAGAAGACTTTGGAGTTGCGCGGCGCCGACAGCCTACCTTCGCACCTGCTCCCGGCACTGCCCGCGCTTTGGAAGGGACTGCTCTACGATGCGCAGACACGCGCCAAGGTCGAAGGCCTCGTCTCGGGCCTCGACTTCGCAAGCGCGCAGCGTGCTTGGGCGGAGTACGCGCAGCTCGGGCTGCGGGGTAAGCTCGCCGGGCGCGTCCTCGCCGAGTGGGCGGCGGAGGTCGTGAGCCTCGCCCGCGAAGGCCTGACGCGGATCGCCCAGAACACGCCCCCAGGTGGCCGCTCGGAGGCGGAGTATCTCGACGCACTCGGACGGATGGTCGCGCGCGCGGAGACGCCCGCGGATGCCCTGATTGCGGGCATCGACCCCCACCGTGATCTCGCGCCGCAAGTGATGGAGCTGGCGCGACTCTGACCCGCGCGTGGCGCCTCAAAAAGGCCAAAGGCGCGCCGGCCGTCGGGGCGCAGCGAAGAGGCCCCTCAGGCCTCCTCCTGGCCCTCCACGCTCTCTTCTTCGTCGTCCTCGTCGTCCGTTTCGATCGTGCCCTGACCGGCGTTCACGAGCTCTTTGAGCTCTTTGCCGACCTTGAAGAAAGGCAAGCGCTTTTCGGGCACTGGCACCGCGCGGCCCGTGCGCGGATTACGCCCGTTGTAGGGCTTGTATTCGCGCACCGTGAAGCTGCCAAACCCACGAATCTCGATGCCTTCGCCGCGTTCCAATGCCGCGGTCATCGAGTCGAACACGCAGTTCACGACGAGCTCAGCCCGACTCTTGGTGATTTGAGTTCGTCTCGCCACTGCGTCGATGAGCTCAGATTTGGTCATCGAAACCTCCGACAGTATGGTTGTAACCATCGTAACTCCCCAGGGTCAATGATCTTTTTGGTTAGGCCAACCAATCCCACCCTGTCCCACACGAGGGAGGCCCGAAAATCCGAGCCATGTGTGGGTCACGCGGGCCGTCTCGCGGGGACAAACACCGTGGACGTTGCGGTAACGGCGGAACTCTGGTTATGGTCCGCGCATCAATTCGCGAGTTTGCGAGGACCCGCATGCAAGGCCCCGAGATGGATCCCTACGAGACCGACCAAGACCCGTTTTCGCGCAAGCAGGCCCCGTTGACGGACCTGAGTCAATTCGAAGAGCCGCTCCCCGACATCGGCGGGACGGACGACGAGACCATTCGCAAGATGAACCGGCGCACCTCTCCGGTGGGCCGCGTCTTGGGGGTCGTCATCGTGGCAGGGGCGGTGGGCCTCGCATACTGGGCCTACGAGAACAGCGTCTCCTACGAAGCGCGCAACGTGGTCCTCGACGAAGCGGGCAAACTGGAGGGTGAGGCCCGACTTTCCGCCCTGCGCAACGCGTACCAGACCGCCAAGCATGATGACGTGAAGGAGCGCGCGCTGCTCAATCTGGGCTTCTTCAAGGACGCGGGCTCCATCCCACTGATGGTCGAAGCGCTCAATGAGGACGGGATCGTGCGCCGCGCTGCAGCGCGTGCGCTGGCGTACATCGGCTCGCCAGCGGCCGATGTGGCCAAGCCCAAGCTGCTCGAGGTGCTGCCCAAGACCGATGCCCGAGACAGGGTGCAGGTCGTGTGGGCCTTGGCCGTGCTCAAGGAGTCGGCCGCGGTGCCCGACATCCTCACCGAGTTCGCGGCGGGCCGCCTGCAAAACCTCGAAAACCTCGACAAGTCACCGAGCTTCGATCCCAAGGTCATCGTCGACGTCGTGGGCCCGCAGAAGATCGCGAGCGACGAGCTGTTGACGCACAAGGACAAGTCCGTGCGCACGCTGGTCGCAGCGGCGCTCTCGGAGGCCGCCACGCCTGAAGCCGTGGACCCGCTGATCAAGCTCCTCGGCGACGAGGACGCCGAGGTGGTCAAGGCGGCCGCGGCGGGCCTCGGGCGCGCCGGTGATCCGCGCGGCGCAGGCCCCCTGTTCGCGCTACTGCAAAAGACCCCCTCGATGCGGCAGAGCGTGTTGGACGCCATCAGCCGTTCCACCAGTGCCCCCAACATCGCGCAGCTGCTCGAACAGACCGACAGCGTAGACCTCAAGCGCTCGCTCCTCGGCATCCTGCGAAGCGGCCACGATCCGCGCGTGGCCGACACGTTCGCGAAGTACGTCGGAGACGCCGACCTGGACATCAGGGAGATCTCTTCGCTGGCCCTCGCCGACCTCGGCGATCCGCGCGCGGTGCCTGCTCTGCTCGAGCTGGTGAAGTCCGAGGATCGCACCACCTCGTTGAACGCCCTCGACGCCTTGGCCCTCGTCGCCAAGCCGCAGGTCGCCGACGCGCTCGTGCCCTTGCTCAAGGACAACCCCGGCAAGAAGGCGAGCATCATGAAGGCGATCGGCAAGTCGGGGTCGAAGACCGCTGGCGCCGCCCTCATGAAGGAGATCGAAGGCGATGACCGCGAGGCAGCCTCGTTCGCCCTGGCTGACCTCAAGTACGAGCCCGCGTTCAGGACCCAGGTAGCCCTGCTCAAGCGACCGAAGGGCGTCGACTTCTCGAAGCCCAGCGTGCCGACCGAGGAGATCGTGCGCAATCGTGAGATCGCGATCCGCTCCCTCGGCCGCTACGGCAATCCGAGCGTGGTCCCCGCGCTGATGACCCTGATCGAGGATCAGACCGACAGCGCCAAGCTGCGCGCCGTGGCGGGCGCGGTGGTTGGACAGCTCGCGGATCAACAACAGCTGGCGACCATCATCGCCAAGGCCAAGAACAGCGCGCTCGATGAGACCACCCGCACCTTCTACGTGCAGGGGCTCTGGCAGGCCCAGGTGCAGGACAGCAGCCAGCTCACCGAGTTGCTGCAGCCCTCCGTCCCCGCCGAAGTACGCCGCAGCGCGGCGCTGGCACTCGGTTACGCCGCCGATCCGGCCAACGACCAGCTCCTGTTCGATCTTCTGCGCAATCCTGACGTGAAGCGCGAGGCGGCCTTCGCGGTGCTGCTCGGCGGCAACCAAACGTCCGCAACCGAACTTTACAACCAGCTGAACTCCGACCGCGAACTGCGCGAAATTCTGCAAGAATACCTGATGTCCGACGACATCGACTTCTTCAACATGATCACCGAGCAGCACTTCGAGAGCGGCCAGATCTTCCGTCGCCTGGAGGTCGCCCAGGCGCTCAAGAACGGCGCCGGCCAGATCACCTTCAGCTTCCCCTGGCAACAGGTCATCGCCCGGCTCAAGGCGGGCTGGAACGGGCCTGGCGGGCTCGCCCCGCGCGAGGTGCGCGCCAAGCTCTACGAGGCGCTCAGGGGCCCTGACGCGGATCGCCGCAAGCTGGTCGCCGAGACGTTCGGAGCGATGAACGAGATGGGCCTTCTGCTCGCCTCACGCGACGAGGCAGGTCCCGGCCAGCAGGAGGCCCGCGAGGTCATCCTGAAGCAGAACCGGGCGAAGAGCCCCTGAGGGCCGAGCACAGCTCTGCAAACCTGAAACGGCGCCCCGCTCGGGCGCCGTTTCACGTTTCCGTTCGCTGCAATCGTGACCATTGACGTGGGCGTCGTTCACGACCACGTCGTGCTGCTCGGGACCGCCCATGGGCATCCTTCACAGCCCCGTCAGCGCCCGCTCCACGTCCTTCAGGAGGTCCTCGGTGTCCTCGATCCCCACCGCGTAGCGAACCAGGCAATCCTTGATGCCGACCGCCTCTCGCTCCTCGGTGCTGAGCTCGAAGTAGCTCATCAGCGCGGGCTGCTCGACCAGCGACTCCACGCCCCCGAGGCTCGGAGCGATGCGCGGGATCTGGAGGCTGTCCACGAACTTCCCGCAGGTGGCGAGGTCCGTGTCGAGCTCGAAGGTCACAACGCCCCCGAAGCCGCTCATCATGCGCTTGGCCACCTCGTGCTGAGGATGCGACGGGAGGCCCGGATACCAGACGCGCTTGATCTTCGGGTGCTTTTCGAGCAGCTCCGCGAGGGCTTGCGCGTTCTTGTTCTGCTGCGCGACCCGCAGGCCGAGCGTCTTGATCCCGCGTGACACCAGGTAGGCCGCGTGAGGGTCGAGCACGGCGCCAAATACGTGCCGCAGCTCGCGCACGAGCCCGACCAGGCCGGCGTTCCCCGTGACCACGCCTGCGAGCACGTCGTTGTGTCCCGAGAGGTACTTGGTCGCGCTGTGCACCACCAGATCGATGCCGTACTCGGCGGGGCGCAGGTTGATGGGGGTGGCGAACGTCGAGTCGATCAGGGTCTTGGCCTTGGACTGCTTCACCACGGCGCTCAGGCGCTCGAGATCGAGACACGTGAGGTACGGGTTGGTGGGCATCTCGCTGATCACCAGGCGCGTCTTGTCCGTGAGAACCCGCCCCAGGGCGTCCAGGTCGCCGGGCGGCACGAGGCTGTGGGTGATCCCAAACTTCGACAGGAAGCCCGTCACGAACTGGCGTGTACGGCGGTAGCAGTCCGCGAACAGCACCACGTGCGAATCGCTCTTCACCAGCGCGAGGATGCTCGAGGTGACCGCGGCCATGCCGCTCGAGAAGGCCGCCGCGTCTTCAACCCCTTCCAGCGTGGCGACCTTCTGCTCCATCAGGCGCACCGAAGGATTGCCGTAGCGCCCGTACTCCTCGCGCTCGAACTCCCCCGACATGTACCGAACCAGCTCGGCCGTATCCGCAAACGTGTAGGTGGCCGTCTGCGCGATCGGCGGGCTCAAGGCGTCGTACGGATGGCTGCGCGGCTCGCCGCCATGAACGGCGCGCGTCAGCTGCGAGGTTTCCGCGCTTGTTTCGAACTTCTTGTCCACGGCCGCCCTTTTAGCACGCCCGCCCACTGCGAGCCCTGGCGCGTCCAGAGGAGCGCCAGGTGAGGAACGCAAGACGCACCCAAAAAGCCCGTGCCGAAGCGCAAAACGAAGAAGGGCGCCCCGCGGCGCCCCCCTTGGCTCTGCACTCAGTGCTTGTGTTCGCGGTCGAGGCCCGGGAACGTGGGGTCGCCGGGCTCGTGCCGGGGGTTCGCGGTCAGGAAGGTTCCGTCCTGACCCGGCAGGGACATCAACATGTCCTTGTCGAAGATGAAGTGCTCTCGCTGCGTGCCCGCGGGCATGTGCAGCCCGGTGTCCATGCGAATCGCATCGCACGGGCAGGCCTCCACGCAGTAGCCGCAGAAGATGCAGCGCAGCTCGTCGATCACGAAGACCTTGGGAAAGCGCTCGTAGCCGTAGCGCGAATCCCCGGGCTCGTACTCACCGGCCTCGATGTAGATGCACTGCGCGGGACAGGCCGTGCTGCAGCACAGGCAGGCCACACAGCGCGGCGAGCCATCGGCGCGGTGGGTCAGGCGGTGTACGCCGCGGAAGCGCTCGGGATAAACGCGCTTCTCCTCCGGGTACATGATGGTGACGATGTCCGTGTTCTCGCGCCTGGAGAACGTGTTCTTGAAGAAGTGCTTCATCGTCACGCCGAGGCCCCTGACGACCTCGGGGATGTAAGCCTGCTCCACGAACGTGCGACCGGGCTTGTTGATTGGCTTACCCATTGAAGAGTCCCCATTCGGCCATGCCGAGCACGATGAAGCCGGTGACCATGATGTTGACCAGCGAAAGCGGCAGGAGCAGCTTCCAGCACAGCTGCATGATCTGGTCGTAGCGGAAGCGCGGCAATGTCCAGCGGATCATCAGCTGCAGCCAGATCAAGACCACCAGCTTGAGGATGAACACTAGCACCTGAATGCCAATCACCGCCACGTGCGGAAGCGGGATGATCGCGTTGGTGAACCAGCTCCCCACGCTGAAGTCGAAGCCGTAGTCCTGGAGGAAGGGCAGGTCGTAGCCCCCCAAGAAGAGCACCGCGATCAGCGCCGAGCTCGTGATCACCTCGACGAATTCTCCCATGAAGAACATGCCGAACTTCATGCCCGAATACTCGGTGAAGTAGCCGGCCGCGAGCTCGCTCTCGCCCTCAGGGACGTCGAATGGAATGCGCTTGGTCTCGGCGATCGCCGCCGTGAAGTAGAGGAAGAAGGCCAGCGGCTGCACGAAGATGCCCCACAGGTGCAGGCCGTTCACGCCAAACAGGGTGTGATTGCGCTGCCAGTCGATCATCGCCGAGAGCTGGAGCGTGTCGTAGACCATGAAGCAGCCCACGAGCGCGAGACCGAGCGTGACCTCGTAGCTCACCATCTGACCGGCCGCGCGGATGCCGCCAAGCAGCGAGTACTTGCTGTCCGACGAGTAGCCCGCGATGGCCGCGCCCACCACCCCCGTGCCCGCGATGGCGAACACGTAGAGGATGCCCACGTTCACGTCGGCGATCTGGAGGTTGATGAAGCGCCCCTCGAGGGTGCTCGCGAGCTGGCCGGGATCGAGCACCGTGGCCAGATGGTCGAGGTACACGGTGCCCCCGAACGGGATCACCGCGAACACGCTGATGGCCGGCACCAGCGCGATGATGGGCGCGAGCGAATGCAGGAGCTTGTCCGCCTTGGGCGGAATGAAGTCTTCCTTCCAGACGAACTTCAAGGCGTCCGCCAGGGGGTGCAGGAGGCCCGCCAACGTGATGTTCTTGCCGAACAGCTTCACGCCCGCGCGGTGCGGACCGACGCGGTCCTGGATCATGGCGCTCTGACGGCGCTCCGCCCAGATGAGCACAGGCGCGAACGTCAGGATGATGATCAACACGAACACGATCTTGAGGATCGTTGCAATCCAAGCGACGGCGTCCATCAGACCTGCGCCTCCTGCGTACGCACCGCGGGCAGCGCTGCGCGGACCTCACTCAACGATCCGAGCCGAATGTCCTTATCCAGCTCCTTGGCGAGCGCCGCGATGGCCTCCCAGCCCGGCTTCACCCCGTCAGGCGGGAACACCGCGCGCTTGAAGGTCTGGGCGATCCCCTTCTCGTTCACGAAGGTGCCCGCGGTCTCGGCGTGCACCGCCACCGGGATCACGACCTGGGCCACGCTCGGCAATGCGCCTTCGTTGCTGGTCAGCGAGACCATGGCCTTGAGCGAGGCGAGTGGCGCGAGCTCCTCCGGCGTCTCGGCGCTGGCCCAGCCCAGGGCGATCACGCCCTCGACGGCCCCGGCCGCGACGTCCGCCAGCAGCTCCTTGACGGGCGGCAGCGCCCCTCCAGCGACCAGGATGGCCCCCGCGCGGTTTGGGTTGTTGTCCGCGCTGCGCAGGATGTTGTCGCCCTCCCAGCCGCCGAGCGCGGCCAAGTAGAGCTTCTGCACGCCGAGCTCACGGGCGAGCTTCACCAGCGCGAGGTTGTCCTCGTTGGAGTGCTGGGCGCTGAGCACGACCGCGAGCTTCTCGGAGGGGACCGACTTGATCTGCTTGGCCGCCGCCGCCCGCGCGTCCGCGATCTCGCTCGGCACTTGCACGCCGGCCGCCGTGCGCAAGCGGCCGAAGGCCACCCGATTTTGCACGAAGCGGTGATAGCTCATCATGCCGTCGTCGCACATCCAGTACTGGTTCACGGCGGCATTGTCCCGTGGACGCAGGCGCTGCACCTGGTTCGAGCGCGGGTCGTAGTCGACCAACATGTTGCAGCCGGTGGCGCAGCCGCTGCACACGCTTGGCTGGCTCTTGAGGAACCACACGCGCGCCTTGAAGCGGAAGTCGCGGCTGGTGAGCGCGCCGACCGGGCACACGTGCTCGGTCATCAAGGTGTACCTGTGATCGAGCTGCCGGCCCGGCGAGAGCGTGATCTCGTTCTTGTTGCCCCGCTCGCGCATGTCGAGCACGTGGTCGCCGACCACCTCGTCGCAGAAGCGAATGCAGCGCGTGCACATCACGCAACGCTCGCCGTCGTACACGATGGTGTCGCCGAACCGCACGCCCTTCACCTTGTGAACCGGCTCGGTGTCCTTGCGCTTGAGCCTGGCCTGGTGGGCGTCGTAGTAGTCCTGGAGCTTGCACTCACCGGCTTGGTCGCAGATGGGACAGTCCACCGGGTGGTTCAGGAGCAAGAACTCCTGGACCGCGCCCTGGGCCTTCTTCACCTCGTCGGACTGAGCGAACACTTCCTGGTTCTCCACCGCGGGCATCTGACAGGCGGGCTGGAGCTTCGGCTTGGTGACAGGCACGTACTCCTGCTTGGCCTCGTCCCACTGCACGATCGGCATCATCATCGGCCGGTCGCTCTTGATCTCGACCAGGCACATGCGGCAGTTGGCCGCGACGCTCAGCCCAGGGTGCCAGCAGTAGTGGGGGATCTCGATGCCATGACGCCAGGCCGCGCGGATGATGGTGTCACCTGGCTCGAACGGAATCTCTTTGCCATCCAACTTGAAGCTGGGCATTTCAAAACCCCTTGAAGTCGTACGAGGAACGCGTCGAAGCGGGCCGTTTGGCCCGCGAGCAAGCGTCGGTTTGCTCAGCGATCACACTCGCCGCCGATCATGTTCACGGAACCGAAAGTGGGGATGATGTCGGCGATCATGCCGCCGCGGATCATCTCGTGGGCTGCGTTCAGGTTGTACCAGCAGGGCGGGCGGCAGCGGACGCGGTACGGCGTGCCGCTACCATCAGAGACCAGGAAGAAGCCGAGCTCGCCGTTGCCCGCCTCGCTGAAGGCGTAGACCTCGCCGGGCGGCACCTTGATGCCCTCCATCACCAGCTTGAAGTGAGCGATGGTCCCCTCGATGGTGTTGTAGACCTCGAGCTTCTCGGGCAGCACCACGCGCACGTCATCCACGCTCACCGGGCCGTCCTTCGGTATCTGGGCGAGCGCCTGCTTGATGATGCGCAACGACTGCCTCATCTCTTCCAGGCGGCACACGAAGCGATCGTAGTTGTCGCCGTCGTGACCGACCGGGACATCGAATTCGAAGCGGTCGTACACGCTGTAGGGGTGCGCCTTGCGCACGTCGTAGTCGATGCCGGTCGACCGCAGCATCACGCCCGTCACGCCCAGCTCGAGGGCGCGCGACTGCGTGAGGATCCCGACCTTCTCCATGCGGTCCAGGAAGATGCGGTTGCGCAGGAGCGCCTTCTCACACTCGATGAGCTGGACCTCGAACTTGGGGATCAACTCCAGGATGTTGCGTTCGAGGTTCGCCGTGGGGGGCTTTGCCATCCCGCCGATGCGCGCGAAGCTGTGGGTCATGCGGGCGCCGGTCTCCTCCTCCAGGATGTCCCAGAGGAAGTCACGCAGCTTGAGCATCCACAAAAACGGCGTCATCGCGCCGAGCTCCATCGCGCTGGCGCCGTTGCACGTGAGATGGTCGCAGATGCGCGCCAGCTCGCCGAGGATCACCCGGTAGTACTCGCAACGCTCGGGCACCTGGATGCCCAAGAGCTTCTCCACGGCCCACGCGAAGCCGTTGTTGTTGAGCATGGGCGAGACGTAGTTGAGGCGGTCCGCGTAGGGGAACACCTGCTGCCACGTGCCCCGCTCACAGCTCTTCTCGAAGCCGCGGTGCAGATACCCGGGCTGGATGTCGAGGCCCTGGATGGTCTCACCATCCAGATCGAGCACCATACGGATGGTGCCGTGCATGGCGGGATGGGACGGGCCCATGTTGAGCCGCACGGGCTCGCTGGGGAGCTCGAGGACGCCCTCCTCGGAGAACTCGTCTTCGATAGGTTCCATGGTTACTCCTCCGTGCCCGCGCTGTCTTCACCAGCGGTCGTTTGGCTCAGAGCCTGACGTTGTCCGGTTTGCACCGCGATCGCCGGAGACACCTGCTGATCGCGGCCCTTGAGGCGCTCCTGCCATTGAATGCGGCCGAAGGGCTGGCCCTCGTCCGCGCCGAAGGGCGGAAGCTTGGCGACGTGAGTGCTTGTCTCGCGGTAAGGGATCAGCGGCTGGGTCTTCTCGATCGGGTAGTCCTTGCGCAGCGGATGCCCCTCGAACTCTTCGTACAGGAGGATGCGGCGCAGATCGGGGTGCCCGTCGAAGCGGATCCCGAACATGTCGAAGACCTCGCGCTCGCCCCAGTCGGCTCCGGCCCACACCTGAATCAGCGAGGGCAGCGCCTTTCCGTCCTCTACGCGGGTCTTGAGGCGCACGCGCTGGCCGCTGGCCATGGCGCGCACACAGAGCACGACGTCGAACCGCGGCTCCTCGGGCTCACGCTCCGGATAGTCCACAGCCGTGAGATCCGTGAAGTGGTTCATCCCGCATTCGCTCTTGAGAAACTGCGCGACTTCGAGCCAAGACTCGGGCGCGACACGAGCCACTTCGTCGCCGCGAAAGTCCGAGGTCTCCAAAATGCGCTCGCCGAACTGCGCCGAGAGACGCTCGAGCACGAGCTTACTCATGCGGTCTCCTTCTTGCGGATCTGCGTGAGCCCGGGTAGCTCGCGTGCCGGGACGGTCATGGGCTCGCGGTTGCCGTTGGCGATCTTCTCCTGGAGCAGCATCAGGCCGTCGAACACGGCCTCGGGACGAGGAGGACAGCCGGGGATGTAGATGTCGACGGGGATCAGCTTGTCGATGCCCGGAACGGTGGTGTAGTTGTCGTAGAAGCCGCCGCAGGACGCGCAGGTGCCGAAGGCGATCACCCATTTGGGATCGGTCATCTGATCGTAGATGCGTTTGAGCACGGGCGCCTGACGCTGCGTGATCGTGCCGACCACCCAGAGCAGATCGGCCTGACGCGGGCTGAAGCGGGGAGCCTCGGCGCCGAAACGCGCGATGTCATAGCGCGACGAGGCGACCGAGAAGAACTCCATGCCGCAACACGCGGTGGCAAACGGATATTGGAACAGCGAGTACTTGCGCGCCCAGGCGAGCAGCGCGTCGAAGCGCGTCGTCGCGTAGCCAGCCTCGCCCGTTTGAAGGACCTTCACTTCTCCCATTCGAGAGCCCCCTTCCTCCAGGCATAGATCAAAGTGACGCCGAGGATGACGAGGAAGCTCATCATTTCGACCAAACCGAACCACCCGAGCTCGCGAAACATCGCCGCCCACGGGTAGAGAAACACCGCTTCGATGTCGAACACGACGAACAGGATCGCCGTGAGATAGAACTTGACGCTGAGCTTGAGGTGGCTCGCGCCCTTGGTGGCCGATCCGCTTTCGTAGGGGACCGCCTTCTCCGGCGTCATGTTCTTGGGACCTGCGAGCGAGGTCCCAACGAAGATCACCAGAGCCAGAATCAATGCGACTGCTATCAGCAGGAACACTGGCAGATAGGTGGAGACCATCGGCTTCCCTTCGGCGCGCGCGCGCCCTGCGTGAGGCGTGCGCGACGCTCAGAACACATTCGGGGCGCAGGCGCGATCCAACCTCGATCCCGCGCCGCCCGAAGAGCGCTAAATACGCGTGGCTGTTCTAGTCCTAGCGTTTGGGGGTGTCAATGATGTCGAAACACCACCCGTGCCAAGCTCAAGGTAACGAACCCGAGGCGCGCGGAAGCTTCTTCTCGAACGCTCCGCCAGGGCGCCTCCACCTGCGAGCCAGACTGGCTTGGCTCGAAAGGAACAGAGGCGCACGCTTCCGTGAGACTCACTCGTCGTCGTCTTCGAGCTCGTCGAAGTAGCGCCGCGCATTGCCGCCGCCGCGCTTCTTTTCCTGCTCGAGACGCTGCTTGCGCGTGGCGCCCTTGGCGCTCCGCGCCGCGCCCTCGACATCGTCGGCACGGCGAGGCGGAGGCCGACCGCCGCGATCGCCACCGCCGGGCGGGCCGAAGCCTGGGCCTCGGCCACCAAAGCCGCCGCTGCGCGGAGGCCCGCCGTAGCCGCCACCTCCGCCGCCAAAGCCACCCCCGCCGCCGGGGCCACCAAAGCCGCCACCACCACCATACGAGCGCTCGCGGGGCGGTGGACGCTCGCCGCGCGGGTGAGCGAGGTGAACGGTGCAAGGACGCCCGCGCACGCTCAGGTTACCGAGCACCTCGAGCGCGGCCTTGGCCGCCTCCTCGTTGAGGAACGACACGAACGCGAACCCGCGCTTGCGGCCCGTGGCGTGGTCCATCGGGAGGTGGACGCGATCCAATTCCGTGGCGCCGAGCTGCGTAAAGATCCCGCGCAGATCGGCCTCCTCGATGTCGTACGGCAAATTGCCCACGTAGAGGGTGCGATTGGAGTCATCGCGGGGGGGCGGGCGCCGCTCGAAGCCGCCTCCGCCGCCCATCCCGGGACCACCCCCCATCCCTGCACCCGGCCCGCCGCGCGGTGGACCCGACGTGAAGGGGCGCACGCTGATGCTGCGCCCTTCCATCAGAGAGCCATCCAGCTGCTCGCGAGCGCGTTGCGCCTCGTCCGCCGTGGACAGCGTGACAAAGGCAAACCCGCGTGGCCGCCCCGTGGCGCGGTCTCGCGGAAGGCTCAGCTCGTCGATCCCTGACCCGGTGCTCGTGAAAAGGGCGCGGAGCCCCTCGTCCGTCACTGTGTCGGGCAGGCCCGCGACGAACAACTTTCGGGCGTCCTCTTCCGTCCCCATGTCTCTGATATGCTCCTCGAACGAAGAGCCCGGCCCGGGCTCCCCGCGACGTGTCTCCGCACGTCCTCTTGGAAGCGCAGCCCTCTGGCGGATTGCGCCTTACCTGCCGAGGGTACCCGGGCAACCCTCCGCGTCAAGCCTTTCCGAAATGGGTTCGTCAGCTTACGGGTCGTTTCAGCCCCCGATCCAACTCTCCCCTTCCAAAGATTCCACCGAAAACATACAAATTAAGCATGACTGTGAGTCGTGTCACCCGCTGCCTGGCCGCGCTCGGCTGCCTGGCCGGCCTGGCCTGCGCCCCGACGGCCCACGCGTACACGGTCAAGCTGACCGAAAGTGGCTCCACGGTCCGATGGCATCGTCCGAACGTGGTGCTCCGGGTGGACCCGAGCATCGACGCCTTTTTCAGCAGCATGCCCGTGAGGGCCGCGATCGTGGACGCCGCGCTCGCGTGGCGGGACCTCGAGGGTGTCCCGGATCTGCTGATCAACGAGGGCGACCCCGGCCCCTTGGGCTTCGATCGGGACGCCCCGGCGAGCAACGGCGTCTATCTCATCCGGGACTGGGAGCTGGCGGAGAGCTCCCTGGCGGTCACGGTCGCCACCTACGAGTCCCACAGCGGCAAGATGGTGGACACGGACATCTTGGTGAACGCCAACCACCCATTCGCCGATATGCCCGAGGACGAGGAGGCCCGGCAAAAGAGCAACGCCTACGATCTGCGCGGCGTGATGACCCACGAGATGGGACACGTGCTCGGCCTGGGTGAGTCCTACGATGCGCGCATGGCCACCATGTGGCCGAACATCTCGCGCGGAGAGATCCATCAACGCGACCTGGACCCCGATGACGAATCAGGCGTTCAAACGGCGTATGCGGGGGCCATGCTCAGCGAGACCGAGGCGCCGGGTGGCTGCGCCGGCTCGAGCGTGGTGATCGCGCGTGGCGGCAGGGGGGCACGCTGGCCGCTGCTGATCACGACCTTCGCGGTGTTGGCGCTGCTCTGGCATCTCTGGCGCGAGCGACGCCCCCAGGGCGCCCGCGGCGCTGCGATGTGCGCTTTCGCGCTGCTCTTCGCGACGCCCTACCAGACCGATGCCGGTTCGGCCGAAGAAAACGAGCGTGTGGAGGTGGTGCGCACGCTGGCGCTGCGCCACAAGGATCCGGAGCAGCGCGCCCTCGGCCTCGCCCACGCCGCCCGATCGACCAGTGTGCAAGTGCGCACGGCGGCTGCTGCAGTGTTGGAGCGCGCAGGCACCCGAGAGGATCGACCCATCGCGGCCAAACTAGCGCTGGATGCCGACCCCGAGGTGCGCCGGATCGGCAGAGAGACACTTGCGCGCCTGCAGAGCGCCCCTCCGCTCGCGCGCCTCAAGCGCGACGACCCGGCGGCCCAGGACCGGCTCGCGCAGCTGTTCGGGGGCGCCACGCGGCTCGTTTCAGGGGAAGCCGTGATCACGGGCACCCACATGCGCAAGGGCTTGATCTGGTCCCGCTACACCGTGCAGGGCGCCGCCCAGGAGACCGCCGAGGTCGAGATCCCGGGCGGCTCCCTCGGAGAGTTTACGCAAGTGATCTCCGAGCAGGAGGCCCCGCGCGACGGAGACACGCTGGTGGTCGCCCTGCGCGAGAAGGGAGCGCACGGCTGGGCGCACTTCCGTGAGGGCATCCTGTACGGCGGCTGGCTCGGCGAAGGGCCAGGGATCGAGTGGGCGCCCTGAAAGATTACGGCACGAGCCGGTAGCCGATGCCGCGCACGGTCACGATGTGCTGGGGGCGGTCACTGTCGGGCTCGAGCTTCTGGCGTAGCTGGGCCACGAAGTTGTCGATCGTGCGCGGGGTGCCGTGATGGTTGGGCCCCCAGACGCGCTCGAAGATTTGCCGCCGGGAGAGCACCGAGCCCCCCGCCAGCACCAGCGACTCGAGGATGTCGAACTCGGTGGCCGTCATCTCCACCAGCTCCCCGTTGCGACGCACCTCCCGGGTGCGTGGATCGACCCGGATGGCCCCGAAGCGATAGATGTCCAGTGGCGCGCTCGCCGGAGGGGTCGCCAAGTCGCGCGGCCTCTGGTTCGCCCGTCTGCGCAGCGCCACCTTGATCCGCGCCAGCACCTCGGCGATGCCGAACGGCTTGGTGATGTAGTCCTCGGCGCCGAGCTCCAATCCCATCACCTTGTCGGTCTCGGCGCTCTTGGCGCTCAACATCAGCACCGCGGTCTCGCTGCCCAACGAGCGCAGGTGCTTCACCACTTCGTAGCCGTTGAGCTTGGGCAGCATGATGTCGAGGATGATCACGTCCCAGTTCTCGGCCAGGGCGCGTTCCAGCCCTTCCCTGCCGTCCTCGGCGACGCCTACTTCGTAGCCCTCAGCGCCCAAGTTGATGCGCAGGCCGAGAGATATCGAGGGGTCATCCTCGATCACCAGGATGCGCTTGGGCGCGACAGGGGCTTCGGTGCTCATATTTGCGTGATGGCAGGGGCCGGCTTGACCGACGTGTTGCGTTCACTGCCAGGTTTCGGTAGCACGATGGTGAACGTGCTGCCCTTGCCCAGCTCGCTCTCCAGCTCCACGCGTCCCCCGTGGGCGTGCACGACGTGCCGCACGATGGCCAGCCCCAGGCCCGAGCCCTCCACGTCGCTCGAGAGCAGCTCATTGGCGCGGTAGAACTTGTCGAAGATGCGCCGATGCTCACGGCGCGCGATGCCGATGCCCTGATCGATCACCGACAGCCGCACGTATTTGTCGTCGGCCCGGGCGACCAGGCGGATCTTCCCGCGCTCGCGCGAGTACTTGTGCGCGTTCGAGAGCAAGTTCACCAGGGCGTCGATCAGCGCGCCGCGATCGACCAGGACCACGGGTAACCCGGGCGCGATCTCGCTGGTCACCACCTCGTGCCGACCCACGTGGCTGGAGTCGAACGCCTCGAGCGCCCCGGCCACGATGTCCTCGACGCGCTCGGGCTTGCCCTGGTACACGCGCCTGCCCGACTCCATGCGGCCCCAGTCGAGCAGGCGCTCGATGCGCTCGGTGAGCCGCGCCGTCTCGCGGGTGAGGACGTCGAGACAAGCGTCGACCTCCTCGGGGCTCGACACCCGCTTCATCTGCAGCGTCTCGACGAACATGCGGATGGACGTGAGCGGCGTGCGGAGCTCGTGGCTGACCTTGGAGACGAAATCGGACTGAAGCTTGGACAGGTTCGCCTCGCGGTTGACGAACACCAGCGCCAGCACGGTGCCGGTCACCAGGAGAGCGACCAGCGTCACCACCAGGATCCCGAACAGCACGTTGAGGTTGGCCTTGCTGAAGACCAACATCAGGATGCCCAGCACCAGCAGGATGACACTGGGCGCGATGATCAACACCACCAGCGAGATCACGATGCGCGTGAAGCCGCCCCGGTAGGCGCTCCCGCCGCTGACCAGACCTGCTCCCGGCTTCGTGCTTGCCATATGCGCTATGCGACCCCGTGTCGAAGCGCGCGGTACGCGCGCAAGCAAAGCTCTCGGAGGCTGCCGCTCAGCCCTCCTCCTCTTCTTCGGCCCAGCGTGTGATCGCCGTGACGCCGATGGCCAGGCTGCAGGAGCCGCACAGGGGCGGCTCTTCGTAGATAGTCTGACCGCCGCGGACGAACACGAGCAATCCGGTGGTGGCGCCCGACGAGACGATCTCGCCACAGACGTTGCAAGTGAGAATGGCGTAGGGGTGGCTGCCGGCCATGGACCGGGACTATAACGCGTGATTTTGCGGACAGCACCCGCATCCCGCTCAAAGCGCGTACCGCGTGGCTAGCGCCCGGAAGATCCTCGACTTTTCCGAGCGCGTCAGCCGCGCGCGAGCTGCGCCTCGAGTTCGGCGATCGTCTTGGGAATGTCTCGCGTCAGGTTGTCCCGCCCGTCGGCGGTGACCAGCACGTCGTCCTCGATGCGCACCCCGATGCCGCGATAGCGCTCCTCGACGGCTGCTTGCACCGGGATGTACAGGCCCGGCTCGATGGTGAGCACGAAACCCGGCTCGAGGGGCCGGGGGGCGCCCGCCTGGTGGTAGCGGCCCACGTCGTGCACGTCCATGCCGAGCCAGTGTGAGGTGCGGTGCATGTAGAACGCCTTGTAGTCCCCTTTAGCCAGAATCTCCTGCTTGTCGCCCGTGAGGAGGCCCAGTTTGAGCAGGCCGTCCACCAGCACGGAGACGGCCACGTCGTGGATCCCCTCGAGCGTCGCCCCCGGGCACACCGCGTCGATGGCCGCGAGCTGGCTCGCGAGCACGATCTCGTAGATCTCCCGCTGCGCGGGCGAGAATTTGCCGCTGACCGGGAACGTGCGGGTGACGTCGCTCGCGTAGTAGCCGTACTCGGCGCCCGCATCGATCAACAACAAGTCGCCCTCCTCGAGGCGGCGGTCGTTCTTGCGGTAGTGGAGGATGGTGGCGTTCGGCCCGGAGCCGACGATGCTGCCGTAGGCGGGGCGCTCGCTACCGTGCGCGCGAAATACGCGCAGCAGCTCGGCCTCCACCTCGTACTCGTAGCGGCCCGGGAGCGCCGCGTTCATCGCCGCCAGGTGCGCTTCACGGGTGATGGCGCCGGCGCGGCGCATGTTCTCGATCTCGGCCTCTGTCTTGCGCAGACGCATCTCGTGCACGCTGACGCCCGGGTCCACGATCTCGCTGGGACATTCCACGCCGCGCCGCGAGCGCGTGCGCACCACGTCGAGCGCCTTCAGAAAACGCTCGTCGAAGCGCCGGTCGAAGCCCAGCCGGTAGTGCACCCGCCGGTGGTTCTCCAAGAAGTCGGGAAATTTTTCGTCGAAGCTGCGGATCGAGAGCGCCTCGTCCACCGCGAGCGTGGCGACCGCCCGCTCCACGCCGAGCCGGGGGCCATCCCAGGTCTCGCGGTCGGGGTCGCGATCGCGCAGAAAGAGCGTGCTCGTGAGCTTGCCGTCGCGATTTTCGAGGATGAGGACGCTCTCGGGCTCGTCGAAGCCGGTCAGATAGTAGAAATCGCTCCCCTGGCGGTACTCGTGCTCGACGTCATTGTTGCGAATGAACGTGGGGGCCGCGGGGATCACCATGACCCCGGGGCCGATGGTCGCGAGCAGCGTCTTGCGTCGATCGGCGTACATCCAAGCTCCTGTGTTTCCCGTGCGCGCCGACGAGCCGACGGCCCTTGCGCATTTCCCTAGAATAACTCCGAAAGCCGCCCGGGGCCCTGCTCGAGCTTCGCCCCCAGCTCGGCGGCCCAGTCCTCGACCGAGAAGTGCCCGGCCCGCGCCAGCGCCCCGCGGATCGGCTCTCCCGCGCGCGGATTGAAGAACCAGTCGGCATCGAAGCGCTCCCGCAGGGTGTAGGCGAGCGCGGGCGCCAGCACCTTGCCGCGCATGGGGCCACCGGGCGAGAGCCGCAGCACGAGCGCGGCGCCCCACCCGGTGGGCAAAGAGCCAACGAGCGCGCGGCAGGCGTGGGCGCTCGCCTGCTCGAGGTCGTTCGGGTCGCGCAGGTTCCGGGCCAGCACCGCGGCCGCGCACAGGCGTGCGTCCAGGAGCGCGTACGCGGTGGCCAGCCGAGCGAGCGTGTGGCTCTCGCGGGCGCTCAGTCCGCGGCTCTTGCGCAGGAACAGCGGATCGGCGAGGCGCAGCACCGCGAGCTGCCCGAGCGCGCGCGCCACGCTGCCCACGGCGGCGTGGCGCAGCGCGTGTGGGAGCGCGCTCGAGGCGTGCGCATGCGCGAGGGCGCGCCCGAGGCTGTCGGCGGTCGCGAGCTCGCTGGCGAGGCCGTATTCGAAGGCGGAGGGGCTCAGGCGGATGTCTCGGGGCGCGGCCACCATGACCATGTGGGCCGAGGGGAACGGCCCGGGGTGCTCGGTGCTCGCGCGCACGTGGGCGCGCAGGAGCTGGCGCAAGCCCAGGGGGTCCCACTCCGCGGCCAGGCGCCGCAGGCGGCCTGGCCGCGGGAGCAGGCCCGTGAGGTCCGTCCCGAGCAGGCTCCACAGGGTCGCGAGCCCATCGCCCTCCTCCACGCGAAACTCGCGGCGCGCGAAGGCGAACGCCTCCTGCGCGAGCTCTTCGGTCAGGGCGAGCCACCGCTCGGCCACGGCGGCGTTGCCCCCCTCCGGTCCCGCATCGGGATGGCGCAAGGGGCCCTTGGCTTGCAGGCGCGCCATGAGCTCGCCCGTATGTCCGTCCGCCTCGTTGCGCGCCGCGATCAAGGTGCGGGCGTGATCCTGTAGCTCCCGGTCGACCGAGCGCGCGAACGCGTGACGTTGCGCGGCCCCCCTGCCCTGCGACCACTGCCCGATCAACGCCCCGAGCTGCCGCGTCTCGCCCTCATAGTTCACCGCACGTGAGGGGAGCGCGAGGGTGGCCCGGCGCGCGCGCTCGTAGTGAATCTCGAGCGATGCGCGGCCCATGTGGGCGCACAAAGCCGCTGCCTCGGAGGGGCCGATCTCCCCGCTCTCGCGCGCCTCCTGCAAGCGCGCGCGTCCTTGCTCGGAGGTCAACCAAGCGCGCCCGGGCACGCGTTCTGCGGGACCACCGCCCAGCTGGGCCAGATAGGCCGCCCCCTGGCCCCGACGAAATGCCTCGACTGCTCGTCTGACTTCGCTTCCCGCGGAAGACATCGCGCTCTGTGTATACTCGCGCTCGTGCACCAAGACGACCCGAGAAAAACCGCCTTCCTAGGCGCTGGAAACATGGCCTCCGCGCTCTTGCGGGGCGCCGTGCGGCGCGGCGGCCGTGCTCCCCAGTCGCTGGGCATCACGGACGTGCGCGCCGAGGCCCGCGCGAGCCTCACGGCGGAGCTGGGTGTGCTCGATTTCGCGTCCAACGCCGAAGCCTGCGCCTGGGCCGACGAGGTGGTGCTGGCGGTCAAGCCGCAGGTGTTGCCCAACGTACTCTCCGAGATCGCGGACGCGCTCGCGCCGAACACCCTGGTGATCTCCATCGCCGCCGGGGTCACGATCGAACGCCTCGAGCAGGGCCTGCGCGGGCACACGCGCATCGTGCGCGCCATGCCCAACACGCCCGCGCTGGTCGGCGAGGGCGCGACCGCACTCGCGCGGAGACCCGGCGTGAGCGACGCCGACTTCGCCGAAGCCACGCGCCTGTTCTCCATGGCGGGCACGGTGGTGACCGTCGACGAGCGCCTGCTGGACGCGGTGACGGGGCTGAGCGGATCGGGGCCGGGTTACGCGTTCGTGGCCATCGAGGCGCTCTCGGATGCGGGCGTGCGCATGGGCCTGCCGCGCGACGTCGCCACCAAGCTCGCGGCGCAGACCCTGCTCGGCGCGGCCAAGCTGCTGCTGGAGACGGGGGAGCACCCGGGCAAGCTCAAGGACATGGTGACGAGCCCGGGGGGAACCACCATCGCGGGCTTGGCCGCGCTGGAGCGCGAGGGGCTGAGAAACGCGTTGATCGCCGCGGTGGAGGCCGCCACGGCGCGCTCCAAGGAGCTCGGATCCTGAGCGTGCGCGCTCACTTTGCGGGGCGTGGACCGAAGATGGCCGTGCCCACGCGGACGGTGGTGGAACCTGCGGCGATCGCCAGCTCGAGATCGTCGCTCATGCCCATCGAGAGCTCGGCGAGCTGACGTTCGCGGGCGAGCCGCGCGAGCGTCTCGTAGCAAGCGCGCGCGCGCTCGGGATCGTCGGCGGGGGGGATGGTCATGAGCCCGGTGAGACGAAGCGCCGAGAGGGCGCGCACCTGGGCCACGAGCTCATCCAGCGAAGACGGCGCGACCCCGCTCTTTTGCCGCTCGCCCGCCACGTTCACCTGCAACATCACCTCGATCGAACGGCCCAGGGCCGCGGCCCGCTCGTGCAGGGCGCGCGCCGCCGAGGAGCTGGCGAGCGTCTCCACCACCTGGCAGCGCGGCGCCAGGAGCTTGGCCTTGTTGCTCTGCAGCGCGCCGATAAAGTGCAGGCGGAGCCCGGCGAGATCCCGCAGGCCCTCGGCCTTCGCGATCAGCTCCTGCGCGTAGTTCTCTCCGAAGTCGCGCTGGCCTGCGTCGTAGGCCTCGCGGATCGCGCAGAGCGAGTGGAACTTGGACACCGCCACCAGGCGCACCCCCCTCGGGTCGCGCCCCGCCGCCCGGCAGGCCGCGTCGATACGCGCGTGAACCTGGGCGAGGCGCTCTCGGATCTCGCTCATGGCCAGCTCGCGAGCACGCCCGCTGCTTCGAGCAACTCCAGGGTCTCCGCCGCGGGCAAGCCCACCACGCTGCTGTAGGACCCGTGGACCTCGCTCACCAGGCCCGCCCCGAGCTCCTGGATCCCGTAGGCGCCGGCCTTGTCCATGCCTTCCCCGCTCGCGACGTAGCCCCGCACCGCCGACTCGCTGAGCGCGCGAAAGCGCACCCGCGTAGTCACCCGGATCACGCGGCTCACGAGCTCGGGGAAGAGCACCAGGGCAACGCCCGTGTGCACCTCGTGCTCCCGCCCCGAGAGCGCGCGCAGCATGCGCTCGCTCTCGGCGCGATCTTGCGGCTTGTTGAGCAGCTCGCCGTCGAGGACCACCGTGGTGTCCGACCCGAGCACGGCCAGCGTCTGTCCGCGGCCCTCCACGGCCCGCGCCTTGGCCTCGGCGAGGCGCGCCACGTAGGCCCAGGGCTCCTCGCCCGGCCGGGGCGACTCGTCGATTTCGCTCGGCCGCACCTCGAAGGAAAGGCCCAGCCTTCCCAGGATCTCCCTCCTCCTCGGCGAGGCGGAGGCCAATACCAAGGGCCGCGTGAGCTTCACGGCCGCTCCTCGCCCAGGTTGCGGCGCACACGGCGCACGTACGAATGGGCCACCTGCACCGGATCGAGCTCGAGACACTTGGCCATCTCGGTGACGAATCCGCGCACGTAGACGAGCGCAGGGAGGGCGCCGAAGTCATCGTCCTCGATGGCCTCGAGGTAGTTCAGGCTGATCCGCGTGCGCTTGCTGATGTGCTTGAGCTCGAGCCCCCGTGACTCGCGCACGGCCTTCAGCAGCGCACCATCGAACTCGGTGTCCGGCGTGATCGCGGGCGCCGGAGGGAGGTCGCGATCACGTGCGTCGGGCGCGGCCTCCTCGGGCACCGGCTCGGGCTCTGCCGGAAACATCGAGAGCTCGTAGGGGCGCCGTCGGGTGCGATCGAGCAGGACGTCGAAGGCTTCTTCGAGGCGCGCGCGGATCGCCTTGAGCTCATCTGCCGAGAACAAGCCATAACAGCACAGGGCGTCCTCCGCGTAGACCTCACGCACGCGACGGTAGGCGCGCCGGATCTCCTCGTCGGTCGCGCCGCGATCGACCTCGAGCAGATCGTGGTGGGTCCCGGCCGGCACGGTGCGCAGGGTGCGCCGTGTGCTCTTGCCGGCGTCGAGCGAGATCAAACGACGCGCCAGCTTCTCGATGTTCTTGCTCGCCTTGGTGCCCGGGCTCTTGACCAACAGGGGTTGTCGATCACGCACGCACGCCCAAACCGTGTCGTCGTAGTCGATGTACCCGAGGTACTCGAGGTTCACGCCCAGCCTCTGCCAGGCCGCGCTCTTCATGCTCTCGCCAAGCTCCAGGTCCGCCCGGACGCGCGTCTGATTGACGACGAAGTGGACGCCGAAGCTCTCCAGAAAACTGCGCGCGGTCGCGGCCAGGGAGTGCTCGTCGGCCTCCAGCGCCTCCACCAGCTCGCGCGGCACCGGTAACCCACCGAGCTCCTCGGCCAGGGACTGGAGCGCGCTGCGCTCGGCCTCGTCCCCGGCGAGCTGCCCCAGCTTACGAAGAAAGAGCGCGCGCACGAAGCGGTAGGTCCCCTCCACGGCGGAGGGCTCCGGCACGGTGACGTAGAGCGTGATGTCGGCGGCGGCGAACGCGTCCAAGAGCTCCGGTTCGATGCCCGAGCCGAGGTCGAGCACGAGATAGTCGCAGTCGAGCTGAGGCAGCATCGCGAACAGCTCCGCGCGGGTTCGCGGGCGGATCAGGCCGGCGTTCCCCTCCGCCACCCCGCCATTCAAGAACAGGAGGCCGGGCACCGTGGTGCTCTCGACGCACGGCAGCGGAAGCTCGGGCTGATATGTGACCTGGCTCGGCAGGACGGGAGGGACCCCCAACAACGTATGCAGATGCGCGCCGGAACGATCGGCGTCGACGACCACCGTGGTGCGCCCGAGGCTCGCGAGATAAATCGAGAGATTCGAGGCGAGCACGGTCTTGCCCGTCCCGCCCTTGGCCCCCGAGACGGCGATCACGCGCTTGGGGCGCTGGCCGGTGCGCTTGGGGACCACACCACGAAAGGGAACGCTGGGCGTCGGCGACTCGGCCGATTCGTCGATACGAGCGGTTTCGCCCGCGGGCAAATCATCCAGACTCATGGCGTGCCACCACTGTCACAAACGGAGTCGCGACTCAAGCCGTCCAGGCCGCCTCGAACAGGTCGCGCGCATCCCCCACCGAAGCGGATTCGGCCAGGCGCACGGAAACGCCCAGCGCGCCCGAAAGCCGCAGTCCTTCGTCGAGGAAACCGAGCATGGCGATCGAGTTGGCGAGCAGCGGCACCTCCTGACCGCGCACCTCCATGCGTCCGTAACCGCGCCCCACCTTGGTCACACGCGCATCGCCCGCGCCCAGATATCGGTTCCACAGGTCCGAGGACATCGAGAAGAACAGCTCCGGCGTGATGGTCTTGAACATCTCCACCCGCTCACCCGCGTAGTAGTGCGCGCGTGCGAAGTGGCGCCCCGCCTCCGCGACGTGGGCGCGGTCGCCCTCGCCGAACACCTTGTCGAACCGGTCGAGCGCGGTGGCGAGCGCGCGCGCGTCGCACCACGCTCCCTCGGTGTGTCGGACGGAGAGCTTGCGCTGCACGCGCTCCTCGAGGGTGCGCTCCACCGCCCGCGCGGGATCCTGTCCGAACTGCTGCTCGAAGTAGTCGAGCAGGCCGCGCGCCAGCTCCGCACGCACGGCGCGCCCCGGACCCTCGGGCGGGTTCGAGGGCGGTGCGTCGGCACCGATTGCCGGTGAAGCCCGGCGCTCGGCGAGCATGGCCCCCCGGCGATCGCGGGCGGAGAGCTCGCGCAGCTCCACGGTGAACGTGTCGGTGGGCTCGGGCTCCTCGGAGCGCGGCGGGTTGGCGCCGAAGGGCACCAGCGCCCACAACATCTCGCCAGCGGTTTGAAAGCGCTCGGCGGGGCGCAACGCGAGCGCTTGCTCGATCACCGCCTGCAAACCGGGCGAGACGTCCTTTCGGAAGGCGCGCATCGGCGTGATCTCGCCCGACAAAATGCGGTCGCAGAGATCGGGGAGGTTACTGCCCTCGAAGGGGCGATGGCCGGTCAACATCTCGTACAGCAGCACCCCCACAGCGTAGATGTCCACGCGCGGGTCGCGCCCTTTGCTGCCCCGGATCTGCTCGGGGCTTGCGTAAAATGGCGTCGCCATGGTGAAGCCGGTGGGCGTGAGATCGACCCTGAGCTCCCCCATCGACTCCACGAACGTGCTGATGCCGAAGTCGAACACTTTGACGAAGTCCGGCTCCCCGTAGCGCGGCGTGAGCAGGATGTTCTCCGGCTTGAGATCCCGATGCACGACCCCACGCTGGTGGGTCGCCCCGAGCGCCTCGAGCACCTGCCCTGCCACGCGCGCCGCGCGCCGGGTGGAGAAGGTTCCCTGGTCCTTGAGCACCCGCTTGAGGCTCTTGCCGCGCACGTACTCCATGACCAAGAACGGCGCGCCACTCGGCTCCTGGCCCATGTCCAACACCTCGACGATGTTGGGATGGCCGATCGAGACCGTGGTGCGAGCCTCCCGCTGAAACCGCTGCAGCACGACGCCGTCGTCGGTGAGGTTCGCGTGCAGCAGCTTGACCGCGACGATCTTGCCGATGGCCGTGTTCTCAGCCTTGAACACCGTGCCCATGCCCCCGTGACCGACGGCACGGAGCAGTCGGTACTTGCCCGCCACCTCCGCGCCGATCGGCCAACCCGAGGCCCGGGCGGGCGCTCCTAGCGGGACATCGCTGGGTCGATCATGTTCCATGGCGAGACCTGAACAGGATACCCGCTCCGCGCGCGCCCCGTCGCGCCAGAAGCAACTCGACCGCGAAAGGGCCGATATGGCCCATTGATGAACGCCAACGTGTGGTCTTGGGTGGTGTGCTGCTTGTTGGGCGCGTGCTTTCACGACGCATCGGCCCTCGCAGGAGGTGCGGGGACGCCGCGTGTGGTGCGCGTTACAGTGCGCGATGCCGCGGGCGGCGCCTGGCCCCTCGCGAGCGCGCCACGGGCGGCCCACTTCGACCTCGCCCTGGAAAAGGAGCTCACGCCTCCTTCCTCCTCACCGCCCCTCTACCTCGTGCAAGGCCCCGCCGACGACGAGCTCCTGACGGACCTCGAAAACCCTCCCTTGCGAAAGGACACGCGCGCTGCCCTCGTGACGCTCTCCTCGCAGGTCGAGCCAGCGCGCCTGCGCGCTACGCCCACGGCTTCCTTGGTGCCCGGCTCCCGCTACACCCTGGTCTGGATCGGGCCGGAGGGGGCCCAGGCCTTTCCGGTCGAAATCTCCACCAGCCCGGTCGCGGGCGCGGCGTTCGCGCAATCTTTCCCGGCCGACAAGGCGCGGGATGTCCCGCGCAACCTGCGTCGTGCGCTCCTGCGCTTCGACGGACACCTGAGCAGCGCGCCCACGTTTGCCATGCACGACGCGCACGGACAGGTCACGCCGGTCGAGGTTCGCACGGCGGACTGCCAACACAGCGGCTTCGCGTCGGGCACGTGCATCTGGTTGAGTTGGGCCGTCCCGTTGCGCCCAGAGAGCGTCTACACCATCACCTCGACGAGCGAGCTGCGCGACGCGACCTTCGCTGCGGTCGCCGAGGTCTCGCTGACGTTCGAGACCGCGCGCGAGGAGGACCACACCCCACCGGTCTTGGCAGACCTTCCGTGCGCGCTCGACGAGCTCTCCGAAGCGCGCGTATGCACCCTGGGCATGGAAGGAACCTTCAGCGTGCGAGCCCAGGCGAACGAGCCGGTGCTCGCCGAGCTCTTGGCCCTCCCCGCGCGCGCGGCGACGCTGTCCATGCTGGACCCCCTGCAGATCGACCTACTCGGGCTCCCGCCCGATGTGCCCTGTCGCTTCTTGCGCCTGACCGATCTCGCCGAGAACGTCCTGGAGATCCCCCTGTGCGCGCCGATCCCCTCCGAGCTCGCCACGCTCACCATCGATGAGGTCCGCGCCGATCCGCTTGGTCCAGAGCCCGCGCAGGAGTATGTGGAGCTGCTAAACTTCGGCTCGAAAGCGGTGGTAATGGAAGGCTTCTCCTTGACCCATGACGCATTTTCCAAGGGTGCGGTGCTGCGTGCGCAGAGCCCTGTGCTGCCCGGAGAGCGCGTGTTGGTCGTGGGCCCAACGTTCGACCGCCATCACCCCGCAGACGGCAGCGTGCCCGAGGCTTTGCGTCTGATCCGCACCGAGCGCTCGCTCTCTTTGGCCAACGACGGCAGCGCGCTGTTTCTCCGCGACGCAGAGGGGCGTCGCCTGTCGGCGGCGCCGCGGCTCGGTCCCGCGCGGCCGGGGCAGTGCGTGTACCGTCTCGCGGACGCGGACCGGCGCTCGGGGAGTCTCGGCGCGTTCGCCCGCGACCCCGATGGATCGTGCACGCCGGGGGCAGGTCCGTCAGGCCCGCCATGACGCTGTTCTCGAGCGGCCAGCGCGAGGAGACGTTGCAGGGGACCGTGGAGTCCGTGACCTACCGGAGCGCCGATGGCTTCTTCTCCGTGATCCGGGTGGTGGTCGAGCGTGACGGCAGCGAAGCCACGGTGATCGGGGATCTGGGCAGTGTGAGCCCGGGAGAGTCGCTGCGCTTTCGGGGCCGCTTCACCGAGCACCCCGTACACGGGCGGCGCTTTCAGGTGTCGAGCTTCACGCCCGTTTTGCCGCAGACGCCGCAGGGCATCACCCGCTATCTCGGCTCGGGCTTGATCCCGGGGATCGGAAAGGGCCTCGCCGAAAGGTTGGTGCAGCAGTTCGGCGCCCAGGCGCTCGACGTCATCGCCACCCAGTCTGGACGCCTGCGCGAGGTGCCGGGCATCGGCCGTCAGCGCGCGCAAGCCATCGCCCAAGCCGTGCGGGAGCGACGCGACGAGACCGAGATGATGAGCTACCTGCACAGCCTCGGCCTGGGGCCCGCCCTGGCCAAGCGCATCCGTAAGAAGTACGGCGATCGCGCCGTCCAGGTGATCCGCGAAGACCCATACCTGGTGGCCGAGGAGGTCCCCGGGATCGGCTTCAAGACGGCCGACGCCATGGGTCGCGCCTCGGGCCTCGCGCTGGATGACCCGCGGCGCGCGAGCGGCGCCACCTTGCATCTGCTCGGCTCCGCGGCCGAAGAAGGGCACGTCTATCTCACGCGTGATCAGTTGATCGAGGCGGGCGCCCAGCTCGACGTGCCCGCCGAGCGCCTGCAGGAGGCGATCGAGGCCCTCGCCGGGCGAGAGCTCGTGGTGCGCGAGGGGGAGGCTGTCTACGCGGCCCCGTTGTTTCATGCGGAGACCGAGGTAGCGCGTCTGTTGCGGGAGCGGGTGATGCGCGGGACGCGCGACGAGCCCGCGCCCATCGGCGACCTGCGCGTCGGTCTCTCCGAGGCCCAAGCGCGCGCCGTGACCGCGACCCTAAAGGGGAGCATCCTGATCATCACCGGCGGTCCCGGCACCGGCAAGACCACCACCGTGCGCGGCATCGTCGAGGCCCACAAGCAACGCGGGCGAAACGTCGTACTCTGCGCGCCCACGGGGCGCGCGGCCAAGCGGCTGAGTGAGGCCTCGGGCGCCGAAGCCAAGACCATCCACCGCCTGCTCGAGTGGAACCCCGCCACCGCCCGCTTCCAACGCGACCGCGACAACCCCGTGGAAGCGGACTTGGTGCTGGTCGACGAGGCCTCGATGCTCAACCTGCAGCTCGCAGAGCGGCTGCTCTCGGCCATCCCCGCCCAGGTGCCGCTCGTGCTGGTGGGGGACGTCGATCAGCTCCCGCCGGTGGGTCCTGGACAAGTCTTGCGCTCGGTGATCGAGAGCGGGGTGGTGCCCGTCGAGCGCCTCGCCACCGTGTTTCGACAGGCGCAGGAGAGCCACATCGTGCGCGGCGCCCACGCCATCCTGCGCGGCGAGCTGCCACCTTCAAGCCCCCCCGGACAGCGCGGTGCGGGCGAGTTGTTCGTGGTGAAGGCGCGCGAACCCGACGCCGTCCTGGCCAAGCTCCAGGAGATGCTCAAGCGTCTTCCGTCGGTCTACGGCCTCGACCTGAAGCGCGACGTGATGGTCCTCTCGCCCATGCGCCGCGGGCCGCTCGGGACCGAGAAGCTCAACGAGTTCTTGCAGCGCGAGTTCAACCCGGGCGTGACCACGTCGGACAAGCACGTCGCGCTACGCCCGGGCGACCGGGTGATGCAGCTGCGCAACGACTACGAGAAAGAAGCGTTTAACGGCGACTTGGGCGAGGTGCGCAACGTGGCCGGGGGCGTGACCTACGTGTCCATCGACGGCCGCGAGCTCCGCTACAAGCACGAAGAGCTCGACGAGCTCGCCCTCGCCTACGCGTCGACGGTGCACAAGGTGCAGGGCAGCGAGTTCGCGGCCGTCTTCGTGGTGCTCCATGCGTCCCACCACGTGCTGCTCTCGCGCGCGCTGCTTTATACGGCGGTCACGCGCGCCAAGCAGCTCGCCGTGCTGGTGGGCGACGAGCGCGCCCTCGCGCGCGCGGTGCGCAACGCCGAGAGCACGCGCGCGCAGAGCCGCCTCACGGAGCGCCTGCGTGCGGCGTTCCCCGCCGAAGCTCCCTGAGCCACCCGGCTGGCGCATGGCGCACGCGCGTCTACCTTTGCGGGCCTATGCACCCGCTGGCCGGACGCCCCGCCCCCCGCTCCCTCCTGGTATCCATTCCACGGCTGATCACCGCGTACTACACCGAGGCGCCGGATCCACGAAACCCCGCCGAGCGCGTGGCCTTCGGCACCTCCGGCCATCGCGGCTCCTCCTTCAGGCGCAGCTTCAACGAAGCCCACATCGCCGCGGTCACGCAAGCCGTCTGCGATCACCGCAAGCACGCGGGCATCGATGGGCCGCTCTTTTTGGGGATCGACACGCACGCCTTGAGTGAACCGGCGCTCGAGACCGCGCTCTCGGTGCTGGCGGCCAACGGCGTGCTCACCATGGTGGACAGCGCGCGCGGCTACACGCCGACCCCCGCCATCTCGCACGCCATCCTGACGCACAACCGGGGCCGCAAGGAGCACCTGGCCGACGGCATCGTGATCACGCCGTCCCACAATCCGCCCGACGATGGCGGCTTCAAGTACAACCCGCCCCACGGCGGCCCGGCCGACACCGACGTGACCAAGGCCATCGAGGCGGCGGCCAACGCGTACCTGGAAGCCAAGCTCGCGGGCGTCAAGCGCGTTTCGTCCTCGGTCGCCTGGGGCGCGGAGACCACGCGCAAGCATGATTACGTCGCGAGCTACGTCGGCGATCTCGCGCAGGTGATCGACATGGACAAGCTGCGCTCGCAGCCTTTGCGCCTCGGCGTCGATCCCCTCGGCGGCGCGGCGGTCGGCTATTGGGCCCCGATCGCCGAGCGCTACAAGCTCGACTTGACGATCGTCAACGACGGGGTCGATCCCACCTTCTCCTTCGTCCGTGTGGATCACGACGGCAAGATCCGCATGGACTGCTCCTCACCTTCGGCCATGGCCGGGCTCGTGGAGATGCGCGAGCGCTTCGATCTCGCGTTCGGCAACGACGCCGACGTCGACCGCCACGGCATCGTCACGCCCAAGGGCGGCCTGCTCAATCCCAACCACTACCTCGCGCTGGCCGTCGATTACCTCGCCCGGCACCGCCCCGGGTTCTCCCCCAGCGCGGGCGTCGGCAAGACGCTGGTCTCGAGCAGCTTGATCGACCGGGTGGCGCAGGGGGTGGGCAGGCCGCTGGTCGAGGTGCCCGTGGGCTTCAAGTGGTTCGTGCCTGGCCTCTCGGATGGGAGCCTCTTCTTTGGGGGCGAAGAGAGCGCAGGCGCTTCGTTCCTGCGGCGCGACGGAAGCGTCTGGACCACCGACAAGGACGGTCTGGTGATGGATCTGCTGGCCGCCGAGATGCAGGCGGTGACGGGCAAGGATCTCGCGGACAGCTACGAGGCGCTCACGGCGCGCTACGGCGCCCCGGTGTACGCGCGCAAGGACGTGCCCACGAGCCCCGCCCACAAGACGGCGCTGGGCAAGCTCTCGCCGGATCAGGTCACGCTCAAGGAGCTCGCGGGCGATCCCATCGAGCGCGTGCTGACCAAGGCGCCGGGTAACGGCGCCGGCATCGGCGGCATCAAGGTCACCACCGCGCGCGGTTGGTTCGCCGCGCGGCCTTCGGGTACGGAGAGCGTCTACAAAATCTACGCGGAGAGCTTCGTGGATGCCGCGCACCTACAGCGCATCCAGCAAGAGGCCGAAGGTCTGGTCGCGAGCGCGCTCCAGACCGCCAGGCTCTGACCTGCGACTCGCTCACTCCGCGCCGAACACGAGCTCTACGACCGCATCGTGAAAGCGCGGGCGGTACGCGCGGATCTTGATGTTTTCGCGTGTCGGATGCACCCGGTTGCTGAGCAGCACCACGCACAGCGCCCGGACGGGATCGCACCAGATGGAGGTGCCCGTGAATCCGAGGTGCCCGAAGGAGCGCGCGGAGAACGAGCTCCCCGCGCTCGACCCATCCGCGCTCTTCGTGTCCCAGCCGACCACGTGCCCGCCGCCCGCGAGCGGCCGGAGCGCCCAGCGCAAGAGCGCCTGGTCGAGCCAGCGCGAACGCCCGTCGAGCGCCTCGAGCAGCGAAAGCCCGAAGTGCAGCACCGCGTCCGCCTGCCCGAATAGCCCCGCGTGCCCGGCGATGCCCCCGAACGCAAAGCAGTTCTCGTCGTGCACCTCGGCGTGCGGCGTGCGCCCGCGGAATGCGCAGTGCTCGGTGGGCGCGGTCCGACCGCGCAGGCCCGCCCGATCTTCGGGTGAGAGCTCCGCCGCATAGAACACCTCCTCGGCGATGCCGAGCGGCCCGGTAACCTCCCTGCGCACCAGCTCGGCCAACGAAAGCCCGCTCGCGCGCGCCAGGGTCTCGCCCGCCACGAGGTAGCCGAGGTCACTGTACACGCTGCCTGCAGCGGGCTCCGTGTGCACCCGCGTGGCCGCTTCGCGCAGCATGAAGCGTCGGGCCTCGACGCTGCCGGGGGGATCCTTGCACTCCCGAAAGAGCGCTCCCCAGGGCGCGAGGCCCGCACGGTGCGAGAGCAGGCGCGCGAGGTTCGCTTCCCCGCCCGGGGTGTCCGCGAGCTCCGGCAAGACCTCGCTGACGGGCGCCTGCAGATCCACGACGCCCGACTGCGAAAGCCGCAGCGCGCTCACCGCGACGAAGGGCTTGGTCAACGAAGCCAAATCGTAGAGGGTATCGAGCTCCGCAAAGGCCCCCCCAGGGGTGAGCGCGCCCGCGCACGCTCCGAGTCGTTGGACCACGCTGCCCTCGCGAAAGCCGAGGGCGGCCACCGCCCCCGGAAACACCCCCTCGTGCACCCCCTCGTGCAAGAGCAGCGTGAGCTCGCCGATCCGTGTGTCCATTCCCTTTCGTCTACCGGAGCGCTCGCACCGGGTCTACATATCGCCCCGTGAACAGTCCCCCCGCTCTCTTGGAGCAGCTCGAGGCGCGCCAAGCCGCGCTCCCCTTCATCACCACGGACGTGCCCGCCATCCAGGGGGTCCTGAAGCAAACGCCCGAGGACTTCGAGGTCGAGGAGGTCCCGGCGTATCTGCCTTCCGGGCAAGGCGAACACCTCTATCTGTGGATCGAGAAGCGCGAGCTCAACACCCCGGACGCCGCGCGAAACCTCGCCCGCGCGCTGGAGACCCGGCCCGAAAACGCCGGCTGGGCGGGGCTCAAGGACAGGCGCGCGGTGACCCGCCAATGGCTCAGCTTTCAGTGCCCGAGCACGCCCGTCCCCGAGAGCTTCGACGTCCCGGGGGTGCGCGTGCTCGCCGTCTCCCGTCACGGGAACAAGCTCCGCACCGGCCACCTGCGCGGCAATCGCTTCCGCCTCACGTTGCGCGCGGTCCCCGAGGGCCAGGAGGTGCTCGCCGAGCGCGCGCTCAACCTGCTCCAGGAGGTGGGCCTGCCGGCCTACTTCGGGACCCAACGCTTCGGTTTCGGGGGCAAGAACCTGATCAACGCCTATGAGTGGATCGTGGGCCACGGGCGGCCCCCCCAAAAGCCCTTTCTCCGCAAGCTGTTCGTGTCTGCGCTGCAGGGCGCCCTGTTCAACGCGTGGCTCGGGGAGCGTATCGAAAACAAGACCTTCACCAGCGCCATCCCGGGGGATCTGATGCGCAAGGAAGATACGGGGGGAATCTTTCTGTGCGAAGAGCCGGATGTCGACACCGAGCGTATGCGGCGCTGGGAAATATCGCCCACCGGTCCAATGTTTGGAGCTCGAATGAAGGCTCCCGTCGGTGACGCGCTGATCCGCGAGAGCGAGCTGCGAACCCGCTTTGGGGTCACCATGGAGCATCTCTCCAGGGTCGAGCGCTTCGGCGAGGGAACCCGGCGTCCCGCACGCGTACGCCCAGAGCAAATAAGCATGAAGCGCGCGGGGCCGGACCTCGTGCTCGAATTCGGCTTGCCGCGCGGAGCCTATGCGACCGAGCTTGTCTCCGAGCTGCTCAAGACCCGGGATTTGAGCCTGGGCGAGGAATCTTGAGCGCTTGCCGCTGGGGGGTGGCTCCCGTACTTTCAGGGCCCTTCCGGGCCATTGAGTCTCAACTTGTTGGAGAGCGAAGCGAATGGACATTCAAGAGCGTTTGACCGCCTTCTCGATGCTTGGGGCCACCTGGGTCATGTGGCTCCTCGTCGGGCTCTCCGTGATCGCCCTGGGGATCATCCTCGAACGCGCCTATTACTATCTCGCCTCCAGCGACGATTACCGCCGCCTGCGTGACGACCTCTTGCCCCTGATCCGCAAGGGGGACCTGGGCGCGCTGGGGCAGCGGCTCGAGAAGTCGCGCTCGCTCGAGGCGAAGGTGCTCGCCGCGGGACTCGACTGGTCGGACAAGGGCGCGGAAGCGGCGGCCGAAAGCATGGCGGGCGCGACCCAGCTCGCGCGCATCAACATGGAGCGCAACCTCGCCTTCCTCGGCACCGTGGGCAACAACGCGCCCTTCGTCGGTCTGCTCGGCACGGTCATCGGCATCATTCGCTCCTTCCACGAGCTCAACGCGACCCAGGGCAAGCTCAGCGACACGCTGATGGCCGAGGTGGGCGAGGCGTTGGTGGCCACCGCCATCGGTATCCTCGTGGCCATCCCGTGTGTCGCGTTCTTCAACTTCTTTCAGCGCGTCATCCGGGCGCGGCTCGGGCAGGCGGAGACGCTGAGCCGGGAGTTGCTCGCGCACCTGCGCTCCAAAGAGAGTAACGCAGCCCCCAGCGCGGCGGAGTGAGCCATGGCAGGCAGCAGCTCGAGCGGCGATGAAGACACGATCTCTGGCATCAACGTGACCCCTCTGGTCGACGTTGTGCTCGTGCTTCTGATCATCCTGATGGTCACCGCCCAGTACGTGGCGGACAAGGACTCCATCCCGATGGAGCTCCCCAAGGCGGCGAGCGGAGAGAGCGCGCAAGTTCCCTCGACGCTCTCGGTCTCGATCGACAAGGACGGTCGATTCTACCTGGACGCCCAGGAGCTGACCCTGGACGAGATGCGTGAGCGCGTGCGCGCGGCTTACGCGAAGGACCACGAGACCCGCGCGGTGATCGCTGCGGACGGCCGCGTGAACCACGCCATGGTGGTGAAGGCGATCGATCTCCTCCGTCAAGAGAAGGTGACCAAGTTCGCGATCAACGTGCGCCCGGAGGACCTTGCAGGCAGCGAGAAATGATCTCGGGCAGCGCACGCCCTGGGTAGGTTCGGCGGGCCTGCTGCTGAGCCTGGGCGTGCATGCCGCGGTCTTTGCCGCGCTCGGCACCTTCCAGCTCGACCCCCAGGCGGCCGCCTCGGTCTCGCCAGTGGAGATCAGCGTGATCGACACGCCGCCTCCGCCTGAACCCGAGCTGGCCCCCGCGCCCGAGCCCCCCGCTCCGGCGCCGGAGCCGGAACCGGAGCCCGTGAAGCCGCCGCCCCCGCCCAAGGTGCGCGAGCGCGCACCCAAGCCGGTGGATGTGCCACCGCCCGAGCAGGCCACGCCGCCGCCCGCCGCCGCGCAGGCAGAGACCATCGCGGACTTCAGTGGAACCACGCTGACCGGTGAAGGTCAGGGTGGTTGGTTGAGCGCGGTGGGAACCGGCGGCACCATGAACGGCCCCATTGGGCGCCCCGGCGCGCTGGTCACTGGACGCAACCGGGAGGGCGTGGCCGCGGGCGGCGTCATCGACGGCACCGGCGTCCGCCTGGTCGGTGAATCCGACCTGTCGCGTCGCCCCAAGCTGCCCAACGACGCCCTCAACGCAGCCCTGGAACGCAACTACCCCAAGGTCGCCCGCCAACAGGGCATCGAGGGCACCGCTTCGATCCGGGTGCGCATTCTAGCCAACGGCAAGATCGAGCCCCTACGCAAAGAGGGGGCGCTGGCCGCAGCCGGCGCAGACACCTGGGGGTTCGGCGACGCCTGCCTCAAGACGCTCAAGGAAGTGGCGCAGCAACACCGCGTCGAGCAGACCCCGCTCGATCGCCAGGGGAAGCCGGCTGCGACCGAGATCCGCTTCAAGTGCACCTTCACGGTCGAGTAAGGGCGTCCATTCGCACAGATAGCGGCCTGCGCGGTTGCGCATGCCAAGCCGGGTCATGCAATATTCCGCCGGAGCCAGCCGAGGGGTGAGCGCACCTGCGCACCCCTCGACGCTCGCGCGAGCTCCGCGCGCGCCGACTCCCCGAGCCCATCATGATCACGCGACGCCCTAGCCTGATTCTCTGCGCTGCCACCCTGCTCTTGGCCGTCTTGTCGACGGGCCACGCCGCAGCGCAGAGCAAGAAAGACTTCTCGACGGTCCGCTTCTATCCCGCGCCTGGCACCGGTAACTACATCGGCCTGCTCGGCGCAGAGGTCGGCAAACACCGCCAAGCATCCTACGGCGTGATGCTGGACTACTCGCAGAACACGCTCGAAGTCGGCGATCCCTGCGACGGCATCAAGAACAAGCTGGGTCCTTGCCAGAACGACGCGACCGCCTTCGTGAACCGCACGGCCCTGGCCTGGTTGTCGGCCAGCGTCACCATCAAGAATCGCACCCAGTTCTCGTTCCAGCTGCCCCTTGGCGTCACGGATACCGAGCAGTTCTCCACCAGCGTGCAGGCCGGCTCGGGCAACCCCACCCTGGTCATCCAACCTCGTCAGGGCTTTGGCTTGGGCGACGCCCGGTTCTTGGCCAAGACGCACATCTGGCACACGCGCAACGACGAGGTCAGGTTCGCGGCTGCGGTGTTCACGACCCTGCCTACGGCGATGCTCACCAGCCGCGGCGACTGCCGCGATCCACACGAATGCATGTTCCTCGGCGAACGCGGTGTGCAGGCTGGCGGCTTCGGTATCGTGGAGTTTGCGCGCGGTGATTTCCGAGGCGCCGTCAACGTGGGTGGGCAATACCGCCCCCATCGCACCTTCCTCACCACGGAGACTGGCAGCGAGATCCTCTACGGCGTCGCGGGCATGTACGCGTTTACGCCCCTGGTCAACGGCAAGGCCGAGGTGGTGGGTGCCGCGAGCATCCGGGCGCGCGACTATCCGCTCGAGGGGCGTGCCCAGATCGGCCTCGGCGACGACCTGGTCTTCAACGTCGGCGCGGCAGCCGGCATGGTCGGTGTGGTGGGAAACCCGAGTTTCCGCGTGTTCGCCGGGGCCCAATGGACCCCCATCACCCGCGACCGGGACAACGACGGCATCGATGACCGGGTGGATGCTTGCCCGACCGAGCCCGAAGACCGCGACGGCTTCATGGACGACGACGGTTGCCCCGACCCCGATAACGACGGCGACGGAATCCCGGACGACAAGGACGCTTGTATCGATGAACGCGAAGACTTCGATGGCTTCGCGGACGACGACGGCTGCCCCGATCCCGACAACGACGGAGACGGGGTCCCGGATGGCTACGACTCGTGTGAAGGCGAGATGGAGGACATGGACGGCGATCGTGACGACGATGGCTGCCCCGACGCCGACGAAGACCGCGACGGCATCGACGACCACCTGGACATGTGCCCGAACGAGCCCGAGGATCACGACAACCTGGGCGATGACGACGGCTGCCCCGAGGACGACTACGACGGCGACGGCATCGCGGATGTGGACGATGCTTGCCCCGACGCAGCCGAGTCCTGGAACGACATCCTCGACGAGGATGGCTGCCCGGAGGACGACGAGGATGCGGACGGCGTGCCCGACCAGATCGACCAGTGCCCCGATCAGGCCGAGACCCTCAACGGCAAGAACGACCAGGACGGCTGCCCCGACGGCCCCATGCTCATGGTGTTCCAGGGCCAGCGCCTCTTGCCCACGGCGACGCCGGCCTTCGAGGGCGACACGCTGCGCGGCCAGTCGTTCCTGGTGGACGCCGTGGCCAACTACGTGAAGCACAACCACAAGCGCGGAACGGTGCACGTGGTGCTGGTGGCGCCCGCCGATGACCCCCGCGCGGCTGCGCGTGCGCAGGGGCTGGCCGCCGCCCTGCAGAAGCGGTCCGGCCGCACGGTCACGAGCGCCCACTTCCCGGGCACCCCGATGCGCTTCGAGATCGAGCTCGTCCCGCCGGGCCTCAGCGCCCTTCCGCGGGCCTTGCCACCGCCGCCTGCGGTCCCGGCGCCCGCGGCGGCTCCGGAGCCCGCCCCCGCCCCGCCCTCCGACACGCCCCCGGCGCCGCCCGCTCCTCCCAGCAAGTAGCTTTTTGGACACCCTGTCGCTCGTGACGGTAAGGCTGAAGGGTGTCGCACGTGCTCCCTACTCGCCTCCCGCCCACGCTCCTCGCGCTGGGGATCGCCGCTGCCGGCTGCGCCGAACCTGCCGGCGAGGAGATCGGGTCCTACCGCGTGACGATGTCGCTCGCCTCCAACACGTGCGGCCCCGCGGCGGTGAATTTGCAGGACGGGCGCCGCTACACCGTCCAGCTGCGTGCCGACGGTGAGCAGGGCTTCTGGCGTCTCCCGGGACAGCCCCCCCTGATGGGCAGCTATGGGGAAGGATCCTTCAAGTTCACCTACAGCTCGCTGGTCGCCCGGTCGGCCCCAGACGCCGGCACCTTCTGCCAGCTCGTCCAGGACGAGGAGCTGGTGGGCGCGGTCGCAGGCGCGGATGACGAGGACGCGGGCGCCGCTGGCTCAGCGAAGAGCATCGCGCCCAAAGGCGAAGAGGAGTTCGCAGCGCCCGCACAGGGCCTCGTGGGTCGTCACGTGTTTCACATCAAGGCGGCCGCGGGAACGGACTGCCGCGATGCGCTGCCACCCGAGGGCCCCTTCGAGCGCCTTCCCTGCACGGTGAGCTACGACTTGATTGGAAGCCCGACCGACTCGTTCTGACCGCGCGGCCCGCCCTCCCCCTCATTCGGGGAGCGCTTGAAACTTTCCGGTGGATTCGGGCTTCGGGAAGCCATCGGGTGGGCGGCGCTCGGCCACCACCATGAGGTTCGGCGATTCCTGGCCGAAGAACACGCCGGGTACGGCGTCGCGCCCGGTGACCTCCAGCACGTGGAAGCCGGCCGAGTGCAGCATGTGGCCAATCTCGTGCAGTGAGTAGAGCCTGAGTGAGTACTCGTGCTCGAGCTGCTTGCCGCTGTCGATGATCACCGTGCGCTTCACGTGCAGGCGCGACGTGAAGAAGTTGAACTCGCTCTCCTCCATGCAGATGCAGCCGTCGCCTTCGAACCACACCAGGTTCGGCTGCGACCGAATCACGTGGTCGCGGTTGACCACGTCGAGCAGCAGCGTGCCGCCGGGCTTGAGCGCACGATGGAAGCGCTCGATGACCTTGCGATTGGCCTCGTCTTCGAAGTAGCCGAGCGTGGTGCCGAGGCAGGTCACGGCGTCGAAACTGCCGTCGAAGTTCATCTCCCGCATGTCCGCGTGCAGGAAGTTGATGCGCATGCCGCGGCTCTGCGCCTCCTCCGAGGCCCGGGAGAGCATCGCCAGCGAGAGATCGAGGCCCACCCCCAAGTAACCGCGCGACGTGAGCTCAATGACCGGCAACCCGAGCCCGCAGCCAACGTCGAGCAGCGTCGCGCCCGGCTTGAGCCGCAGACGCCGCTCGAGAAAATCGCATTGGCGAGCCACCTGCTCCGGCGTCGGCGGCCGCACCGTGCGCAGATAGTCGTCGTCGAAAAAGACCTCCCACCACGGGTGGGTACGGGGCTTGGAGGGCCTGAGCTCCTGCACGCGCGCCGAGCGCGTGAGGGCCTTGAGATCCGGCGGCTCGGGGATGGACAGCCTGCCCACGGGCGGTGGCGGCGGCGGCGGCCCGAGCGAGCGACGCACGGGGCTGTCTTCGTCACCCGGCGACTCGGCCTCCATCTCGAGCTCTTCGAACTCCCCGGATGGGCGCTTGTCGTCCCCGTCGTCCTCATCCTCCGTGAGCTCCACGCCGGCGGGCGCTTCGGACTCCATGCTGAGCTCGGCCTCGACTTCCAGGTCGTCTTCGCTCTCCTCGCTCGCCCCGGGTTCCTGCGACATCGAGATCTCGAACTCGGGCGGCTCCATGCTCGCCGGCGCCCCCTGCGGGTTCGGGGGGGGCGGCGGTGTAGACCTATCGAGCACATGCTCGGACTCCTGCTCGTCGTCGTCCTCCCCCACGGTGAGCTCGGGATCGGAGAGCGCGTCGTCCTCTTCCTCCTCGTAGTCTCCCTCATCGGCGAGTTCGAGCGGATCGAGCGGCTCGACCTCGAGCGCCGCGTACCCGTTCCCCGACGAACGCTCGGGGGGAAACGACGGGCTCGCTGGCGTCTCGACCGTCAGCGCGGGTGCGTCGCTGACAACCGTCGGCGCGGGTGCGTCACTGACAACGGCGCTGCGCGCGACCTCCTGGGGCACCGGCGCAGCGGGTGGGACGCTCACGACCGCTGGGGCATCCGAGGCGCGCATTTCCCCAGCGTCGGGCGGCGGATCCGAGATCACGCGCACGGGTCGCGCCACCACGGCGGCCGCCGGCGGCGGCTCCGAGAACATCCCCTTGAGCGCGCCGTTGACGTCGCTGCCGGTCGCCAAAGAAGGAGGAATGCCCGACACGAGACTCGCCCGTTGTGTCACGTCGGAAACGGGTACCCGCAGCGCTGCAGGTCGAGGCTCGCGTTCGCTCACTGCGCCTCCCGAATGGCCACCGCCTGCCCCATCCGCACGGTGGCCCCAGCCTTCACCGCGAAGCGAAAGCGATGTTCAGGCCCCAGCAGCACGATGGCCGTCGAGCCCAGATGGAAGCGACCGATCTCTCCGCCGCGCTGGAGCATCACGCCTTGTTCCCCGAAGTCCAGCGTCTGCGCCGCTTGCCCCCGGTTGGTCACGATGCGCGAATCGAAGCTGATGCTGATGCGCCCGACGCCGATCGCGCCCACCATGATCGTGGCGGTCTCTCCGAAGCGTGACGCCTGCACCGTGACCACGCGCTCGTTGCGCGCGAAGAGCTTGGGCACGTAGGTGAGCCCGATGCTGTTGACCGGATACAACGTGCCGTCGACGTGACGCGCGCGCCGCACGCGGCCATCGACCGGCGCATGCACCCGGTGGTAGTCCCGCGGCGAGAGGTACACGATGAAGAAGGTGCCGCCCTGAAAGCGCTTGGCTTCCTCGGGTGCCCCGAGGAGCTCACCCACCTCGTACTCGAAGCCCTTCACCATGAATTTGGCGTTGCGCTCGATGACCCCGAGATCCTCGATCCGGCCGTCCGCCGGCGAAACGACCACGTCGGCGGCCATGTCGATGGAACGCATGCCGGGGCGCAGGGCGCGCGTGAAGAACGCGTCGAACGAGCGGAACCCCTCGGGCGGCACGACGGCTTCGCCCATATCCACGTCGTACACGCGGGCAAAGGTCTGGATCGCGCCCCGCACGAGCGGCGGCGGCCCGGTGACGTCCGCCAGGCGGCCCATCACGCTACTGAGTTGCTTTCGGGGGAGAACGCGCAGCAATTCGGCCGCGACGCGGGAGGCAGTAGACATGAGGGCAAGCTTCGCAGGATTTTCGAGGTTTTCCCGGAAAGGCCCCCGCGAGGGACCTGCCGGGCACGCTACCCCGCATGCTACCGACGGCCTTTTTCAGCGTCAAACCCTAAGTGTTTCCGACAGGATAAACCACTTCAGATCGCGTCCTCGCCGCGCTCGCCCGTGCGGATGCGGATCGCCTCTTCGAGCCCGTAGACGAAGATCTTTCCGTCGCCAATACGCCCGGTCT
This sequence comes from Myxococcales bacterium, assembly GCA_044507075.1. Taxonomy (GTDB): domain Bacteria; phylum Myxococcota_A; class Polyangia; order Polyangiales; family DASUME01; genus DASUME01. Next base: position 83,844 of record JBIQKA010000003.1, read on the forward strand.
TGCCAGCCTTTTCAATGGCTTCAATCACCTGGACGACCTGGTTGTCCGGCACCACGACCTCGACTTTGACCTTGGGTACGAAGTCGACCACATACGCAGACCCGCGGTAGACCTCTTTCTTCCCGCCGGTGCGTCCAAAGCCCTTCACCTCGGTCACGGTCATGCCCTGGATGCCGACCTCGCCGAGCGCGTCCTTCACCTCATCGAGCTTGAAAGGCTTGATGATCGCTTCGACCTTCTTCATCTGCGTGCTCCTCTTGCCGTGCTGGCAATCTACCACACGCTACCGCCCCTGTTTTTCCTAAGCGTTTCTTGGCAGTGAATTCGGGGACGGCAGCCGCGGCGCAACGGCTTTAGTTGATGCCGTAGAGGGCCCACAATGGCAAGGCCTCCGCAATCGCTTATGCTCGGCGCGGCATGGGATCGATCCTGACGGCCGTTCGCGACCTGGAGCGCCTGAGACAAATTGTTGCGGTCCTGGTTCGGCACGGCTTCGGTGAGCTCGTCCAGCGCACCGGCTGGGGTGCTCAACTTGGGATCGGAAAGCGCGACGAGAGCAACGACGAGCGCGCCATCAGCCGCGCCGAGCGAATTCGGCTCACGTTGACCGATCTCGGCCCGTCCTTCGTGAAACTCGGGCAAATCGTGTCTACGCGGCCGGACCTGGTGCCCCAGGACGTGGTCGAAGAGCTCAAAAAGCTCCAGGACGACGTGCCACCTGTGCCCTTCGAGCAGCTCAAGCCGCTGCTCGAGCTGGAGCTCGGGGCCGCGCTCGAGGACCTGTACGAAGAGTTCAACGAAAAGCCGATGGCGTCGGCCTCCATCGGCCAGGTGCACCGCGCCAAGCTCAAGGTCCCAGGCAGCGCTTCGCTCGACGTGGTGGTCAAGCTCCAGCGCCCGAACATCAAGGACACCATCGCGCGCGACATCGACCTGCTCTACTGGATGGCCAAGGCCATCGAGCGCTCCATCCCCGAGAGCCGGCCCTACGCGCCGTCCCGCCTGGTGGCGGAGTTCGATCGAGCCATCACGGCGGAGCTCGACTTCACGCTCGAATCCGAAAACGCGGAGCGCTTCGCGCGGAACTTCCACGACTTCGACCCCGGAGTCGTGCACTTCCCGAAGGTGTACAAGCAGGCCTCGAGCAAGCGCGTGCTCACGCTCGAGTTCCTTCCGGGGAAGAAGGTGCTCGAGGCGGTCGCCACCGGTGCGGATGGCGAAAAGATCGCAAAGCACGCGGTGGCCGTGATGATCAAGATGGTGTTCGAGGACGGCTTCTTCCACGCCGATCCCCACCCGGGCAATTTGATCATCCAGGGCACCAACGAAGACCCCTTGATCGCGTTCATCGATCTGGGGCTGGTCGGGCGCCTCACGCCGCAGCTGAGGGACAAGACCGTGGATCTGATGGTCGCGGCGGCCGGCGAGGATCATCGCGCCATCGCCGACGCACTCTGCGCCATCGGCACACCGACCAAGAAGTTCGACCGGCGTGAGTTCGAGTCCGAGGTCACCGTGCTCGCCGATCGCTACATCGGCAAGCAGCTCCGTGAGCTCGAGCTCTCGGGCCTCTTGCGTGACCTGATCAACGGTGCGGTGAAGTACGGCTTCGAGATCCCGCCCGACTTCGTGCTGGTCGGTAAGGCTCTGATGACGATCGAGGGCATCGCGCGCCAGATTTGCCCGCAGCTCGACGTCTTCCAGGAGGTCAAGCCTTATTTCATGCGCCTCATGTGGCTGCGCTATTCGCCGGAGAAGCTCAGCCAGGAGCTGATGCGGAACATGTCCCGCCTGGGCGGCGCCGCGGCGGACATGCCCCTGCAGGTGTCGGAGATCCTCGACGATCTGCGGCGTGGCGAACTCGCCTTGTCCGTCCAGGACAAGGGCCTCCCCGACGCGCTCGATCGGCTCGGCCGCCGTGTGTTCAGCGGCCTCGTGGTCAGCATGTGCCTGGCTTCGGGCGCGTACCTGCTGGGCCAGGGGCACACGGCCCTCGGCGCGGTGCTGCTCACCATCAGCTCGTTCTGGGCCGCTTCCCACACGGCGCTCGTGGCCTGGCTGGGCCGCAAGCGAAGTGAGTAGGAACGCCTACATGTTGTCCTCCAAGAGCCGGCGCTGAGCATCGCGGCTCTCGCGCGAGAGCCTGACGTTCTCGATCAAGAAATAGGTGCTGAGACCGCTGATGAGCACGCTGAGCAGCGGCGTGACGCGGGTGAGGACTTCGCCCATGGTGGCCGACCAGTGCTCGCTCACGAACACCACGTCACCCGGCGCAAGCTCGATGTCGCCCGCCTTGCCGTTGACGAAGTCATTGAAGTCGTACTGGTAGAGGAGCGGCTTCTTGAGCGGACCGCGCAGGATGCGGATGTCCTCGAGGTCGCTGTTGATGTTGAAGCCGCCCGCGGCGGCGAGCGCCTCGGTCAGGCGGATGCCAGGCCGATAGCTGAGCATGGCGGAGCCGCCCGTGGTCTGAACGCCCAACACCGCGATGCGCGAGCCGAGCCCCGGCGGCATGAAGAGCTGATCGGTCGGATGGACGATGATGTTGTGCCTGGGATCGCCAGAGAGGGCGAGGCGAATGCTGATCGGGAGCGGCACGGAGTTGCGTACGAGCCGCGCCGCGTCGAGATCCGCCACGTAGTTGATCTCACCCGACTCCTGGCTCGTGCGCAGCGGCCCACCTGCGGCAGCGATCAGTTCGGCCACGCGCATGCCCGCGGAGAGCGGCACCTGGCCTTCCTGCGCGACCGCACCGATGACCGTGGCGTAGTGGCCGCCCTGGCCGGTCACGAGCACGCTCACGCGCACGAAGCGGTCGAACTTCTGCAGCGCCTCTTCGATCTTTCGTTCGGCTTGCTGGGGCGAGAGGCCGCTGACCTGGATCGCGCCGGCGATCGGGACGTGCACCTTGCCTTCACCATCGACGACCAGCCCTGGATACCGGGTCGTGTCGGTGCTCGCGGCGATCACCTCGATGGTGTCCCCTGGAAGCAAGGTCAACGGGACCGGGTGATCGTTGTCGATGCCGTCGAGCGCAACCCCGCCTGGCTTGTACGCCTCGTCCTCCATGGGATAGGTCGGCGGTCGCTTGTAGGAGGCACAACCGACCAGCGAATGGGCCATGGACAGGAGGAGAATGCTCGCGGTGGATGCGCTGTGCCTGAAATGCATGAGACCCACAGTTGGGAGCGCCACGCGATCCCGCGTTGGCCTGGTTGAAGGTTCCGCGCACGGAATGTGGCACGCACTGTGCTGACTGCAAAGCGCCGAGTGCAGGTTAGACTGAACGGGAGCATGCCCAAACAACACGACGTCCGCGTGCTGTCGGTAGAGCAGGCAGTGATCGACGGAGCTTGCGTCGAAGGCCTGGCGCACGCCATCCGCGAGGCGTCCGCGCCGCAGGACGGTCCGGCTCCTGCGCGCATCGTCGGGATCGACCTCAGCGCGGCGCGCGAGATCACTCCGCAGGCGCTGGCGGCGCTGCTCGAGCTGGACCGTGCGACCGATCGGACCGCAGGGCGCGCGAGGCTCTGCCTGGTGGGGCTCTCCAGGCGCGCGACCCTGCTCGCGGTGCAGGTCGGGCTCGCAGAGCACTTCGACGTTTTCGCCTCACGTGCGTCGCTCGAACGCAGCACCGTCGAGGGCGCGCACACGGGCATGCGCGCCCTGATCCACGAGGTCGTCGGACGTTCGGGCGTGGGAACGCTCGATGTGGCGGGCCGTTCGCTGCTGTTGCGGCAGCTGCAGGCCTTGCGGGACCTGGGCATCGAGGACGTGTTCGTGGAGGTCGCGGAAGGTGCCGATGCGCTGGAGCGTGCTCACGCGTTGCTTTCGGACGATCCTTTGACGGCCCGCGTCCACGTCATCCCGAGCGCCGCGCCGCTCGGCGCGAGCGAACTCGCACGCCGCGCGGGGTGCGCCGAAGACGAGCTTTTCCTGTCGCTGCCAGCCTCCCTGCTCCTCCACGGAAAGCTCGATCTCCAGGTCCAGGCGCCCACCCGCTACCGCCTTTCGGCGCCGAGCGGCACGCACGCGCAGCCGGTCACGGTCGAGCTCGTCTCACGTAGCTCCGCGCGCGCGCAGACCGAAATGGACGCGGAGGGTTGGGGCTTCGAGGTCGAAAACCGAGATCACGCGCACACCCTCTCCTGCGCGGTGCTCGAAGGGACCGCGCCTGGAGTCATCATCCACGGCGCCGAGATCAAGCCCGGCGTCTGGTGCGCTCGCGGCGCGCGCCTCTCGTCCCAGGCGCAGCTCACGGCACCCGTCTTGATCGGGCCTGATTGCCGTGTGTTGGGGGACGCCAAAGTGGGTCCACGCGCCGTCCTCGGTCAGGCGGTGATCGTCGAGCGAGGCGCCACGATCAGCGAGTCCTGCGTCGCTCCCAACACCATCGTCGGCGAGGAAACTCGGCTGCGCGGCGTCTACGCGGACGCACGTGGCATCTGGAGCTTCCGTGATGGCTCACGCGCGAGCATCGGCGATGCGCTGGTGCTCGGAGAACGAAGCCCCGTGGGCACGGCGCTCACGTCGCGCATGTTCGCGCTCTCGCTCTTGGTGTTGCTTGCGACGCCCTGGTTGATCGGGCTCGCCATTCAAAAGACCCTGCATCGCCCGGTCGTGCGCGCGCTGAAGACGCGCCGTGGTCGGCTTCACATCGGCGCGTCCGGTTTTGGCGTGGTGGATCTGTTGCCCGCGCTGTTCGATGTGGTGATGGGCCGACGCGACCTCGTAGGCATCAACGATCGGCGCGCGCTCGAGGCCGTATCCCGACAGGCAGGGGAGCCGTGGCGCGCGGGCGCGATCGATCTCTCGCCCGCGATGGCGCCCGGGGCGAGCACCGACACCCTGATCCGCATGTGGCGCTGGTATCGGGCCCACAAAACTGCCGCACTCGATCGCAGTCTGTGGCGGCAAGGGCTCCTGCGACAGGCCAAAAAATCCCAATGATTTCGTAGAACGAAGAAACTTTTTTCAGAGTTTTTTGACAGCTCTCCGCGCGTTCAGTAATCCTGTGTCTCACCTAGCCACGTGGGCAGCCCGCCCGCATGTGCAGGATCGCGACGCGCGCTTCGCGCGTGGCCGGAACGACGAGGCGAGGCGGAGATGCAGAAACTCACTCAGCGTCAAAAGATGGTGCTCGAGTTCATCCAGACCACCATCGACACGGATGGCTATCCCCCCACGTTGCGCGAAATCGGCAACTTCATGGGGATTCGCAGCACCAACGGCGTGAACGATCACCTGCGCGCGCTCGAGCGCAAGGGCTATCTCACGCGCAAGGACATGAAGTCGCGCACGCTGCGCCCCACGCGGGCCGTCGAGCGGCTGTTGAAGGGAACCACGGTAACCTTCGAGCCCGAGCTCGAGGACGTGGCGGGCGACGACAACCTGGTCGAGATCCCCATCCTCGGTCGCGTCGCCGCGGGCGCCTTGCAGGAAGCCATCGAGCAGCCGAGCGACCACGTGCGCATCGACCGCATGCTCATCGGGGGCCAGCGCGACGTGTTCGGCCTGCGGATCAAGGGCGAGTCGATGATCGATGCGGGCATCCACGACGGCGACTACGTCTTCGTGCGCAAGCAGCTCGAGGCCAACAAGGGCCAAGTCGTGATCGCGCTCGTGGGCGACGAAGCGACCTGCAAGTACTTCTTCCCCGAGCAAGATCACGTCCGCCTCGAGCCCGCCAACAGCACCATGACCAGCATCATCATCCCCAAGACGGACTGGCGGGACACGCAGTTGCTCGGCGTGGTCGTCGGCGTCTACCGCAAGCTGCTGAGCTGAGCGTTTCTGCTCGCCTCTTGCGGGGATGCGGGCACAATTGGGCGCCATGAACCTGCCCGCTCCCTTCCTGCCTCCTGGCCGCGTATTGATGGGCCCTGGCCCCAGCGACGTGCCCGCCAGCGTGTTGGCGGCGCTCGGCAAGCCGACCGTCGGACACCTCGACCCGAGCTTCCTCACGTTGCTCGACGAGACACGGACCATGTTGCGCACCGTCTTCGGGACCGCCAACGAGCTCACCATGCCGATGAGCGGCACGGGCTCGGCGGGCATGGAGACGTGCATCGTGAACACGATCACGCCGGGCGATCGTGTGCTCGTCGGCGTGCACGGCGTATTCGGACAGCGCCTCGCCGAGGTCGCCCGCCGCGCGGGGGCCGACGTGGTCACTGTCGAGTCTCCCTGGGGACGCGCGCTGGACGTCGACCGCGTGCGCCGCGCCGCCCAGGGCGGGAAGTTCAAGCTGCTTTGCGTGGTCCACGCCGAGACGTCGACCGGCACGCTCACGCCGCTCGCGCCGTTTCGCGCGCTCGCCGACGAGCTCGGCGCGCTCTTCCTCGTGGACGCGGTGACCTCCCTGGGCGGCTTGCCTGTCGAGGTCGATCGTCACGGGGTCGACGTGATCTATTCGGGCACCCAAAAGTGCTTGAGCTGCCCGCCGGGTCTGGCCCCCGTCAGCCTGTCCAAGCGCGCGCAGGAGGCGCTCGAGGCCCGCACGACGCCCGTGCAAAGCTGGTACTTGGACCTGAGCCTGATCGCGAAGTACTGGGGCGGCGAGCGGCTGTACCACCACACGGCGCCCATCAACATGCTCTATGCGTTGCACGAGGCCTTGCGTCTCGTGCTCGAGGAGGGCCTTGCGGCCCGCTACGCGCGCCACGCGCTGCACAGCCGGGCGCTGGCGGCGGGCCTCACCGCCCTCGGCCTCGAGCTACCTGTGCCCAGCGAGGAGCGCCTCGCGCCGCTGACCCTGGTGCGCATCCCGGACGGCGTGGACGACGCGCGCACGCGTCGCGAGCTGCTCGCGTCCTACGGGATTGAGATCGGCGGCGGGCTCGGGGCCTTCAAGGGCAGCGCCTGGCGTATCGGCTTGATGGGGGCGAGCTCGAGCGAGCGCCACGTCATGCTGTGCCTGGCGGCGCTGAGCGACGTGCTGCGACGGCAGGGACACCGCGTGCCCCACGACCCACTCGAGGCCGCCCAAGCTTGCTACCGCTGAGGCGGCGCGAGGAACACCTGGACCCCGAAGGCGCCATACCCCTTGAAGGCCTTGGCGCGCAGGGTCCAGCGGCCGCTGACGTCCGCGCAGACGCGCAGCATGTTGATGCTGCTCTGCTCCTGCGAGCGCGCCACCATGTGCCCCCGATGGTCCGCGATCTCGAGCGAGAGCTCGCGCAGGGAGGGAACCCCCTCGGCCACGGCGAGATAGCAGCGCCCGCCCACGACCTCGAAGCTGCTCGTGTGCACCTCGGCCGTCCCGAGCTGACCCGACTCGAAGGCCATCACGGGCGCCTTTGCGCCCTGGTTGCGGTGGATGTCGCGCATGCGCGTGGCCACGAGTTGGTTGCCCTTGCCGCCCACCGGGAAGCGCGCCGCGAGCTCTGGGTTGGTCTCGCCGACGAGCTGCCAGGACACACGACTCTCCCCCGAGAGCGCCCGCACGGCCACGGTATGGGCGCCGCCGTCGCTCGGACAAAGGCTGCCGGTGGCCGGCACGCGCAGCTCGGCCTTGGCCCGCCCGCTGCTCAGCACCGTGCCCTTGGGGTCCGCGAGGCTCAGTTCGATCTCCACGGTGGGCGATTCGCTCACCGCGAGCAGCCGGTAACACTGGTCCGTCGCCAGCACGACCTCGCGCTTGCGCGCCTCCTGGGCGGAGACGTCCTCCTCGCGGGGCGGGGTCATGGGCTCGAGGCCCTTCGCGCCCGAAGCTACGAGGTTTTGAAGCCGCTTGCCCAAGCTCACGACGGGGGCCTTGGCCTGCTCTCCTTTCGCCTCCTCGGTCGGCTCGGCGGGCGCGGCCTCCTGCGTCGTCGCGAGCGCCCACACCCCGAGAGCAAAGCGCGTCGCCTGCTCCGAGCGCACGCGCACGTCGAGCTTCTCCTCGGCGGCGCCCGCGCAGTAGCGCAGCGAGGCGGAGGGGCCGCTCGTCTCGTCGGAGAGCGCCGGCCCGTCCTTGACGCGCAGGCTCAGCGAGAGGTCGGGCACCGCGTCGTCCGCGCTCGCGGCGACCACCACGCACTGCTTGGGTGCGAGCTTGACCGAGAGGGCCACGGCGCCGTTCTTGGCGAGCTTGCCGTGCTTTTCTGCCAGCCTCTGCGACGAAGCCCCCCGCTCCTGGGCGAGTTGCTCGACCCGCCCTGCCAGCGGCCCCGACTCCGGGGCAGCCTGGGCAGGGCCCGTGAACGCGCACACCGCGGCGACGAGCGCAGGCAGGGCATGGACGCGCAGCGTGCGCGAGATGGGAAGGCGAGGAAGGGGCCGTTCGTTCATGGTCTTGGACATCGCAGGCTGTGACGGATCGGAGCGCGTCTTCTTCGATCGCGCACAAAAACAGGGGTTCGGCTGGCCATCTTGCTGCAAGTCAGCCGGATTCACATCGAAAAACGCCGACTGTAACCCACCCCACGCGGGACCTCTTTTGGGTTGAACGGCGGGCGCGGTTCGCCCAGCCTACACGCGCTAGACATGTCGAAGGTCCTCCCACAGTTTGGCCCCTACGAAGCCCTGCGTCGGCTCGGCGCCGGCGGCATGGCCGAGACCTTCGTGGCGCTCCGGCGAGGCCCCCACGGCTTCGTGCAAAAGGTCTGCATCAAGCGGATCTTGCCGGCTTACGCGGAAAACTCGGACTTCACGCAGAGCTTTCTCCGCGAGGCGCGCACCTCGGCCGTGCTGCGCCACGCGAACATCGTGCAGGTGTTGGACTTCGGACAGGTCGACGACTCCTACTATCTCGCGCTCGAGCTCATCGAAGGGCTCGACCTGCGCGCGCTGCTCGCGGGCGCGCCCCGGTCGGTCACCGAAGATGCTTCGCCCCGGACCCTCTCCGCCGAGATCGTGACCTTGATCGCGGGCGAGCTTTCGGCAGCGCTCGAGCACGCGCACGGTGAGGGCTACGACCGGGAGCCGGTGGTCCACCGCGACCTGTCTCCCTCGAACGTGCTCGTGAGCCCTGCGGGAGAGGTGAAGCTGACCGACTTCGGGATCGCGCGGGCCCTGGGCGGCGCGCAGCTCACGGCCACGGGCGTGATCAAGGGCAAGGTGCCGTACCTACCGCCCGAATACATCGAGCGCGGAGTGTTCGATCAACGCAGCGATCTGTTCTCGCTCGGCGTCTTGCTGTTCGAGTTGTTGGCCGGCGAGCGCCCCTTCGATGGCGAATCCGATCTCGACACCATCCGCCGCATCGCGAGCGGAGAGCGGCCGCAGCTCCGAGACCTTGCGCCACACGTGCCGCGGGCCCTGGCCGAGTGCGTGGAGCGGCTGATCGCGGGGGCCCCGTCCGAGCGCTTCGACTCTGCGCGCGCGTTGCTCGACGCGCTCCCGCCCATCTCCACGCATGCGGCCCGGCGGGAGCTCGGCGCGCTCGTGGAGGCCCGCATGCGGATCCTCGAGCGGGCCAGCGGCCGCATTTCGGCCCGCGTCCCAGCACCGACTGCGCCGGCCAGCGCGCAAGCCCCACTCGAAGACGATCCCGGCGAGGCCCCCACGCTGAGCGCCCCCGCGCCCTTTCATGCGCGGCCCGCCACGGCGCAGCGCGCCGCCGTCGTCACGCGAACACGTAAGTCCGTTCCGCCTGCGCGCGACCGCTCCTGGAAGCGGAAGCTGATCGCGATGGGCCTCGCGGCGGCCGCGCTCTCCGCGTTTTCCCTGGGTGCGCTCCTCAAGGGCCAAGGCACGGTGGCCGCCGACGGAACCAGCACCTCCATACGCACCACGCCGGAGGGGTCCGGGCCTCCTCAGCACGCACCGGAGGTGTCCGCGCCTCCTCAGGACCAAAAGTCCGCGGCCCTTGCCCCCGCCCCCGTGGCGCCAAGCGCCCCGGAGCCGCCGCCCTCGAGCGTCCCCGTGAGTACACCGCCGGCAGCGCCAGCCGAGGCGCCCAAGAGCGCCGCGCGCGCGAACGCCCCCGCGGAGGTCCGTGTGTTCGTCCATCCCTTTGGAGAGGTATGGATCGACGGAAAGCCGCTCGGGCACGCGCCGGTCTCCGTCAAGCTGCCGTCCGGGACGCACGAGATCGGCGTCGGCGACGGTCGACCCGAGCAACACCGCACGGTTCAAGTCCGCGCCGGACAGCACAAGAAAGTGGTCTTCCGGCGCGCGCTCGAGCCACGCTGAGGGCGCCGGCGAACCAGCCCAGCAGAGAGAGAGCGCGGACGAGCCCGCCTCCCCGCTCAGGCCTCCTCGAGCGCCGTCTCGCGCTGCTGCTCGAGCAGCCCCATGCTGATGGCGAGCGCCTTGCGCACACGCTCGAGGAGCTCACCGTCGGCCGCGAGCTTGTCACTCTGGCGCTGTACCCGGCCCTCGGCGGCCGCGAGCGCCGTTTCGAGCTCTGCGATGCGCGCGATCTGCTGAGCCTCCGTGCGCTCGTGCGCTGCGATGCTCGCCCGCGCGCCGAGCAACTCATTCTGGGCTCGATCGCGCTCCTCGACGCGGGCCGAAACCTCGCCCTCGAGTTCTCCGATCTTGCCGCGCAGGGAGGCCTCGAGCTCCTGCTTCGCCTGCTCCGTCTCGTCCAGGCGCTCCCGCAAGAGCGTCGCGTTGGACTCCGCCTCGCTGAGCTTGCGCCCGAGGATGGCGAGCTCTTTGCCGTGCTTGTCCTCGGCGTCCTTGAGTGCGGCGGCCTGAAGCGCCTCGAGCTCCTTGCGCAATCCGTCCAGGGCGGCGTTCTTGGCCAGCTCCGCGTCGCTCAGCTTGCGCTCGAGCTCCGCTGCATGCGCCGCGGCAGCCTCCTCGAGCGCGCGGGCGAGCGCCGCGTCGGCCGATGCCTTCTGGTTCGCCAGCGCGGTGGCGTGCTGCGCCTGGAGTTCGTCGGTCTCACGCTGGTGGGCCGCGTTCAAGCTCGCGACTTCTTCGGCGCGCGCGTTGCGCTCGCCTTCGAGCGCCTCGTCGCCCTTGGCTTCGAGCGCCGAGAGGGCCTCGGCATGCTTGCTTTCCAAATCGGAGAGCTGCATCGCGCTGGCTGCGCGCAAGCGTGCCACCTCGGCGGCCGCGCTGCTCTCGACCTCCTCGAGCTTCTTCTCGTGCGCCGCCTTGAGCTCGCTCGTCTCGCTGGCGTATTGGGTGCGAACGGAATCGAGCTCGTCCTCGAGCTTCTTGCCCTTCTCTTCGGCCCGCGTGAGCCGCCCCTTGAGATCCTCGAGCCGCTTGTTCACGGCTTCGCGGTCCGTCTCGTAGGCCTTGATCTTGCCGTGCGCCTCATCGAGCTGCCGCTGCGCGACGGCGAGCTCGTCGTGCAGGTTCGCCTGGCCGCGCTCGAGCTCCAGCGCCTTGTCACTGGCGTCGAGGAGCTGACGATCGCGCGTGGTGACCTCGTCGCGCAGACTCAGGATCTCCTTGTCCTTGCGGTTCAGCTGCTCGCGCATCTCGAGGTAGTCACGACTCGATACGCCCGCCCCAGGCGGCGCGACGCTCGCCCGCGCCGGTCGCTTCTCGCTCTCGGCCGCCCGCTTTTCGGCGGCATCGGCGCGCTTTTCGGCGCTCTCCGCGCGCGCGGTGAGCTCCTCGATCTGACGCGCAAGCTTGGCGAGCTCCTCGCGGCTGGCTCCCGCAGCGGCCGGCGCGGCAGGAGGCGCCTGAGCCGGAGCGGCCTTTTCGACCTTGGATTCCTCGCTCACCAGATCGTCGAACGCATTGTCGGCGAAGGCATCGATATCCGCGTCCACCTCGAGATCGGAAGCAGGCGCCGCGGCGCTCTCTTCTTCGAGGGGAACCAGCGGCGTGAGCGTGGAGACCAGATCGTCGAAGGCCACCGGCAGACTCACGTAGGCGTCCGCCCGGCGCCTGAGCTTCTTGTGGGTCTCGAAGCGCTCGGCGTGCTCAGCGCCGCCCATGATCACGAACGGGATCTTCGAGAGCTCGTCGTCGCTCTTGAAGCGCTTGCACACCGCGAAGACCTCGCCCGAATTCATCGCGTCGGCGGACAACAAGACGAGCGCCGTCGGCTGCGCCTTCGCGCGCGCGACGCTCGCATCCCCATCCCCGACGACTTCGACCGCAGCCCCGTATCGGCTGAATCCGCTTTCGAGCTCTCGAAGAAACTTCGTGTCTTTCTCCAACACGAGAATGCGCTGGGCCATGCCTGCTCCTGGCCGAACCGTTCGTTCGGCTACTCTCCTCGCGGTTGGTCGTTGTGGTTCGAGCGCGTCGCTTCCCCGCGCGCGCCCTCACCCGCGAGGCTCGTCTTGGGAGGATAGTGGTCTCTGCGCTTCGGTGTCAACGCGTACACACGGCGAAACCGCCCGCTTTTTCAGAGCTTTATGCGCGGGAGCCGGGATGGGCGTAAGCACCGGGTCGAATCAGGCGGTCCCCGACGCGAGGAACACTCACGCGCTCAACGCAGCGAGGCCCTGGCAGCCATGTGCAGCGACTCGTCGGAGTTCAGGTCGCCTACCACCGCGTACACGACGCCGTCGTGCTCCACGAGCGGCACCATGTGCCCGCCCACCCGCACGTAGCGCAGCGTTCGTCCGGCCGCCTGCGCCTGCTCTCCGACCTGCTCGACCTGTGGCGGCAGGCGGAACGCCACCACCGTGACGCGCCGTCCCGAGGGCGCCTCGTAGCGCAAGGTGACCGCCTTCCGGCCCCCGACCTCGGCGCGTCGCGCGCCGACGAAGTGCAGCGCCGGATCCGCAAACTTCACGGGGCGGACGGGAAACCCCACCCGATCCTGAGAGTAGGCCGGGAGCTGGTCCCCCTGGGCGACCTCCGCCGGGTAGGACCGGGAGTGGGCTCGCACCACATCTTCGAACAGGGAGCTGACCATGCCCGACTGGGCCGTGCGCCCCTTCAACTCCAGCGCCCCGCCCACCCCGAACACGCACAGCGCCACCGCCGCCGCGGCCGCCGTGGTGCGCCAGCTACTGTCGAGCGGCCGGAAGGCGCCTGCGCGCTCCTCTGCGAGCGTCTCTTGCACCCGCAGCCGAAGCTCCGGGGGGGCGCTCACCTGGGCCTCGCTCTTCAGGCTGGCCTTGAGCCAGCGGGCCACGCGCACCCGCTCTGCGCATTCGGCACACGACGCAAGGTGCCGTTCAATCTCCGTCACCGCCAGGCCGTCGTACTCATGGTCTACGAACGCGTCGAGACAACTCTCTACACATGCGCAGTTCATCTCCGGGCTCCCAACTTCTTCTGCCGGTAGGCCTCGAAGTCTACCAGCTCATCCGGTGGGCCTTTCGCCGCGTTCGTGCCGCCCTTCCCCTCAGGGGCCGGGGGGGGCGCGACGATGCCCATCTGTACCGCTTGGTCGTAGAGCTGCTTCTGGAGAAGCTTTCGCGCGCGGTGCAGGCGCGACATCACGGTCCCGATCGGGACGCTGAGGGTCTGGGCGATCTCCTTGTAGGAGAGCTCTTCCACGTCGGCGAGCACGATGATCACCCGGTAATCTTCGGGGAGCGAGTCCAGCGCCTCCAGGATCTCCTGACGCAGCAGGCCTTCCTGGGCGAGCGACACCGCGTCGTGCAAACCGCGCAAGGAGTCCCGGCTCATCACGCCTTCACCGACGGGAGAGCCCTCCTCGTGGTCGAGGGCCTTTCGCTCGCGCGCGTGACGACGGTAGTGATTGATGAAGTTGTTGGTGAGGATGCGCAGCAACCAGGCCCTCAGGTTCGTGCCTGGCTGGAAGTGCTCCTGGAAGCGATAGGCGCGCACCAGCGCATCCTGAACCAGGTCCTGCGCCTCGTTGGCGTCCCGGGTCAGGCGCAGCGCGGCGCCGTAGAGGGCGTCCACGTGTTCCAGCGCGCTCTCCTCGAACGACTGGGGTTCATTGCGCTTGGGGCGTAGTCCAAAGATCATGCAGTGAGGCTCCGTTTGCCCAACCACGAATGTGCCCCTCTTATTCCAGGAAATCATCCCCGAATAGCCGAGCATCCTCGCCGAAGTGGCCTAAGCGAAACGCTCGCAGCTCAATCTTCGGGCGATGAACCGGCAGGGGGCACGGATCCGCCCTCCCCGCCTGCCTCCGACTCGGTCGAGACGAGGGTCTCTTTCTCATCTGAGACACCCGCATCCCTGGCTGGCTTATCACGCTTGCTAGGAATCAAACGAGACTCCAGCTCCTCGATGCGCGCTTGGAGCTTGGCGATCTCACTGGAGAGCTCGCGCAGCGGCGCGACCACATTGCCGATCACCGCGCGCAGGCGTTCGTCCGCCCGGCGTTGCAGGTCTTCCAGGGCCTCGAGCGCCGGCGCGATGACCCGTTTGGGATCGCGCAAATCCTCGGAGTTGCGCGGGATGAGCCGCCCCACCGGGCCCTCTCGGAAGTGCGCCATCAGCCGCTCCCCGCCCGCCTGGATCAGATCGCGCAGGGTCTTGGTGCCGTGCTTCGACGACTCCTCCGCGTTCTTCTCGGCGCCGTAGATGATCTGCGCCAAGGTCACGCTGGTGAGGTTTTCCTTGGTACGATTGTCGATGATCTGCACGTCCTCGCCATTTCGGACGAGCTCGGCGATCTGCGGCAACGTGACATAGCGGCTATCGCGAGTGTCGTAGAGCTTACGGTTCGCATAGCGCTTGATGACGCGCGGATTGGCGCTCTGGACCTCTGAGTCAGCCATGGGCGAGCTTCGACCAAGTAGCGCGTTCGAGAACCCTGGGTCAAGGCGTACACCAAGATTCGCCGGAAACGCATTTTCGCTATCCTACAAGAAAACGGATGAACCCCACTGGATCCGAAGCTCGAGCGGCCGACCTCGCGGCGGCCATGGCTCGCACCCTGAGCGGCCTACGCGATCCATCGCTGCAGATCGGGTGGGTCCGGGCGCAGCTTTCGGAGCTCGGCGCCGCGCGCGCGGCCGATGTGCTGACCGTGGTACTCGCGCGCACACAGGAGCGCGAAGAGCCCTACAGCATCCTGCTGCTGCGGGTGTCGCTCGCGCTGAGCGCGGAGAGCAACCTGCCCCTCAAGCGCGCGATCGCCCAGGTGGCCGAGGTGCGAGGCCAGCGGACCCTGGCCCGCTTTCTCGGGGCCTTCCTGGCGGTTGAGGCGCAAGGGGACGTGCGGGACGGGTCCTCCGCCGAGGAGGGTGAGGCCACGGAAACCAAGCAGCCCGACTTCGGCGGGGGCCGCCCGCTGTCGCTCGGGGAGCGCAAGAGCATCGCTCGCAGGCGCGACCGGAACCTGTTGGCCCGCGTGATCCGCGACCCGCACCCGGACGTGATCCGCGTGCTGCTCGACAATCCGGCGCTGGTCGAGGACGACGTAGTGCGCCTGTGCGCCCGAAGACCCGTGCCCGCCCAGGTGCTGGCCCAGGTCTTCCGGCACCCGCGCTGGATCCTGCGCTACCGCGTTCGCCTCGCGCTGGCGCTCAACCCACATACGCCCGAGGAGGTCGCGCTGCAGCTCTTGCCGCACTTGAGCCCGGCCGACCTGCGCGAGGTCGCGCTGTCTGCTCAGATCTCCAAGCGGGTGCGCTCGGCCTGCAACGAACAGCGAGACCAAACCCTACACTAGCTGGAAAGGGCGGGTGAAACCGGCTCCACGGGCGAGCTGGCTCGGACGCCCCGCGCGGCGCGCGGCCTCAGCCCTTGCGCTCGATCACGTCGGCGTCTTGCAGCTTGTCGTCGAGCTTCTGGGCGCTCGACTCCGCTTCGACCCGGCGGTCGGTTGGCGTCACGTTGATGTCGTCGTCGTGATTGAGCCCGCGCTTGAAGTTCTTGATCGCCTTGCCGATGCCGTCGCCGAGCTGCGGCAGCTTGTTGGCGCCGAACACCAAGAGCACGATCACGAGGATGATGAGTAGCTCTCCCATACCGGGCATTCTCACGTTCCGTTCTCCTGGCAGTCCTCAACTACAGAGTCGGAGCGTACGCCCCCACCGGGGACCGAGCAAGGACCGGCCAGGTAACGGGTTCGGGGCCGTCTGCGAGTGCTAAGAAGCGCACACATGTTCACCGTACAGCTGCAGCGATCTCACGCGACGCCGGTTGCTTCGGGTCATCCGTGGGTGTTCGCACAGGCCGTGCACCGGATCGAGGGTGGGCAGCCCGAGCCGGGAGACGAGGTGCTGGTCTCAGATCCCCAGGGCAAAGTGCTCGGAAGGGGCTTCTGGTCGCCAGACTCGGCCATCGTCGTGCGTCTGTTGACCCGCGACCCGCAGATCGCGCTCGACGAGGCCTTCTTCGCCTCGCGCATCCGGGCGGCGGTGACCACGCGAAGCCTGCTCGGCTTCCCCAGCCCGGAGACCACCGGCTATCGCCTGATCCACGCGGAGGGCGACGGCCTTTCGGGCCTCATCGTGGATGTCTACGGGGACGTGCTGGTGGTGCAGTTTCTCACCCAGGGGATCGCGCGTCGTCGAGATGCGGTGGTCTCGGCGCTCTGCGAAGCCGTCTCGCCGCGCGCCATCGTGTCGGCCGCGGGCAACGCCGTTCAGGCCCGCGAGGGCCTCGCCGAGGAGAGCGCCCCCTTGTTCGGCGCGACGCCGGACGCCCTGCGCTTTCGTGAGCGCGGGCTCGCCTTCGAGATCCCCTACGGCAGCGCCCAGAAGACCGGCTACTACTTCGATCAGCGCGAAAACCGGGCCGAGGTGGAGCGCCTGGCCGGCGGGCGCGAGGTGCTCGACGCGTGCTCCTACGTGGGGGGCTTCGGGCTCTCGGCCGCGCGCGGCGGAGCGCGCTCGGTGCTGGCGCTGGATTCGTCGCAGGGGGCCGTCGATCTGGGTTCGGCGTTCGCGCGCAAGCACGGCTTCGACCAGGTGCGCTTCGAGCGCGCGGACGTACGCGAGGAGCTCGAGCGCCTGCGCCAGAGCGGGGCCTCGTTCGACATGGTGGTGTTCGATCCGCCCAAGTTCGTGCCCACGGCCAAGCACCTCGAGAAGGGTCGAAGGACCTATCGCAAGCTCAACGCGCACGCCATCTCCATGGTGCGCCCGGGCGGCGTGCTGGTCACCTGCTCGTGCTCGGCCGCCATGAACGAGACCGAGTTTCTGCGCATGCTGGCCTTCGCCTCGCACGACGCGCGGCGCGAGCTGTGCATCCTGCGCGTGGGTCGCCAGGCGCCCGATCATCCGCTCTTGCCGGGGTTCTCGGAGGGGAGCTACCTCAAGACCGTGTTCTGCGTCGTGCGCTAGGAGTACGCCGTGCTGCCGATCGCGAAGTTCCCCAACCACGTGGCCCAGACCCTGCTCGGAGTGTGCTTCGACGTCGATGACACCGTGACCCGGCACGGCCAGCTCGAGCCCGCGGCTTACGGGGCGCTCGCGGCCCTGCGCGCGCAGGGGCTCAAGCTGATCGCGGTCACCGGCAGGCCGCTCGGCTTCGCGGAGATCATCGCGCGCACCTGGTGCGTGGACGCGGCCGTCGGCGAAAACGGCGCGGGCTACATCGCGCGCGAGGGCACGGGGCTGCGCTTTGGATACTGGGACGACGACGCCACCCGCGCCGAGCAACGACGAAGGCTCGCTCGCATCCGCGAGCGGGTCGCGCGCGAGCTGCCCGACGTACACGAGAGCGACGATGGCTGGGCGCGGCGCTGCGACCTGGCGTTCGATGTCGGCGAGCGAGTGCAGCTCGCGCGCTCCACGGTGGATGCCTTGGTGGACTTGATCGAGCGTGAAGGCGCCCGCTCCAGCGTCTCCTCGGTGCACGCACACGCGCAGTACGGCGATCACGACAAGGCGCGGGGGGTGGTGCGCGCGCTTTCTGCGCTCTGGGGGCTCGACGAGCCGGAGATCCGAGCGCGCTTTCTGTTCGTGGGCGACAGCGGCAACGACGCCGCGGCCTTCTCGTTCTTCGAATGGACGGCCGGGGTGGCCAATGTCGTGCGCCACCTGGACCGCTTGCCGACCCCACCTCGCTTCGTGGCGCAGAAGGCGTGTGGCGCGGGGTTTGCCGAGATCGCCGAGCACATCCTCCAGCGGCGCAGCGATCTTTCGACATGAAAAAGACGAAGAGCGGCACGAAGCGGGCAAAGCCCAAGCTGGACCCCGAGCGCGCACTCGCGCAGCGCATTCAACGCGGCGCGGTCGCGCACTACGAGGACCCGCACTACTACGACCACACCTACAAGCGGCGTCGCAACGATGTGCGCTTCTACGTGGAGCTCGCCCAGGAGCGCCCCGGCCCCGTGCTCGAGCTCGGCGTCGGCACAGGTCGCGTGGCGCTCGCCCTGGCCCGCGCGGGCGTCGAGACCGTGGGCGTCGAGCCCGTGCCTCAGATGCTCGCCCTGGCTCGCGAAAAGCGCGCGCGCCTCTCCAAGGCCGCGCAGAGCGCGCTCTCCCTGCGCGCGGGCGACGCCCGCAAACTACGGCTTGGGCGCCGCTTCCCCTGGGTGTTCTCTCCGTTCAACGTGTTCATGCATCTCTACACCCGCGAGGAGCTCGAGCGCGCCTTGGCCACGGTGCGCGCACACCTCGCGCCCGGGGGCCGCTTCGTGTTCGACGTGCTGATGCCCGACCTGCGGGCGATGGTGAGAAACCCCGGCAAGCTCTACCGCGGGCCTCGCCTCACCCACCCCGAGAGCGGACGAACCTACGATTACTTCGAGGCCTTCGAGTACCAACCCATCCGCCAGGTTCAGCTCGTCTCCATGGTCTTTCAGAACACAGCCCAGCTCGACGACCTCAAGGTCATCCCGCTCAGTCAGCGCCAGTTCTTCCCGCAGGAGCTCGAGGCGCTGCTCCACTACAACGGGTTCGCGATCGAGCACCTCTGGGGCGACTTCGCGCGGGGGCCTTTGACCGGCGAGAGCGAGAGTCAGATCATCGTGGCCCGCGCGCGCTGAGCCCTACGCTCAGCGCGCCGCAGCCAACGCCTCTTCGACGATTCGGTCGCGCTGCTTGGGATCGGCCCAACGACGCTGCCCCTCTTCCGGCAGGCTGCGGATCGGGTCAAAGTAGCAGAACAGTCTGCCGGGCTTCACGCTCGGCGCGCTGTACACCGCCACGCCCGTGACGCGGTCGTAGTACTCCGCGGAGTGTACCTGGCGTTTTCCGCCTCCCCCCGGGGCATCGACCACGAAGGTCGGGGTATGAAAGCCCGCGGTGGCGCCCCGCACGGCCTTCTCGATCTCCATCGAGGACTTCACGCTCGTGCGCAGGTCCTCCACCCCGCGCACGAGGTCGTGCTGATACACGTAGTAAGGCTGCACGTTCACGTAACCGAGCCTGCGCACGAGCAGGATCATGGTCTCCACGCTGTCATTGACGCCCGCCTGCATCACGCTCTGGTTGCGCACGGTGACGCCGTGTTCGAACAGGCGGTTCATGGCCCGCTCGGTGATGCGCGTGATCTCGTTCGGATGATTGAAGTGGGTGTGGAGCACGACCTGCTTGTGCAGCTTGCGTCCCCGCTGTACGAGGCCCACCAGCGCCTTGAACCAGGCGTCGTCGCGGAGGATCTTCTGTGGCATCACCGCGGGCCCCTTGCTCGCGATGCGGATGCGCCGGATGTTCGGGATATCGAGCAAGGCGTCGCCAATGAAGCGCAGCTGCTCGGGCTTGAGCGTGTACGAATCGCCGCCGCTCACCACCACGTCCTCCACCTCGGTGCGCAGCTTGAGGTACTCGAACGCGTGCTCCCAGCGCGGCATGTTCACCTTGAGGCTGAGCTTCTCCACCTCAGTGTCAGGCCCCACGGCGTAGGAGCGCGTGCAGAACCGGCAGTAAACCGGGCAGGTGTTGAGCGGTAAGAACAGCACCTTGTCGGGGTAGCGGTGGGTCAACCCGGGCACCGGCGAGTCCGCCTGCTCCGCGAGCGAATCGAGCCCGAGCTTCGGATGATCCGGCAGCAGTTCGGAGGCGAGCGGAATGAATTGTCTCCGGATGGGATCGCGACGCGGATCGCTCCAGTCGATCAGGCTGAGCAGGTACGGAGAGACGCGTACACTCATGGGCGCCCGCAAGAACGCGCGCGCCGCGTCCTCCACGAACGCTTCGCTCACCACCCCGGTCAGCGCGTCGAGCAGCGCCTTGGGCTTGGTAATCGAATGTCTCGCCTGCCATTGGTGATCTAAGAACTCTTGCTCGGAGATCTGACGAAAAGCCGGGATCACCCGCCAGAACTCGCCTTCGCGCAGCTCCCTGTGGCGCAGATCGGCGGGCTTCCGTTCGGGCTCGAAGCGGGGCAAGGCATCTGGGATCACGCGCAGCACCACGGGACCTCCTCGGGCCTGCGCTCGCCTGATTCGCACGGGCGCGCGCAGGCTCTTTCTTCATGCTAGCGCAGTACGATGCGAATCGGACGCCCTGGGCTGAGGCAGTTTCGCGTGCCATGCTCGCGGCCGTGCGGAAGGCCACAGCTTTTCCGCGCCAAATGCTTGACGGGGTACGTGTGCAAGATCGTCTGTTGTTCGTCATCTCACCGCCGCGCGCCGGATCCACCCTGCTGCAGCAGATGCTCGGATCGCACGCCGAGGTTTTCACCCATCCCGAACCGCACTTGATCACGCCGCTCGCCTACCTCGGCTACCACGGCAACGTCGACAAGGCGCCCTTCGATCACATCAACGGAGCCGAGGCCATTCGCGCCTACGTGAGCCGACTCCCGAACGGGGAAGCGGACTATCTCGACGCGCTGCGCGCCTACACCGACACCATGTACGGACGCATGTTGGCGCCCAGCGGCCGACGCTATTTCCTGGACAAGACCCCCGCCTACGCCACCGTCCTGCCGTTTCTCACGCGCCTGTACCCCCAGGCCAAGTACGTGGTGCTGACGCGCCATCCGCTGGCCGTGATGAGCAGCTACGCCAACAGCTTCTTCCTCGGCGACTGGCAGGCCGCGCACGACTTCAACCCCGTGATCGAGCGCTACGTCCCCGCGATGGCCAGGATGCTCCGCGAGCGCGCGGTGCCGCTCATGCAGGTGCGCTACGAGTCTCTGGTGGCGAATCCGGAAGCCGAGCTCGAGCGCATCTTCGCGTTCCTCGGCCTCGCCCATGATCCGGGCGCGGTGAACTACGGCAAGCGCTTCGAGGCCAAGGAGGGCATGGGCGATCCGATCGGCGTAAAGAAGCACGACCGGCCCACCACCGAGAGCGTGGAGAAGTGGATCCCCGAGCTCCTCTCGAACGAAAAGAAGCTCAAGCTGGCCCGCCAGATCATCGCTCGCCTGAGCGACGAGGACCTCGAGACCTGGGGCTACCCGCGCGCGGGCGTGTTCAGCGCGCTCGAGCAGGGCAGCGCGAGCAAGCTGCCGAAGCCGCCCCTGTGGAACAAGTACGTGTTTCAACGGCGCGTGATGCTGGCCCTCAAGAAGGACATCGCCACCCGCCCGCACGGCAAGCTGCTCAAGCAGGTCAAATACTACTGCGACGTGCTCCTGCGCGAGCAGTGACCTGGAGCGCATTTCACTCCCCGCGGCGCTCCACGATCCGGCGCGGGGATGCGCTCTGGGCGGCGACGTCCCCCTTCCCTCCTTCGCTCAAGCCAACGAACGCAGCACGTAGTGCAGGATGCCGCCGTGGAGGTAGTACTCGACCTCCTGGGCGCCATCGAGGCGCACGCGGACCTTGAACTTCTTGTCGCCCGCGGTCACCTCCGCGGTCATGTTCGGCTTGAGTCCGTTGGAGAGCCCGGTGATCTGGTAGGTCTCCTCGCCCGTGAGCCCCAGGCTCTGATGCGACTCGCCCGGCATGAACTGCAGCGGGAGCACCCCCATGCCCACCAGGTTCGAGCGGTGGATGCGCTCGTAGCTCTCCGCGAGCACCGCCTTCACGCCGAGCAGCAACGTGCCCTTGGCGGCCCAGTCGCGGCTCGAGCCCGTGCCGTACTCCTTGCCCGCGAGCACCAAGAGCGGCGTCTTGTCGGCCTGGTACTTCACCGAGGCGTCGTAGATGCTCATCTCCTCGTTGGTGGGCAAATAGCGCGTGAAGCCGCCCTCCTTGCCGCCGCAGAGCTGGTTCTTGAGGCGGATGTTGGCGAACGTGCCGCGCATCATCACCTCGTGATTGCCGCGTCGCGCGCCGTACTGGTTGTAGTCGCGCACCTGCACGCCGTTCTCCTCGAGATAGCGTCCGGCCGGACTGCCCTTGGCGATGTTGCCCGCAGGCGAGATGTGATCAGTCGTGATCGAATCGCCGACCTTCACCAGCACGCGCGCGCCGACGATATCGCTGGCCGTCTTCGGGGCCTCCTTGGTGAGGCCGTCGAAGAAGGGCGGCTTGCGCACGTAGGTGGACGCCTCGTCCCACTGGAAGGTGTCGCCCTTGGGGACGTCGAGGCTGCGCCACTGCTCGGGCCCCTTGAACACGTCCGCGTAGCGCTCCACGAACATCTCCCGTGAGAGCGAAGACGCGATGGCGTCCGTGATCTCCTTCTCGCTCGGCCAGATGTCCTTGAGGAAGACGGGCTTGCCATCCGAGCCCGCGCCGAGCGGCTCCTGGTAGAGATCGATGTCCATGGTGCCCGCGAGCGCGTAGGCCACCACCAGCGGCGGCGAAGCCAAGTAGTTGGCGCGCACCATCGGGTTGATGCGGCCCTCGAAGTTGCGGTTGCCGCTGAGCACCGCGCTGGCCACCAGGTCGCCGTGCTTGATGGCCTCCGTGATCGCGTCGTCGAGCGGCCCCGAGTTGCCGATGCAGGTGGTGCAGCCGTAGCCCGCGAGGAAGAAGCCGAGCTGGTCCAGGTAGGGCTGCAGGCCCGCCTTCTTGAGGTATTCGGTGACCACCTGGGATCCGGGGGCGAGGCTCGTCTTGACCCAGGGCTTCCGCTTGAGGCCCTTCTCCACGGCCTTCTTCGCGAGCAGCCCCGCGGCCATCAGCACGGAGGGGTTCGAGGTGTTGGTGCAGCTCGTGATCGCCGCGATCACCACGTGGCCGTGCGTGAGCTCGTCGCCCGTACCGGCGACCTTGACCTTGGTCGCGAGCCCGCCCGGCGCCGCGCCCTTGCCCTCGATGTACGCGTCGGCCGCGGCAGCGGGCAGGTCCTTGCCGATCATGCCCACCAGGGCCCTGCGGAAGCCACGCTTGGAATGGGTGAGCTCCACGCGATCCTGGGGCCGGGAGGGGCCGGCGAGCGACGGAACTACGGTGGCGAGGTCGAGCTCGAGCACGGCCGTGAAGCGCGGCTCGGGCGACTCCTTGGTGCGGAACAGGCCCTGCTCCTTGCAGTAGGCCTCCACCAGCTTCACCTGCTCCTCGGAGCGGCCGCTCGCGCGCAGGTAGCGGAGCGTCTCTTCGTCCACCGGGAAGAAGCCCATGGTGGCGCCGTACTCGGGGCTCATGTTGGCGATGGTCGCGCGATCGGCCAGGCTGAGCTGATCGAGCCCCTCGCCGTAGAACTCCACGATCTTCTCCACCACGCCCTTCTTGCGCAGCATCTCGGTGACCGTGAGCACGAGGTCGGTCGCGGTCGATCCCTCAGGCAGCTTGCCCTTGAGCTTGAAACCCACCACCTGCGGCAGCAGCATCGCCACCGGCTGCCCGAGCATGGCCGCCTCCGCCTCGATGCCGCCCACACCCCAGCCGAGCACGCCAAGACCGTTGATCATGGTGGTGTGCGAGTCGGTCCCCACCAAGGTGTCCGGGTAGGCGACCGTCTTGCCGTCGACCTCACGCGCGAACACCACGCGCGCCAGGTACTCGAGGTTCACCTGGTGCACGATGCCCGTGCCGGGCGGCACCGCGCGGAAGTCCTTGAAGGCGGTCTGGCCCCAGCGGAGAAACTGATAGCGCTCCTGGTTGCGCTCGAACTCGCGCTTCACGTTCTCGGAGAAGCTGCGCAGGCTGCCGTAGCTGTCCACCTGCACGCTGTGATCGATCACGAGGTCCACGGGCTGCAGCGGGTTGATGCGCTGCGGATCTCCGCCGAGCTCAGCGAACGCCTCGCGCATCGTGGCGAGATCCACCACGCAGGGCACGCCCGTGAAGTCCTGCAACAGCACGCGGGCCGGACGGTAGGCGATTTCGAGCGTCGGCTCGGCCTTGGGGTCCCACTTGGCGACCGCTTCGATGTCCGCGCGCGTGACCGTCTTTCCGTCCTCGTTGCGCAGGAGATTTTCGAGCAGCACGCGGATGGAATAGGGCAGCGTAGCGATGTCGCCGACGTTGGCCTTGGCCAACGCGTCGAGTCGAAACATGTCTACCGAGCGTTCCCCGATGCTCAGGGTCGCGCGACTCTTGAAGCTGTCGATCGTGGTCGTCATACAAAGCCGTTTACCACGTGGGTCCCCCCTCTCAAGCGAGCCTTCCTGTCGCCCCAAGAGGGGAGCCCTGCGCGGCGCCTGGGCCAAGACGATCCCGAGGCGACCGGCGCGACGGCTCCAGGCGCGCTTCCGGCGCGAAGCTTTACGGGCGGCCTCGCTCATTTGGGGACGCGTCTCAGCGGCCGCTGGACGGGCTCGAGACGGGCTCTAGCCGTTCGCCTACACTGGCGCCATTGTTCACTCCGCGCGCGCCTTGTTCCAAGCTGGACACGCCCACGCAGAAGCGCTAAATCCTGCTCGCGTTTTCGGCGCGGTAGCCAAGTGGTTAGGCAACGGTTTGCAAAACCGTCATACACCGGTTCGAATCCGGTTCGCGCCTCTGAGAGAAGCCCTGGTCAGCAAAGAGCTGTCCGGGGCTTCGGCGTTTCGGGTCCCGGGCCAACATCGGCGGACCGCGCGCTGTTTTTCGGCTAAAGCGGCCGCAGGGAGGCGCCCTTGGCACTCATCTCACTGCTCTTGCTGTTCCTGATGGTGGTCGGATTTTTGCAGTTCGTCTCGACGGTGCGCGGGCTCTATGCGCTCTATGCCCGCCGCTTCGCGGACGCGCAGCGCTTTGCAAGCTATGCGTGGTTGGCTGCCCTGCTGGTCTATCCGCTGGTCATCTTCGGCGTCTACTTCGCGCAGCTCCACTGGGTGCCCGAGGGCGCGACCATGTCGCCGTCGGAGTCGCTCGCGCGCACCATCTCGGCGACCATGACCTTCGGCGTGGTGGGCGTGTTCTCGCTGCCGCTCGCGTTGCTCACCTGGGTAGCGGGCGCGATCGCGCACTTTCGCGCGAAACGCTCCGGGTAGCGTCGCTCGCGTCGCAGCCGAGGCCTCGGCTGGCCCCGGCGCGCCCCCGTCCTTGAACCCCCTGGGTGAATGGTGTAGAACGCCGGCTTGCCAGCCACGTCCGTAAGGACTCGATTTTGCTAAAGAAAGCACGCGCGACCAACGAGCCCTACGGGCAGCTTTGAGGCGCGCTGACTGGGCTTTCGTGTTCTGTTGGGAAGGTCCTGCACCGCGTAATGCGCGAGTCGAGCACAAGTCGTTCACAGCCACAGGCCCCCGTGCGCAGCGGCCCGGGCGCGGCGCTGCGTGCCGGCTTTTGGTGTGGGGCTCTGGCGGGGCTGTTCGTCGCTCTGGGCGACTTCGGGGCCACGTGGCTGTGGCTCCCGGTGTGGCGCGATCGCGGAAGCTACTTCCTGCGCATGTTGGGCGCCATCCCGCCCACCGGGGCCTTGCTCGGCCTCGTCCTGGTCGGCCTCGGTGTGGGGCTGCAGGCGCTCGTGCGCCGCACGGCACCGGGCCGCAAGGAGCGAGCGGTGGACGCGCTCTGGGCGCTCGTGCTCGCGACGCTCACCCTGCCCGCGTGTCGCTGGATCGCCTTGAAGCTGTGTTCGGGCGGGATGATGTCGCGGCTCGCGCAGCGCGGGCTCATCGAGTGGGCGCTGACCCTCGCCCTGCCACTCTTCTTGTTCGCGACGCTGTTTGCGGGGCTTCGGCTCGGGCGAAGGCTGTGGGCCTCCCCTGCGCGGGCTCGCTGGGTCGCGGCGCTCTTGTTCGTCTCGGCGTTCGGGCTCGGCAAGCTCAACCAGACTTTCTTGCCGAACCTCTACGACTACCTGCACGCATTCTTGTCGCTGCTCACCTGGCTCGGCGCTGCGCTCGGGTTCTTGGCGCTCGGGCGAGATCCCCAGCTTCAGTCCAAGGCTCAACGCCTCCTGCGCACGTCGCCGACGCTGGTCTCGTGCGTGATCCTGCTGGCTGCGTTCGCCGCAGACCTGCTCACGCTCGACAAGAACCTCAACGTCCGCGTCGCCATGTTCGACCCGCGCTCCTCGAGCAGCCGCGCGCTTCTCTCGGCGCTCGACCCGGCGCTGCGCGGCTTGAGCCGGCGCACCCATCGCTCGTCAGGCACGCTCGGGAACCTATTCACGCAGGAGACCCCGCACGGATCGCTCCCGACACTCCCGGGCGCGCACGTCCTGATCATCACGATCGACGCGTTACGTGCCGATCACCTCTCGACCTACGGCTACGAGCGCGAGACCTCGCCCGAGATCGACCGCCTGACCCAGGGCGCGGTGCAGTTTCAGCGGGCGTACGCCCAGGCCCCCCACTCGAGCTACTCGCTGAGCTCGCTGCACACGTCGGAGTATCTCCACGAGGTGGTGGAGCTCGGGCGCCCGCTGCCCGAGGCCACCCTGGCGACGACCTTGGCCGCGAACGGGTACCACACAGCAGCCTTCTTCACCGACGGCATCTTCCACACCGAGGGTCAACGCCTGGCCCCCTACCGCGACGGTGCCTTCGGCTTCGCGCTGTTCGATCACACCAACCGCGAGAGCGAAGCGCAGACCGATCGCGTGCTCACCGAGGTGGATCGCATCCGGCAGCAGGGGGAGCCGCCGAGCCTCCTCTGGGTGCACTACTTCGACGTCCACGAGCCCTACCAGGAGACCACGTTCGGGACCAGCGACCGAGACCGATACGACAGTGAAATCAAACATGTCGATCGCGAAGTTGGGCGCCTGTTGAAGGGCATGAGCGAGCGCTTCGAGCGCGAGGTGGTGCTCGCGATCACGGCCGATCACGGAGAGGAGTTCCGTGAGCACGGCGGCGTCTATCACGGCTCCACCTTGTACGACGAGCAGGTCCGCGTACCGCTGATCCTGCGCATGCCGGGGCTGCCCGCCAAGAAGGTCGACGCGCCCGTGGAGGTCGTAGACCTGGCGCCCACCTTGCTCGGCGCCGTGGGGGTCGCGGTGCCCGAGAGCATGCGCGGAAAGGACCTGCGCGCGATCGCCCTCGCCGACGAACCGCCCGCCACGGCAGCATTCTCGGCGGTGCTCACCAAGCGCATGGCCGTGCGCTGGCCGTACAAGCTGATCGCGGACCTGCGCTTTGGGCTCTACGAGCTCTACGACTTGAGCGCGGACCCGCACGAGCGCCGCAACCTCGCCTCCAGCGAGCCCGAGAGGCTCAGCGAGATGCGCGACCTGGTGTACGCCTGGCTCGACTCGCTCGAGCACAGCAAGCGCGCCTCCCCCGAGGGGGCGGCGAACGCGGAGGACAGCTGGGAGCGGGCGCTGCTCTGGGGGCGGCTCGGGGACCGGCGCGCGGTCGAGCCGATGTCGAAGTTGATCCTGGACACCGAGGCGCCCGTCGCCATCCGGGTGGAGGCGGGACAGATCCTGGCGAAGCTGGCCGACGAGCGCTGCGCGCCTGCGTTGCTCGCGGGGCTCACGACCGAGCCTTTCGAGGTGGCGGCGGAGGCCGCGATCGCGCTCGGTCGCATGTACGACGCGCGTGCCCGGGACGCGCTGCGCAAGCTGGTCCACGTGGAGGACCCCCATGTGCGGGCCCGGGCAGCCGTCTCGCTCGGGCGGTTACGCGACGTGGAGGCGGTTCCGGCGCTGATCGACGCGCTATGGGTCGCGCCCACGCAGTACGAGCGCGAAGAGGCCGTGCGCTGGCTGGGGCGCCTGCGCGATCCGCGTGCGCTCGAGCCGCTGCTGAGCCTCTTGCCGGAGTTCGGCCTGCGCTACCTGGTCACCGTGGCGCTCGGTCAGATCGGCGACAGTCGGGCCTACGATGCGCTGATCGAGATGCTGCGCTGGGAGACCCACACCAACATCCGCGATGAGCTGGTGCGCGGGCTGGGCCTGCTCGGCGACGAGCGCGCGCTGCCCGTCCTGGTCGGCGTGTTTGCGCAGGAGGCCGAGCTGAAGAACACGAGCGAGTCTCTGGTGCGGCTTGGGGCGCTGGAAAAGGGCTACCTGGCGGGGGTCGACGTCGCCCCCGGCGTGCGCGGGCTGCGCGGTTTGGGCGAGTGCCAGGCCGGACCGCTCTTTCACGACTGGAACTATCTGGCGCGCACCACCTGCAAGCAGATCGCACAGCGCGCGGAGCTGACGCTCCCGTGGGATCGCGGGGAGTTTTCTGCGGGGGCCGAGCTAGTGCTGCGCGTCCGGCGCGACGGAACGCCCGAAGTGGGCCCGCTCAAGGTGAGCATCTCGGGCCACGAGCTCGCGACCCTCGAGGTGGACGGCTCCTGGCGCGAGCACCGCGTCGAGGTACCTGCCGAATGGCTCGGTGGCACCAGCGCGAAGCTCGCGCTCGACTTCCCCGGAGACGGTCCGTATGTGGTGCTCGACCACGCCCTGCTGGTGCCGCGCAAGGAGCGCGCGAACGCGGGGCGACCGCTAGGAGGCACGAATCCCGCGGACCACGCGCAGTCCGCCCCCTGAGGGGTCCGGCTCCACCAGGGCGAGCACGTGGCCGGCGGCGTCGAAGGCCACGCGCACGTCGCCTTCGTGTTCGGGCACGTGGACCTCGCGCTGCACTTCGCTTTGCGGCACGCGTCGACCGTGAAAGGCATGCCGCGCCCCCTCGTCGCTCAAGATCACGTGGCTCAGTCCGCGCGCCACCTGCGCGAGCGGGAGCAGCCCCTCGCGGGCGGCCCTGCGCGCCTCCTCGTCGCCCTGGGCGGCCGCGCGCAGCCGGGCCTGGTCGAAGGCCTGCTGCAGCGAGAACGGGCCGTTTTGGATCCGGCGCAGCGCGCTCAAGTGCCCCACCGTGCACAGCGCGTGCGCGAGGTCTCGGCCGAGCGAGCGCACGTAAAACCCCTTGCTGCAGTGGACCCGCAGATCGATCTCGTGTCCGCGCAGCGCGAGGATCGCGAGCTCGTGCACCTCGACCGTGCGCGTCGGGGCCACGACCTCTTGCCCCTTGCGAGCCCGCACGTACAGGGGACGCCCGTCCACCTTCACGGCGCTCACAGCCGGCACCACTTGCTCGATCTTGCCCACGAATTTTTGCGCGGCCTCGCGCACGGCTTCGATCGTCAGCGCGGGCACGGGCCGCTCTTGTACGACCTCACCGTCTGCATCCAAGCTACTCGTGGCCGTCCCCAGCCTGAGCGTGGCCTCGTAGATCTTGCTGCCCGCCATCAGCAGGTTCACCAGCTTGGTCGCCTCACCGACCACCAGCACCAGCACCCCCGTGGCCATCGGATCGAGCGTGCCGGAGTGACCTATCGCGCGCGTGCCGAGCGCGCGCCGCGCGAGCGAGACCACGTTGTGCGAGGTGGGGCCGCGCGCCTTGTCGACCACCAGCACGCCGTGCAGCTCACTTGGGTTCGTCACCGGCCTTGATCTCGCGCAGCAGGGCCTCCATCTCGCGACCGACGTCGACGGACTCATCCCAATAGAAGCGGAGCTCGGGCGCGTAGCGCAGCTGCAGGCGCTGGGCGAGCTCGCGGCGCAAGAAGCCCTTGGCGCGCTCGAGCGCGCCGAGCAGCGACTTCCGCGCAGACTCTGGAGCCTCGAGATCGAGCAGGCGTACGTAGACCTTGGCGAACCGCAGATCATCGGTGAGCGAGACGGCCGAGATCACCGCGTTCTGCGCGCCCGGGTCGTGGACCTCGCCGGCGAGCAGCATGGTCATCAGCTCACCGCGCAGGGCTTCACCCACCTTCTGGCTGCGTTTTCCGTCACTCTTCTTTTTCGCCGCCATCTTCGTCTTCCCAGTCTTCGTCGTCTTCCCAGTCTTCGAGCTCATCCGGGCCGCCGAGGCCGGAGGGCGCGCCTCCTCCCCCGCCCCCCACGAGATCCACGTGCTCCACGCTCGTGTGGCGCTCCACCAGCTGCGCCTCGGTCGCTGTGGCCGCGAAGCTGATCAGCTTGTCCAGGATCGAGCGGGCGTGCCGGACATCATTGCTCACCACGGCGAACCCGAGCGTGGCCCGACGATGGGCGTCGTGATCTGCGACCTCTGCGGCAGCCACCTGGAAGCGACCGCGGGCGCGCTCCAGGATGCTCTTCACGACCGAGCGCTTGCCCTTGAGCGAATCGTTCCAGGGCAACGAGAGCACGACTCGGCACAAGCCGACGACCATGGTGTCTCCCTCCTCCCAACGTACGCGTGCCCGTACACGATTCTGGTTTCGAAGAGAGTTCGCGTACGGGCACGGGCACGGGCACGTGTACGTACGCGATTCGTAGACACTGCTCAGGTTAGAGCTGCGCTGCGATCTGCTCCATCTCGAAGCACTCGATGATGTCGCCTTCCTTGATGTCGTTGAAGCCCTCGAGTGAGATGCCGCACTCGTAACCGGCCGCGACGTCGCGCACGTCGTCCTTGAAGCGGCGCAGCGCCTTGATGTTGCCCTGCCAGACCTGAACCGAGTCGCGCACGACGCGGGCCTTGCCGTTGCGGACGATCTTGCCGTCGAGCACGTAACTGCCCGCGACGGCGCCGATCTTCGGGATGCTGAAGACCTGACGAACCTCGGCCTTGCCCAGCGCCTTCTCGACGAAGCTCGGCGCGAGCATGCCCGCCATGGCCTTCTTTATTTCCTCGACCGCCTCGTAGATGACGCGGTAGAGGCGGATGTCCACGCGCTCCGCCTTGGCCACCTCGGCGGCCTTGCCCGCGGGGCGCACGTTGAAGCCCACCACGATGCAGTTGGAGGCCGTCGCGAGCGAGACATCGCTCTCGGTGATGCCGCCGACGCCGGTGTGGATGATGTTGACCTTGACCTTGTCGGTCGAGAGATCCGACAGCGCCTTGACCAGCGCCTCGATGGAGCCCTGCACGTCCGCCTTGACGATGAGCTTGAGCTCGTGGACGTCGCCGCTCTGCATCATCTGGTGGATCTGGTCGAGACCCATGCGGGCTTGGGCGGGCATGGCCTGCGACTCGGCGCGCTTCTTGGTCTCCGCGATCTCCTGCGCCTTCTTGGCATCGGTGACCACGTAGAACTTCTCGCCGGCGCCGGGCACCTCGGAGAGGCCGAGGATTTCCACGGGCGTGGCGGGGCCCGCATCACGCAGCTGACGACTGCGGTCGTCGCTCATCGCCTTGACCTTGCCCCAGGCCTGCCCCGCGACCACCAGCTCGCCGATGCGCAGGGTGCCGTTCTGCACGAGCACGTTGGCGACCGGGCCGCGCCCCTTGTCCAAGTAGGCCTCGAGCACCACGCCTTCGGCGGGCACCTTGGAGTTCGACTTGAGCTCGAGCATCTCGGCCTGCAGGAGCAGCTTTTCGAGCAGCTCCGTGATGCCCTCGCCGGTGTGGGCGGAGACATTCTGGAACATGGTGTCGCCGCCCCACTCTTCCGACTGGAGGCCGAGACCCGCCAGGTCGCGCATGATGACGTCCGGACGCGCGCCTTCCTTGTCGATCTTGTTGACCGCCACCACGATCGGCACGTTGGCCGCCTTGGCGTGGGCCACGGCTTCGCGCGTCTGGGGCATCACGCCGTCGTCCGCAGCGACCACCAGGATGACGAGGTCGGTCGCCTCGGCGCCGCGGGCACGCATGGCCGTGAAGGCCTCGTGACCGGGCGTGTCGAGGAACACGATGGTGCCCTTCTCGGTCTCGACCCGATACGCGCCGATGTGCTGGGTGATGCCGCCCGCCTCGCGCGCCGCGACGCGCGTGGAGCGGATCTTGTCGAGCAGCGAGGTCTTGCCGTGATCGACGTGGCCCATGACGGTGACGATGGGCGCGCGCTGCTCGTAGTCTTTCTGCTCGTCGGTGACCTCGCCGCGCGCTGCGGCGATCATCGCGTCGGTGCTGACCGCGACGTTCTCCACCTCATAGCCGAACTCGCTCGCCAGGATCTTGGCGGTGTCGGCGTCGAGCTTGGAGTTGATGTTCACGCCGGTCATGCCGAGCTGCACCAGCTTCATCAGCACTTCGGTGGCCTTGAGGCTCATGCGCTGGGCGAGCTGCTGCAAGCTGACCTGGTCCTCGATGCGGATCAGGCGCTTGGCGGCGCTAGGGGTGGTGATGAGCGTGGAGCCCGCCTTGCGCCCGGGCGCGAGCTTGCGGGCCTTGCCGGGCATGCCGGGACGGCCGCCGCGCGGTTGTGGGCGGCCGGGGGCGCCGAGGGCCGCGCGACCGAGCTCACGACGACGCGGGGGAATGGCACCGGGGCCACCAGCGCCCGGCATGGGCGCGTTGTGCTGCGCCACGATGCGCGAGACAGCCTCAGACGACAGGCGCGGCGCGCTGGGCCCC
Source organism: Myxococcales bacterium (assembly GCA_044507075.1). Classification (GTDB taxonomy): domain Bacteria; phylum Myxococcota_A; class Polyangia; order Polyangiales; family DASUME01; genus DASUME01. Next base: position 115,995 of record JBIQKA010000003.1, read on the forward strand.
ACGGTGTTGCCGCGAGCCACCACGCCCGGGGGCAAATGAGTGTGTCCCAGGCGCTCGGAGGCGGGGGGCAGGGAGGAAACGGGCGAGCGGCGCACGTCGCTGGGCGGCGGCGTGCGCGGATCGCCACCGCGGTGCACCAGGGCCTGGGGGCGCGGGGGCAATGCCGAGGATTGCGCGGGAGCAGCTTCGCCCTCGTGGCGTTCGGCCGCGCGCCCTGCTTCCTCGTAGGAGGGCTCGGGTTGGGCGGGCAAGCTAGGCTGCGCCTCCACAGCCGGACGCGCCGCAGGCGGCGGGACGGCGGGGCGGGACCCGGGCTCAGGCTCCGAGGCTGGCAGCGCCGCGCTAGGCTCCGGGCCACTTTCGGCGGCGCGCGATGGCGCGGCATGGGCAGGCTGTTCGACCGCGGGCACCGGCGCCGGGCTCTCCTCGCTGCGGGCCTGCGCCGGCGCGGGCCGGGCCTCCTGCGAGGCAGGCTCGTACGTGGCTGCTCCTGCGATGTCGTCCCTTTCCTCGTGGCGAGTGGGTGTCGCCACCGCACGCCGACGCACCACCGTGGGGCGGATCCGCTCCTCGACGGTGTTCGTCTGCTTGTCCTTGTCGAGCGCGCGCTTAATCCGATCGACCTCGGCCGGCTCCAGCGCGCTCATGTGATTGCGCACCTGGATCCCCAGCGAGGCGATCTTGTTGACCAGCTCTCGGTTGTCGAGGCCCAGCTCCCGGGCAACCTCGTATACCCGAACCTTGATCATCCATCCTCCGAAAGCCCGGCGAGCCACCGAGCACAAGTCGCTATTTCACGCGCGATCTGCGCGTCCAAAATCGCCAAAAAACCCAATGTTTCTTTGCCAGTGAGGCGACCCAGCTCAGCTTTGCTCGAGAGCTCGATCACGGCCACGCTCCGCGCGCTGGCCAGCGGAATCAATTCGTCGCGGCGGCCCGCCGCGTCCTTCGCTACCAGAAGAACTCGGGGTGCGCCAGCCAGAAGGGCCTCGCGTACTGCGTCCGTACCCAACACGGTCTGTCGTCGACGCAGCGCCGACAGCAACAGCCCCTGTACCCGTTTTTCAACCTGCAACCGCGCCAACGCCAGCAGCGCGTCCCGCTCGACGTTGATCTGCGCTCGGAACACCCTGGAGAAACCCCCTCGCACAGCCCGCGCCAAACAAGCGCGACTCGGGTGCACCCAGGCCCCATGACCGCCGAGGTTGGCCCCCAGGTCGGGGACCATGGAGGGGCTGTGCCCGGGCACGTGCACGAAGCGAAACAGGTCCGCGCGCGCAGCCGGTTCACGACACCCTGCACAGGTGCGCTCCGCCGCGCGATCGTCCTCGCCTCGTCTCACTGTTGCCACCGAAAGCACGTGCTCCTACTCCTACCCTCGTTTGCGCGCGGGCGAGTTCGCCCCCGCCGTCTCAGCTCCTGGACTCCTGCTCGACGAACTGGGCCACGCCCTCACGCACCGTGGCCGCCCGGCGCTGGTCGAGCCCCGTCCGAATGGCCAGGCGATCCACGTCGGTCTCGCCGTACAGCTGCTCGACCGACTTGTACCCCGCGCGCTCCAGCATCTCAGCCACGCGCTCGGTCACCCCCCGGACGAGCAGCAAACGCTCGTGGTCGGTCAGCTGCTCGAGCCGCTCACGGGCGCTGGCCAGGTTCTCCTGACGCAGCACCTCGAGGGCCTCCACCGCCCCGTTCTTGATGAGCTCGGCCTTGCCCTGGCCGCCGAGGCCGGGGATGCCGCCGAGCTCCTGCTCGCTGGCCTCGGCCACCTCGTCGAGGGTGCGGAAGCCCAGCTTGTACATGGTCTTGGCCAGGTTCTCGTCGACGCCCTGGATGCGCAGCAGCGCGCTGATCGCATCCTCTTCGATCTGACGGAACTTGGACTCGCTGATGATGTCGAGCTTCCAGCCCGAGAGCTGCGAGGCGAGGCGCACGTTCTGGCCGCGGCGACCGATGGCGAGCGAAAGCTTGTCGTCGGGCACCACCAGCTCCATGCCATTGTTGGCCTCGTCGATGATGACGCGCATGACCTCGGCCGGCGCGATGGCGTTGCACACGAAGCGCGCCGGGTCGCGATCCCACGGCACGATGTCGATCTTTTCGCCGCGTAGCTCCTGCACCACCGCCTGCACGCGCGAGCCCTTCATGCCCACGCAGGCGCCCACCGGATCGACGTCCGCGTCGCGGCTGGAGACGGCGATCTTGGAGCGCGCGCCAGGCTCGCGGGCGGCGGCCACGATGCGCACGATGCCCTCGTAGATCTCGGGCACCTCCATCTCGAACAGCTTGACGAGCAGGCCCGTGTCCGTGCGCGAGAGGATGATCTGCGGACCGCGTGCTTCCCGATCGATGTCGAGCAGCAGGGCCACGATGCGGTCGCCAGGGCGATAGCTCTCGCGGGGCGTCTGCTGGCGGGCAGGCAGCACGGCCTCGGTGCGGCCCAGGTCGACGATGATGTTGTTGCCGCGCTCGAAGCGGCGCACGATGCCGGTGACGATCTCACCGCGGCGGTCCTTGAACTCATTGAAGATGATGTCGCGCTCGGCGTCCCGGACACGCTGAATGATCACCTGCTTGGCGGTCTGGGCGGCGATGCGCCCAAAGCCCTGGCGCTGCTGGCTCAGCTTGAGGAGGTCACCGAACTCACGGTCCTGCTGGCGCGCGCGCTCGGAGTCCTCCTTCAAGTAGAAGATCTGGAAGCCGAGCTCTTCGCCGAGGTTGGCTTCGAGGCCATAACGCTTGGCCTCCACAGCGCCGATCTCTCGCTCGGGGTTCTCGACCTTCTCCACCACGGTCATGTACTGGTAGAGGTCCACCGCGCCGGTGTCGTTGTTGTAACGCGCCTCGAGCTCGCGATTGATGCCGAAGGTGCGCTTGGCGGCGGTCAGGATCGCTTGTTCCATGGTCTCGATCAGGATGGCCGGATCGATCCCCTTTTCCTTGCTGACCTGGTCGATGATGCTTTGCAGCGAGAGCGTGCCCTGTTGCATGGGATGTTCACCTCTGGACACCAACAGAGTGTCCAACAATCACTCGCTTCGGCTCAGAACACGTGGATCAAGTGAGCCTTGGCGATCTCGGAAAACGGAATGTCGAGGTCGGTACCTTGGTCGTCACGGAGGACGACCAATCCATCACGCAAGCCCACCAGAGTCCCGGTGAAGTTCTTGCGATCGGAAACCAGATGCTTGGTTTGAACTCGGGCCTTGCGCCCGGCAAAGCGCTCAAAGTCGCGCGGCTTCACCAGCGGTCGCTCGATGCCAGGCGAGCTCACCTCGAGCCGATAGTGATTCGGCAAGAGATCGCTGTTCGCATCGTCGTCGAGCACCCTGGAGAGCGCCCGGCTCACGCGCGTGCAGTCGTCGAGGGTCACGCCGCCCACGCCTTGCGGCAGAGTCTCTGCTTTCGGAACGTCGATCAGCACCCTGAGCACCAGCCCCCCCTCAGGGACGAGCCGTACATCCACGAGCTCGACGCCCTCGTTGGCACAGACGGGCACCACGAGCTTCTCCAGCGTTTCGAGTTCGATGAAAGTCTTCGGCATGCGGCAACGACGGCGGAAATCCGCTCGACCCATCGTTCGTCCGGTCACCCACCCCCGCGGTCGAGCAGCCCAACGAACAAACAAAGACAGCCCGAGAAAAAGAAAAAGGCGGAACCCGGATGGGTCCGCCAGTTGGCATTCCCTAAACTGTCGGGCGAAGGGTTAGCACGCGAGTTTTCCCGTCGCAACAAGGTCTAGCCCGCTTGGGGGAGCGAGCCCACTCTGCGCCGGCCCCCCCGGCAGAGAGGCCAGCGCCGCGCGCGGTAACCCAAGGGCAGGCGTTCAGATGGCCACGCGGGTCTGGATCGCGGGGGCCGGAGCGAGCGTGATCCCGTAGCGCGCCAAGCTGCGCTCGGCGAAGGCGTGGGTCAGCGGTGTGTCGACGTCGATCCACATAGCGCCCCCCACCGAGACCGCGTTCATGGCGCCGCGCGCCGCCAGGGCCTGCACGCCCTGGGACAAGGAACAGCCGCGGGGGCCGTTTGCACGATCGAGCTCCTCGATCAGCCCCTCGGTGACCTTGAACACCCCGGTGTCCAGCGCGTGATACTTCGGCAACTCCTTGGAGATGCTCACGATCTTTTCGTGCTTCAGGAACACCTTGGTGGCGTCCGGGAGGTCGATGCAGCGTGCGATGTCAAAGTCGATGCCGAGCACCGCTTCTCCTGGCTGGAGCGGATAGGCGTCGATCGGTGTGATGAGCTCGGGCGCCCAGAGGTGATCGCTCATCAGGACGAACGTGGGGCCCCTGACGAACTGCTTGGCTTTCAAGAGTGAGGTGCCGTTGGGCTTCTCGAACTCGTCGTTGCGCACGAAGCGAATATCGAGGTTGAACTTGTAGCGGGACAGCCCTCGCTCGAGCACGTGCCCCATGTAGCCGACGATCACCACGACCTCGTCGATGCCCGCACGCTCCAGGTTGCGGATGGCGCGCACAATCAAGGGGAAGCCGGCCACACGCTTCAGCGGTTTGGGAAAGCTGAGACCGCTAACCAGCCGCTCGCCCTTACCTGCTGCCAAGATAATCGCTCTTCTCATCGAACTCCCCCCAATGACACCTGACCACCCAGTCGCCTATTCGCCACACGTCCCTTGCCTGCCGCCACAGAGCCCCCGGCCGAGGCGCGCCGTAGCACGTGACAAATCAATAATTACTGAGCGTTAGATGGCTCGAAATCACGATTTCATGCACATCGTTGCAAGCCGTGCGCCACGCGTTCCTCGTTCTCGTGACGGGCGCTCGACCGCCCTGCAGCGCGCACAGAGCTGCCGCACATTTTCCGTCCTGGGGCACGCGTTTCGGTGTTACAGCCCGGCCGCGGACACACGGGAACCTGCGTACGTGCGGCGTCGTCCCCAGCGCGTGATAGACCAGCTGCGCCGTGACGAGCCCTCGCACGCTTCCCCATCTCGCGCCCCGCTGGCCGCTCGCCGCCGCCTTGGTCGTCTCACTCTGCGTGCACGTTGGATTCGGCTGGTTCGCGTCTGCGGTGTTCACGGCCCCGCCGCTCGATCTCGAATTTCAGCTGCCGATGGACGTCGAGTTCGGCGCCAGCGAGCAAATGGCGCTCGCGCCCAGCGTTGCGGGCAGCCCCCCACCGGCCGAGCCCCCGCCCGCACCGGAGCGTGATCCCCAGACAGCGGGCGAAGCCGCGAGCGATGCAGGGGTCCCGCCCGAGGAAGAGCCGAAGCCGAAGCCCAAGCCCAAGCCCAAACCCGCCCCGAGCGCGGATGCGGGCGTCGAGCCCAGCGACGCGCCCCCCGGCGCGAACTCATCGGAAACCCGTATCCCCGCCGGCGCGCAGATCGCGGTGCGCGTGGACATGGCGCGCATCCGGGTCTCGCCGTTGGCGGACGACGTGCGACAGCTGTTGGCCGCCATCCCGGACTGGCGGGCGCTGCTCGACGGATCGGGCATCGACCCGATCGAACAGCTCGACCGCTTCATGATCGCGACCCCGAACCTGCAGCGCGCGAAGATCGTGA
>JBIQKA010000254.1:0-1175 GCA_044507075.1 Myxococcales bacterium
CGTAGCCCTTCTTGCGGAGGATGGCCGCGACGATGTGGCGCACGATGGGGTCGTCATCCACCACCAGTACGCGCGTGAGGCGCGGGTGGCGGACGCCCGAGCCGATTCGCAAGGTGTGGGGGCGTACGCCGAGCGCGCCGCCCTGGTTCACTCTTCGCGCCTGATCGCTCATCCCACGGCCTCGTTGTTCGGGACCCTTCCCAACTCTTGGTTCAGCGGCGACGGGGCCGGCTCCGCGCGCGGCCTGGACAGCGCGTCACGCACCCAGAGCAGGCGCGCCTCCACGTCCGCGCTCAAGCGTTCCAGAAGCGCCTGCTCGCCCGAGTGACAGGCGCGCTCCAGCTCGGTGAGGGTCGACGCCAGGGCGCAGAGGCCCATGCTGCGTGCGGCGCCGCGCAGGGTATGGGCTTGCCGCGCGAGCGCGAGGCGGTCGAGTTCGCTCTCATCTTGGCGGGCAGCCCGGGCCAGCGCGTGCGCAACCTCGGGCACGCTGTCACGGTAGGTGGCTGCCAGCTGGGAAGTGGCCGAGCTCCCCGCCTCACGTTCGAACGCGCGCAGGAAGGTCTCGAGCTCCACGAGGTCTGGCGTATCGGCACACACGAGCGGAGCTTCACCGGGCCCACGTTGCGGAACCCGGGGCGAAGCCTGGCTGCTTCGGTCGCCCTCGCGAGCTTCCGGCTCGATGTCGAAGCGGGCGGCTTCGCCCGCGAGCAAGAAGCGGACGTGGGCGGAGAGCCAGCGGTCGAGCTTGCCCATCAGCTCCGAGCGGCGGATGGGCTTTTCCAGGTAGTCGTCCATGCCGGCTTTTCGGCACGCGCGCTCGAGCTCGGGTTCCACGCCGGCAGTGAGGGCGATCACCGGAGTCCGTTGGTTTGGGCCAGGCTCCGCGCGCAGCGTTTGTACGACCTCGAGGCCGTGCAGCAGGGGCAAATGACAATCCATCAAGATCAGGTCGAAGGGAGCCTCTCGCAACAGCGTGAGCGCCTCCGCGCCGTCACGGGCCATCTGCACCGAAACGCCGAGCTCCGCCAGCAAGGCCTCTGCCACGACTCGATTCACGGCGGCGTCTTCCACGACCAAGATCCGGGCGGGCCACGAAAAGCGCCAGGTCTGTGCTGGATCTCGCGCGGTATCGGGCGGCGGCTCGTTTGGCTCGCGGGCGGAGCCGCCCGCTT
>JBIQKA010000254.1:1275-4465 GCA_044507075.1 Myxococcales bacterium
CCGCCCGCTTCGACCGCCGCGGGCAACGGCAGCTCGAAGACGAAGCGCGTGCCGACGCCCGGCGTGCTCTCGAACGCGATGGTGCCGCCCATCGCGCGCACTAGCCTACGGCAGATGGCGAGCCCGAGGCCGCTTCCGCCGTAGTCCCTCGCGATCGTGTCGTCGGCCTGGGAGAAGGGCTCGAAGATCCGCCCGTGCGCGTCGGGACGGATGCCGATCCCGGTGTCACGCACCGAGAACGCGAGTCTTTTCGGGCCGCACGCCGCCACGCGTACCTCGACTTCACCACGGGCGGTGAACTTGACCGCGTTGGTGACCAGGTTGGTGAGCACCTGGCGTACGCGCATCGGGTCACCCACCACGCGCGCGGCGACGCTGCGCTCGACCACGGCGAACAACGCGAGCTCCTTTTCCCGTGCGCGCGGTCCGTTCATCGCGAGCACCTCGTGCACCACCGCGCGCGGATCGAAGGACGTAGCTACGATCGGGAGCCTTCCCACTTCGAGTCGGGCGAAGTCGAGCGCGTCGTTGACCAAGAGGAGCAGGTTGTCCGCGCAGCTACGCAGGGTCGCCACGAGCTCCGATTGGCGCTCGTCGAGCGTGGTGCGCGAGAGCAGTGAGCTCATGCCCTGGATGCCATTGAGGGGCGCACGCAGCTCGTGGCTGAGGGTGGCCAGGAGCGCACTCTCCTCGGCCCGTGTTGGGGCCTTCACGCGTCGCCGCAAGGCGAAGACCCACAACACGCACGACAGCACGTGGGCCAAGAGAACCCAGAACGCGAAATGAAGTCCTGCGAGTGCGGGCTGCCCCGGCGACCATGTGCGCGCGCAGGCCACCGAGAGCACGCCCAGGCTCAGCTGAAACAGCGCTGGCGCCCACCACCGCGAACCATCGGGCCGCGTTCTGTTCCCTGGGCGCGGCCACCCGCGGCCCACCTGGCTTTTATTCGTGTCGCCGGAGGCGAAAAGACGATCGAACAGACTCGGCTTCGTTGAAGTGGGCGATTCCGCCCGCGAGCAAAACTCGGAGGTCTCTTCGCGCAAGGTCATGGCGTTCTCGTCGAAGCGGGCGGTTCCGCCCGCGAGCAAAACGGAAGCGGGCGGTTCCGCCCGCGAGCAAAACGGAAAAGGGCGGTTCGCCCGCGAGCAAAACGGAAGCGGGCGGTTCCGCCCGCGAGCAAAACCTCAGACACGATCGGTCGGGCGGGTGCGACCACCCGCGAGCACACAACGCCCGATGCGAACTCTCGAGCTTCCAATGTGCTGGTTTTCGCGCCGCGCCGCTACCTTAAAAATTCGCAGAATCCTCGCCAACTGGGCGCGTTTTTCATGCCAACGGGGCGCAACTCCCAAGCTCGGGATGAACGCCGATCGGCCTCTCGCGACTCGGGATGCGTGTGTTTCTGCGGGCGCTGCTACGGACTCACTTCGACAGCCGGCTCGCGCTCGCGATCGACACGCGGCTTCAGCCAACGCGACAGCGAAGCGAAAAAGATCACCACCAGCGCTACCATCGCCAGCACGCATAGACCGGAGAGTAGATAGCCTTGAAACATTTTGTCGGGCACACCCGATTCGATCAGTTTGGGCACGAACTCGTCGCGGATCAGCTGATAGCCTGCGGTTTCCGTGGCGATGCCGACGAACGCGAGCGGCAGGAGCGTGACCCAGGCGTATTTGGCGCGCCCGCGATTGATGATGATTGTGGTGGCGGCGCACAGCGCGATGCACGCAAGGAGCTGATTCGAGATCCCGAGCATGGGCCAGATGGTCGCGATGCTCCCCGTCCACACCAGGTAGCCCCAGCTCAGACACACGATGGACGTCGAGAGCAGCGTGCCAGGCAACCAGTCCGTGCGCGCGAGTTTCGGGTTCACCCTACCGAGGAACTCTTGCACGAGGAACCGAGCCACCCGGGTTCCAGTGTCCACGGTCGTGAGGATGAACAGCGCCTCGAACATGATCGCGAAGTGGTACCAGTAGGAGATCAGCGCGCGGAAGCCGGGCAGATTGGAGAAGATCTGGCTCATGCCCACCGCCAACGACACTGCGCCACCGGTGCGGCCCGCGAGGCGTTCGCCGATCTGATCGCTGAGCTCCACCAGGCTCTCGGTCTGCATGCCGAGCAGGGCGAACTTGTCGGGTGGCGTGTTGATGGCGAAGTAATCGCCGGGCGCGAGGGAGCTGGCCGCGATCAGGGCCACGATCCCGACGATACCCTCCATCAGCATGGCGCCGTAGCCGATCATGCGCGCGTCGCTCTCGACCTTGATCATCTTGGGCGTGGTGCCACTCGCGATCAGGCCGTGGAAGCCGCTGATGGCGCCGCAGGCGATGGTGATGAAGACGAAGGGAAACAGCTTCCCAGGGACGATGGGACCTCCGTCGACGAACTGACTCACCGCGGGCTGCTTGAGCTCCGGATTGACGATCAGGATGCCGAGGATGAGCGCGGCGATGGTGCCGAGCTTGAGATAGGACGAGAGGTAGTCGCGCGGACACAAGAGGACCCACACGGGCAGCACGGAGGCGATGAACCCGTAGGCCGCGATGCCGAGCACCAGCGTGTGCTCGCTGAGCAGGAAGGCCGGCGCCCAGCTCGAGTCGGAAACCCAGCGGCCCATCACCACGCAGCCGAGCAGGAGCACCACGCCGATGGCGGTCGCCTCGCTGATCTTCCCGGGCCGGATGCGGTACATCCACAGGCCCATCAAGAGCGCGATCGGCACGGTCATGCTGATGGTGAAGGTGCCCCAGGCGCTCTCTGCGAGGGCCATGACCACGACCTTGCCCATGGCGGCGATGGCGATGGTGATGATGAACAGGATGGCCAGGCCGGCGATGAGCCCGCTGGTCTTGCCGATCTCTTGCCGTGCGATCTCGGCGAGCGACTTTCCGTTGTGGCGCATGGATGCCGTGAGGATCACGAAGTCGTGCACGGCGCCGCCGAGCACCACGCCGATCAGGATCCACAGGTAACCCGGGAGATAGCCGAACTGGGCGGCCAGGGTGGGGCCGACCAGCGGCCCTGCGCCGGTGATGGCCGCGAAGTGGTGGCCGAACAGCACCCAACGGTTGGTGGGGACGTAGTTTTGCCCGTCGTTCAGGCGGTGGGCGGGAGTGGGCTTGCGATCGTCGAGACACAGCACCTTCGCCGCGATGAAGGCCGAGTAGTATCGATAGGCGATCAG
>JBIQKA010000255.1:0-4419 GCA_044507075.1 Myxococcales bacterium
GCGTCATCATCGGCGCGGGTGGAGGTACGCCCTTGGGCGTCATCATCGGCGCGGGTGGAGGTACGCCCTTGGGCGTCATCATCGGCGCGGGAGGCGGGAGCTTCTTCGCTCTGCCCCGGCCGGTTGGCGCGGACGGATTTCGGGGCTTGGCGGGGCTGACCGGGATCGCCGCCTTGGCCCCCTGCACCGCCGAGGCCCCCTGCACGGTCTCCGTCCACCCGAGCTGGACCATCATCGTGCGCTCTTCCTGCTCCGCACCCGGCGCATCGGCTGCGGGCTCCAGCATTCGCCAGCTGCGCTCGCGCGACGCGAGCGACTCGATCCCCAGCTTCTCGGCCATGTCTTCGCCGAAGTCCTGCTTCAGCTGCGCGGCTGCTCGGCTGCGGAGCACGCCCTCGCTCTCGGTCATGAGGGCGCGCAGCGCCGAGGCGAACTCCTGGGCGCTCGCAAAGCGATCCGCCGGGTTCTTCGCGAGCGCCTTCGCGAGCACGGCGTCCAACCCTCGCGGCACATCGCGCCGTAGCGGCTCGATCGGCTCGGGTTGATGGGTCATCACCCGCTGCACCGTCAGCGCGTCGCGCTCCGCGATGAACGCGTTGCGCCCGAACAGCACCTCGTGCAGCACGACGGCGGCCGAGTAAAGATCGCTCCGGGCGCTTGCTTCTGCTCCCCTGAGCAGCTCGGGCGCTCCGTACGAAAACTTTCCGACGTAGGTCGGCACCTGGGTTTGATAGTCCGCGCTGGAGCCGCGCATACGCGCTACGCCGAAGTCGAGCACGCGCGCGCGGCCGTCCTCGTCGAGCAAAATGTTCGAGGGTGAGACGTCGCGATGGACCACCCCCATGGACGAGCCGTCCGGGTAACGCATCTCGTGCGCCTTGTGGAGCGCACCCAGCACGTCGACGATGAGCAACAACATGACCTCGACGGGCACGCGGCGGCCCACCTTGCTCAGGTAGCTGTTCCACTGGCCGAGGTGAAAGCCGTGGATGTACTCGAGCACCATCACGTAGGCGCCGTTCTCCTCGCCGAACTCGAGGATCGACACGATGCTGGGATGGCGCAGATCCGAGAGAATCTTTGCCTCGCGCACGAACATGCGGACCACGCGCTCGTCGCTCTCGTGCTCGGGCAACACCAGCTTGATCACGACGGGGCGCACGAACCCGCCGGCCCCCTCCACGCGGGCGAGGTACACCACGCCCATGCCGCCGCGGGCGAGCTCCCGCATCACTCGGTAGCGGCGCAGGACGACGCGACCGACGAGATCGATGTGATGTGGACCGTTCATTTAGAGCTGAGACCCGATCGGCAGACGACCAGACGCGCTCCCCCGTGCATCAAGAGCCATGGAACGCGATCGTACAATTATCCGCGCCCTGCGCGCAGTCCGTTCGTGCAGGCACGCCGCTTTAGGCTACTCGCGCAGCCCATCGATGACGGTCTCGCAAGCACATCTGCCCCAATGTACGACGGGTGATCGAACGCGCCGACCGATGCGTGCTGGCCGCCGCGGTCATCGTCATCGGGCTAGTGCGCCGGCCGGGCCTCTCTCAAGCGGCGGCTGTCTGCTGAAGCCTTGCTCATGCTGCGCGGGATGAGCGCCGCGTAGCCCTCTTCGATCGCCTCGTCGTAGCGCTGCTTCAGCAGCCCACCGAGCTCCTTGAGCGAGCCCTCCTCGAACGTCGCCTCGACCTTCGGGAAGAGCTTCCCCTCTTCCTCCGACATGTGGTGTTGTATGATGTCCTTGAGGCACACCACGCGCGCCATGAACAAGCGCTCGTCCGAGGGGTCCGTGCCGAGCAGACGCTTGAGCTCGAGTTCGGCGATCGCGTGCTCCTCGAAGCTCTCCGCGATGGCCGTCTCATCCGCCTCGCGGATCGAGGGGTAGAAGATCGTCTGCTCGATTGCCATGTGCGCCGCCAGCTCGTTGGCCAGCTCCTGGAGCGTGACCTGGGGGTCGCCCTTGCCCGTTTCGAGCGCTTTGAACATTTGGTCCACCTTGCGGTGTTGCTTCTTGAGGAGGTCGGTCGCTTTGATCGGCATTTGCTCTGGCCTCGCTTTGAGAACGGCAGGTGCGCCGTAATGCGACGGTAAGCGCAGCCGCGCGCGCGGCAAGACCTGTGACCACGCGCGATCGTTGATGTGAACGGAGATCGCCGGGAGATGCAGTCCTGCGTCGCGCGTCCGAGTTTGCGGACAACAAGCGGCTGTGTCGATTTTGGCGCCCCCCTGTAGACCCGCACGACAAGCCACGACATGATGCGATCCGCGTGGGAATCAGTGCAGCCCCGCGAGCGAAGAGCGTTCTGCCTCGAGGAGAGCCATGGCAGCCAAAAAGAAGAGCACGAAGAAGAAGGGCGCAGCGAAGACGTCCAGCGAACGCGCAACGGGCGCGCGAAAGAAGAGCGCCTCGAGCGCGCGAAAGAAGAGCACCTCGAGCGCGCGAAAGAAGAGCACCTCGGGCGCGCGAAAGAAGAGCGCCTCGAGCGCGCGAAAGAAGAGCACCTCGAGCGGGCAAGAGAGGCCGGCGACGGGCGCGCGAAAGAAAAAGGGGGCGGGTCGGAAGTACTCCACCGAGGCGTCCAAGAAAGTCGGCCGCGCCATCCACGAAGCCAAGCGCGGCGAGCTGCGCTCAGGAGGATCGCGCAAGAAGGTGACCAGCCGCAAGCAGGCCATCGCGATCGGCCTCAACGAAGCGCGGGCGCAGGGAGCCAAGGTCCCGCGCAAGAAGAAGAAGTCGTAGTCCCACCCGCTCCCCGCTCGGAGCTCTCGTTCACGACTGGGGGTCGCGTGCGTCTGCCGACAGTGTCGCCGGGGCCAGAGGCGCCTCGGCGAGCTGGCGCGGGCTCCGAGCGCTGTCGATCAGCATCAGCCCGACGCCGATCGCGATCCAGATGTCCGCGACGTTGAAGATCGGATAGCGGAACAGGTTCGGATCGACCTGCAGAAAGTCGACCACGAACCCGTGGCGAGGACGATCGAACAGGTTGTTTCCGAGGGCGCCCGAGACGATCAGCGGCACCGCCGCCGCAAACCATCGTCCCCCCACCCCCCGGACGAACATGGTGATCAACGCGATCACCGCGACGACGCTGCTGGTCCCAAAGATCCCCATCCGGAGCCAGCCGGGCGCGGTGCCCAGCATGCTGAACGCCGCCCCGCAGTTTTCCGCATACTGCAGGTTGAGGACGCCAGCGACCAGGGGCACCGCTGCGGTGGGTTGACGCTGGTAGCCGGTGCGCCCGTGCCGGTCCGGCGCGCAGACGGGCGGCCGCAGCTCCGCCGGTGTCACGGTCGAAAGATGGTCGAGCGCGAGCTCCTTCGTCCCGAGATCGATCACGGTGAACATCACCAGGCTGACGATCATGACGAGGATCGCACGGGGGCTGCGGTAAACTGTCGTCATCTCGATGAAACTGGGCCTCCGCGCGCATCGTAGCCCGAGCTGCGTGCCCCCGGCTACACTGTAGCCAAGCCATGCTCGACCTCGACGCCTATTTCGCGCGCATTGGACTCCCCGATCTGCCCCGGGACAGCACGGTGGACACCCTGCATGTCTTGTCGCGGGCCCATGTGCAGGCGATCCCCTTCGAGAACATCGATGTCTTGCTCGGGCGGCCCGTCCGCCTCGACCTGCCCTCCCTCGAAGCCAAGCTCGTGGGGGACCGACGCGGTGGCTACTGCTTCGAGCAGAACACCTTGATGCTCGGGGTCCTGCGGCAGCTCGGCTTTCAAGCGCGGCTGCTCGGCGGCCGCGTCCGCTATCAACGCCCGCGCGAATACACCCCGCCGCGCACCCACGTGCTCGTGCGGGTAGAGGTGGAAGGCGAAGCGTGGCTGGTGGACGTCGGCATGGGCGGCCTCTCACTCACCGCGGCAATTCGGCTGGACCGCGAGGGCCCCCAGGCCACGCCGCACGATGAGCGGCGCATCGTACGCGAGGGGGACCTGCGCTATCAGCAGCTCAGCTTCGGGGGCGATTGGCTCGACGTATGTGAGTTCACGCTCGACGAAATGCACCCGATCGACTGTGAGGTCGGTAATTGGTTCACGAGCACGTCGCCCCAATCCCCGTTCAAGAACCGCCTGCTGGTCGCCCGCGCGCTTGCGAACGGTGGGCGCGCGACCTTGCTCAACCACGAGTTGACGCTCCGGGCGAGCGACGGAAACGCGAACGTTCGCGCGCTCAAGACCCATGACGAACTGCGCGCGGTGCTCGCCGAGTACTTCGGCATCGAGCTGCCCGCGGGGACGCGGGTGAGCTGCCCCGAGCTGCACCTCGAGGAGGCGTGATCCGGCTCAGCGCCCGAACTCGACGTTGCGCGGGTCGCCCTCCACTTCACCGAGCCTTCGGAGGAAGCGATAGGTGTAGATGCCGGTGTTGTTGTCGGGCCAGGTCATCTTGAGCCCGTAGCC
>JBIQKA010000004.1:0-9149 GCA_044507075.1 Myxococcales bacterium
CGCCCCAGCGCATGGAGATCGACACCGCCTTCAGCACCTACTTGCCCAACGGCGACCTGCAGCGCGCCGTGCGGCCGGCGACGCACTCCTGGCTGCCGTGGGTCCTGGGGCTGGGCGCCGCGTACAACCTCTACGAGGACGGGCGCAACCTGCTCGCCGGGACCGGGACGCTCACCTTCGAGCGTTGGTCGCAGTACGTGAATCGCCAGAATCAGCGGCCGCTGAAGAACTACGAGTTCAGCGACATCGTCACGGGCGCGCTCGGCCTCCGCTACACCCGCGATGAGGTGCTCACCACGTTCCTGGACGCGAACTACCGCCCGACCCCGGTGCCGCCGCAGACGGGCCGCACGAACTACGTCGACAATGATCGGGTGGGCTTCACCCTGGGCGCGACCTACGACCTGGTGTTCAAGCCCAGGGAAGTCACGCTGCGCTTCGGGGGACAGTTTCAGGGCCACTTCCTGGTGGAGCGCCACCAAAAAAAGTTCGATCCGAGTTCGGCCCAGTTCGCCGGCAAGAAGTACTCGCAGCTCGTCCTGGACGAGTGGCCGGACGACACCCTGGACATCACCACCGGCGAGGTGATCGCCGAGGCGCGCGGTCTACAGACGAACAACCCGGGCTGGCCGGGCTTCGCCTCCCACGGTCATATCCTGGGCGGGACGTTCAGCGTGTCACTCCTCTATTAGGAGGAGGCGCTGCCGACCGGCGCGACCTCGGGTTGCTCCAAGATCTCCCCGGAATCGTCCGTGGCTTCGGCGCCCTTGCCTGCCTCTCCCGAGCCAATCAGGGCAGTGCGGAAGATCGCGGGCGCGAGCAGCTCATTGAGCGCGACGATCCCCAAGGTGAGCCCGCCCGCCTCGGCGCCGAGCTCCGGGAACGTCTTGCTCAAGAGCAGGGAGAGCGCCAGCGCGAGCCCCGCTTGTGGCAGCAGGCCGTAACCAGCGTAGCGCCGCACCACCTGCGGAGCGCCCGCGAGGCGGGCACCGAGGCGCGAACCGAGTAGGAGCCCCGTACCGCGCATGGCGACCAGCAAGACGGCGGGAAACCAGACGTGGGCGAGCGCGTTCAGGTGGATGTTGGCGCCCGCCACGGCGAAGAAGAGCACATAGACCGGCAGCGACGACGCGTGGATGTGCTCCTCGAGCGCCTCGGCCATGCGGGTCGCGTTACGCACGAACATGCCGGCGGCGAGCGCGGTGAGCAGCGGGTCGAGGTGAAGCCGCCCGCCCACCTCCGCCATCATGAACGTTACGGCGAGCAAAAACAGCGCGCGCCCCTCCTGGATGCGCTTGAAGTACACCGAGAGTAAGCCGCCTATGGCCACGCCGCTGACGAGGGAGCCGAGGATCTCCCAGCCGAAGATGGTGAACGCCTCCCCCAGATCAGCGCTGCCGCCGAGCGCCGCCTTGGCGATCGTGGAGGTCACGGTGAAGAGGAAGATTACGAGCAGGTCGGCGAGCACCACCACGCCCAGCACCGTTCGCGTGACCGGGCCATCGGAGCGCAGCTCGGTGCGCAACGCCACCACCACGGCCGGCGATTGAGCGACGATCACCACTCCGAGCACGAGCGAGATCGCGATGGCTTGCGTGCCCCCGAGCGCTGCGACGAACGGGAGTTGAGAACGGAGCAGCCACACCGTGAAGCTGAGGAGCAGCGTCGTACCGAGCACGCCCACCAGGCTGATGCCGATGATGGAGCGCATGAGGGGCCGCATCGCGCGCAGATCGAGCTCGGCACCGGCGGTGAGCGCGATCAAGGCGATGGCCATGCCGTTCACGAGCTCGAGGCTGTCGACCATCGGCTCGGAGAGAAAGCCCATGGCGGAGGGCCCTACCAGCAAGCCCACCGCCAGATAACCCGTGAGCTTGGGCAGCTTGAGCGCCGAGGCGATGCGCCCACCCAGATAGGCGCTGAGCATCAAGTAGCCAAGGCCGAGCGAGACGCCCGCCGTGCCCGGCGCCCCCATCGGCGTAAACGAGCGCGCGGCGTGCATCAAAGCGCCAAGGATCAGCAGCAGCAGCACGGTCACGGGGCACCTTCCGGAGAGATGGCCGCCGAGGCCGTGCTCGGCCCTCGACCGCCGCCCCTTCGACCCGCGAGCTGGACTGCGATCTCGGTGATGATGGCCCCGCCGATCACCGCCGCCACGATCCACGCAATGGAGCCGCCCGGATACAAGAGCTGCGCGTTGACCACGATGGCGATGGACAAGGGCCCCATCGGCGCGATCGAGAGCGCTCGCCGTTCTTCGACCCGCAAATCGAACGTGCCGTAGCGCTCTCCGAGCCGCGTTCCAGCCCACTTGCCCACGAAGCGTGTGCCCACGAAGACAGGGATCAGTGCCCAGCCGCGCCAGTCCTCCACTTGCCAGAGCGCGCCGATCACGATCAACGACAGGCGATAGATCGGGCGCTCGAGCCGGCGCAGCGCCACTTCCAGGCGCTCCTTGAAATTGCCCGGAAAGCTCACCAGCATCGCACCGGAGATGAAGCCCACGACGAGCGGCGACAGATGTAGATAGCCCGCCATGCCGGCGGTAAAGCTGATGGCCCCCAGCGCCAACACCAAGAACTCCGGGCCCCGGCTCGCCCGCTGGAGCACCGCGTAGGTGATGCCGCTCATGGCCGTGCCGAGCCCCGCGGTGAGCAGCAGCCAGCCCGTGCCCGGAAGCTGCCAGTCGCCGTCAGAGGGGGGGCGAAAATAGGCGGTCACGGCTGCCAAGCCGATCATGCCGACCACCTCCTCGAGCCGGATGATACGAGGCAGCACCGAGGCCTTGTCGCTGGTGGAGAGCGCCTCGCTGCTCGGCTTGGCCGCCATCGCGCCCGCGGTACCGAGGATGAACGCATCCCGCAAAAAGACCGGGTCGAACACGGCCGCGCGCAAGCTGTCGCCGGAGAACGCGAGCAACACGACGCTGGAGGTCAGCATCACCAGCAAGAACGGTAAGAGCGTCGCGAAGGCCACGAACGAGCCCGCTTCACGGGTCCCGCTCGTGGCCGCGGCGCGCAGTCGGAAGCCGGAGACGAACCCGATCGAGCCAAGCCCGATCCGCAGCACCGGGCTCAGCTCGGCGAGCACGCTGTCGCTGAGGATATTGACCGCAGGCAGACGCGCGATGAGCCCCAGGAGGACGAAGGGGAAACCCGCGGTGATCACCTGGGAGATCCCGACGCGGCGCTCGAAGGCCTGGACCCGGGCATGGGAGCCCAGGTAAGCGAGCGCCAGGAGCGCCAGCAGCCCGAGCAAGGTGCGGACGACCACGGCAGAGCGCTGCTTTGGCTCGAGCACCACAGGCGGCGTCGCCTCCAAAGCCTCGCGGCCGAGTACGATGGGCGCGATGGCGGGCTCGGGCTCCGCCCTGGGCAGGAGCGGCAAGCTCGGCGGGAAGGAGATGGGGGTGCGACTCGCCTCCTCCTCGGTCCCTGCATCCGCCTCGCTGCTCGCGTCGGCGCCAGCATCCGCTGCCGCTTCGCCGATGCCTCCGTCGGCTGCGACTTCGCCGCCGTCCGCCCCGGCATCGTCGAGCGGCGCAGAGCTCGCCGCGTCGGCAGCGCCCGCGTCCGCCACGCCCGCATCGATCGCTACCTCTACGTGCGCTGGGACCTCCTGCGCTACGGCGACGCGCGCAGCGCTCATCCACGCGATGAGGAGCGTCGAGACGAGGAGCCAGGGGGTGCGCTCGGGCAGGATCACGGCGCAAGCCTAGCTCATCTTCAGCAGCGCTCATTCGCCGTTCGGATCCCTGCGATCACCCCCGCTTCGACGTCGCCGATTGGGCACTCGAACGCTCACCGTGGAGCGCTGAAGTCGCGGTCAACCCGAAGACGCTAACGCTTCTTCTCAAGGCTCGGGCGGTTGCTCGGGTACTCCCCAAGGCCCATGGTCTGCCGGCCGATGCGCACGTCGCGCGCGAGGTATGCGTCGTCGAGCCGCAAGCTGAGCGTCTGCGCGAACTTCCACAGGAATTTGCTGGCGATCCCGGGGTCGTAGGCCATCAGCCCCTGGAAGTCGTTGCGGTCCAGGCGCAGCAGCTTCGTGCCCTGCAGGGCGGTCACGGTGGCCGAACGCGCGCGCTGGTTGAGCAACGCCATCTCTCCGAAGTGGGTGCCCGGGCCGAGCGCTGCGATCTTGGCGCCCTCGCGGGCCACCTCCACCACGCCTTCCACCACCACGTAGAGATGCTCGCTCTTGTCTCCCTCGGAGATCACGTGGGCGCCGGGCGCGACCTCGATGGTGCTGAACATGTTGTAGACCTTGACCAGCTCGGCCATCGTGAGGTCGCGGAAGAGCTCGATGTCCTTGAGCGCCTCGAGCCCCTGCGTGATCGATTGTTTGCGCTCCCTCTGGCGCGGCTCCTGGCCCACCACGCGCACGATGACGGCCGTGATGTTGTCGTGGCCGCCGCCCTCGAGCGCCTTGTTCACGAGGTTCTTCGGGATGTTCGCGAGGTTGTCCACCGAGAGCATCGCGCACAGCTCCTCGGCGTCCTTGGTGTACTCGTGGAGCCCGTCGCTGCAGAGCAGAAAGGTGTCGCCCGCCAAGATGTCGAACACCAGCATGTCCGCACACACCGAGGGCTGCGCTCCGACCGCGCGCGTGAGCACGTTCGCGTGGGGACTCTGGGCAGCCTGCTCAAGCGTCATCAGGCCCTGCGCGGCCGCCTCGTTCATGAAGTTGTGATCGGTGCTGAGCTGATAGAGGTTCTTGTCTCGCGCGAGGTAGAGCCGGCTGTCGCCGACGTTCGCCATCCAGCCCTTGTCGCCGAGCGTGAGCAGCACCACGCAGGTGGTCCCCATGCCGTGCTTCCCCGTGTCCGAGGCGGCGACGTCGAAGACGGTCTTCGAGGCGTACATCACGGCCTCGTTCAAGAGGTTGGCTATCTCCTGCGACTGCTTCTCACTGCCGTCGAAGGACGCCAGGATCTCCTTCTGTTCGAGCAGGAAGCGCTGGATGCTGTTGGCCGCGGTGTCAGACGCGACCTCGCCCGCGGCGTGGCCGCCCATTCCGTCGCAGACCACGTGCAAGCCGATGCTCGGGTCGAGCTTGTAGTAGTCCTCGTTGTGCTCACGCACCCGCCCCACATCCGACAGTCCAAACGCTTCAACCAGCATGCCTGACTCCCCGAGGCGGGAATGTTAACTTGAGGAGGTGAACGCGAGCTACCCCGTCCCGACAGGGAAAGCGGGCGGCGACGCTGGGGCCCACCCCCTTGGGTGTCGGCGAGCGTGGGCCACTGTCGGGCTGCCAGGCACTCGAACGCGATCCGGGCCTTGGCTCGCTTGGGGGGCCCGCGCGACCCTTTCCAGGCTGTGAGTGGCGGCTCGGCGCGGGTTCAGAAAGACCGTTGACCAAGGTCAGAAACCACGCAGAAACAAACGGAGAAAAGCGCATTGAAACGGCGAAAAAGATCTTCTCGCCCCCTCAAGTGGAGCTACATTGCCCCCGATTTCGCAAGGGGACCCGAGCCCCAGGTATCGCGTCGGGGTTTATGACGCGATTCAGTCCGTTCGCCAGAGCCCGGCCGAACGCGTTCAACGTGAGGAGAAGGAACCATGGGTTTGATCAAGGCTGAGTACATCTGGATCGACGGCACCGAGCCAACTCCGACGCTGCGCTCCAAGACCAAGATCCTGCCCGAAGGCAGCAAGCTCCCCGACTGGGGCTTCGATGGCTCCTCGACCGGTCAGGCGGAGGGCCACGCGTCCGACTGCGTGCTCAAGCCCGTGTTCACGGTCCTGGATCCCATCCGTGGCGGCAAGAACCTCCTCGTGCTCTGCGAGGTCTACGACGCCGACGGCAAGCCCAACCGCACCAACACCCGCGCCGCCGCGGTCGCCACGCTCGCCAAGTACAAGGATCTCGACCCCTGGTTCGGCCTCGAGCAGGAATACACCATGTTCAAGAACGGCCGGCCCTACGGCTTCCCCGAGAAGGGCAACCCCCTTCCGCAGGGGCCGTACTACTGTGGCGTCGGCGCCACCGAGATCGTGGGCCGCGACATCGTTGAAAAGCACATGGACGCCTGCATCGCGGCGGGCCTCAAGATCTCCGGCATCAACTCCGAGGTCATGCCCGGTCAGTGGGAGTTTCAGATTGGTCCGGCCGGCCTCGTCGAGGCGGGCGACCATCTTTGGATGGGCCGCTACCTGCTGAAGCGCATCGCCGAGGACGAGGGCGTGGACATCACCCTCGACGCCAAGCCCTGGCCCGGTGACTGGAACGGCGCCGGCTGCCACACCAACTTCAGCACCAAGCCCATGCGCGAAGAGGGCGGCTACAAGGTCATCGAGGAGGCCTGCAAGAGGCTCGGCGAGAAGACCGAGCTGCACATCGCCAACTACGGCCACGGCATCGAGAAGCGCCTCACCGGCAAGCACGAGACCTGCTCCTACAAGCAGTTCAAGTACGGCGTGTCCGATCGCGGCGCCTCCATCCGCATCCCGCTCGCCACCAAGGCCGAGGGCAAGGGTTACTTCGAGGACCGTCGTCCCAACGCGAACATGGATCCGTACACGGTCTGCCGGTTGATCGTCGAGACGACCTGCGGCTGATCTCGGCCTCCATGGTCACACGAGCGCCGCTTCCCCCGCGGAAGGCGGCGTTCGCCATTTAAGGCCCCTTGGTCTTGCTACGACCCTCAAGCCAGGGAATCGACCAGCGGAGACAGGTCCAGCGTCTCGACCTCGGGCAGGTAGCGCGTCACGGCCTCGCGCGAGATCCGCGCGCAGATCTCGGGCACGAAGAAGTGCTCACCAGTGCGCAGCACGTAATTGAGGATGAAGAAGCGGTAGGCCTCCCGGAGGAAGCGCACCTCATTCTCGGTCAGCGGGAAGACCGCGTGATAGGCGCGCAAAAAACGTTGAAAGCGGGGCTCGAGCAAGGGCGCGGCCGTGTAGCTGAACACGGTCTGGTCGCCCTCTTCGCGCACGACGCGGCAGAAGAAGTAGAAGTCCATCATGCGCGGCTCGATGCGGAACCAATCGTAGTCCCAGCGACTGAACAGCTTGAAGCCCTCCTCGTCGTAGGCCACCGAGAAGTTGCCGCGGTTCCAGTCGATCAGCACCGGCATCTTCTGAAAGCCGTGATAACCGAGCTTCTCCGATTCGCTGAAGAACGCGTCACAGTGATGTCGGACGAGCTGCGCGTGCTCGCGCGTGAGCCCCCGCCTCTCGTAGGTGGCCGCGCGCAACATCTGATCGTAGAGGGTCGCCACGTCCGAACCGAGCGACTGCCAGGTGGGCGCGAGCTTGCCCGCGATCTCGGCCGATGCGCGGTGAAAGCGGGCCATCTCGCGCCCCAGGTTCTCCACGTGTTCGTCGGTCAGCTGGCGAGGGAGCAAGCCGCGGTGCGGCGCCTCCCCGTAGAACACCACCCATTCGCCGGCGTGCTCGTAGGTGAACACCTTGCCGTCCTTGAGCAGGACCGGGGCCATGAACGCGCCGTACGAGCCGTCCGCGAGCAGATCGATCCACTGGCGGATACGGGCGTGGTCCTGGCGGAAGTGGACGTAGGAGCCATAGGAGGAGAGCTTGGCGAACACGCTGCGCCCGCTCTGGAGGAGCAAGCGATAAACGCGGTTCGTGGAGACGCCGGCGCTGGTCTCCAGGGCGCTCACGATCTCGTCGTCGTGACCCAGCCTCGCCCAGGCGTCGCGCAAGATCTCCGGTTCGTCGGGTTGAGACACCCCGTGAAGGTGAACGATTTCTCGCGCGCCGCCAAGCCGGTCTCGCGCGCGTTCACGCAGGGACGAGGCCCATCTCCCGCAACGGACCTTCGAGGTCTTCGGGCAAGGGCGCGACGACGCGGATCTGTGCGCCGGAAACGGGATGGGGAAAGGTGAGCGAGCTGGCGTGGAGCGCGAGCCTGCGCAGCTGGAAGCGCTCACGAAAGAGGCGGTTCTCCTTGCCGTCTCCGTAGGTCGTGTCGCCGATGATGGGCCGGAAGATGTGCCTGAGGTGGCGCCGAATCTGGTGCAAACGGCCGGTGGTCGGGTGGGCCTCGACCCAGGAGTAGCGCCCGGCGTACATGGCGAGCAGGCGAAACTCGGTACGGGCGTCCACACGATCCCGCTTGTCGTCTTCGCCGCGGGGAATGGCGTAGTCGACCACGGTGTGCTCGGGCATCGCGCCGCGCGCCAGCGCGAGGTAACGCTTGTCCACCCTCCCCTCCTGAAACGCGCGCTGCAAGGGCTCCACCAGCTCGCTGCCGCGCACGAGCAAGATGGCCCCGCTCGTGGCGCGGTCGAGGCGATGGACGAGATGCACACGCTGGCCGACGGCGTCGCGCACGCGCGTGAGCACGTAGTCCCCGTCCTCGTCGGACCAGCCTCGGTGGGCCGCAAGGCCGCTTGGCTTGTTGACCACGACCAGCACGTCATCCTGGTACAGCACCGGCAACGGCCCGGGTGCGGCCCTGGTCAAAGGGCGCATCCGGGCCTCACGATGCGGGCGCGCGTACGTACGGCGCCATGGGATGTGCACTCACTTCGGGTGGCAGAAGCCCCACCACAGGGCGACGCGCTGGGTGCCAACGGGGATGCCGAAGTTGTGATCGAACCCCGCCTCGCAACGATGGGTGGCCGGGCAGTCCGCGTCCTTGTGGCACAGCGTGCGGGTCGGCTTGGTGCAGCTCGCTGAGCAGCCGATGGCATTGCCGGTGAGGTTTTCGTTGTTCATGCAGCACTGCGAGGCGTCCTCCGGGCAGTCCTCGGGGCCGTCGCAGGACGCCTCGACGTCGCATTTCCCGACGCCGGTGGGCGGAGCTTGATCCACGGCGTCCGCGGCGCGGCAGGTCTGCTCTTGATTTTCCTCGCCCACGCAACAACGGTTCTTCTCTTCTTCGTTCTCGAGGAGCACGCAGGCCTCGATGAAGTCGTCCTCCTTGTCCGCGGGATCCTGGCAGGTCACCACGAACTTGCAGCTGTTGCCCAGGTAGGTGTTGTTGGCGCCCTTGACCTCGCCGCACGCGGGCTCGACGCTACCCGAATCGGGCTCGCCTGCATCGGGATCCACGCTCGCGTCGGATGATCCATCACTGGCGTCGGACTCCTCGCCTGCGTCGCCCGCACCGGCGTCGCCTGCGTCCGTGGACGCGTCGGCACCGGCGTCCATGTCCTCGCCCGTACCCGAGTCCATGTC